>JALHMT010000076.1 GCA_022843905.1 Rubrivivax sp.
GGGGCTGCGGCGGGCGCAGCCGCCGCAGCGGCCGGCGCGCGCGGGGCGGCGGCCTGGCCGTCGACCATGCCGCGGATCGAGAACAGCAGCTCGGTGGTGTCGATCGGCGCCGCGCCGTTGCCCTGGTGGCGGGCCAGTTGCGCCTTCAGCGCATCGCCCGAGGCCAGCAGCACGTCGACCATCGGAGCGGTGGGCTGCAGTTCGCGACGCCGCAGCTTGTCCAGCAGCGTCTCCATCTGGTGAGTGAGTTCGGCGACGTCGGAAAAGCCGAAGGTCGCGGCTCCGCCCTTGACCGAGTGCGCGCAGCGGAAGATGGCGTTGAGCTCCTCCTCGTCGGCGTTCTCGATGTCCAGGTTGAGCAGCATCTGCTCCATCGACTCCAGGTTCTCGCCGGCCTCCTCGAAGAAGACCTGATAGAACTGGCTCAGGTCGATGCCGGCCGACAGGTGGCCGCCTTCGTTGCTCATTTCACCCATGTCAGTGATCCCCGTGCGCAAATGTGTGTCAGATCAAGTTCCCGCCCCGGAACCGGCTTGGCCGGGCCGTTGGCGAACGGCCCCCTTGGGGGGTAGCGAGCGATAGCGAGCTTGGGGGCTCACCGGATGACCTTGCCGATCACCTCGACCAGCTTGGCCGGGTCGAAGGGCTTGACCAGCCAGCCGGTGGCGCCCGCGGCGCGCCCGGCCTGCTTCATCTGGTCGCTCGACTCGGTGGTCAGGATCAGGATGGGCGTGCTCTTGAACTTGGGGTTCTCGCGCAGCTTCTTGGTCAGGCTGATGCCGTCCATGCGCGGCATGTTCTGGTCGGTCAGCACGAGGTTGAAGTCGCGGCTGTTGGCCTTTTCGTAGGCGTCCTGGCCGTCCACGGCCTCGACGACATTGAAGCCGGCGTTTTTCAGGGTGAAGGCCACCATCTGGCGCATGGACGCGGAATCGTCAACGGCAAGGATCGAATGCATCGTCATCTCCGGGGTAGTTCGGGTGTGGAGCCGGGTGTCAGAACAGTTCGATGGACCCGGCGTCCATCTCGTCTTGCGTGACCGGGTTCGGGCGCAGCGGGGCGTCCTCGACCACGGCGTTGCCGTCTTCGTCGTCGCCCATCGCGTCGCGGGCCAGGCGGTCGGCGCAGTTGCGCAGCCGGCGTGTCGTGTGGGCGATGAGCTGGGTGGCCATGTCCTGGAACTGCAACGCCGTGATGGCACCGCGCAGCGTCTGGCGCGCGTCCAGCAGCACCGACGGATCACTCATGCGGGCGGCCTCCAGTTCCTGCACCGCGGCTTCCAGGTGGTGGGTGGCGCCGGTGAAGTGGCCCATCAGGGCCGTGCTGGCGTCGTCCAGCAGACGCTGCAGCCGCTCGAGGTCGTTGCTGGCGACCATCAGGTGGTCCTGCAGGTCGGCAGCAGCCAGCAGCGGCATGCCGGGCGGGGGCGCCCCGGGCTGGGTGTCCTGGTTGAGCATGTTTGTTTGGGGTGGGTTGCGAGGTCGGCGGGAGACCGGCCGCATGGCGTCACGACGCCCCCGGACCAAGCTCCTCGATCTCATTTTCGGCAGCAGCCCCCCCGACATTGAGGGAAAGATGAGGTGGAAGCCCCTCCAAATCGCACGACCGGGCCCGCGCCGGGGCCGCCGGGAGGCTGCCGGCGCGATCCGCTGGGCCATACTCGCCGCATGAACGGCCCTGGCGTCGCACGCGAGATCCGGGTCCTGCATCTGGAGGACTCCGAACTCGATCACGAACTGGCCATCGCCCATCTCCGGCGCGACGGACTGCGCGTCGCGGCCACCCGGGTCGAGTCGCGCAGCGAATTCCAGGCCGCCCTGGCGGGCACCTGGGACGTCATCCTGTCCGACTACAACCTGCCCGGCTTCACCGGGGTCGATGCGCTGGGCATGCTGCCGCGCGGCGGCCGGCCCGTGCCCTTCATCCTGGTGTCGGGCGAGATCGGTGAGGAAACCGCCGTCGAGGCCATGCGCAGCGGCGCCAGCGACTACGTGCTGAAGAACAATCTGGCGCGGCTGGCCCCGGCGATGGAACGCGCCATCGAGGCCCACGAGACGCTGCGCGCACGACATGCCGCCGACCGCGAACTGGAGGCGTCGCGGCTGCGGCTGTCGGAACTGGCCCAGCACCTGCAGACCAGCGTCGAGATGGAGCGCGCGGCCATCGCGCGCGAGATCCACGACGACGTGGGCGGCTCGCTCACGGCGCTGAAGTTCGAACTCGACTGGGTGCGCCGGCACTCCAGCGAATCGGCAGTGCAGCAGCGCGTGCTGTCGGCGCTGGAGACCGTCACGCATGCCATCGAGGCCAGCCAGCGCATCATGCACAACCTGCGCCCGGCCATCCTGGAGCAGGGCCTGGTGGCCGCGCTGCAGTGGATGGCCTCGCGCTTCACGCGGCGCACCGGCGTCGAATGCCTGTTCAGAACCAGCCATGAAAAGCTGCAGCTGCCCGCAGGCGTGCCGCTGGTGGCGTACCGCACGGCGCAGGAGGCACTCACCAACATCAGCAAGTACGCGCAGGCCCGGCGCGTGGCGATCGACCTGTCGCTGAGTGCCGGCGTGCTGTCGCTGGAGATCAGCGACGACGGCCGCGGACTGCGGCCGGGCGACCTGGCCAAGGCGCGCAGTTTCGGCATCCGCGGCCTGCACGAACGTGCGTCCACCGTGGGCGGCTGGATCGATCTCAGCAGCGACGGTGCCGGCACCACGCTGATCCTGTCGGTGCCCATCGACGCGCAGGGCGTATCCTCGACGGCGGCCGACGGCGATGACGACCGCGACCACGATCCTTCGACCTGGGGGTCTCTCTGAAGGCGTCCTCGAACCCATGATCCGAGTCCTGCTCTGCGACGACCACGCGCTGATACGGCGCGGCATCCGCGACACCCTGGCCGACGCGCCCGACATCACGGTGCTGGGCGAGGCCGGCGACTACGCCGAGCTGCGCGGCCTGCTGCGTGCCCACCCCTGCGACGTGCTGGTGCTGGACATCAACCTGCCGGGCCGCAGCGGACTGGACGCGCTGCACGCGCTGAAGGACGAAGGCTCGCCGGTGAAGGTGCTCATCGTCAGCATGTACCCGGAGGACCAGTACGCGCTGCGCGCGCTGCGCGCCGGCGCCTATGGCTACGTCAACAAGGGTGGCGACCCGCAGACCCTGGTGCAGGCGGTGCGCACCGTGGCCCAGGGCCGCAAGTACGTGACGCCCGAGATCGCCCAGATGCTGGTCGAAAGCCTCACCGCGCCGGTGGCCGAGCACCCGCACCAGAAGCTGTCCGACCGCGAACTGCAGACGCTGGTGAAGATCGCCTCGGGCAAGCGGTTGTCCGACATCGCCGAGGAGCTGATGCTGAGCCCCAAGACGGTGTCGGTCTACCGCGCTCGGGTGCTGGAAAAGCTTCAGCTCGCCAACAACTCCGAGCTGACGGTCTATGCGATCCGCAACGGGTTGGTCGGGGATTGACCCACCCCCGTCACGGCCTTGCCGCCCCCCCTCGAGGGGGCAACCCCGGTGGACCGGCGTAGCCGGATCCACGGCGTTTGCTTGGTGAGTACCCCGAGGCATTGCGAACGAGTGGAACTTCTCGACGATCCCTTTGCAGCGCGGCGGGCCGACCGTGATCTGCTGTCGCTGGCGCTGATCGACGCGCGCAACCACACGCTGCGCTGGCTGGCACGCTTCGAGGAGGCCGATGCGCTGGAGCCGGCCGAGGGCGCCACGCCCACGTGGCTCGCCGGCCACGCCGGCTGGTACCAGGAGCGCTGGATCTCGCGCCACGTGCAGCGCCAGCGTGGCGAGCAGGCCGATGCGCGGGCACTGCGCCTGGCCTCCATCGAGCCTGCTGCCGACGCCTGGTTCGACGGCGGTGACCGCCGAGCCGGGGGCCTGGATGCCGGCACGCTGCGTGCGTACCTGCAGGAAACGCTGGAGACCACGCTCGATCTGCTGGCCGCCGCCCCGGGCGACGACGACTCGTTGCACGTCTACCGCACCGCCCTGCTGCACGAGGACCGCCTCGGCGAGGCCTTGGCCGAAGCCGCCGCGGCGCTGCAGATGGACGTCGGCGCGCCGCCGGTGCGCCCGCCGCGCGAGCCGCTGTGGATGCCGGCGCAACGCTGGATGCTGGGCTCGCCCCGCGGCGGCCTGGTGCCCGACAACGAGCGCTGGGCGCACGAGGTGGCGTTGCCCGAGTTCGAGATCGATGCGCAGCCGGTGAGCTGGTCGCGCTACGTGCAGTTCGCCGAAGACGGTGGCTACGACCAGCGTGCCTTCTGGAGCGAGGCCGGCTGGCTGTGGCAGCGCGGCGAAGGCCGGCGTGCGCCGCGCGACGTCGAACAGCTGCGTGGCGGCGCTCTGGTGATGCGCCGCGGGCAGTTGCAGCACGCACCGGCCGAGCAACCGGTGCTGCACCTCACCCGGTACGAGGCCGAGGCCTGGTGCCGCTGGGCCGGGCGGCGTCTGCCCACCGAGCCCGAGTGGGAGCTGGCGGCCCACGCCGGCCGCTCGCGAGGCTTCGTCTGGGGCGAGGTCTTCGAGTGGACGGCCGGCAGCGCGCGGGCCTGGCCCGGCCATGCCGCCACGCCGGGCACGCTCGACCGCCTGCCCGAGCCCGGCACGCAAGGGGTGCTGCGCGGTGCCTCGTGGTGGACACGGCGGCGTTGGGCGCACCCGAAGGCGCGGCGCTTCGCCGCGTGGGCGGCCGACAGCCCGTTCTGCGGATTCCGCAGCTGCGCCGTGTGAGCCGGCCGGGCCGGTTACGCCCGGTATCGCACACCGTTAGCATCGTGGGTTGCCGAACCGGAGACACCATGCCGAGCATCCGATTGAACGTCAACGGCCGCGACACGCAGGCCGAGGTCGAGACCACCACCTTGCTGGTCGATCTGCTGCGCGGGCCGCTGGCGCTGACCGGCACGCACACCGGCTGCGACACCAGCCAGTGCGGTGCCTGCACCGTGCTGATGGACGGCCGGGCCGTCAAGAGCTGCGCCGTGCTGGCCGTGCAGGCCGAAGGCAGCCGCGTCACCACGGTCGAGGGCCTGGCCGAGGACGGCAGGCTGCACCCGGTGCAGGACGCCTTCATCGCCTGCCATGGGCTGCAGTGCGGCTTCTGCACCCCGGGCATGGTGATGACCAGCGTGTGCCTGCTGCAGCAGCACCCGAACCCGAGCGACGCGCAGATCGCCGAGGCGCTGGAGGGCAACCTGTGCCGCTGCACGGGCTACGTCAACATCGTCGAGTCGGTGCGCCGGGCGTCCGAGACGCTGGCCGGAGCCGCACGATGAGCGCGGCGCCCGTGACGCCGGTGACAGCGGCCGAAGGCGCTGCCGGCCGCTACGGCAGCGGCCAGGTGGTGCGCCGCGTCGAAGACCCGGCCCTGGTGCAGGGCCTGGGCCGCTTCACCGACGACGTGGCGCCGGAGGGCCAGCTGTTCCTGGCCTTCACGCGCTCGACGGTGGCGCATGCCCGCATCGTGAACATCGACGTCGAGGCCGCGCGCGCCATGGACGGTGTTGTGGCGGTGTACACCGGCGCCGAGCTGGTGGCCGCCGGCGTCAAGCCGATCCCGCTGGCGCCGAGCTTCAGGAAGCCCGACGGCCAGCCCATGGCCAGCGCGCCCAAGCGCGCGCTGGCCCACGAGCGCGTGCGCTTCGTCGGCGAGCCGGTGGTGGCGGTGGTGGCCCGCACGCGCGAGGCCGCCCGCACCGCCGCGGCCTCGGTGTGGGTCGATTGCGACGAACTGCCGGCCGTGGTCGACCCGAAGCAGGCGATGGCGCCAGGCGCGCCCGTGCTGTGGGACGACGCGCCCGGCAACGTCTGCGCGCAGATGCGGCATGGCGACGCGACGAAGGCCGAGGCCGCCTTCCAGGCGGCGGCGCACACGGTCGCCATGGACCTCGTCAACCAGCGCCTGGCGCCGGCCCCGATGGAGCCGCGCAGCGTGCTGGCCTGGTGGGACGCCGGCAATGAGGCCGGCGGTGCCGGCGGTCGCCTGGTGGTGCGCCTGTCGAGCCAGATGCCCAGCGGCGTTCGCAACAGCCTGTCGGACCTGTTGCCCGGCCTGGACAAGGACCATGTGCGCGTGCTGGTCGGCGACGTGGGCGGCGGCTTCGGCATGAAGACCGGCATCTACCCGGAGGACATCGCCGTGGCCTGGGCCGCGATGCAGCTCAAGCGCCCCGTCAAGTGGCAGGCCGAGCGCATCGAGGACTTCCTGGGCGCCGTGCACGGCCGCGACGTCACCAGCCGCGCCGAACTGGCGCTGGACGCGAACGGCCGCGTGACGGCGCTGCGCGTGCGCTCGCTGGCCAACGTGGGCGCCTATGCGTCGACCACCGCCGTGGCCATCCAGCTGCTCATCGGCCCCTGGGTCAGCACCAGCGTGTACGACATTCCCACCATCGACCTGCTGTTCACCGCGGTGCTGACCAATGCGGCGCCGACCGGCGCCTACCGCGGTGCCGGCCGGCCCGAAGCCATCTACCTCATCGAGCGGCTGATGGACCAGGCGGCGCGCCAGTTGAAGCTCGACCCCGGCGAACTGCGCCGCCGCAACCTCATCCGCCCCGAGCAGATGCCCTACACCAACCCGATGGCGCAGACCTACGACACGGGCCGCTTCGAGAGCCTGCTCGACCAGGGCCTGGCGCTGGGCGACTGGGCGGGCTTTGCGGCTCGCGCTGCCGAGTCGAAGGCGCGCGGCCGCCTGCGCGGGCGCAGCGTGACCACCTTCCTCGAATGGACCGGCGGCAACGCCTTCGAGGAACGCGTGACGGTCGACGTGCTGCCCGACGGCATGATCGAGATCTTCAGCGCCACGCAGGGCATGGGCCAGGGCATCGCCACCAGCTACGCGCAGCTCGCGGTGGACATCTTCGGCGTGCCCATCGAGCGCATCCGCGTGCTGCAGGGCGACACCGATCGCGCCAACGGCTTCGGCAGCGCCGGCAGCCGCTCGCTGTTCACCGGCGGCTCGGCCGTGCGTGTGGCCGCCGAGCGCACCATCGACAAGGCACGCGAGCTGGCGGCCGAGGCGCTGGAGGCACCGGCCGCCGACATCGAGTACCGCGCCGGGCGCTTCCACGTGGCCGGCACCGACCTGGGCATCGAACTGCACCAGCTGGCGGCCCGGCAGAGCCAGGAGCACATCTACGTCGACAGCACGTCCAACGTCGCCGGCCCGACCTGGCCCAACGCCTGCCACCTCTGCGAGGTCGAGATCGACCCGGCCACCGGTGCGGTCGAGATCGTGGCCTACGCCTCGGTCAGCGACATCGGGCGCGTGGTCAGCCCGGCCATCGTGCGCGGCCAGGTCGAGGGCGGTGCGGTGCAGGGCATCGGCCAGGCGCTGTGCGAGCAGATGAGCTACGACCCCGACACCGCGCAGTTGCTGTCGGCCAGCTTCATGGACTACGCCCTGCCGCGTGCCGACGGTTTCCGTGCCTTCAAGACCGAGTTCGACACCTCCATCCCCAGCGTCAACAACCCGCTGGGCGTGAAGGGCGTGGGCGAGCTGGGCACCATCGGCGCCACACCGGCGGTGGTCAATGCGGTGGTCGATGCGCTGGTGCAGGCCGGCCGCGGTGAGGCGGCGACGAGCCTGCAGATGCCCCTGACTTCAGAGAAGGTCTGGCGCGCCTTGAAGCGAGACTGAGCACGCCGGACCCGGCAACACGGGACTCTCCTGCTGCGCTGATGCCGTGCTGGAGTTGATGAACTGATGCCGCGCCGCGACAGCGGGCGCGCGCTGCCGCTGTGGCGACCCCCGCATCCAGGGGGGAAATCAACGGCTGCTTACAGATGGGCAGGATGCCCGCATCGGCGGTTGGCGGCTCGGGCGTGACAATCTGTGGATCCCTTGCTGTTGCCGCTTACAGATGCCTTTTCCTCGACAGAACGCGGTCTTCCTGGCCTCTGTGGCCGCGCTGGCCCTGTGGTCGTCGCCCGCCGCCGCGATCGTCGCCAACGGTGCTTCATTGGCCGACGTGATCGGCGCGACGCGCTTCTACAACGCCGGCTACACCGGCAGCCGTGCGGTGGTCATCAACGTCGACGGCGGCCATGGCTGGACCGGCCACGAGACGCTGAACGGCACCGCCCAGCTGCTGGACGCACGGCCTTTCTACCAGGCCGGTGGATACGCCAGCGAGATCGGCGCGCTCGGCAGCTTCGACGCCCACGCCACGCTGATGGCCCACGCCCTGGCCGGTCGGGGCAGCACCGTGACGCAGCGCGGCGTGGCTTACGGTGCGACGCTGTGGTCGGGCGCCATCGCCACCTCTTTCACGCTGAACACGAACAACTGGCAGTGGAACCGCGGAGGTGCCTTCAGCTACCCCTACGCCGAAGCCATGATCACCGGCCGCGCCGGCCGTCAGGCCGACGTGGTGAACAGCAGCTGGGGCTGGAACGAAGTGACCGGCAGCAACAGCTTCACGGTCGCGCTCGACGGCATCACGCGCAGCAGCGCGCGCACCACGGTGTACTCGGCAGGCAACAGCGGCACCAACACGTCCCAGTTCTGGGGCAGCCCCGGCGGCTACAACGGCATCGTGGTCGGGGCGCTGGCGGCCAGCGGCAGCGGCTACAACACGGTGGCGTCGTTCTCCAGCCGCGGCGCCATCAACTACGCCGACCCGCTGGGCAACACCGTGACTGCGGCACGCGCCCGCGTCGACATCGTCGCGCCGGGGCAGTCGATGACGCTGGCGCGCTACGGCGGCACGACCGGGTCCAATGCGGGCGGCACCGACTCCACCAACGGCGCCACCAACCTGTACCAGAACATCGGCGGCACCAGCACCTCGTCGGCCGTGGTGGCGGGAGCAGCCACCCTGCTCAACGACATGGCCTACGACCGCTACGCGTCCAATCCGCGTGCGCGTGACGGCCAGGTGGTCAAGGCCGTGCTGCTGAACTCGGCCACCAAGATCGCCGGCTGGAACAACGCCCAGGCGCTGGACGGTGCGGGCGTGATTCGCACGACGCAGGCGCTGGACTACAACTCCGGCGCCGGCGCCCTGAACCTGAATGCGGCCTTCGACCAGTTCAGCGCCGGCAACAACGACCTCGCAGGCACCGGGGGCGGCACCATCCAGGGCATCGGCTGGGACTACGGCGTCGTGGCGCAGAACGGCAGCAACAGCTATTCGTTCGCCCAGGTGCTCACCGGCGGCACCCAGATCAATGCCACGCTCAACTGGTTCGTGGGCCGCAGCTACGGCGGCACGACTTCCGATGGGTTCGTGATCGGCGGCGACGACTTCTTCAACAACCTGGCACTCCAGGTGTGGCGCACCGATCAGCCTGGTCAACCCAGGCTGGTGGCCGAGTCGAACGCGCAATACATCAACACCGAGCACCTGTCCTTCGTGCTGCCCGACACCGGCCTGTACCAGCTGCGCGTGAACTGGATGGGCGAGCGGTACGACCTGACCGGCAACAACAGCCAGACCTACGGCCTGGCCTGGAGCAGCGTGACGGCCGTGCCGGAGCCGGGCACGCTGGTGATGCTGCTGGCCGGCGTGGCGGTGGTGGGCTGGCGGGCCAGCCAGCGCGCGGGGCGAGAGCGCGGCTGAGCGCCCGACGGGCGAAACGGGGTCGCCCGGCCCGCGTCAGCGGCCGAACAGTCGCCGCACCCAGGCCAGCAGTCTGGCGAAGACGCCGGTCGCGGCCGTGCTCGGCGCGGCTTCCACGACCTCGGGATAGCGTTCGCGCAACTGCTGCTCGAAGCTGGCGAAGAACTCGCCGGCCATCTTCTGTGCTGCCATGTCCACCAGGCGCGAGCCGATCTGCGCCAGCTTGCCGCCGACGCTGGCATGGGCCGTGTAGTGCAGCGTGGTGATGCGCGGCGCGGTCGCTTCCAGGCGCACCTCGGCACTGCCCTTGCCGTGGCCGGCGGGGCCGCCCTGGCCCTCGAACTTCAGCGTGTAGCTGTTCGGGGGCTGCAGGTTCTCCAGCCGCAGCTTGCCCTTGAACTTGGCCTTCACCGGGCCCACGGCCGCGGTGACCAGCACCTCGTACTCGTTTTCGCCGATGGCGCTGATGCCCTCGCAGCCGGGAATGCAGGCCTGCAGCAGGGCGATGTCGTTGAGGGCCAACCAGGCTTCGGCCTGGCTGACCGGGAGGGTCTGGGTGCTGGTGAGTTCCATGAGCGGAGGGATGCAGTCGGGGTGGAGTCAGTGGGTCGGTCGCGCGGGCGCATCGGCCAGCAGGTCGATCAGCTGCGCCAGGCTCTCGAGGTTGTGCGTGGGCAGGAAGTGGTCGACGTGCGGCAGGATCGCGCGGATACCGCCGGCGCGCGGCTCGAAGCGGTCGAAGCGCAGCAGCGGGTTCAGCCACACCAGGCGGCGGCAGCTCTTGTGCAGGCGGTCCATCTCGAAGGCCAGCTGCGCCGTGTCGCCGTGCTCCAGGCCGTCGGTGATGAGAAGCACCGTGGCCTGCCCCGGCAGCACGCGGCGTGCCCAGCGCTGGTTGAATTCATGCAGGCAGGTGGTGATGCGCGTGCCGCCCGACCAGTCTTCGACCTCGCGCACCACCTGGGCCACGGCCAGGTCGGGGTCGCGGCTCTTCAGCAGCCGCGTGGTGCGTGTCAGCCGCGTGCCGAAGACGAAGCTCTCGACACGCAGGTCGGCGTGGCCCAGCAGGTGCGCGAAGTGCAGCAGCATGCGCGTGTAGCGGCTCATCGAGCCCGAGATGTCGGCCAGCACCACCAGCGGGGCCGGGCGCGTGCCCAGCGTGCGGAAGCGCATGTCCCACAGCTCGCCGCCGTGGCGGGCCATCTGCTGCATCGTGGCGCGCCAGTCGGGCCGGCCGCGCAGGGCGCGCTGCGTGCGGCGCGTGCGCAGGCGCTGCAGGCGCACGTTCAGCTTGGCGAGCAGCTTCTGGGCGGCGCGCCACTCGTCGGCCGTCATGGTGTCGAAGTCGGCCTTGCGCAGCAGCTCGCGGTCGTTCCAGGTCAGTGTGGCGTCGACCTCGGTCTCTTCGGGCGGTGGCGGCGGTGGCTCGGCGCTGGGCGGCTGCGGGAAGAGCGCGTCGGCCAGGCGTCGGTTCTCGCGCGGCGCCGTCACCGCGCCGGGCTGCAGCGTCACCTTGGGCAGGAGCAGAGCACGCATGCGGCCGGTGAGGTCGGGATCGCGCCAGAACAGCTCGAAGGCCTGGTCGAACAGCTCGCGGTGTTCGACGCGGTCGAGCAGGCAGGCCGCCAGCACGGCATGGAAGTCTTCGCGCTGCTCCAGCCCGGCCACCTGCAAGGCCTGCAGCGCCGCCTGCGTGCGGTCGCTGCCCACCGGCATGCCGGCGTGGCGCAGCACGCGGGCGAAGTGCATCACGTTCTCGGCCAGGTGGCCGGGGGCGTTGGTCATCAGCATGAGCAGTGCAGAGCGATCAAGCGGACGCCGCGGACGGGCTTGGCCCGGGCGCCGGGGGCGCCCCCTTGAGGGGGAGCGCCGCAGGCGCTACGGGGGTGGGCCATGTCGTACCTGCTCCAGCAGGCGCGCTGCCTCGCCGCCCTGCATGCGTGCGATGTCGTCCTGGTACTTCAGCAGCACGCCCAGCGTGTGCTGGATGACCTCGGGGTCGAGCACGATGGCGTCCAGCTCCATCAGCGCACGCGCCCACTCGATGGTCTCGGCGACGCCGGGCAGCTTGTACAGCTCCACGCTGCGCAGTTTCTGCACGAAGGCCACCACCTGCGCCGCCAGCGCCTGCGAGGCGCCCGGTACGCGGCGCTGCAGGATGGCCAGCTCGCGCGCAGCGTCGGGGAAGTCGACCCAGTGGTACAGGCAGCGGCGCTTGACGGCGTCGTGGATCTCGCGCGTGCGGTTGCTGGTGAGGATGACGATGGGCGGGTGTGTGGCCTTGACCGTGCCGAGCTCGGGGATGGTGATCTGGAAGTCGGCCAGCACTTCCAGCAGGAAGGCCTCGAAGGGCTCGTCGGCACGGTCGAGCTCGTCGATCAGCAGCACCGGCGGCACCTCGCGTGCGGGGTCGATGGCCTGCAGCAGCGCGCGCTGGGTCAGGAACTTCGGGCTGAAGAGTTCGGCGGCGAGCGCCTCGCGCGATGCGCTGCTGCCGTTCTGCCCCGACGCCTCGGCCAGGCGGATCTCCATCATCTGCCGCGCGTAGTTCCACTCGTAGGCCGCACCGGCCAGGTCCAGGCCCTCGTGGCACTGCAGGCGGATCAACGGGCGGTCGAGCACGGCCGCCAGCGTGCGCGCGATCTCGGTCTTGCCGGTGCCGGGCTCGCCTTCCAGGAACAGCGGGCGCTGCAGCTTGAGCGCCAGGTAGACGACGGTGGCCAGCCGGCGGTCGGCCACGTAGTCGGCGGCCAGCAATCGGGCCTGGGTGTCGTCGATGCTGGTGGGCAGGAGCGGTGCGTTCACGGCAGAAAACGAGGCGGGCGGGATGAAAAACGCCGCAGCGACTGCGGCGTTTCGATGATGACAGACCCGCGACGGATCAGCCGACAGCCCTCGCGGCCAGCACCGGGATCAGCGCCGCACGGTACTCGGCCGAGCCGTGCAGGTCGGTGTTCAGGCCGTCGGCCGGCACGGTGGCGCCTTGCAGCGCCGCGGCCGACCAGTTCGCCGCCAGCTTCGCTTCCAGCGCCGTGGCGCGGAACACGCACGGACCGGCGCCGGTGACCGCGACGCGCACACCTTGCGGGCCTTGGCTCACGAACACACCGACGATGGAGAAGCGCGAGGCCGGCTGCTTGAACTTCTGCCAGCCGGCCTTCTGCGGCACCGGGAAGCTCACCGCGGTGATGACCTCGCCGTCCTTCAGCGCGGTCTCGTAGAGGCCGGTGAAGAAGGCGTCGGCAGCGATGGTGCGCTGGTCGGTGTGGATGGTCGCGCCCAGGCCCAGCACGGCGGCCGGGTAGCAGGCCGCGGGGTCGTTGTTGGCCAGGCTGCCGCCGATCGTGCCGCGGTGGCGCACCTGGCGGTCGCCGATGCTGCCGGCCAGCTGCGCCAGGGCCGGAATGGCGCGCGCGACGTCGGCGCTGGCTGCCACGGTGGCGTGCGTGGTCATGGCGCCGATCTTCACGACGCCGCCGGCCACGGTGATGCCCTGCAGGTCGCCGATGCGGCCGAGGTCGGCCAACGCGTCGGGCGCGGCCAGTCCCAGCTTCATGGCCGGCAGCAGCGATTGCCCGCCGGCCAGGAGCTTGGCGCCGGCGGCGGCCGCCTTGGCGGCATCGGCCACGCTGGCGGGGGTCTGGTAGTCGAAGGCTTGCATGTCTTGGAGCTCCTGTTTCTCAGCGGGCGGCGGCGCGGGCAGCCTGCCAGACGACGAAAGGCGTGGCCGGCATCGGCACGTCCTTCACGCCCAGCGCGTGACAGATGGCGTTGATGACGGCCGGCGGCGTGCCGATCGCGCCGGCTTCACCGCAGCCCTTGGCGCCGAGCGGATTGTGCGTGCAGGGCGTGCCCACGGCCGTCTCGACGGTGAAGCTCGGCAGGTCATCGGCGCGTGGCATCGCGTAGTCCATGTAGCTGCCGGTCAGCAGCTGTCCGCTGGCATTGTCGTACACCCCGTGCTCCAGCATGGCCTGGCCGATGCCCTGCGCGATGCCGCCGTGCACCTGGCCCTCGACGATCATCGGATTGACCACGTTGCCGAAGTCGTCGCAGGCCGTGAAGCGGTCGATGCGGGTGCGGCCGGTGGCGGGGTCGATCTCGACTTCGCAGACGTAGGTGCCGGCCGGGTAGGTGAAGTTGCTGGGGTCGTAGAAGGCGTTCTCGTTGAGGCCGGGCTCCAGCTTGTCGTGCGGGAAGTTGTGCGGCACGTAGGCGGTGAGCGCCACCTGCGCGAAGGGCACGGCCTTGTCGGTGCCGGCGACCTTGAAGACGCCGCCCTCGAAGACCACGTCGGTGTCGGCGGCCTCCATCAGGTGCGCGGCGATCTTGCGGCCCTTGGCGATGATCTTGTCCACCGCCTTCACGATGGCCGTGCCGCCCACGGCCAGCGAGCGGCTGCCGTAGGTGCCCATGCCGAACAGCACCTTGCCGGTGTCGCCGTGCTCGATGCTGATGTCGTCCATCGGCACGCCCAGGCGGTCGGCCACGACCTGCGCGAAGGTGGTCTCGTGGCCCTGGCCGTGGCTGTGGCTGCCGGTGAAGATGGTCACCTTGCCGGTGGGGTGCACGCGCACCTCGCCGGCCTCGAACAGGCCGGCCCGGGCGCCCAGCGCACCGGCCACCGACGAGGGCGCGATGCCGCAGGCCTCGATGTAGGCGGCATAGCCCAGGCCGCGCTTCAGGCCTTTCGCTTCGCTGGCAGCGCGGCGGGCGGGGAAGCCCTTCACGTCGGCCAGTTCCTGCGCGCGCGCCATCGTGGCCTCGTAGTCGCCGGTGTCGTAGGTCAGCGCCACTGGCGTGGCGTACGGGAACTCGGTGATGAAGTTGCGGCGGCGGATCTCGGCCGGGTCGATGCCCATCTCGTGCGCCGCCGTCTCGACGATGCGCTCCAGCAGGTAGGTGGCCTCGGGCCGGCCGGCGCCGCGGTAGGCGTCCACCGGCGCGGTGTTGGTGAACACGGCCGTCACCTCGCACCAGATCTTCGGCGTCTTGTACTGCCCGGCCAGCAGCGTGGCGTGCAGGATGGTCGGGATGCAGGTCGAGAAGGTCGACAGGTAGGCACCCAGGTTGGCCGTGGTCTGCGCGTGCAGCGCCAGGAAGCGGCCGTCCTTGTCGAGTGCCAGCTGCGCCGTGCTGACGTGGTCGCGGCCGTGCGCGTCGGACAGGAAGGCCTCGCTGCGGTCGCAGGTCCACTTGATGGGCCGGCGGATGTGCTTGCTGGCCCACACCATCGCCGTCTCTTCGCCGTACAGGTAGATCTTGCTGCCGAAGCCGCCGCCGACGTCGGGGGCCACCACGCGCATCTTGTGCTCGGGGATGCCGAGCACGAAGGCGCACATCAGCAGCCGCTCGACGTGCGGGTTCTGGTTGCTGACGTAGAGCGTGTAGCTGTCGGCGTTGGGGTCGTAGGCAGCGTTGGCCGCACGCGGCTCGATGGCGTTGGGGATCAGCCGGTTGTTGCGGAAGTGCAGCGTGGTGACGTGCGCCGCGGTCTTCAGCGCGGCTTCGGTGGCTGCCTGGTCGCCGATGCCCCAGACGTAGCAGCGGTTGTCGGGTGCCTCGTCGTGCACGGCGCTGCCGTGGTTGAAGGCGGCGCCGGTGTCGACCACGGGGGGCAGTTCGTCGTAGTCGACCTCGATCAGCTGCGCCGCGGCCTTGGCCTGCTCCAGCGTCTCGGCCACCACCAGGGCCACGCGGTCGCCCACGTAGCGCACCTTGCCGTCGGCCAGCACCGGGTGCTTGGGCTCCTTCATCGGCGTGCCGTCGATGTTGTTGATGAGCCAGCCGCAGGGCAGGCCGCCCACGGCCTTGAAGTGCTCGCCGGTGTAGATGCCCAGCACGCCGGGCGCCTTCTCGGCCGCCGCCACCGACAGCGACTTGATGCGGGCATGCGCGTAGGGGCTGCGCAGGAAGTAGGCGTAGGCCTGGTCGGGCAGCGTGATGTCGTCGGTGTACTGGCCCTTGCCGGTGAGGAAGCGGGCGTCCTCGCGGCGCTCGACCCGCTGGCCCACGAAACCTGGTCTTGCGGTCATGGTGCGATCCCCCTTCAGGCCTGGGCCGTCATCTGCGTCGCGGCCTGCTGCACGGCCTTGACGATGTTGTGGTACCCGGTGCAGCGGCAGATGTTGCCTTCGAGTGCTTCGCGCACCTGCGCTTCGCTGTGGCAGCCGTGGCGCTGCACGAGGTCGACCGCGCTCATCACCATGCCCGGTGTGCAGAAGCCGCACTGCAGGCCGTGGCAGGCGCGGAAGGCGGCCTGCATGGGGTGCATCGTGCCATCGGCCGCGGCCAGGCCTTCGATGGTGGTGATGCTGGCGCCCTGCGCCTGCAGGGCCAGCATGTTGCAGCTCTTCATCGCGCGGCCGTCGACGTGCACCGTGCAGGCACCGCACTGCGCGGTGTCGCAGCCGACGTGCGTGCCGGTCAGGCGCAGCGTCTCGCGGATGAATTCGACGAGCAGGGTCTGGGGGGCCACGTCGCGCGTGATGTCGCGGCCGTTGACCTTCAGGGTGAGCGTGGGCATGGGGGCTGTCTCCGGTTGTCAGGGCTGTCGTTGCGGCCCGATGCTAGGCAGCGAAGACGGGGCTGGCTTGCCCTCGCTAACGCCTATGAAGCTTCGCGCATAAGATGTCTCCGAGGTATGCAATCGGCCTCATAGGGGATCGCCCGCCGTCGTGGCCACCGCCGCTCGGCGCTATGGTGGGGGTCATCCGGGGTCACCCGCCCGGCGCCGTCGGGGCGCGCTCAATCAAGTCATTCATGGACAACGTCGATCTCAACGTACTGCGGCAGGTGACCACCTGGCGTGAGGCGCGCCACCGCGTGGTGCTGGGCACCATCACCCGCACGTGGGGGTCGGCGCCGCGCCCGGTGGGCTCGGTGGTGGCCGTGCGAGACGACGGCCAGATCGCCGGCTCGGTCTCGGGCGGCTGCATCGAGGACGACCTCATCGCGCGCGTGCGCCAGAAGGCGCTGGCCGCCGACAAGCCCGAGGTGGTGCGCTACGGCGTCAGCGGCGATGAGGCGGCACGCTTCGGCCTGCCCTGCGGCGGGACCATCGAGCTCGTGCTCGAGCCCATCTCGGCCGCCAGCCTGATCGAGCAGCTGGTGCAGGAGCTGACGGCCGGCCGCCGCATCCGGCGCGTGCTGACGCTGGCCACCGGTGCGGTGACGCTCGGTCCGGCCGACGGTGCCGACGTGGTGCTGCTGGACGAACAGCAGCTGGTCAGCACGCACGGGCCGAACTGGCGCCTGCTGCTCATCGGCGCCGGCCAGATGACGCAGTACCTGGCCCAGATGGCGCTGGCGCTGGACTACCAGGTGACGGTGTGCGACCCGCGCGACGAGTACATCGCCGAGATGGCCGGCGTCACGCTCACCCGCGACATGCCCGACGACGTGGTGACGGCCTTCGTGCCCGACGCCCACACCGCCGTCATCGCGCTCACGCACGACCCCAAGCTGGACGACCTGGCGCTGATGGAGGCGCTGGGCTCCCAGGCCTTCTACGTGGGCGCCATCGGTTCGCGCATCAACCAGAGCAAGCGCAAGGCCCGGCTGGCCGAGCACTTCGGCCTGACGGAAGAACAGCTGGCCCGACTGCACGGGCCGGTGGGCATCAAGAACGGCGCGCGCACGCCGCCGGAGATCGCGGTGTCCATCCTGGCCGAACTGACGGCCGTGCGCTACGGCTGGCGCATCCCCGAGCCCGTCTTCGTCGGCGGAGTGCCGACCGCGGGCCCTGGCTGCGTGACCTGAAAGACCGGGTCAGCGCGGCAGCAGCTGCGCCCCGGGCGACAGCGCCGCCCGCGCCTTGGGCGAGCGGAAGTTCCACCACGGCAGGGCGCGCACCAGGGACAGCACCTCGCCGGCGTCGGCCGTGCGGTAGCCGGGCATCTGCTGCACGGCGGCCTGCCAGGCGGGATCGGCCAGGGCCTGGCGGAGCAAGGTGACGGCGGGCGTGTCGAGCACGTCGGCCAGGCACACGAGGTAGTAGGCCTCCTGCATCAGCGGGATGAAGTCGAGGCCGAACTCGCGTGCCGCGGCCTCGATGCCCATGCCGGCATCGGCCACGCCGCTGGCCACGGCGGCGGCCACGGCGAGGTGGCTGTCTTCGGTGGCGTCGAAGTATGCTGCGATGCGGCCGGGCTCCAGACCCTGCTGCTGCAGCAGGTGGTCGGTGAGCAGCCGCGTGCCCGAGCCCGCCTGGCGGTTGACGAAGCGCACCGGCCGCCGAGCATCGCCGAGGTCGGCCAGCGTGGCGATCTGCAGCGGGTTGCCCTTGGCCACCATCAGGCCCTGCCAGCGCTGCACGCAGCCGATGAGCTTGTGTCGGCCCGGCTTGAGCAGTGGCTTCAGGCCGCGTGCGAAGACGTTGCCGCCCTCGCTGAGGGGCGGCACGTGGAAGCCCGCGACGGCGCAGCGGCCTTCCGACAGCGCGCGCAGGGCGTCCATGCTGCCGGCGAAGCGCAGGTCGATGTGCAGGCCGTGGTCGGCCGCGGCCCGTTCGCGCAGCAGCGGCAGCGCCAGGTCGTGGCTGGCGAAGACGGTCAGCAGCTGCTGGCTGCCGTCCAGCGCCTCGGCCATCACGCGTTCGAGCTCGGCGCGCAGCGCCTCGATGTGCGGCACCAGCTTCGCCCGCGCGCGCGCCTCGGCCCACAGCAGGCGTTCGGCAAAGGGCGTCAGCCGCGCCGGCTGGCCTTGCGACCAGCTCACCAGCGGTTCGCCCAGAACGTCCTGCCACTGCTTCAGCGAGCCCCACACGTGCCGGTAGCTGGCGCCCAGGGCCGTGGCCGCATGCTGGATCGAGCCGTGTTCGCGCACGGCCGACAGCAGCGTGAACAGCGGGTTCTCGATGTCTGCCCCCCGCTGCCCGTCCGCCCGGAAGCTGTATTGCAGGTGAATCCCGCGCGATCTCATCGCTGCACCTTATCCGCCAATGGCGCGATCGAGCAAACGCCGCGGATCCGGCTTTGCCGGTCCGCTGGCGTTGCCCCCTTGAGGGGGCGCGCGAAGCGCGTAGGGGGTGGTCCCATTCAGCCGCCGCCGCGTTGCATGGACAGATCGAAGTAGCGCATGAAGTCCTGCCTGGCGCCGTCGGGCACCGATTCAAACCGGAAGCTTACCGCCATGCGGGGCAGGCGTGCCAAGGCGATCTGCCGCGGGGGCAGCACGGTCCAGTGCAGCAGCAGGCGGCCGGCGCCGATGGCGATCTCGGCGGCGTCGTCACCCACCAGCAGGAGCGTGTGCGTTCCCGCCGCCTCGGGCAAGCACCGAAACCAGTCCGCCTCGGTGCACCCGTACTCGCGCTCGAACGACTCGGCGACCTCTCTCGGGAACACTTACCCGCCTGCGATCGGGGGCCAGATGGCGAGAACATCGCCTTCCACGAGCGTGCGAGCTGCACGATCCTCAGGCGCCACGTAGACCCCGTTGATCAGCACCAGGTGCACCAGCTTCATCGGCAGGTTGAAGGGCGCGATGATGTCTGCGATGGTGGCCTCGGGTGCGATGTCCAGCGTCATCAGGTTGCTGCTGCGCTTGTCGGCGGGCAGGTAGTCGGTGAGGCTCGCATAGAGCTTGAAGGTGATCTGCATGGGGTGGTCAGCGTAGCCGGCTTGCAAAGCCTTGTCAGGCTCAAGCCTTGACCAGCGAATGCGCGCTCTGCGCCTGCGCCGTGGCCAGGTAGGCGGCCATCAGCTTCGTCGGATCGTGCAGCAGCTTGTCCTTCCACTCGCCCAGCGGCACCTGGCCTTCGACGAGGCCGCGCATCACGCCGACGTGCTCGGTCCAGCCGATGGAGTTGCAGCCGATCAGGCGGTCGCCGTCGAACTGCAGGCTCAGGTGCCGGCCGGCGGCGGTGTCGGTGGCCTCGACGTGCTGGCCGCCGGGCACGCCGTCCCACTTGCCGAAGCTGGCCGAGACCAGGCCCAGCGTGTCGAGCACGTTGATCTGCGTGACGCCGCGCAAGGACGTGACGCGTCCGACCATGTTGAGCGCCGCCACGCGCGCCTGCTCGGCGGCGTTGGGCTGGATGGCGCTGACGATGGTGGTGCCGCTGACCTTGTCGAAGGCCTCGGCGCAATCGCCGGCGGCATAGATGCCGGGCACGTTGGTCTGCAGGTGCTCGTCGGTCAGCACGCCGACCAGGCAGCGCACGCCGCTGTGCTCCAGGAAGCCGATGTTGGGCCGCACGCCCGTGGCGCTGATGACGAGGTCGGCCTCCATCGTGCCGCCCGTGGACAGCCGCACCTTCAGCACCGGGCTGCCGTCGCGCTCGATGGCCTCGACGCGCGCACCGGTGAAGACGCGCACGCCCTTGGTCTCGCACCACTGCTTGATCATGGTGCCGGCGGTGGGCCCCATCATGCGCGGCACCATGCGGTCGCCCATCTCGACCACGCTCAGCTGCACGCCGCGGTTGGCCAGTGCTTCCATGATGATGCAGCCGATGAAGCCGGCGCCCATCTGCAGCACCCGGGCGCCGGGCTTCGCGAGCTTCATGATCTCGCGCGCGTCGGCCAGCGTCCAGCAGGAATGCACGCCCGGCCCCTGGATGCCGGGGATGGGCGGCGTGGCCGGCGACGAGCCGGTGGCGATGAGCAGTCGGTCGAAGGGCAGCACGCTGCCGTCGTCCAGCGTGACGGTGCGCGCCTGGGTGTCGACCTGCGTGGCGCGGCCGCGCTTCATCACCAGGCACTGCTTGTCGTAGTGGTCGGCGCCGTGGCGCAGGTGCGTGCCTTCCTCGCCGATGTTGCCGATCAGCAGGTAGGGAATGGCCATGCGCGAGTAGGGCGCCTCGGGCTCGTCGCCCACCACGACGATGCTGTCCAGGGGGGCGTGCTTGCGCAGGGTTTCGGCGGCGATGATGCCGGCCGGGCCGGCGCCGAGGATGACGTGGTTCATGGGCTGTCCTGGTTCGGTCAAGGGGTGATCGCCTGTCCTGAAGCGGGCAAGGCGGTCCGGAGACCGCCTTGCGCTGGGACAGGGAGCGGCGCTGGGGCTAGAGGCCCAGGCGGGCGCGCGTGTCGCTCGTCAGCGTGCCGTCGGCATTCCAGCCGCGCACGTTGTAGTACTTCGGCAGCATCTCGGGCAGCTTGCTCACCAGGCCCTTGGCGGGGCCGGTCTTGGCGGCTTCGTTCAGCAGGCGCGGGGGCAGGTTGTCGTCCTTGGCGGTGAAGCCGGCGCGGTTGTTGAAGTCGCGCTCCATGTTCCAGATGCGCTCGCCGATCTTGGCCAGGTTCTCCAGCGTGAACTCCTCGCCGCAGGCGGCGGCCACCTGCGGCTGCAGGTCGGCCAGGCCCCAGGCGAAGGTGGTGAAGATGCACAGGCCCGACGAGTCGAAGGCCGCGGTGGCGTCCTGGAAGGCCATCACCAGTTCGGGCTTGCCGTCGGCCGTGAGCGGGTCGGTCTTCACCGGAATGCCCAGCACCTCGGAGGCCACGGTGTAGCTGCGCAGGTGGCAGGCGCCGCGGTTGCTGGTGGCGTAGGTCAGGCCCATGCCCTGGATGCCGCGCGCGTCATAGGCCGGGAACTCCTGGCCCTTGACCGTCATGCTCAGCTCGGGGTGGCCGTACTTCTCGCACAGCCGCTTGCTGCCCTGGCCGATCTCCTTGCCGAAGCCCTCGCCCTTGGCGGTGATCTCGGCGAAGTGCGCCAGCGCCTGGGCCGAGCCGAACTTGGCGTCGATGCCCAGCTGCTCCTTCGTGAGCACGCCCTTCTCGTAGAGCTCCATCACGGCGCCGATGGTGGCGCCGAAGCTGATGGGGTCCATGCCGTGCTCGTTGCACAGCACGTTGGCGTACTGCAGGGCGTCGAGGTCGTTGACGCCGTTGGCAGCGCCCAGCGCCCAGGCCGCTTCGTACTCCAGGCCGCCCGAGGCGCCCCAGTACTCGGGCTTGTTGGCCACCGTGAAGTGGCCCTGGTCGATCTTCTGGATGCGGCCGCAGGCGATGGTGCAGCCGAAGCAGGCCTGGTTGGTGACCAGCGGCTTCTTGCCGTCGGTCTTGCGCGGCGTGGCCATGGCCTCGGCCGAGATGTCCTTGGCGCCTTCGAACTGGCTGTCGCCATGGTTGCGCGTGGGCAGCGCGCCGATCTCGTTGATGACGTTCATCAGCACCTGGGTGCCGTAGGTCGGCAGGCCCTGGCCGGTGACGGCGTTGTCGGCGAGGATCTTCTTCTTCTCGAAGGTGACCTTCATGAACTCCTTGGGGTTGGCGATGTTGCCCACGCCCTTGGTGCCGCGCACCGCGATGGCCTTCAGGTTCTTGCTGCCCATCACGGCGCCTACGCCCGAACGGCCGGCGGCGCGGTGCAGGTCGTTCACCACGGCGGCGAACAGCACCTTGTTCTCGCCGGCGCCACCGATGCTGGAGACGCGCATCAGCGGGTCCTGGTGGCCCTTCTTGATGATCTCCTCGGTCTGCCAGACGGTCTTGCCCCACAGGTGGGCGGCGTCGCGCAACTCGGCCACGTCGTCCTGGATGTACAGGTACACCGGCTTGGGCGACACGCCTTCGAAGATGACCATGTCCCAGCCGGCCATCTTCAGTTCGGCGCCCCAGTAGCCGCCCGAATTCGAGCAGGCGATGGCGCCCGTCAGCGGGCCCTTGGTGACGACGGTGTAGCGGCCGCCGGTGGAGGCCATGGTGCCGGTCAGCGGGCCCGTCGACCAGATGATCTTGTTGCCCGGCGAGAGCGGGTCGACCTTGGGGTCGATCTCCTCGACGAGGTACTTGGAGGCCAGGCCGCGCGACCCGAGGTAGGTGCGCGCCCAGTCCATGTTCAGCGGCTCCGACTTGACGGTGCCGGCGGTGAGGTTGACGCGGAGGATCTTTCCTGCCCAAGACATGTTCTGGTGCTCCTCAAGCCGTAGCGGGTTGGTTGCCGAGCTTGTCGGCCCAGGCCTTCATCTTGTCGATGCCGGTCCAGTTGGCGTCGATGTAGGTGATGGCGCCGGTGGGGCAGGCGGTGGCGCAGGCGGGGTCGCCGCCGCACAGGTCGCACTTCTGCACCTTGCCGGTTTCCTGCACGTAGTTGATGGTGCCGAACGGGCAGCTGATGGTGCAGACCTTGCAGCCCACGCAGGTGCTCTCGTTGACGATCTTGGCGCCGGTCACGGCGTCCAGCGTGATGGCCTCCACCGGGCAGGCGTGCAGGCACCAGGCCTCGTCGCACTGGGTGCAGGTGTAGGGCACCTTGCGACCGGTCTCGTGGAAATCGAACACCTTGATGCGGGACTTGGCCGGTGCGAAGGTGCCGTAGTTCTCATAGGAACAGGCCATTTCGCATTGCAGGCAGCCGGTGCATTTCTCGGCGTTGAGGTGAAGGCTCTTTTGCATGAAGCTGGGTCTCCGTTCTGAGCACACGCAGCCGGGAACCTCGTGTTCCGGGCCGACTATGCAATCATGTTCATAGCGGCTCCGGGTCGAAACCTAGGCCTTACCCGTAGCACCTGGTGAGCGGGCGTTGCCGATGTCTCAGGTTGGCACACCCCGGCCGGCGGGATGCGAACGGCTCGCAAGCACCCTCGGCCGTTCGGCGGCCCGGGTGCCGGCAGCTCACTGGCCGGCGTTCGGGAAGAAGAGCTGTTCGCCGCCGATCTTGTAGCCGGCGATCGAGGCCTGTCCGGCCGGCGATACCACCCAGTCGGCGAACTGCTGGGCCAGAGCGTGCTTGACGTGGGGATGCTTGGCGGGGTTGACCACCATCACGCCGTACTGGTTGAACAGGCGCTTGTCGCCCTCCACCAGGATCGCCAGCTCGCCGCGGTTCTTGAAGTTCAGCCAGGTGCCGCGGTCGGCCAGCAGGTAGGCGTTGGTCGAAGAAGCGATGTTGAGCGCCGGGCCCATGCCGCAGCCGCATTCCTGGTAGCCCTTGGGCTTGGCCGCGGCCAGGTCGACGCTGGCGGCCTTCCAGTAGCGCAGTTCGGCGGCATGGGTGCCGCTCTTGTCGCCACGCGAAACGAAGGGCGTGCCCGCGGCAGCGATCTTCGACAGCGCCGCGGTGATGTCCTTGCCCTTGGCGCCGGCCGGGTCGGCCTTGGGGCCGATGACCACGAAGTCGTTGTACATCACGGGCAGGCGCTTCAGGCCGAAGCCATCGGCCACGAACTTCTCCTCGGCCACCTGGTCGTGCACGAAGACGATGTCGGCGTCGTCTCGCCGGCCGGTGTCCAGCGCCTGCCCGGTGCCCAGGGCCACCACGCGCACGTCGATGCCCGTGGCCTGCTTGAAGGCCGGCAGCAGGTGGCCGAACAGGCCCGACTGCTCGGTCGACGTGGTCGA
>JALHMT010000077.1 GCA_022843905.1 Rubrivivax sp.
ATGTCGTAGCCGTAGTTTTGCAGCGTCTGCATGATGCCGCTGCCGGTGCCGCGCGACGGGTCTTCCAGCGTGGGAAGGTCGGCGAACGACGGCAGCGGCGTGGCGGCGATGCCCAGCGGAATCAGCAGCGCGGCGATGCGCGAAGGCCGCAAAGGCAGCGAAGTGAGACGGGGAGAAGTAGCGGGAGCGTTCATGGCGAAGTACCTTTCATGGGGTCAGGACAGGAGGAAAAAGCCCAGCACCAGGTACATCGCGATGAAGCGCACGATGACGCCGAGGAACTGGCGTTGGGTCAGGTGGTGCTCGGCCCAGCCGACATAGGCGGTGCGCATCGCCCACACGCCCCACAGCAGCAGGACGGCGAAGACGAAACCGAGCACGACGGTGGAGACGGCCCCGGGCGCGAAGCCGCTGTTGGCCGTGAAGGCGGCGACCTGATCGGCGGAAGGCGTCATGGCGACGGCGCCTCCTTGGCCGGCGTCGCAGGCGCCGCGTTGCTGCGCGTGTAGCCGCCGGCCAGCGGCACGGGATCACGCGGCTGGGCGCGTTGCGGAACGAGGTAGTCGCGCACGCCGGTGCGCACACGCTCCAGGTCGGCGCGCAGCCGCACGTAGTCGAAGTGGTAGCGGGCGCGCTCCTGCGGCGCGGTGGCTGCGGCACGCTCGGCGAGACGGTCCAGCAGGTCGAGCTGGTGCGTCACCGCGGCGAGCATCTCGCGCTCCGCGGCGTTGTCGGAGGCATCGGCCGCGATGGCGGGCTGCAATCCGGCAGCGGCAAGCAGCAGCGCGGCAAGACGCACGGCCCAGGGTGCCGCGACGGCGAAACGCCGAACCTGCGCGGGATTGCGAGTGGTTTCCATCGAGCCGTTCTCCGAGGGATGCGGATGGCTCGATGCTCAAACGGCCGGTCTTCCAGCGCCGCAATCAATCGGAACCGGCCCGCCACCGCTTTCCGCGGCGGCGGCCGATGCGGCTACAGGTACTTCTTGAACGTCGCCGACGCGATGCACACCGCTACGCCCAGCAGCGCCGCGCTGGGCAGCAGAATCAGCAGCGGATGCACGCTGACCGGCAACGCCAGGTAAGTGACCCAGGGCAGCACCGCCAGCGGCATCAGGCTGGCTCTCGCCCGGTGGTAGACGAAGCCCGATTCGCGCCCGGCGCCGAAGCCGCGCACGTCGCGGCGCACAAGGCCATCCACCAGGCCGGTGAAGGCCGCCATCAGGAACAGCGGCAGGGTCAGGACCAGCACCAGCAGCCGCACGAGGAACACCAGCACCGTGTAGGCCGAGGCGATCAGGTAGCTCTCCACGTGCACGTAGAGCTGACTGATGTAGTGGCGGAAGTCCTGTACCTGGCTGTGCGCACCGGCGCGTGATTGCGCCGCCGCGTCGCGTATCCAGTCCAGCAGGCCCGTCTTCACGAACAGCCCTTGGTAGGCCCACTCGACGAGCTGGCGTGCACTGCGCCCCGGTTCCTGCACCAGCACGCTTTGCGTGAAATGCTCCGAGACCTGCGACAACTCGTAGTCCAGCATGCCCTGCGCGTGGCGCCAGCCCTGCTCGGGCCAGAAGAAGTGCATGCCGATGCACTCGATCGCGATGCACAGCACCAGCGAACCGGCCAACACCCCGAACAGCCGGAACGGCAGCGTGATGAGGCCCGCGATCAGGCCCTGCTGGCGAACCTGCTGGCGCTGGACGGCGACGGCGGGGTCGCTCATGCCGTGGCCCCTTCATCCGCGCTCGCCATCTGCTTGAAGTCGGCGAGCAGATCGTCGGGCAGCGCCTGGTCCTGCAGGCCGGGAAGCCCCTTGTTGTCCCACCAGTCGCCGGCCTCGACGTAGTGCTGGCGCATGTAGCCGGCCAGCTCCTGCAGATCCTTGGGCATGGCCTCGTCGGGGTCCGGTGCCGGCAAAGGCATACGCACCTTCCACAGGTGACCGCCTTCGATCAGCGCGAAGGCTTGGCCCTTGGGCAGGCTGACGACGTGCGCGGGCTCGATCAGCGGCACGCTGTTGCTGCTGATGCGGTCCTGCGTGTTGGACGTGAAAGCGGTGTTGCCGGTCGGATCGGAGCTGTCGGTGGCACCGCTCATCACCGTCGTCGTGTAGACCTCGACCTTGGGCAGTTGCCGCGTCAGCAGCTCGGCCGTGGCGGTCTCGCGCACGCGCAGCATGAACAGGTTGTTGAAGTTGCCCACCACCTGACCCGCCTTCGCACGGTTGCCGATGCGCGCCTCGATGTCCGAGAGGGTCTGCGTGTATGCCGTGACCTGCACGCCTGCGCCGCCGCCCTTGTTGACCATCGGGATGAACTCGTCGCCCATGAGTTCGTTGAACTCGTCGGCGTGCACGTTGATCGGCACTTTCACGCCGGTCGCAGCGCCCGGCAGGCCGTCGTCGATGCCGAACTTGTAGATGTGCCCGGCGACCGAGACGAGATCGCTGAACATCGAGTTGCCGACCGCCGCCGCGACTTCCGCGTCCGACAGCGCATCCAGCCCGACGTAGACCACGGCCCGCTTTCGGATGATCTGCATCCAGTCGAAGATCGGTCGCGGGTCGGAGAGGTCCGAATAGTTCGGCGCGAGCAACTGCGCGATCTTGCCGGTGGTGAGCTTTTCCAGCAGCGGCAGCAGCGACGCGACGATCTTGTCGAAGTAGGTTCGGTCGTAGCGCACAGCGCTGCGCAGGCCGTCGAGCACCGGGTCGTAGATGCGTACCTGCGAGAGGTACTGCTCCAGCGCGACGACGCGCTTCTCGCGGCCGATCATGTTGCGCGGGATGTTCTTGTCGTTCAGCTTGGCTTCGAGCTGGACGATGACCTCCCAGGCTTTCGGCTCTTCCCGTGCGAAGTAGTGCTGGGCATACTCGATGAACAGCGCATCGATGTTGATGACGTGGCGCTGGATCAGCAGGTAGTCGGGCCGCTGTCCCAACTCCACCAAAGCCCGCGCGATGATGTTGACGAAGCGCCAGGCGAACTCGCGGAAAGCCGCGCTGTTGCCTTCACCGGAGAGCTGGCCCGCGATGCGCGTGGCGACTTCGCTGATGCGGCCGAAGCGTCCCACCGCGTTGTAGCGTGCGGAGATGTCCGGCCAGCCTAGGTGGAAGACATAGAACTCGCCTTCGCGTCCGGCGCGCTTGGCCTCCACGTACATGCGCTTCAACAGGTCCGCGTCGCCCTTGGGGTCGAAGACGATCACGACCTCGTGCTGCCCATTGACCTTGCGCCGGATGTCCTGCGTGATGAACAGCTCGGCCAGGCGGGTCTTGCCGACGCGCGTGGTGCCTAACACCAGGCTGTGGCCGACGCGCTCGGCCAACGGCAGGGTGACGTCGACCTCGTGCGGCTCAATGCCGTGCAGCCGCGGCAGGCCCCCCACCGGCGGCAGCGGCCGCGCCGGGTTCAGCGGACTGTCCCAGGCCAGGGCCTTTGCCATCTTGGACAGCGGATACGGCGCGAACTCCAGGCGCTCTTCCATGCGCCGCGCCATTCGGTAGATCGCCGCCGGTTCGACGTAGCGCCTGAACTCCGGCCGGTAGGTCTGCATCAGCCGGTGCGTGTGCCGCTGGTCCCAGCGGAAGCCCCGGCCGACGAACAGCCGCTGCTGGCTGACCGGCACGTCGCGGCTGGTCATCACGTAGCGCGGCAGGCGCCGGATGTTGCGCCGGTAGCGCAGGATGGCCCAGGCGTCGTGAAAGCGCAGCGCGCCGAAGGCGATGAAGGCGAGCGCGCTGCCCAGGCCGAGTAGAGGGCTCAGCGCGAGCGACCACGGGGCCACCAGGCATAGAAACGCGGCGCCCGCACAGACCGCGACGGTGTATAGCTCCACCGCTGGCCGCAGCAAGACTTCGACGGCTTGGGACTGGTCCATGGCGGGCGCTTCACGTCACATCAGGGCTCGATGCCCGTGGCGGTGATCAGCACCGGGTAGTGCTTGAGCCCCAAGCGCTGCGCCAGCTCGTCTCCCGAGACCGGCGAGAGCATCAAACCAGGTGCCAGGCGGCGCAGCGCGGCCAGTGCTTCGGGCGTCGCCACGTTGACCACCAGGCCCACGGCGCGCAGCGCCTGCAAATCCTTGCCCCGCTGTTTGAGCCATGCGCGCGAGGCGTCATCGTCGCCGACCAGGAACAATGGCGTGAGGCCTGGCGCGCGGATCACGCGACGCGGCTCGTCGCCCGGGGTGAGCCGCGCCGAGCGCACCGGCAGCATGGCCGCCTCGGCATCGGCAGGATTGCCGATGCGGGGTACTGGTTGCGGCATGGCCGGTTGGCCTGGCTGCGCATCTTGCGGGTTCAAGGCGCGGTAGTACGGCAGCGCCGAGGTGCCGCCCTTGTCCTCGACCACGATCAGCGGCGGTGACGCCGGCTTGGTATAGGGGCTGCGGTCCTGCGCGTCGGCGGTGGTGGCCAGCAGCGCCGCAGTCGCGGCAACGAGGATGCGGTTCATGGCATGGGACTCCGGGCAGAGGGAAGTGAGGCGCCTGGCCCGAGCACGCGGGTCAGGTGCTGGTGGACGCTGCGGCGGTAGCGGGCGGCCGGCTCGCCGCCCGCGGGGCGGTGGTAGCGGCCGATGGCGACCAGCCAGTCCTCGCCCGGCGTGTGCTGCTCCTGCAGGATTTCCGCGGCGATGGCGAGGTTGCGGTACGGGTCCAGCAGCTCGCAGGGATGCGCGTAGCGGTGCGCGTGGTAGCCGAGGTTGACCTGGCCGAGGCCGGCGTCGATGCGGTTGGCCGGCGTGCTGGCGAGCGCCCGGCGGATGCCTGCGCAGGCCTCGGCCCGCGTGGCGTAGCGTTCGGCGCGGCCGGCGACGTTGAGCGTCCACGGCCACGGGATCAGCCGGCCGCGCAGCCGGGCGCCGCTCTCCTGCAGCGCCACCGCATACAGCACCGGCGACGGCACGCCCGCCTGCTGAGCGGCGAGCTGGTAGGCAGGTGGCGGCACCTCCTGGCCGAAGACGATGGCGGCATGGGCGCAAAGGCCGAGGACCAAGGCCGCGCAGCCTGCACGGCGGGTTACTGCCGCTGCCATTGGCCGTTGACCTCGCGCACCACAGCGGGCAGATCGCCGGGCAGGCCGAGCGACAGCCAGCGCCCGGCGTCATGGTTGAGCGTGATGGTGCGCGAGCGCACGCGGCCGGCGTCGATGCCGGCCTGCGTCGCCCACTGGCGGATGCGGGCGTCCTCCTGGCGGCTGCCGACCATGTAGAGGTCGAAGGCGGTGCCGGCCGCCTGCAACTGGCGCACGCGCTGCTCGCACGGCGGGCACTCGGCCTTCACGAAAACCGCCAGCCGGCCCGAGCCCCGGTTGCCGGCGCCCGGCACCTTCGCACCGGGCATGTTCACGCGCTGCTGTCCCGGATAGAGCCGCTTCCACGCCGCGTCGTAGGCCCGCTGGTACGCCAGCGTCTTGCCCACGCGCTTCGATTCCGCCTGCACCTGCAGCTCTGCATAGCGGTTGCGTTCCTCGTCGCTGCGCGCCTCGATGCCCAGCGCCGTCAGCGGATCGAGGTTCGGGGAATAGATGCCCAGCGGCCCCTGCATCAGTTGGCGGTAGCGCGCCCACTCCTCGGGGCGCAGCCCCCAATCGCGTGCCAGGCGCTCGTCCAGCGCAGCGTCGCTGCTGTTCTGCACCTGGGCGGGAACGGTGCGCGAGGACGCGACCGGCGCCGACTGCGCCGAGGCCGTGCCTGCGACAGCGGCGAGGATGGCGGCGAAGCAGATCGCGGCGTGCTTCATGGCCGGCTCCTATGGCAGCGCAAGGCGCTGGGTCTGGCCGTCCACGCGGAACACGGCGGCGCGCGCCTCGATCGCCAGCAGATGCCACGCGCCTACGGCATCGCCTTCGCGCAGCAGCCACACGTCCAGCACCGACGAGGCCTTGGGCGCCGCCACCGACAGGAAGCGCTCGCCGCCGCGCAGTTCCACGCCCACGACGTTGAACGGCGGTTCGGGCACCTTGGGATTGGCCGGCTCGGCGGTGCGCCGGGGTGCCGCGGCAGGCGCGGCGGTTCGCTTCATGCGCGCTTCGAGGTCGCCCATGCGCGCCTGCAGCGCCTGCAAGTCGCCGGTATGGGCGTCTGCGGCCTGGGCCTGCTCGACCTGCGTCAGGCGCTCGTCCAGCGCCTTGCGCGCGGCCTCGAAGTCGGGCTGGGTGACAGGCTTGGGCTGGTTCTTCGAGGCCGCCGCCTGCTGTTCGAGTTCGGCGACGCGCGTGTTGAGCGCCTGCACGTGCGCATCCTGGGCGCTGGCCTGGCTCTGCTCGCTCAGGCGCGACAGGCCCACGCTGTTGACCACCGCGAGGATGCTCACGAGCAGCAGCCACGCGGCCGCTGCGATGTTCAACCAGCGCGCGCGGCCGGCGTTCTCGTCGGGAAGCTGCGGGATGGTCATGGCTGGGCCTCCTGGGGCACGTGGGGTTCGGCGGCGGGCGCGCTCGATGCGGCAGCCGCAGGAATGGGGCTGGCGCTCGGCGCACGCGCAGTCGTCAGGCGCGCGAAGCACACCGCGCGCGCCGCGTCATCGACTGACAGATCCCAGGCCGGACCGGCCAGCGCCAGCAAGGCATCGCGCAGCGGCAGTGGCCCGAGCCGCAGGTGCGCCGCCGGCAGCGGCAGCGTGAACAGCGAAGCGGCGTCCGGCGCATCGCAAAGGCGGTAGCCGGTGCGCAGCAGCACGTGCCGCAGGGCATCGCCGACGCTCGCGTCCAAGGTCGGCGGAATCGAAATCTCGATCACCTGTCGCAGCAGGTCGCGCTGTGCCGGTTCCGGCACCATCTCGACCAGCGTGTAGCGCCCGTAGCGGGCCACCGGGATCAGGCCCGGCTCGGGCTCCGGGGCGATGGTTCTGACCAACACCGCAGGCTCGGGGAGCGAGTCATGGACAGTGGGAGGGCTCGTCGTGCCCGTGGCGGCGCAGCCGGTGATGAGCACGCAGCCGGCCAGCAAGGCAGGCACAGCCAAGCGGTGAGCGACGCAGGTGAGTGGTTGCATGGGGCAATTCCCTGGAACACGGAGCCCTCACCATCGCCGCCGCGAAGCGTTCGGGCAGCAAACAAAGGGAACTGGCAGGCGCCCGACTTCATCGCGCGCCATCGATGCACGGAAAAAAGAAGCCGGCGCCCCGAAGGGCAGCCGGCGTGGGTGGGTGGATCAGGCCGCGACGAGTTGCCGGGCCAGTGCCACCTCGACGGAATCACCGTCCTGGTTCAGCACGTCCAATCCCGACTCGGGCACGTCTCCCGACGTGCTCTGCGAGACCATGATCTTTCGCGCCATCAGCCCCAGGCAGGTCATCTGCGAGGAAGCCGCGTAGCCGAGGTAGATCACGCGAACCGGCAGCTTCTGGCCGATGCGCCATGAGCGCCGGGCCGCCTGCTGCAGGCTGTAGACGTTGTAGCCCGACTGCATGAACACGATCGTCGGAAACTCCAACAGGTCCAGGCCGGTTTTCACCAGCTCGGGGTTCGTGATCAGCACGTCGATGCCGCGGTCCAACTGCTCGGCGATCCAGTCCTCGCGGCGGGAGGCATCCACGCTTGCGCGCAGCACCGCCACCTTGAAGCCTTCCTGCTCCAGCAGCACCTTCAAGCGCGACGTGGTGTCGCGCGTGCCGGTGTAGACCGAATAGACCAGCGTCTTGCGACCCGCAGCCTTCTCCTGCTTGCAGATCTCGATCAGCTCGCGCTCCTTGGGCATCACCTCCAGCTCGTTGAACTGAGCCGGAACGAAGGCCAAGGTCTGGCGCGTGCGAGGGTGCACCACCGTCTCCGACCGGAAGCAGCAATCCGGCCAGGCCAGCAGCACGTTGAGGACCACACCGAGCAGCGTCGTGTCGCGCTTGGCCAGCGCCTGTTTCAGCGCCGAGGTCAGACGAAACGACAGATCGCGATAAGCCGCGGCTTGCGCCGTGTCCATCGCCACCTCGCGGAACTCCTCGTCGTAGGACGGCAGCACGTTGCCGCCGATGTCCTTCAACTTGAGGAATACCGTGAACGGCAGGACGCAACGCAGCACGCCCTTCGGGCCGAAGCCCGGCGCCTTGACCGTGCGCACCGAGACCTTGCTGCCCTTGGCCGTCTTGTGCGCCGTGCCCGTGCTCTCGGAATAGATGTCCTTGAGGATGCCGTGATCCCTCATGAACGCCATCGCGGCCGAGGTCATGCTGCCGCTCTTGGTCGGGCGGTAGCCGTCTTCGATCATTCGCCCAGGCAGGGCTCGGAACAGCAGGTGGAACAGGTCGTCGCCGTAGCCGCCCATCAGCGTGCCAGTGAGCAGCAAGGCCTTGCGCGCCTTCGCTGCGAGCACGCCCATGGCCTGGCCTTGGGCGCTACCGCCGTTCTTGTACTCATGCGCCTCGTCGGCGATGAGCAGGTCGAACGTGCCTTGCGGCAAGTACCTTTTGATGAATTCGCTGGGCTGATACCCGCCCTCGCCGAAGCCGAACTCCATGTTCGCCATCGCCCGCTCCATGCGGTGCGCCTGACGATCCGAGAACACCAGCTCACCGTTGGCATCCATGAGGTTGATGAACTCGTGGATGTTGTCGCCCAGCATTGAGGCCAGGAAGCCGTCGCCGAACTTCTTCATCAGCTTATGCGCCGTGACCTCTCCGATGGTCGGGATGCGCTGCAAGGCTTTGAAGACGGCCGTGGACTGGTCGCTGGCGGACAGGCTGCGCGGTCGCATCAGCGTCCACAGCGGTGCGGCGCAATGGCTGCACCGGCGGCGGTAGTCCTCAGCTTCGAGTTCGACCGGGTTGATTGGCTCGCCGTCGAGGTTGGTGATGACCTGGCCGCAATCCGGGCATGCGCCGACTTCGCCGTGCTTCGTGTGCCGCACGTTGAAGACGGGCTTCCAGTGGAAACCCATGCGCATCCGCACGCGCCCGAGCACGTAGAACTCCTGGCCGCGCACCGGCACGCCCAACTGCTCGCGCAGCTTGATGAGCTTGACCAGCGTGTCTGGGCCGTTGAGCACCCAGACCTTCGCGCCGGCCACGGTTTCCTGGATTTCCCGGCGCCACTTGTAGACCAGGTGAGGCGGTGAGAGGACCAGCGTGCGGCGGTAGCCTTCGGCGTGCAGCACGGCCGCCGTGGCAATGCCAACGGTGGTCTTGCCGCAGCCCATTTCGCCATTGACGATCGCGGCGCGTTCGCCGCGGTCGGCCAGCAGCTCGGTGACGGCATGCACCACCTCGGCCTGCGCGCCGAACAGCTTGCGCTTGAGACTGGCCAGCACGAGCTGGCGATGCGGCCGGGCCTGGCTGGTGTAGACGGGAGGGTTGGCGCGGTTGAGCGAGTCCAGCAGTTCGTCGCCGAATTCGGCAACGAAATCCTGAAGGCTCATCGCCAGGGGAGAAGCAGCCGCTTCGAGCAGGTCGCCCTGGACGGGAGTGCCATCGGCGGCGGGAACAATGTTGGTATCGAGGGACATGGTGATGCTCCATAGGAATGAGGCATGCACCTCCCCTGCGGGGCGATGGCATGCCCCGGGTTGGGAAGAGAAGAGCGGCGCGCGGCCGCGGTGGATGAAGATCAGTATTCGCTGGGCAACAGCAGCGTGGTCACGCTGCGATCCCACTCGGTGATGATCCAGAGCTTCAGGTCAGGCGCGACCTGGTAGGACGAGAAAAGCCGATCCTCGCCGGAGCGCAACGCGGCGTCGTTCTGACGCCGGTCGCTGTCGTCGAGGTCGCCCCAATCGCCGCTGAGATGGCGGGACAGATACGGTGCCGGGTTGAGCCGGCCTTGCTGGACCAGCGCATCGATGCCGCGGGTCATGACCAGGTGTCCGGGGGCAAAGCGTGCTTGCGACGCCAGGTTGAGAACTGCGAGTGCCATGGTGTTTCTCCTTCGGATGAAAGAGGGGCCACGGCACCCGGCGGGGTGACATGGCCCCGTTGGGTGGATGAGTTGGTGGATGAAGCGACGGCGAATCGTCAGGGAACAGCGATCAGCGGATGGTCAGCACCTCGCCACACGTCGACGAGCCCGGCGTCATGTCCCAGGCGCGGATGACCGGCACGAACTTGTCGGTCAGGATGCGCGTCTCGGCCACGGTGCCGTCGTCGCGCTCGGTGTACTCCGTCTGCAAGGTCTTCTCCTTGTGGGTGTCGCCCTTGACGACGAGCACGCGGCCCGTCTTGGACTTCACCACGCCGGAAATCGCACCCGCGGCGAGCGCTAAGGCGAGATGCCAATGCGATAACCCTCGCGCCGGGGGCCGCAGCGACTGCTGCGCGGCGCCAAGGTGCGTGTCGAGCGTCGGCCAGAGTCCTTGCAGCCGGCCGACTTCATCGGCGAACTGCTCGGGCTCCATCGTCACGCGGTAGAAGTGCTCCGGCTCGGCCGTGGCAGGCACCGTGTACGGCAGGAACGGCCATTCGACCGGCAGCTCTTCCGCTTCGGCGTCGCCGAGACCTATCTGCAGCAGCAGTGCGCGCGTGGCCTTGACCGAATCCGACACCTGGTCGCGCTGGCGAACCTTGCGACCGAAGATCACGACCTGCCTGAACTGCGTGTCCACCGCGCGGTAGATGCGCAGCTCGGCGAAGTGCCGGGTCAGCCATCCGACCAGTTCGGCGTCGAGCACGTAGTGCGGCACGATGTAGATCAGCACGCCGCCGTACTGCAGCAGCGGCAGCGCCTTCTGGTAGAACAGCTTTTCCAGCCGCGCGCGGCCCTGGCCCTGGTAGCCGACGTTGCCGTTGGTGTCCTTGGACAGGTCGCCATACGGCGGGTTGAGCCACAGCAGGCCAAAGCTCTGCCGGCTGATCAGCGTGTCCATCAGGTCGCCGTGGATGCAGCGATCGACCAGTTGCCGGGCGTGGCGTGCGCGCTCCGCCTCGTACTCGACGGCGAAGGCCTGGACCCGTTCGCGCCCGAGGGCGTGCGCGGCTTCGGCGATCGCCACGCCTTCGCCGGCGCAGGGATCGAGGATGCACAGCGGACCGGCCGAGGGAGCAGCGGGCGCCAGCGCGGCGAGTGCTCTTTCGAGCGTGGGTTCATCCGTGGGGAAGTACCCGTTCTTGACGAAGTTGCGGGCGAGCCGCGGGAACATGAGGGCCATGGGAATCTCCTGGCATTGAAGATGAAAGGATGCGGACATGCGCGCGTGCATGTCCGGTGAAGGAACCTCAAGCCACCGCTTCGAGCGGTCGTGCCGAGGGGATGCGGCTGGCCGGCGTGCCGGCGACGAGCGCGCCGCTGCGGATCAGGCCGCCCAGCACCTGGGTCAGCGCCGGCACGTCGATGGCGAGCCGATGGCCTTCCAGAGGCCCGAGGGCGAACGGCAGGCGCGTCAGCATCGACTTCGCCTGCAGCAGTTCCAGCACGCTGTCGCGCCAGGGATCGAGAAGCGGCAGCGGGCAGGTGTCCCGCACCAGCGTCCACAGCCGGTCGAGCCGGTACTTGGAATCGCGAGGCAAGAGCGCCAGTGCGCTGGCGTTGGCCTTGTCGGGTTTGACGCAGCGCCGATCGAACAGCCAGATGTTGGTCAGCGAGCCGAACAGCGTGCGCCGGTAGGCGCGTGCGCTGCGCTTCTCCAGGTTCTCGACGTTGCCGACGAAGACCGGGATGCTCGCGCCTTGCTCGGTGATGATGTGGAACTGATCCAGTCCCTGCTCGTCCCGGCCCAGGGTGAGACGGGCCAGGAATTCCTGGACGGCGGTGTCGCGCGCCCAGAGGGAGATGAAGACCAGGTTGCCGTTCTCGTCACCGACGACGCCATCGGCCATCAGGTCGGGGCATTCGTCGATGCGATAGAGCGTCTTGGGGGAAGAATGTGCAGGCATGGTGATGTCCTCGAAGTGAGCGGAGACAGCACCACCCGCGAGGGCAGTCACTGCCCCAGGGGGATGGAAGAAGACGCGGTGAACGTCGTTGTGAAGAATCAGACCGTGCGTCGCAACGCACCGTAGCCTTGAAGGTCTGGGCTACCTGGGCATGTTGTCGGCTACGCCGACGGACACGAGTCATAGCCTGCGCCAAGCTGCGTACACCGCGTGAGCGAAAAACCGACCCGGCGCCCAACCCTGTTTGCGCTGGCGCATCGCCCGCGGCGCCGGAAGGACGGCCGCAAAAGAAAAGGCTCAGTTCGCGTTGAATGGTGACAGGCTCGCCCAGTGAGCCTGTTGAGTTCGAGACTGCGTCGGTGGTGACAGAAGAGTCACCGGGAGACGCAAATGAAGGCGGACGAATTGAAGCGGCTGCGCGATGCGCTGGGGCGGCTGACAGCCAACCAGCGCAAGCTGGTGCTCCATGAGCTTGCACACGCCCAGGCCATCGACGAAGTTGCCGACTGCATCGAGAAGCGGTTGGCCGCGCGACCGATGTGCCCGGCTTGCAACGGCGAGCACGTGGTGCGCAATGGCTTTGCCAATGGGTTGCAGCGATACAAGTGCCGCGACTGCCGTATCACCTTCAATGCGCTGACCGGCACACCGCTGGCGCGGTTGCGCTACCGCGACAAGTGGCTCGACCAAGCCAAGGTGCTCGACGAAGGACTGAGCGTTCGCAAAGCGGCCACCCGACTCGGCGTGCACAGCACGACCGCCTTTCGTTGGCGCCATCGCTGGCTGGCCTGCCCTCGCGAGGCCAAGGCAGTGCACATGGCCGGTGTTGTCGAGGCTGACGAGACGTACCAACTGCTCTCGTACAAGGGCCAGCCAGCACGGCTGGCCCGACAAACGCAACGGGCACCTCGCCGGCGCGGCGGCAAAGCTGCCAAGCGCGGGGTGTCGTCCGAACAAGTGCCCATACTGGTGATGCGCAACCGCTCCGGCGAAACCAGCGACTTCGTGCTGCCCAACACCGGCAAGGCTGCGCTCAAGGCGGTGCTGCCACAGGCACTGGCCGACGACTCTGTGCTGTGCTCGGACGGCAGCAATCACCTTCACCAGGCCGCCGTGGAACTGGCGATTGAGCACCAAGCCATCAACATGTCTGCCGGCGAGCGCATCCGCGGGCCGTGGCATGTCCAGAACGTCAACGCGTATCACAGTCGCCTGAAGACCTGGCTGCGGCGCTTCAACGGCATTTCCACGCACTACCTGCCGAACTACCTCGGCTGGTTCCGGGCGCTCGACCGCAACGCGCGACTCAGGGTCGATGCGGTTTCCCTGCTCGCACTGGCCATCGGCCCCGGGCCATCCGCACTCAACGCGAACTGAGCCAAAGAAAACCGCCCCGGGGACACCGAGGCGGCAAAGATGACTGCTTGGCTCAGGGAGGAAAAGCCAAGGAGGTATGCAGTCGAATCTCGATTTTCGAGGCAGCGGCGAATTGGCGCATTAGGGTTACACCGAACCAAATGGAACGCGGTGCGCTGGCAGCACAGCACCAGCCAAAAAAAAAGCGGACCATGCCGTGAGGCACGATCCGCTTGTGGGTCAGGCTTTGAGCTGGCGTAGGCCGTCCGCCAGCAGCCACAGCGCCCGGTTGAGCCGGACGTTCTGGTCGATGCCCTGGACGGCTCGCGTGCGCTGCCGGCGCCCGTTGGCAGCACGGCCGCTCAGGCCGCCCTTGACCAGGTTCTCCTGGACTCTGTTGAAGACAGTCCACAGGTCGGCGCGGTTGTCGTCGTAACGACGGGGCCGCAGGATCTGGGTCTCCGTGATGGGCAAGGCCTTGCCCGAATCGTCGTACTTCAAGGTCAGCGCCGACTTGGCGAAGACCTCGGCCTCGCCGTTGTCCAGCGTGATGCCCTGCATGGCGTCGCGCGAGTCCTGCACGCGCTCGAAGCCGTGCAGCACCTCGTAGGCGCCTTCGATCACGTGATCGGTGACGTTGCCCTTGTGGGGCACCCGCACGTCGGCGAAGGTGTCGCCGCACACCAGGCCGTTGTGGCAGACGAATCTGAACAGGCCCGCGAGCATCTGGTAGCTGCTGCTGCCGTCGTGCGAGTTGAGCAGGATGATCTCGTTCGCCTCGGCGCCGTTGATCTGGCTGGCGTGGCGAAGGCGCAGCATGTGCTTGGTGTAGTCGCGGCGGTCCTCGTGCCGCACGCGGGTCTGGCACACCATGAACGGCTGGAAGCCTTCCTTGCGCAGTTCAGTCAGCACAGCCGCCGTGGGGATGTAGCTGTACCGTTCGGAGCGGCTTTCGTGCGGGGTGTCCGCGAAGATGGACGGGGCCACGGTGCGAATCTGATCATCCGACAGCGGATAGTCGGCGCGCAGCACCGGGGAGCGAGAAGCGAAGCGGGAAGCGAGTTGCATGATGATCTCCTTGCGGAATGAAGCAATCGGCATCCAGCGGCCGAGGCCGGATGCGCGGATTGCGTGGGACGAAGAAAAGCCCTGCTGAACAGGGCCTGATGGAAGGGATGAAGAAGCGCGTCGCTGGGAAGCGGCCTATGGGTTCTGAACCGGCTCCCAGCCTCGGCTATGCGGGTTGAAGCAAAGCGCTTCCTGGCCTTTAAGGATCGGCGTGAAGCCTTCGAGGAAGATGTAGCGCAAGTACAGGGCGCGGTAGGTCAGTGCCTGCCACGCCTGTTCTTCGCTCAGGCCGTTGGCGATGAAGTGCTCGCGCAGCTCGTCGTCGTCGGAAACCTCGTTGTTGGCCAACTGTTCTTCGACGAAGCGAAGCAGCTCGGGCCGCATGGACGACAGGATGGTGTCCATGTGCGCCTCACTCAGTGGCTGCATCGCCGGCCACACTGCTCGCCGGATGCTGCTGATGGAAGGCATGCACCCTTGCGCGCCAAGTGGCGCAGCGCTGCGGCGCCATGTCGAGATAGCGCAGCGGGCACGAGTAGTAGTACGGGTGCTCGGCCTCGACCAGGGACTTGTAGCCCCATTCGCGGCCCTCGCTTTCCAGCAGATGGCAGCCAATCAAGGTGGCCGACTCTCCGGGTGCGAGACCCAGGACACCGGCCTGCTTGGCGGTGACGCGCACCACCGTCCACAGCACGTTGCCGACCAGCGTGTGATCGATGACCTCATTGCGCGACCGCTCGGTTTCCTCAGTTGCGGTCAGCTCGCGGATCAATTGATCGCGCGTCAATCGAACGAATGTCCAGCCCATGGAATGACTCCTGTGAGAAAGGGCCGGAGTCCTCCCGCCGGGGAAGGAACCCCGGCGGGTTGGTGGAAAGCCGCAGGCACGCGGCGTGAAGTGGCGATGGGATCAGACCCTGGCGAGGTGCCAGTCCTGGGACAGCGGAGCGAACTCGTAGCCCAGGTCGCCGAGACGGTCGCGCTGTTGACGCAGCACGCGCCGATCCACGGTGGCATCGAGCTTGACGACATCGCCCAGCGGCCAGAGCACACCGAACAGTGCCGCGTCGCCGTCTTCGTCCGCCTGGACCGGAGCCTCGGCAGACGCAGCAGCCGGTTCGCTGCCGAACGGCGTGGTATCGACCAGCGGGTCGCGCGAGCTGCGCGCCTTCTTCCGGCCGGCCGCCTTGGGGGCGGTCGTCGGCGTCGGCGTGGCGGTCTGCGCTTCCTCGTCGATCGGATCGACTTCCTGCGGACTCAGCCGGCGGGCGTCGTCACGGCTCAGGGCGTCGATGTTGGACAAGGTCATCCCGCCCAGGAGGGCGCGGATCTCGATGACCATGCGACCGTTGGCGGTGTACGTGGACGGGCGAATCTCCGCGATGGCGAAATCGCCCTCGTACTTGCCTTCGGCGTACTGGTCGAGTTCGGCGTTCTTCACGACGAACTCGCCGATGGAGGTCGCAAGGCGCCCGACGTTGAAGTCGCCGTTGCGGCCGTGGATGGTCTTGATGGCCAATTGGCCGGGAATGGTGATCATGAAGAACTCCTGCGGACGAAGCTGCGATCACGCACACGGCTGTCATGGTGACGGTCGCATGCGCACGCGAGTGGGAGAAGACAAGGCCCTGGGCTCAATTCAGAGTCAGGGCCTTGCGGATCAGAACGACTCGGCAACTTCCAATGCGGGCGCATCGGCAGTGGCTTCATCGGCAGCTTCAGCGGCGGGCCTGGCGGGCTCGGACGCAGCGGCTTGCGGCTCGGCGGACGTCGCGGGGACATCCGTGGCGCGCACGTCGCGTTCGTCGCGGTCGTCGGCGTCGGTCGGCTTGGGCTCGGCCTTGTAGACGAGCTTGCCGTCGACCTTGATCCAACTGACGAACAGCAGGCGGGCCTTGAGGCTCACCCCCTGCTCGCCGGCACGCTTGCCCTTGGAGTAGGTAAAGGTGTCGGTCCACAGGTCGCCCAGGCGGAAGCCGATCATCACCTTCTTCTCGGCATCAACCGCTTGGATGCAGCGGCGCACCAGGTGCTGCGCTTCGGAGCCCGAGACGCGCGTGTCGAAACGCACGTAGGCCACATCATCGCTGGGGCCGTTGAGCGCCGCGATGTCGCAGGCCAGGAACGCATCGCCTTTCTTGGGCTTCACTTCGCGGATGCGATTGAGATACCCGAGTCCGGTGATGTGCAGGTCGAAGAAGGACCTTTCGGTGGAAGTGGTCATGGTGAATCTCCTGAGAACAAAGAGGCGGAGACACACCCGACCCAAGGCGGGGAAGGTGTGGAACCCCCGCGTGGGTTGAAGGAACAGCTTGGGTGGCATCACCATCGGGAGAACCGATGGCCGTTCGCGCTGGGATGCCGGAGCGAACTGGGTGATCAACGCGGTCGGAACCGCATCGCAGTCTTGAAGATCGAGACTGCCTGGGCATGCTGCTGACGGGTGTCAGCGGAACATGGTGATAAGCGTGGCGCCTGGCACGCGCCCGCGCGAGCGGCAATCGGTATCCGAGACGCCCCGCATTGACGGCGTCCTCGGGAAAAAGTGAAGCCCCTTCATGAGGGGCTGGGAAGCAGGACGGTCAGTGGCCGGCCGGCGCAGCGGGCATGGGCTGCATCGACAGGTGCGTGGCCGTGGCCGACACTTCGAGGTCGTCCTCGCTGTGCAGGATGCGGCTGAACACCCGTTCCCGCAGGTCGAAGAACTCGCCGAAGTCGTCGCCGCCGAATTCGGCGCGCGCCAGTTCCCACCAGTCGTCGAACACATCGACATCAGGGTTGCAGCCCACGGCATAGGCGATGGTCTTGCGCCGCCCATCGGGCCGGCTCTCGCCGCGCTCGGCCATGAAATACACGCCCTGGTCCTTGACCAGGACGACGCGGCACTGGTTGGCCGCCGCCTCGGCAAGCACGGGCCGAAGCTCGGTGCCTTTGAATCGAACAGTCATGGAAGTGGTCTCCAATCGAGGTATGGGAGGAAAGGCTTCCCGCCGCGGGGACGGGAAGCCGCTTAGGAACGCAGGGGCTCAGTGCTGGACCAGCTTGCGGCCGGACAGGCGCTGCACGCGGATGAGGCGCCAGCTCCCGTCGTCGATCAGCCGCTCCAGGGCCTGGCCCAGCTCGTCGAACGACACTTCATCGACCCGCTCGACCAGATTGCTGTTGCGGTGCAGCTCCACCGCGTAGAGGTCGAGGCCGCGCTCGTAGAGCACGGTGACGCGCCCCTGGAACTTCGCTGAGGCGACGGTGAAGCCGATGGCCGGCGGCGTGGCGATGATGTTGCGGGGGCTCGGATCGACCACCGTGAAGTCCCGCGCGCCGGCATCCACCAGCAGGTGCGTGATGCGGCGAAAGCCATCGGGCGCGGGCAACTGCTCCAGTTGGTGGATCAGCTCCTGCAGCTCGGGGCACTGCGGCTCGGGGATCGGCAACTTGGCCGGCGCGGAACCCAGGATGAGCCGCTTCACCGTGTACGGCTGGCCGTCGGCGGTGAACTCGGTGCTCTCCTCGGGCGTGTCCGCGCGCATGCCGTCGAAGCGGCGCCGCGCATACGGTTCGACCTGCACCTTGGCGCCTTCGTCGGGCACATCGGTGACGAGCGCCTTGTCGAGCACCGCGAACTCGGCCCGGCCCGTCTTGACGACGATGGCCTCGTCGGTGGTGGCGATAACCTTGCCCTCGAAAGGCTTGGGATCAACGTGGAAGCCCAGCGTCGAAACCTTGGGCTGGCCGTCGAAGATGTTGAACTTGAAGCTGCGGACGTTGGAAGGCACGTGGCCGCGAACCAGCGTCGGCATCTGTGCGCGGATGGCTTGGGTATCCATTAGGAGGCTCCTTGTGGCAATCCAAGGAACTTCCGCCCGCAAGGGAGGCATGTCCCTTGGGGGTGAGGTGGATGGACGCGCATGCGCCCGTGGAAGGAAAAGCAACCAGCGCGGCGAACCGTGCCGCAGCCTCGAAGGTCTCGACTGCCTGGGCATGCTTGCCGGCAACGCCAGCGAACATGCGAGCAGCGTGCGTCGGGTGTGGGCCAGCGTCGTGGGGGAATCGGCACTGCGCCGCCACCGGCTTCGTCCAGAAATGAAACGAGCCCCGCGTGGGGGCTCGAAAGGTGGTGTCAGTCGTCGTAGATCGGCAGGCCGTCCAGCACCTGCGCATCGGCATCGAAGACCAGCATGCGCACGTCGGCGAGCGCGGCCAGGTGCAGCACCTGCACCAGGGATTCCGGCATGCCCTTCTTGCGGTGCTCCTGCATCAGCCGCTTGGCCGTGGTGCCTTCGACCGCGCGCAGGTTCTCGTCGGTCCAGGGCGTGGCGATCAGCTTCAACCCGATGGCCGGGCTGTACGGGATGCGGAAGGCGACGAACAGGAACAGCGTCGGCGTGGCGATGTCCGCCAGCTCGGAGAGGAAGCGATGCGCGTCGGCGTCGAGGTGCGCGCTGCTGATCTCCCAGCACCGGCTGTAGTAGCCCGTTTCATAGCGCAGGCGCCGCACGACTTCCCGCGCCGCTTCTTCGGAGTAGGTGTCGCCCACGTGCAGCGGCTTGCCGTCTTCCTCGGCCATCACGGCATAGACAACGTTGCGGGCGAGCCCGTGGCTGCGGCATTGCGCTTGCAGTTCATCGGGGACCGCTTGGTCCTCGGTGATCAGCACGAAGTCGTCCGAGAAGATGCAGGCCCGCCGTTCGACCTGGCTGTCCGGCAGATTCGACTGCGAGGGATGCAGGGGCAGGTAGGTCAGCGGGCAGTCGTCGTCGTAGGAGATGGCAAGCAGCCGCTGGACGGACAGGCCGTCGTAGCCGCGGACAAAGGGATTGTTGTTCGAGTAGGACATGGGATTTCTCCAGCAGAGGATGGCCGAGGCAATCCCCTGCTGGGGATTGAACCCCAGCGGGTGGATGAAGTGGCAGCCGGTCAGCCGGCAGCGGTAGAGGACGGGTCGCCCAGCACCTTCAACAGGTCGATCAGGCCGCCATTCGCAAGCTGGTACAGGCTGTTGTAGTCGTCGCCTGCTCCAGGCGATCAAGCCGCGCATCCAAGTCAAGGATGCTTTGGTGTACGTTGCGGGCGATGCTCAGCGCGGAAGGTTTTTCGGCCGGCTTGCGTGCATCGAGCACCGAAAGGACTTCAGCGGGCGATGGGTAACGGCAGTTAGGGCCGTACTCGACCGGAAAAACCTCGCGCCCGGTCAATCCGGTGTTCGGAGTTCCGCTGCTGACATGCAGCACATACTCGTCTTGCACATCGTTGCCGGCGTAGTCGAATACCACCATGCGCGGCTTGCGCACGTCGGCCGGCCAACCTTCCAGGATGACCGCATCGATGTCGTCGTCGGTCACGAGCAGACCGATGGAAAAGTCAGGGGACATGATTCACTCCTATGAAGAAAGGAGGGACATGGCCCCGCATAGGGACGCATGTCCCTCGTGGGGTGGGAGAAAAGGAAGAACGTTGGCGGGCCGAAGCAGCTCACCAGCCGTTGTAGTTCAGCGTCAGGTCGGCGATGACCTTGCGCCGTTCCAGGTCGAGGCCGCCCAGGTCGGACAGACCCTCGAAGCCGCAACGCTTGAGCATCGCACCGCCCTCACGGGCGTTGTAGAAGCTCACCATCGCGGACAGGAACATCCGCTGGCCGCTGCTCAGGACGCCGAGGGCGTCGTTGAGCATCATCAGCTTTGGCCGCAGATCCCACTTGGTGGTGGCACGCCGCAGGCCTTCGCGGGTTCCGTCGCCGAACCATTCGGCTCCGGCGATGTGGACGCCGCGCTTCCATGCCTCGAAGAAGGCTTGGGGTGCGGCAGCGAAGTGCTGGTGTTCCAGCTCAATCTGATCAAGTACCTCTTGAGGCAGGGCACGGTTCATGACTTGGCTCCTGGTGGTTGGACATCACGGGTTGAGTCGCTGCTGCCAGCGGCCCGTTTGCAGGGCGTGCTCGGCGGCGTGGTGCGAGCGGAAGTAGCTGACCGACTCGCGCGAGACCGGGCCGTCCACATCGGCGGTGCCGATGTAGTGGCCGGCCGCGCTGCACAGCACCTGCAGGGGCAGGCGCTTGCCGACGTAGGCCAGAGCCTGGTAGCCGATGGATTCGGCGCGGGCCTGTTCAGCACTCAAAGGTGCCGATGCGAACGCAAGGGACATGGGTTTCTCCTGGTAGTTGAAGACCGGGAGCACCACGCCCTTTCGGGAGCGGGACACTTCCCGAAGGGTTGAACATGAAAAGCACCCGCGTCGTGATGACACGCGTCCGCGGTGGTCGGTGCGAAGCGGACTGGATCGGTCAACGTGGCGAACCGCGTTGCAGCCTTGAAGACCTGGGCTGCCAGGGCATGCTGCTGACGACCGTCAGCGACACATGCAGGAAGGATGGAAGCCCCGAAGCGCACCGTCGCCGATCAAACGGAACTGCGCGTCGTCCGATTTGGCCCGAGCACTGCCGGCAGGAGCGGTGCACGATCCGTCCGCCCACGACAAAGGCGCCGAAGCCCCGAGGGACTTCGGCTGGAGAGGAATCAATCCACCTGTGGGCTGCAAGCAGGCCAGGCCGTCGTCAAAGCCATTCGCTGCGTCAGCAATCTCACCCGGCCCGTTTCGTGGCTGGGGCCGGCATCCTCTGGCGTGTATCCACACACAAAGGGAACCCGTTGTTCCGCCGGCGGGCACCGGCACCGAATACCGTCGACCGCGAGCGGTCTCCTGACACCTCGCAGCATTGCAAGCCAAGGCGTCAGGAGACCGCTCACGGATGGCGGAAGCACCTCGATCAACGGAACCGCGACGAGCGCGATTCGATGGAGCAATGACCTTCTCGCCCTGCAAGCCGTGATCGGTCCGTGCAGGACGCGCACACCGTTGCAGAAGGGAACGCGCGCTGGGGAGTCCCGCGGGGCGCGGGAGGTTTGCCCCGCCGTCGGCAGCAGCCGGCGTGGCAGAGGGAGACGTGGGCGTCAGCTCGCCTTGGGACGCCGATGCCGCGGGCTGGACGCGCCGCGCTTGCCTGCCGCGGCGTCTTCGATCGGCTGCGTGCCCTTGCAGTCCGGATAGCGGCTGCAAGACCAAAACGCGCCGCTCTTGCCGCTGCGCTGGCGCATCGGGGCGCCGCATTGCGGGCAGCTCGGTGCAGGCGGCAGCTTGAGATCGAGTGTGGCGCTGCGGTACTGCTGCACGAGCTGGGCGACCCAGCTCGATTGCTTGGCGATGAAGGTGTCCAGCGTCATCTGACCGGCCTCGATCATGTCCAGCGCCTGCTCCCACACCGCCGTCGTGCCCGGATCGGCGATGGCCGCCGGCACCGCGTCGATCAGCGTGAATGCCGCATCCGACGCGCGGATGGCACGGCCCTTCTTCAAGAGATAACCGCGGGCCAGCAACCCGCTGATGATGTTGGCACGTGTGGCCTCGGTGCCGATGCCCGTGGTGTCCTTGAGCTTCTGCTTCAGGCGCGGGTCGGTCACTAGCTTGGCGACGCCTTTCATGGCTTTGACCAGTTCGCCTTGCGTGTAGGGCTTGGGCGGCAGCGTCTTCAACGCCTTCAGTTCGACCTGGCCGACCTGGCAGGAGGCCCCGGCGCGCAACGCCGGCAGCACCTGGCCGCGCTGCGCGTCCTCGCCGTCCGTGTCGTCGGGCTCCGGCGCCGCCAGCACCTGGCGCCATCCGGCCACCGCGATCTGCTTGCCGACCGCGACCAGCGACTGCCCGCCGCACGTAAGCTGCGCCACCGTCCGGTCGAACTCGTGATGCGGCAGGAACTGCGCGAGGTAGTGCGCGCGGACCAATCGGTAGACGGCCAGCTCCTTGTCGCTCATCGCCGAGAGGTTGGCCGGTTCCAGCGTCGGAATGATGCCGTGGTGCGCCGTGATCTTGCCGTCGTTCCAGGCCCGCGAACGCTGTTGGCGATCCAGGCGGTCGATCAGCGGTCGCAGGCTGGGATCGGTCTTGACCAGGCTGTCGAGGACGGCCGGCACATCTGCCAGCATGCTCTCGGGCAGGTAGCCTGAATCCGAGCGCGGATACGTGGTCGCCTTGTGCGTCTCGTACAGCGCCTGGGCAATGTCCAGCGTTTCCTGCACGTCGAGGCCCAACTGCTTGGAGCACACCTCCTGCAAGGTGCCGAGGTCGAACGGCAGCGGCGGGCCTTCGCGCACGCGCTCGGTCTCCACCGACAGCACCTGGGCGGCGCCGGCCGCGCGCAGTTGTGCGGTTGCCTGCTGCGCCACCGGCTGCTGCAGGCAGCGGCCGGCGTCGTCGGCGCTGCCCTGCGGCGGCATCCAGCTTGCGACGAAGGACTGGCCCGCATGCGAAAGCGCGACCTCGATGGCCCAGAACGGCACCGAGACGAAGCGTGCGATCTCGCGATCACGGTCCACGACCAGCTTGAGCGTGGGCGTCTGCACACGCCCGACCGACAGCACGCCGTTGTAGCCGGCCTGGCGCCCGAGCAACGTGAACAGGCGGCTTAGGTTCATCCCGATCAGCCAGTCGGCACGCGATCGGGCGAGCGCGGAGAAGTACAGCGGCAGCGTCTCGACGGACGGCTTGAGCGCCGCCAGGGCCTTGCGGATCGACGCATCGTTGAGCGCGGACAGCCACAACCGCTGGATTGGGCCGCGGTAGCCGCACAGCTCGATGATTTCGCGGGCGATCATCTCGCCTTCGCGGTCGGCGTCAGTCGCGATCACCAGCTCGCCCGCCTTGGCGACGAGCTGCTGCACGACCTTGAACTGCGCCGCGGTCGCCGCCTTGGGTTCGACACGCCAGCGCTCGGGAAGAATGGGCAGTTGCTCGATGGCCCAGCGCTTGTACTGCTCGCCATAGCCTTCGGGCGCAACCGCTTCGACCAGATGACCGATGCACCAGGTCACGACGACACCCGCACCGCTGTAGCAGCCGTTGCCGCGTTGGCCCGCGCCCAGTACACGGGCGATGTCCTTGCCCTGGGACGGCTTCTCGCACAGGAACACGCGCATGAAGCCTCCTTGGAAGTGTGCGGTTCATCGGATGGCCCCCAGCTTGGCCGGGCCAGCGGATGACGGCAGCAAGGAAGCCGATCGGCATAGACACCGCTTTGTGAACGGCGGGCGATGCGTTGCCGCAGCAGGTACGACCTGACCGCAAAGGCTGGCGCAGCGGGAGCGTCGTTTCGGGAGGGCGGCTGGAACTCGGTGGAACACCCTGGCGCTATCCCCTGGGGATAGCTGGTGCATGGCGGGCGTCTGACGGTTGCTACAGCCGCCCCCTGCGGGGGAATCAGCCCTTGGCCTTGGTTTCCTTCGGCGCCTTCGTCCCCTTGGTTTCCTTCGGCGGCGGTACTGCCGCCTCGGGTTCCAGCGTCCTGGCGCTGAGGGTCACAGCCTGGAGGCGGTACGGCAGAATGCCAATGCGCCGGGCCTCGATCTTGAAGGTGGTGCGCTCGTTGT
>JALHMT010000078.1 GCA_022843905.1 Rubrivivax sp.
GGCCGGGGGCGGGCCCAGGCCGGGAATGCCGGCGCGCAGGCGGTCGAACTCGGCCAGCAGTTGCGCCACCGTCGTCGGCGCGCGCTCCCACCACCGGGCCGCCGGCTGCGCCAGGCTCAGTGCCACGGGCACCGTGCTGGCCAGCAGCGCCAGCACCACCAGGCCGGCCCCTGCCACCTCGGGCACGCGGGCGCGCCGGCGCAGCAGGCGCACCAGCGGGGCCAACACGAAGGTCAGCACGATCGCGATGAGGACCGGAGCGAGCAGCGGCTTGGCTTCCCGCACCGCGAAGATCAGCACGACAGCGAAGATCCCGCGCAGGGCCCAGGTCGCGCCCCCCACCTTCGCCAGGGGCGAGGGTGGGGTCAGCGGCGGTCGCACGGGGGCTGCGCGTCAGAAGCGGGCCGGGCGCCGCCTCAGCGCTGCGCGAAGCGGCCTTGCGCGTCCGAGAACAGCACCTCGACGCGCCGGTTCTGCTGTCGACCCGCGGCAGTGCTGTTGTCAGCCACGGGATAGGCCAGGCCGTGCGCGCGCACCTCGATGCGCTCTGCGGCCACGCCGGCGTTCAGCAGGGCGCGCCGCATGGCCTCGGCACGGCGCTCCGACAGTGCCAGGTTCATCGTCTCGGACCCCACGTTGTCGGTGAAGCCTTCGACCAGCACCCGCCGCTCGGGGTACTGGCGCAGCACCTCGGCCAGCTGCTGCACGCTGCGCTGCGCACCCGGTTGAAGGGTCGCCTGGCCGGTGGCGAAGAGCACGTCGCCCATCGTCACCACCAGCCCACGCTGGGTGTTCTTGGCCTGCAGCGTCTGCAGGTCGCGCTCCAGCGCGGCCGCGCGCTCGGCCTGCTGCGCGGCGCGCGCGCGTTCGGCCTCGGCCTGCTGCTGGGCCTGCTGCGTCTGCTGCTGGGATTGCTGCGCCTGCTGCTGGGCCCGCAGCGCCTGTTGGCGTGCCGCCTCGGCGTCCTGCTGCGACTGCACGGCCTGGCCTTGGGCGGCCTGCGCGCTGGCCTGCGCCGTGCGCGCATCGGCCTGCGCCGCGCTGGCCACGCGTGCGGCGGCCTCGGCCTCGCGGGTGCGAGCCTCCAGTCGTGCACGTTCACGCTCGGCGCCGGCCTGCTGGATGCGCTCCTCGGCCTGCGCCCTCGCGGCCAGGGCCGAGACGACCTCGGCACGGCGGCGCGCCACATAGGCCAGATGCTGCGTCTCTTCGTTGTCGCGCTTGTCGGCCCAGGCCGACTCGGCGCGCTGCAGCGCCTGCTGCGCGCGTTCGAGTTCCACCGCTGCGGCGCGCGCCGCAGCGGGGTTGGCGCGTGCCTGCGACAGCGCACTGCGTGCTGCCACGAGGTCGGCGTTCTCGGGCGGCACGGTGGAGCAGGCGGCCAGCGCCAGAGCCAGCGCGGCGGCCAGGGCGAGTTTCACGGGGGTCGTGTTCGATCGATGGTTCATGCAGAGCTCCGTCGTGGTCATTGCGGGGGTCGCACCGGCGCCACCGGCGACGGGGTGGCCGCCGCGGCGGGCCTGCGGTTGAGTTCTTCGCGCAAGGTGCGAAGGCTGGCTTCCACCTCCGCCAGCGCACGCTGAGAGCGTTCGCTGCTGGCCAGTGCGCGCGCCAGCTGGGCATCGACATCGGCCTGCTCGGCCAGGCGGATGGCTTCGACATTGCGGTCGGCCTGCGCCAGCACACGGGCACGCGCGAGCTTCTCGCGCGCGTTGTTCAGCTCGGCGGCGGCCAGTTCCGGCGCGCCTGAGGAACGTGCCGATTCGATGGACGCCTCGCTGGCCGCCAGGGCCGGCGCGGTGGGTGGCCCGCTGGAGCAGGCGGCCAGTGCGACGACCACGAGCGCGGACGCCAGGGACCGCAGCGGCACGGTGGACAGTTTGGAGTTCATGGAGTTCCCGGGTGAGCCTGCGAAGGGGAGGTGGGATGCGCCGCCGCCTGGCGGCGCCGCGGGGTCAGGGCGTGCGCACGACGATGTTGTTGCGCACGTCCTTCACGTCGGGCACGCCGCGCGCCAGCTGGCCGGCCTTGTCCTTCTCGGCCTGCGAGGCCGCGAAACCGGCGAGCTGCACGGTGCCGTTGAGGGTCTCGACCTGGATGCGCATGGCGCTGACTGCCGGGTCCTCGGCCATGCGTGCCTTGACGCGCGTCGAGATCGTGGCGTCGTCGACGTACTGCCCGACCGTGCTCTGACCGCTGCGCACGGCGCAGCCGGTGGTGGTGGCGACCGCTGCGATGGCGAGCATGGAAACGAGGAGGATCTTCTTCATCGGTGTTCTCCGTGAGTGGGGTTGGAACACCGCACATGGCAAGCGTCGCTCCCGGTGGTGGGCGGGCGGCCGCCGCGTCCCGAGCCGCCCGGTCCCCGGGACGGATTCGGGGGCGTCCAGGCAACGCATGGCCGCCGGGCACGGGCGTTGCCCGACACGCTGATGTCGCTCAGCGCCGCACGACATGCGGTGCCTGCCCGTGTCGCCAAGAGCGCCGGCTCCTTCCAACCACTTCAGGATCCCATGGCCACTTCCAGAGAACCCAAGCCCGACCGTCCGGGATCAGCCCCTCGCGCCTCGCGCGTGGCCCCGAAAGCCTCGAAGACGGCGCCGCCCCCGCAGCGCTCCGTCGCCCCTGCCGACGAGGCGGGTGGCGGCAGCGGGCGGCCACGCGCCGCCGAAGCCATCGGCTCCCTCGGAGCCACCATCGCCGGGCCGGCACGCCTGCCTGCCGACGACGGTCGCGACGCGCCCGAGGTGCCGTCGCTGCAGAAGCTGGCCGTGCAGAAGGCGGGCGCGCAGCGGCTGGCCGCGGCCATGCCCTTCAATGCCAACAAGCGCGGCGAACACGGCCAGCACGCCGGGCAGCATCCGCAGGAAGGTGCGCACGGCGAAGAGGACCCCGAGGACCCGGTCAGCGGCAGCACGGTCAGCGAGCACATCGACTCCGACAAGCTCGGTGACGGCGTACCGCGCGACGGTCACAACCCCGGCAACGATCCGCTGGACCGGGTGCGGGTCGACGCCCGCCAGCGTGCCCTCAGCACCAACCAGGGCGTGCTGGTGGCCGACAACCAGAACTCGCTGAAGGCGAGCCTGCGCGGCCCCACGCTGATGGAAGACTTCATCCTGCGCGAGAAGATCACGCACTTCGATCACGAGCGCATTCCCGAGCGTGTGGTGCATGCGCGCGGGTCGGGCGCCCACGGTGTCTTCGAGTGCTACGAGTCGCAGGCCGACGTGACGCGTGCCGACCTGCTGTCCGAAGCGGGCAAGCGCACGCCGGTGTTCGTGCGCTTCTCGACCGTGGCCGGCGAACGCGGCTCGATGGACACCGCGCGCGACACGCGCGGCTTTGCCGTCAAGTTCTACACCCAGGAAGGCAACTGGGACCTGGTGGGCAACAACATCCCGGTCTTCTTCATCCAGGACGCGATGAAGTTCCCGGACATCGTCCACGCCGTGAAGCCCGAGCCGCACCATGGCATGCCGCAGGCCAGCAGCGCGCACGACACCTTCTGGGACTTCATCTCGCTGATGCCCGAGTCCATGCACCACACGCTGTGGGTGATGAGCGACCGCGGCATCCCGCGCAGCTACCGCACGATGCAGGGCTTCGGCGTCAACACCTACCGGCTGGTCAACGAAGCCGGCGAAGCGCGCTTCGTGAAGTTCCACTGGCTGCCCCTGGCGGGCACGCACTCGCTGGTGTGGGACGAGGCGGTGAAGATCGGCGGCGCCGACCCCGACTTCCACCGTCGCGACCTCTGGGAAGCCATCGAGAGCGGCAACTGCCCCGAGTACGAACTGGCGCTGCAGGTCTTCACCGAGGAAGAGGCCGACGGTTTCAGCTTCGACGTGCTGGACGCCACCAAGCTGGTGCCCGAGGAGCTGGTGCCGCTGCGCGTGGTGGGCAAGATGACGCTCAACCGCAACCCCGACAACTTCTTCGCCGAGACCGAGCAGGTGGCCTTCTGCACCGCCCACGTGGTGCCGGGCATCGACTTCAGCAACGACCCCCTGCTGCAGGGGCGCATCCACAGCTACGTGGACACCCAGATCTCGCGCCTGGGCGGTCCCAACTTCCACGAGATCCCGATCAACGCGGCGATCGCGCAGGTGCACAACAACCAGCGCGACGGCATGCACCGCCAGGCCATCCACCGTGGCCGTGTGAGCTACGAGCCCAACTCGCTGGCCGGGGGCTGCCCCTTCCAGGCCGGCAGCGCGGGCTTCGTATCGGCATCGGAGGCGGGCATCGCGCGGCGCGCGCCCGAGGCGCCGCCCGAGGACAAGGTGCGCGGCAAGCCGGAAAGGTTTGCCGACCACTATTCGCAGGCGCAGCTCTTCTTCCGCAGCCAGACGGTGGCCGAGAAGCGCCACATCGCCGACGCCTTCCGTTTCGAACTGTCGCGCGTGACGGTGGCGGCGGTGCGCGAGCGTGTCGTCTCGCAACTCGTCAACGTCGACGTGCAGCTCGCCCGCACCGTGGCCGACGGCCTGGGCATGGTGCTGCCGGCCGCCCAGCCCACGCTGCTGCAGCAGCCGGTGCACAGCGAGGTCGAAGGCTCGCCCGGCCTGTCGCTGTTCGCGCGGCCCGGCAGCGCGCATGCCGCCGGCCGCCGCGTGGCCCTGCTGGTGGCGCCGGGCGTCGACGGCGGGCCCTTGCGCGAGGCCTACCAGCGTCTGGCCGAAGCGCGTGCCGTGCCGCGCTTCGTCGGCCTGCGACTGGGCCGGGTGGAGACCTCCGACGGTGAGCCGATCGAGGTCGAGGCCAGCGTCGAGGCCATGCCCTCGGTGCTGTGGGACGCCGTGGTGCTGCCCGGCGGCGAGGCGGCGGGGTCGCTGCTGGCCGCCGATGCCGGGGTGATGGACTTCCTGAAGGACCAGTACCGGCACTGCAAGCCCATCCTGGCGCTGGGCAGCGCCGGCGGACAGCTCCTGTCCCGGGCCGGCATCCCGCGCCTGCTGGGCGACGAGCGGCCCGACCCCGGGCTGGTGCTGGCCGAAGGCAGCGGTGCCGAGAGCGGGGATCCCCTGCTGTCCTTCCTGGCGGCGCTCAGCCGGCACCGCCACCATGAACGCGAGTTCGAGGTGCTCCATGCATGAGCTGCACGATCCCTCGATCGACCAGCCCGCCGAACCGTCGGGCGGCAGCGGCGATGCCGGCGGTCATCCGCCGCCGTCCACCCAGGACGCGCTGGAACTGCTGTTCGCCGACCACCGCCGCATCGATCACCTGCTCGATGACTGTGCAAGGCTGGCGGCAGCTGCCGCGCACAGCGAGGCCGACCGCAGCGGCCTGCTGGCGCGGCTGGGCGCGCTGCTGCTGGCCCACACGACGATGGAGCAGGAGCTGTTCTACCCGGCGCTGCGCGACATCGACGCGCGGGTGCAGGGCGCCGAGGCAGAGCATGCGCACTTCGGCCGGCAGCTCGAGTCGCTGTCGCTGCCCGGTCTCGACGGCGGCGGCTTCGCCGAGGCCCTGGACTCGCTGGCCCGGTCCGTGCGCGCGCACATGAGCGACGAGGAGCTGCACCTGTTCCCCGCCGCGCTCACGCTCGACCTGCAGGCGCTGGGCACGCGGCTGGCCTTGCGGCGTGGGGAACTGCTGGGCGATCAGGGCGTGGACTGAGGGCGCGTCGGGCGCGCGCCAAGAGGCCAGGGCGGGGTCAGCCCGGCCGGCCGCCCGCCACCACGCGCAGCGGCAGAGCCTGCGCCTGCGCGTGGCGCCCGGATCGCTGCAGCGCCCGAGTCAGCAGCGCATGCACGGTGTCGGCACTGCGCTCCCACGAGGACGTCGAGACCAGGGTCGTGGCCTCCAGCGAACGGCGGCAGCGCTGCGCCGCGGTCTCGCCCAGCGTCTCCTCGCAGGCCTGCACGAAGCCCTCGGCACCCGGTGCGGCCACGGTGACGGCGTCGCCGTACAGCCAGGCCACGTCGCGCAATGCGGTGCTGACCACCGGCACGTCGGCCGCCATGTACTCCAGGGTCTGCAGCGGGCAGGCGCTGCGGGTCGACTCGTCGACGACGAAGGGCATCAACGCCAGGTCCCAGCCGTGGTAGAGCGCCGGCAGGTCCTCGTGGCGCTGCGGTCCGATCCAGTGGAGGTTGGGTCGCCGGGGCAGATGGTCCGCCGTCTTCCCTGATCGCTTGCCGGCCACCTCGCCGGCCATCACGAGCGACCACCGCGGATGGTGGTCGGCCAGGGCGCAGACCAGGTCCAGGTCGACTCGCTCGTCGATGAGGCCGTGGAAGCCGAGCAGCGGCCGGGGCAGGGCCCCCAGAAGTACGTGCACGCGCCGTGCCGACGGCGATCCGGGCTGCCAGCGTGCCGGCGAGAAGTGCTCTGCATCGACCGCGTTGGGCAGGCAGTGCACGGCGGGATGGACCGCATGCCGGGCTTCGTACAGAGAGGGGCCGCCGGTGAACACGACGGACGCGCGTTTGAGCAGGGCCGAATCGCGCTGGCGCATCTGGCGCGGTGCGTGGCGCAGGTCGGCCAGCTCCTCCATGCAGTCGTAGGCGATGCAGTCCGGGTGCAGGGCCTGGGCCAGGGGCCAGGCCATCGGCGTCGTCAGCCAGGCGACTTCACTGCGCTGGCCGGTGGCAGTGAGGTGACGCGTCAGCAGCGGCAGCAGCGCGCTGATCTGTGCGTCGTGGAAACCGGCGTCCTGCATGGGGGCGTGCGGCACCAGCACCTCGAGGTGCTCACCCGCGTCGAATCGCTCCAGCCAGGCCGGACCGGCGCTGGCCACGGGTGCCTCGACGTAGAGCACCTTCCAGCGGCCTGCCAGGCGCGACAGCAGTTGCTGGGGGCGGGCCCACGTCGAGCGCCAGCGGACGTGGGAGAACGCGATCAGGACGGGGGGCATGGTGGGCGCTTTGCAAAGAGGGAAGCCCGCCCGGACCGGTGGTCGGGGCAGGTGGAGGCAGCGGGCGCGCGTGTTCAGGAGCGACGCGAAGCGCTGTGGCTCGCGGTGGGGCCGTCCTCGGACATGTCGTCGCCCTCCTCGAGCGGCCCTGCCGCCGTCAGCGCCTGCCGGCGCGCGCTCATCTCGGCTGCCAGCGCCTCCCAGTCCAGGCGGGCCTTCTCGAGCAGCGGGAACATCTCGCCTTCCTCTTCCTTCACGTGGTGCAGCACGTACTCGCACAGCACGGTGAAGCGCGCGACGTACTTGTCGTCCTGTGGCGTCATGCCGTGCAGCTGTTCGATCAGCGCATGGACCGACTCGTGCTCGACTTCGGCCTCGTCGACCAGGCTCTCTTCGGCGATGGCGCCGCGTGCCGCGGGGTAGAACAGTTCTTCCTCGATCGCGGCGTGCACGCTCAGGTCGTCGAGCACCTGGTGCACCAGCGCCTCGCAGCTTTCGGGGTCGGCTTCGGCGTCGAGCTTCTGGAAGTCGCGGTAGGCCTTCTTCACTCGCTTGTGGTCCTCCTTGAGCTCGGCAAGGATGGCGGTTCGGGCCTGGGACGAGGCCCGGCTGGCGGCACGGCTGGTGGGCATGGAAATCTCCGGTTCTTTCGATACGTGGGACGAGGCAAGGCCCGCGGCAAACGCGGTGCCGTGGCCCGGTGCTCCTCCAGCAGCGGTGGCTGCGCAGGTGTGACTTTCTGCACGGCTTGCCGCAAAAAGGCGGCAGACCGGTAATTCGGCGCCCGCTTCGCGGCGCGTGGGGCGCGAACAAGTTCGCTCGAGGGCCGCCCCTTCGAGGGCGGCAGAGGCCTTCCACCGAGGGAGAAGTGCTGCGCCCGGCCTGTCCTTGTGTCGGGTTGAAACGCCGAGGCGAAAGCGGCACAGGCGTTGCGTATCCAGGGGGACAAGGCAGCGCGTCAGGACCCGGCGCGCTTCGTTTCCCGAACGCTTGAGGAGGTCCGCGTGACATCGATCGACATCCGCACCACACAACGCCAGACCCAGACCCTGTCGCCCCGACTGCAGCACGCGGTGCGCCTGCTGCAGATGTCCTCGCTGGACTTTGCGGCCATGGTCCGCGACACGCTGGGACGCAATCCCTTCCTGGAGACCGAAGAAGGCGAGGGCGACGGCGACGATGGCCTGCCCTACGACGCCGCTGGCGGCGACGACGCGTCCGATCCGGCGCCGCTGAGCGATGCCGCGGGCATCGAGCTGGGCAGCGAGCGCGACACCACCGCCGAGAGCGAGTACGAAGGCGCCAGCGACCGCGACCTGTGGCAGGCCGACGCCGGCTCGGGCCTGCGCCGCGCCGACGACGGCGAGATGTCGGCGATGGACATGATGGCCGTCGAGACCTCGCTCAACACCCATCTGCACGGCCAGCTCAACGTGCTGCAGCTGACGCCCCGCGACCTGACGCTGGCGCGCACCATCGTCGAGTCGCTCGACGACGACGGTTACCTGCGCACGCCGCTGGAAGAGCTGCTGTCCGTGGCCCAGCTGGACCCCGAGGCCACGCTGCAGGAGATGCAGATCGCCCTGCGCCGCGTGCAGTCGCTGGACCCGGCCGGCGTGGGGGCGCGCAACGTGGCCGAGTGCCTGCAGCTGCAGTTGCCGTCCATCGTCTGCCCGGACATGCGCGCGCTCGCGCAGGCCATCGTCGGCAACCACCTGCAGTCGCTGGCGGCGCGCGACGTCAATGCCCTGGCGCGGCAGCTCGGCGAGTCGCCGGCGCGCGTGGAAGAGGTCTGCGACCGCATCCGCCGGCTCGATCCCCGGCCCGGCTGGCGGCTGGGCTCGACGCAGGTGGCCTACGTGGTGCCCGACGTCATCGTGAAGAAGGTGCGCGGGCAATGGACGGTGCAGCTCAACCCGGCCATCGTGCCCAAGGTGCGCCTGAACCAGGTGTACGCCAACCTGTTCCAGCGCCACCGCACGGCGCAGAACGCCGAGATGGGGGCGCACCTGCAGGAAGCCCGCTGGACGCTGCGCAACGTGGAGCAGCGCTTCTCGACCATCCTCGACGTGGCCGAGTCCATCGTCAAGCGGCAGCGCAATTTCCTGGAGTACGGCGCGATGGCGATGAAGCCGCTGGGGCTGCGGGAGATCGCCGACGAGGTGGGCATCCACGAGAGCACCGTGTCGCGCGTGACGAACAACAAGTACATGTCCACGCCCATCGGTGTCTTCGAGCTGAAGTACTTCTTCAGCCGCGCCATGATGAGTGCCAATGGCAGCGCCTGCTCGGGCACGGCCATACGCGGCCTGATCAAGGACATCATCGAGGCCGAGAGCGCCGACCACCCGCTGAGCGACGCCGAGATCACGCGGCAGCTGGCGCAGCAGGGCCTGGTGGTGGCGCGGCGTACCGTCACCAAGTACCGGCAGATGCTGAAGATCGAGGCGGTGGAGCGGCGGCGGCGGCACGCCTGAGGCGCGCCGGTCGTCCATCGCCCACGGCGACCGCGGGCGAGCTTGCGTTCCGCCGCTCGGCAGCCCGGGACACGCGGCCAGGCGTGTCCCGGGGTGACTACTTGCTGCCCTTGGAGCTGCCGGACGTCGTCGCCGAGCCGGACGTGCCGTTCGAGCCGGAGCCGCCGGCCGGCGACTCGCCGCTTCCGCTCATGCTCGAAGCGTCTCCAGCACCGGCCGGGCCCGCCGCGCCCGAACCGGCGCGGCTCTGCCGCCAGGTGGAGAACTCGTCGGAAAACTTCTTGTACCGGTCCTGGCGCCAGTGACGGTAGTCGTCATCCAGGTTGCGCATCTGCTCCATGCGCCACTGGTGGTAATCGGGTTCGAATTCGTGGCCGCTGTGGCCGCTGTGGCCGCTGCTGGACGCCCATTCGCTGCCGCGCGAGCCGCCTTGGCTTCCGTAGCTGCCGCCCTGGCCATAGCCGCCACCCTGGCCATACCCGCTCTGGCCGCCGTAGCCGCCACCCATGCCGGCCTGGCCGCCATAGCCGCCTCCAGCGCTGCTGCCCTGGCTGCCGCTGTAGCCACCTTGATTGCCGTAGTCGCTTGAACCGCCCTGGCCGCCATAGCCGCCATAGCCGCCCTGCTGACCGCCGCCCTGTTGGCCGCGCCAGTCACCGTAGTTGCTGCCCGCGCTGCTGCGCTGCCCGCCGCTGCGGCCTGGATCGTCGCCCCAGCCGCCTTGCTGGTCGGGCTCGCGCTGCCCTTCGCCGGCGCTGTGCTGGCCGCCGTAGGAACCCCCTTGTCGTGAGCCTTGCGGGCCACCTTGATGGCGGCCGCGTTCGTCGTGTCGAGACATCGTCTGTCCTTTCAGCTGTTTGTCATCGCCCTCAGACGCCTGGCCGGGATGGCGCCGGCGTCTGCACAAGAGGGCGGCAACCCCTGTTCCCATGCCGGGCGCTGCGCGGTGGCGGTCACGACGCGGCATGGCGCTTGCCGCCGCCACCTCCTCACAGCATCGACGAGGATCGGCATGCGCGCACTCACCTACCAGGGCACCAAGGACGTCCGAGTGGAGACGGTGCCTGATCCCGTGCTCATGGACGCGCAGGACATCCTGCTGCGCGTGACTGCCACGGCGATCTGCGGCTCCGACCTGCATCTGTACCGCGGCAAGGTGCCCGGGCTGCGGCCCGGGGACGTGCTGGGGCACGAATTCATGGGCGTGGTCCAGGAGACCGGCAATGGCGTCACCCGTGTGCGGCGCGGCGACCGCGTGGTGATCCCCTTCGTCATCGCCTGCGGCAGCTGCTTCTTCTGCGAACGCCGACAGTTCGCCGCTTGCGAGACCACCAACGACGGCCGGGGCGCGCTGTTGAACAAGAAGGACCTGCGGCCGGCCGCCGCGATGTTCGGCTACACCAGTCTGTACGGCGCCGTGCCCGGCGGCCAGGCCGAGTTCGTGCGCGTTCCGATGGCCAACACCGGGCCCCTGGTCGTCCCCGACGCGCTGAGCGACGAGCAGGTGCTGTTCCTGTCGGACATCCTGCCTACCGGCTACCAGGCGGTGCTCAACGCCGAGGTCGCGCCGGGCAGCACGCTGGCCATCTTCGGGGCCGGGCCGGTCGGCCTGATGGCCGCCGCCTGTGCCCGGTTCAAGGGGGCGTCGCGCATCTTCATGGTCGACCACCATCCCTATCGCCTGAAGTTCGCCCAGGAGACCTACGGCGTCGAGCCGGTGAACTTCGACCGCATCGACGACGTCGCGCTGCACATCGTCGAGCAGACGCAGTTCCGCGGCGTCGACGCGTCGATCGACGCGGTGGGCTTCGAGGCCAAGGGCAGCGCGATCGAAACCGTGCTCACCACGCTGAAGGTGGAAGGCAGCGCCGGCACCGTGCTGCGCCAGGCCATGGCCTGCACGCGCCGCGGCGGCATCGTCAGCGTCCCCGGCGTGTACGCCGGCTTCATTCACGGCTTCCTGTTCGGCGATGCTTTCGACAAGGGCCTGAGCTTCCGCATGGGGCAGACGCATGTGCAGCGCCACATGCCCGAGTTGCTGGAGCTCATCGGCCACGGTGAACTGCGCCCGGAGGTCATCGTCAGCCATCACCTGTCGCTCGACGAGGCCGCCCGCGGCTACCAGCTCTTCGACGACAAGGAAGACGATTGCCGCAAGGTCGTGCTGACCCCTGGCGGTCCGCGCAGCTGAAGTCACCGCCCGGGCGCGGGGCTTGCCATCCCGAGAGACCTCCCGCGCAAGCGCGCGGGCCCCTGCACATTGCCATTCAAGGAGACCCCCACATGGCCACCGATGACCGTTACGTGACCGGCCTGTTCCCCGACCGCGCCAGCGCCGAAAGCGCCTACCAGCGCGCCGTGGACCGCGGCTACAAGACCGACGACCTCAACCTCGTGATGTCCGACGAGACCCGCAAGAAGCACTTCTCGGGCACCGAGGGCGGGCGCCAGACCGAACTCGGCACCAAGGCCGCCGAAGGCGCCGGCATCGGCGCCGGCATCGGCGGCACGGTGGGCGCCATCGCGGCGGCCGTGGCCGCCGTGGGCACCAGCATCGCTTTGCCAGGCCTGGGCCTGGTCATCGCAGGCCCGGTGGCCGCTGCCCTGGCTGGTGCCGGTGCCGGCGGCGCCGCAGGCAGCCTGGTGGGGGCGCTGATCGGCTGGAACATCCCCGAAGAGCGCATCAAGGAATACGAGACCGGCATTCGCGAAGGCGGCATCCTGATGGGCGTGCGTCCGCGCAGCGAGGACGACGCCACCCATCTCGAGCAGCAGTGGCGTGACGCCAAGGGGCAGAACGTCTACCGCTGAAAGTGAAGCGCCGACCGGCCGCCTGGGCGGCGGCCGGTCGTCCGGGGCGGCCTGCGGAACCCCCGTCCAGCGGCCATCGTTCCTGTGCCTTTGCAGGGGGGCAGGCTGCGGATCAAGGCGGCGCGACGCGCCAGACGGTGTTGCCGACGTCGTCGGCCACCAGCAGTGCACCACGCTGGTCGATCGCCACGCCGACCGGGCGGCCCCAGGCCTTGCCGTCCGGGCTGACGAAGCCGGTCAGCACATCGATCGGCAGACCTTGCGGCCGCCCATCGGCAAAGGGCACGTAGACCACCTTGTAGCCCGACAGCGGCCGCCGGTTCCATGACCCGTGCAGGCCGATGAACATGCCGTGGGAGACGGCCTGTGCGGCGTCAGACGGGGTCGGCGATGCGGCAGCGGATGCGGCACTCGGTGCGGCAGGGGATGCGGCACCCGGTACGGAAGCCGATGCAGCAGATGCGGACGATGCAGGGGATGCCTCGGGGGCTGCCGCCGCAGGGGCCGGGCTGGTGCTCAGCAGTTGCGGGATGGGGCTGCCGGCGCTGCCGGTCAGGCCCAGCGGCGCGACATGCGAACCCAGCGCGTAGTCGGGCACCACCGCGCGGGCCACCCTGTCGGGGCGGGGCGGTTTCACGCGCTCGTCCACGTGGGCGCCGTACCAGCTCCAGGGCCAGCCGTAGAAGGCGCCGTCGCGCACGGAGGTCAGGTAGTCGGGCACGAGGTCGCTGCCCAGCTCGTCGCGCTCGTTGACCACCGTCCACAGCGTGTAGCCGTCGCCGCCGGGCGTGGGTTGCCAGGCCATGCCGTTGGGGTTGCGCAGGCCGCTGGCGAACAGGCGCTTGCGGCCGCTGGCGCGATCGATCTCCCAGATCGCGGCGCGGCCCTCTTCCGCCTCGATGCCGTTTTCGGCCACGTTGCTGTTGGACCCCACGGTGGCATAGAGCCGCCGGCCGTCGGGGCTGGCGATCAGCGCCTTCGTCCAGTGGTGGTTGATCGGCCCGGCAGGCAGCTCGGTGAGCGTGCGCCCCGGTGCTTCGATGCTCAGCTGGCCGGGTCTGTAGACGAACTCCCGTACGGCGTCGGTGTCGGCGACGTAGAAGCGCTCACCCACCAGGGCCATGCCGAAGGGCGAATTCAGACCCTGCAGGAAGACGCTGCGGACCTCTGCGCGGCCGTCGCCGTCGGCGTCGCGCAGCAGGGTGATGCGGTTGGCGCTGGGCACGCCCGCGCCGGCACGCGCCATCACCTGCTTCATGACCCAGGCCTTGATGCCGCCGCCGCCTTCCTTGGCCGGGGCGTTGCTCTCGGCCACCAGCACGTCGCCGTTGGGCAGCACGAACAGCCAGCGTGGATGCTGCAGCCCGCGGGCCAGGGCCTGCACCTGCAGCGGGGCGGCGGCCACCGGTGCCTGCCCGTCGGGCCAGGGCGCCGCCGGTGCGATCTTGACGGTGGGGATGAGACCTTGTTGCGGAGCCACCAGTTGCGGCTGGGTACCGACGTCGGCACCGGAAGGCAGCCGCGAGCTCTCTGTGCAGGCCGCCAATGCCGCTGCCGCGAGGGCCGGCGCGGCGAGCCTGGCGGCCCGGGGCGCAGCCCGGCGCAGGGGCGGGCGCACAGGCAGCGTGTTCATGCCGCCAGGGCTGCGCGGTCGGGTTCGGCGGGCATGGAGATCTGGCGCAGCGCGTCCTGCACGCCGGCGGGCTCGCGCACGGCGATGTCGGCCAGGGCGACCATGCCCACCAGCTGCTGCGCTTCGTCCAGCACCGGCAGGCGCCGGATCTGCACCGCAGCCATCTGCCGCAACACCTCGGCTGCCGATTGGCGCGGACTGCAGCAGCGCACGCGGTCGCTCATCACCAGGTCCACTTCGGTCATTCGCGGGTCCAGCCCTGCCGCGGTGGCACGCACGGTGATGTCGCGGTCGGTGACGATGCCCACCAGCTGCGAGCCCTCGCAGACCGGCAAGGCGCCGACGTTGAGCTCGTCCATCAACTGCGCTGCGCGCTGCACGGTGTCGTGCGGAGCGATGGTGACCGGCTCCCGTGTCATCAGATCGGCGATTCTCATGGGGGTCCTTCCCTGTGGCGCGGTTTGCGCTGCACGGGAAAGGCAAGGCCGGTGCCCGCTTCATGGTGACGCCGCGTGGTCGCGCCGCGCGCGCAGCACGGCCGGGACGCTCAGGTCATCACGCCCACCTCGGCGGCGGCGGGAGCCTGTCGCCGGTCTTCGATGCGGTGGCAACTGCCGCAGTCCTGCTCGGTGCGCAGGCGTTGGCCCAGCGGCACGTCCTTCAGGGTCGGTGCCCCGTGCAGTGCCGGCTGCGCAGCGCCCGGGGCAGGCACCACCAGCGGGGTGACCGAAGGGCTCGGCGGCGTCCAGCGGGCGGCCGGCGCAACGGCCAGCAGGGCCAGGAGCAGCATGGCGCGCAGGGCGTTGTACGGGCGGCCGATCCCCGCCGGCGCCCGGGCCGTCGGTTCGCCGAAGGGCTGGGTTGCCGTGCTGTGGCCGCGCTGCAGGGTCGAGCCCCGGCCCTCGAAGCTGCTGGTCATGTCACCTCCCGTCCGCGAACGCGGCTCCCGGGTCCCCCCATCAAACGGCGTGCCCGGTGCTTTCATGACGGCGCGCGTGCCTCCCCGCGGCGGGCCGTCGGATAGCGGCCGCGGAGCGAAAGATTTGCCGTCGCCTTTGCAGGCCGGTGGCCCTCAGTCGCTGGCGGGCGCCTCGCTTGCCCGCGGGCTCGTGTGCCTTCCGACGCAGGGGCCTGCACCGACCCGGCCCCGCTTTCCCCGCTCCGTCCATGAAAGCTTCCGCATGAATTCCGACACCCCTGGCGCCATCCCCCACGGCGAGGACGCCGTCTCCCTGCTCACCGGCCAGCATCGCCGCCTGGAGGCGCTGCTGAAGGCCCTGGTGGACAGCGAAGACGGCGGCGAGCGCAACGCCCTGCTGAGCCAGGCGGGCGACGAACTGGCCGTGCACATTTCCGCCGAGGAACAGGTCTTCTATCCGGCCGTGCGTGCGCTGCGCACCGAAGACATCCTGCTCGAGTCGCTGGAGGAACACCTCTCACTGAAGCGGCTGCTGGCCGACCTGCTGGAACTCTCGCCCGGTGAAGAGACCTTCGCGCCCAAGTGCAAGGTGCTGGAGGAGCAGGCCCGCCATCACCACGAAGAAGAGGAAGAACATCTCTTTCCCGCCGTGCGTCGGCGCATGGACGCGTCCGATCTGCAGCGTCTGGGCCGGGCGGTGCACGAGCACGAGGCCGGCCTGCAGGCGGCGGGCCGGCCCCGGGAAGACGTCAGGAACCAGACCGACGCGGCAGCGCCACTGACTTGAGGTCGAGGGTCGAGGGTCGGGGGTCGGGCGACGCCCGCCCCGGGCGCCTAGGATTCCCGTCCGGCGGTGAGCAGGCTTTCCTGCCGGGCGGCCATCTGGCGGTCCAGCATCGCCACGTCGATCAGCGTGCGCTGGGCCAGGTCGAACAGCTTCTCGTCGGCGTCGAACCAGCGACGCGCACAGGTACGCAGGCCCGTCATCCCGGCGCCGTGCAGCGGGTCCTGCGCGTCCAGCCCCTCCACCTTCTCGATGGCCTCCAGCGCCTGTGCGGGGCGCACTGCCGCCTCGCTGAGGACCGCGTTGCTGCCGGCCTCGCGCACGAGGGCGGGATGCAGCAGCTCCGATTCGAGCTGCGCATGGACACGAAGCAGCGTGAAGATCAGCGAGGCGATGCGCGCCGTCTCGCCCGTCGAGGTGTCGGGGTCGATGCGGTGGCTGTCGAGGCTGTCGAACAACTCGTCGATCTGCTGCCGCTGGTCGCGCAGCCGCTCCAGGGCGTCGCCCCTGCGGGGCTCGGTCGGGCTCACCCCGGCGCCCGGTCGGAGCCGGGCTCGGAGATCTCGCGCACCGTCTGGTCGATGTGCCCGGGCTGGCGCAGCGCGACGTCCCCCAGCGACACGATGCCCACCAGCTTCTTGTCGAGGTCGATCACCGGCAGCCGGCGCACCTGCTTGTCGCCCATCAGGCGCATCACCTCCTGGGCGTCCTGGTCCTCGGTGCAGAACTGGATGTCCCCGGTCATCACGTCGGAGACGCAGGCCTGGTCGGGATGCAGTCCTGCGGCGACACCGCGCACGGTGATGTCGCGGTCGGTGATCATGCCCAGCAGACGTTCGCCGTCGCACACCGGCAGGGCACCGATGTCGAGCTCCTGCATCAGCGACGCCGCCCGTCGCAGGCTCTCCTGCGGCTGGATCACCTGGACCTCAGCGGTCATGATGTCGGACACCTGGGTCATGGTCTTCTCCTTCGAAGGTGGGAGCGTCCGGACCGGCAAGGCGGATGCCGGCCCGGGCCCGTGACTGCGCCTTCAGTCGGCCGGCTCGGGCGCCGCTTCGTCGACCAGCACGATGACCACGGCGTCCCGGTCGGCGGTCTGCTCGATGTAGGCCATCAGCTGCTCGATGGTGGTGCCCGGCTCGACCCAGATCTCCACCGCGCCGGGCTGCTCCGGCAGGCGGTCCGTGGCTTCGTCGACCAGTCGGGAGACACGTTCGGCGTCCAGACGGGCCAAGGCCTCGTCCTGACGCGCCTGGCCGGCCCGCGTCAGACGCTCGTTCCTGTCCACGGCCGCCTGGTAGGCCTTGTGCATCTGCTCCGTCTGCATCGCGATGAAGTCCTCGCGTGCCTGCAGCAGTTCGGGCGGCTCGGCGATCTCCCCGGCGCGCAGCATCAGGCCCGCGTCCATGGCGGTGCGCAGCGACTCGCGGACCTCGGCGCGGGTCAGCGAGCGGTCCTCGGCGGCGTGGGCCGCCGCGCCTGCGAAGGGGGTGTCGGTCGCCAGGGCAGTCCGGCCGGCATCGGCGGCGGCATCGGCTCCGGCGCCCAGCAGGGCCAGCGCCGTCGTCATGGCCAGCAGATGCCGAAGCAGCCGGGGACTTGGTGCGGTCGGCACCTGCCGGGTGGGGCAGGTCAGGGTTGGGCTTCGCATGTCGTACTCCTGTTGAAGTCGGTCGCCAACGGGGTGGCGCGTGCGATTCATCGTCGTCAGCCGGGTTTGCCGCGTCTGTCGGCCGCGGGCTGCACGGCTTGTGGGCGGCCTCCGACAGCGCGGTCGGTGACTGCTCCGTCGACCGACCCGCCCCCCGGCTCGCTGGCCGGGCCGACGATCCGATGGCGCCGTTCGGCGTCCAGACCCGGCGTGCCGCGCAGGTCGGTGTCCACCTGTCCGGCGTCGAGGTCGCGCTTGGCCTGCTCCATCTGGGGGTCGGGTTCGCGCGCGGTGTGGCCGGCAGCCTCGTCGCGTTCGTGCGGCATCGGCAGGTCGGCGCCCTCATCGCGAGGCGACGATCCCGGCGCGTGCGGCGCCGTGCCGACGCGGGTGGGGCCGTGGGAAGGGCGGCTGCCGGGGCGGTCTTCGGGACGGGACGGCGGCGGCACGGTGCTGCCGGGGTCAGGGGGTCGGACGCGGGACATGGGGCTTCTCCTGGGATGAACGGCATGGGCTCGCCCGTTCTGCGGGGCTCGGTCGGCGCCAGGCCAGGTCTCGAGCGGGACGCCGACCCGTGACCCGATTTTTCGGGCCGGGCCGGCGTCCCCGGGTCGGTCTGCAGGCCCGGCGCCTGTAGGACAGGGCCGCTGTCAGCGCACGCCGACAAGCCGTCGGCACGCGCGCCGATGCCGCCCGGCCGCCGCGCGGGCCATGCTGGTGGCCCTGTGAGCCGGCAAGGTGCCGCGCTCACTTCCTCAGCCCAAGGAGACCGCTCATGCAGACCGTCACGAAGTCGACCGCAGATCCCTCCGCCCCCGAGGCCGGCGACAGCGCCGTCGACTCGGCGACTCCCCTCTCGCCCGAGGGCGTGGAGCGCCCGCCGACCGACGACCCCGCGATGCAGGGCGAAGGCAACTACAGTGCGGCGCGACGCCATCGCGAGTCGGTGGAGAAGTTCCTGGAGACTACCGATGTGGAAGCGGCCGCACGCGATGCGGCCCCTGACGGCGCCCAGGAAGCCGACGACCTGAAGGCGGCCGAAGAAGAAGGCCGCAGACCCGCACGGCGATGAGGGTCGGGCCCCGCGCGCTGTGGTGGGCCGGCGGCACGCTGGGCGTGCTGCTGGTCGCCGTGGCGGGCGCAGAGCTGGCCGGCTGGCCCTTCCTGAGGCAGCCGCTGCAGGACGCCATGACGCGGGGCGCCGGGGTACCGGTCGTGCTGGCAGGAGCGTTCCGCGCCAGCCTGATCGGCCGACCGGCCGTCCACGTCGAACACCTGAACGTGGCTGCTGCGCCGGGGCCGCAGGTGCCTCACCTGCTGGATGCCCGCCAGGTCGAGTTGCGCTGGCGCTGGGCCGACCTCTGGCGCTGGCGCCAGGGCGAAGGCTTGCGCCTGCAGAGCCTGCGCGCGGCGCTGGTCGATGCGCACCTGGTGCGTGGTGCCGACGGTCGGGCCACCTGGCAGATTGCTCGGCCGCCGGCTGCATCGGCCTCGCCGGAGCAGGGCGCCGCCCCGGTGCTGCCCCGCTTCGGGTCGCTGCAGATGGATCGCGGCCTCATCGTCGTGGACGATCGGCCCTCGGACACGCAGCTGCGGGTGCAGGCACGCGGCGGCGAGACCGAGGCAGGAGTCGATGCGGCGGCCGCTCCCGCAGCGGCGGCTTCAGCGGCCGGTGACGCCGCCGTGCCGACGTCCTCGGGATACCAGGCGCGGGTGGTGGGTCGTTGGCGTGCGCTGCCGCTGGACCTGAACATCGTCAGCGGCAGCAGCCTGCCCTTGCTGCAGGACGCGCAGGGTGCGGACACCGGCGCGCCTGACGTGCCCTTGCGCGTGGAAGGTCGGGCCGGTGCCGCCAGCGTGCTGTTCGATGGCCACACCTCGGCCCTGCTGGGGGATCGCCGCCTGCAGGGCCACCTTCGACTGCGCGGGCCTTCGCTGGCCCAGGCGGGCCAGCCGCTGGGTCTGACGCTGCCGCAGTCGCCGCCTTTCGACCTGCGCGGCGAACTCGGCCACGCGGGCGGCCTGTGGCATCTGCGCGTCGAGCGCGCTGCCATCGGCAGGAGCCTGCTCCGGGGCGACTTCCGTTACGACGCCAACGCCAGTCCGGGCCGGCTCAGCGGGCGCCTGGGCGGCCCGCGCCTGCTGCTGGGCGACCTCGCCCCCGCGGTGGGCGCCGGCGCGCCGCGCCAGCCGCCAGGCAAGCTGCTGCCGCAGCGCCGCTTCGACCTGCCTTCGCTGCGCGGCATGGACGCTGATGTGCGGGTCGCCATCGACGAACTGGACTTCGGCAGCGACGCGCTGGAGCCGCTGCGCAACCTGCGCACGCAGCTCCTGCTCGACGGCGGCGTGCTTCAGTTGCGCGAGCTGCAGGCCGTGGTGGCCGGCGGCCGCTTCAGCGGCAGCACGCGACTGGACGCCAGCGCCGAGCCGGCACGCTGGCGCGCGGACCTGCGCTTCTCGGGGGTCGACGTCGCCAGCTGGGTGAAGAGCGTGCGCGCCGACCCGGCGCCGACCGTCGTCGCCGGCAGTCCCGCCCGCAACCCGCAGAAGCAGCGCGGCGCGGCGCAGCAGGACGGCGCGCCGCCGGTGCGTGCCTACCTCACCGGCCGGCTGGGCGGCCACCTGCAGGCCAGCGGCCAGGGGCGTTCGGTGGCGGAGATGCTCGCCACGCTGGACGGACAGGCACAACTGATGCTGCGCGACGGCACGGTGTCGCACCTGGTCACGGAACTGGCCGGCCTGGACCTGGCGCAGGCACTGGGGGTGATGGTGCGCAGCGACCGGTCGCTGCCCCTGCGCTGCGCTCGGGTGGACCTGGTGATGCAGAACGGCGTGGCGCGTCCCCGGCTGGCGATCATGGACAACGCCGACAGCACCGTGCGTCTGGCCGGCGAGGTGGACTTGCGCAACGAGACCCTGGCCCTGCAGGCCCGCACGCGACCCAAGGACTTCTCGCCGCTGGCGCTGCGCACGCCGGTTCACATCGGCGGTACGTTCGCATCGCCCACCGTCGGCATCGAAGGCAAGCGCCTGGCCGGCAGGGTGCTGGGCGCGCTGGCCTTGGGCGCCGTGGTCGGGCCAGCGGCCGCCCTGTTGCCGCTGATGGACCCGGGCGAGCCCGCAGCCGGCGACCCTTGCGCCGACGCGACGAAGCCTGCGACGGGTAAACGGCCCTGAACGGCCCGGCGGCGCCGGGTGTCGCAGGGCGGCGCACCGTGGGGGCGTGACACGGCCTGGGCCCGGAGCCCCACGCGGCACCGACCGTCTTCCATCGCGCCGGGCCCGCCCCTTGCCGGCGCTCTCCTACAGCGTCACGGGCGTACGGCCGATGGGCAAGGCCCGGCGCTGAACACACAGTGGCGTCACGCCCAGGAGCCTCGCCATGAGCACCCCCAGCCGTTCTGCCGACCCCGCCGAAGTCCCGCATCGGTCCGGCGCCGACGCGTCGTCGCCTGCATGGCGTGAGCCGTCCTGGCTGCGCGGGCCAGCCCCGTCGCGCCGGCTCGGGTCCGCGGGCGGGCCGCTCGTGTGGTGGGCCGTCGTGGTGCTGCTGGCGCTGCTGTCCTTCTACGTCTATGTACTGCAGGAGCAGGTCTGGCGGGCCGAGCAGGCGCGCCAGACGCCGCCCCTGGCGGCGGGCGCCGCGCCTGCAGAGGCCGCCGCCACGACGGAGGCGACGCGGCCCGGCGAGCTCGCCATCGATCTGACGCAGCTGCCCTCCGCGCTGCATCTGCGCGTGGGCTCCACGCGCTGACCCCGGCCGACGGGTGACCGCGAATGCTGGAGAAACTCCCCGAGGCCCTGGGCGAAGCGCTGGGCGAGGTGCGTGCCGGCCTGTCGCAGACCTTGATGCACACGGTCGACCTGCGTCAGGGCATCGGTGCCCTGAGCTTGGCCAGCCTGGCCTTCGCCGACCACACGGAGATCCCCGCCCGATACACCGCCGACGGCCCGGGCCTGTCACCACCCCTGCACTGGCACGGCGTGCCGCCGCAGGCCGTGGAGCTGGTGCTGATCGTCGAGGACGCCGACTCGCCCACGCCCCAACCGCTGGTGCATGCGATCGCCCACGGATTGCCGGCCGGAGGGTTCCCTCCCGGAGCTGAACAGGACGATGTCACGCCGCTGGCGGACCGGGCGCAGGCGCCTGCCGCCGGCGACGGCGCTCTGGCCGAAGGCGCGCTCAGCAGCGACCGCGAGGCCGGGCCGCTGGTGCCGATGGGACGCAATTCACTGCTGATGGCGCGTTGGCTGCCACCCGACCCGCCGCCCGGTCACGGCGTGCACCGCTACGTGTTCCAGCTGTTCGCGCTCGGGCCGGGCGAGCCCCTTCCCGACAGTCCCGGACGCGAGGCGGTGGCTTCCGCCCTGGTCGAACGGGGTCTGGCCAGCGGCTGCCTCATCGGCACCTACGAGCGGCCGTCGACTTCGATCCCGGATCCCCTGGCGGCGCCGCTGGCCGCGGCCTGATCCCCGACCCGGCGAGACCCCGGAACGCCGGGGCACATCAACGATGCCCGGACGTTCGCGGGCATCCGGATTGCCCGCAGGGAGCCATGGAAACGCTTCAACCCACCTCGCCCGCGGTCGAGGTCGCGGGGCACAAGGCGCCTCCGGGGCCGGCTGCGCCTCCGGCATCGAACGCTGCGGCTGCGGCTCCCGCCAGACCGCCCTGGCCCGTGGCCACCGCGGCCGACCCGGACCTCGTGCCGCGCTGGCCCAGCCGCCCCTCGGCCATGGACCCGCCTCGCCAGGCCGGCGCCGCCACGCCCCCGCAAGAGCCGGGTCTGTCCCGGCCGTGGGCAGCGACGCTGGCCGCCGCCGCGCTGGTCTGGCCTGCACTGGCAGGGCGGCTGTGGGGGCCGCAGCGGCTGGTGCCCGGTGTCTGGTATCGGCTGCTTCGAAAACCTTCCTTCCAGCCGCCCGACGCCGTGATCCCGGTGGCCTGGAGCCTGATCGACGTGGGGCTGGCCGCTGCCGCCTACCGGCTGCTGCGCCGGCCATCGAGTCCGCCGCGCAACCGCGCACTGGCCTGGTGGGCGCTCAACGTCGGCCTCATCGGCGGCTGGAGCGGGTTGTTCTTCGGCCGTCGCCATCTGCCTGCCAGCACGGCACTGGCCGCGGCCATGGTGGGCACCGGGGCGGCCTATGTCGTGCAGGCAAGGCGCGTCGACAAGCCCGCCGCGGCGGCCGGCGTGCCCTTCGTCGGGTGGGTCGCCTTTGCCACCGTGCTGACCGCTGCGCTGTGGCGCCGCAACCGTTGAGCCGGGGCGGCCATGAGCCAGACCTACGGCATCGAAGCGCCGCGTCGGCCCGCGCCGGACGACGAGCAGCCGCCGGTGCGCTTCCTGGTGCTGATCCATTCCGCGTCCAGCGCGCAGCGGCTGGCGCGCCTGTTCCTGCAGGATCGGCGACAGGTGGCCGAGCTGGACGCTGGGGCTCCCGAGGTGATGATGATGACCGACAGCCTGGCGCCGTCGCGCAGCGCGTGGCAGGCCGAGTGGGACCTCGCACTGGCCGGCCACAGCGCGGCCGAGCGCGCCGAGGCCGAGGTCTACACCCTGGACCTCTAGCACGGTCCCAGCCCTCATGGCGCCCATTCCTGCTGCAGATCCTTCTCCGCCAGCATTGCACCGCTTCACGACGGCAGTTCGCGGCGCGGGGCTTGGCTTGAGCTCCGCGTCGCTCGATGCCGGGCGCGCCGGCCTGCCGCTGTGGCAGCAGTACCTGCTGGCCCTGGTCGCGGTGACCGCCAGCTTGTTGCTGCGCGAGGCTCTGCGGCCCTGGTTGAGTGTCGATCTGCCTCTCCTGCCGCTCTTCGGCGTGCTGCTGGTGCTGGTGCTGCTGGTGCAGCCGGGCCCCTTCCTGGCGGCCGCCACGCTGGGCGGGCTGGGCGTGGCCTGGCGCATGGGCGGTGCCGGCGGGCCGGCCGACCTGGCACTGCTCGCCGCCGCCGTGGGCCTGACTGCCGGGCCGGCCGCCTGGTTGTCGGTGCGGCATCGCCAGCGGCTTCGCGCTGTGGCCGCGGCTGCGCCGCGTTCCTCCTCCGGCATCTGAGTCATCTGTCGTCGATCTTCACCTCC
>JALHMT010000079.1 GCA_022843905.1 Rubrivivax sp.
CAGCCCGAACTGTCCACGCAGCTGCGCGACCGCAAGCTGCTGAACCTGGCGCCGCTGGAGGCCAGCACCATCGTCTCGGCCAACATCGGCTGCATCCAGCACCTGCAGACCGGCACCGCGACGCCGGTGCGGCACTGGATCGAGGTGCTGGACGAAGCCATCGGCTGAGCAGGGCGGCCGGCCTGCGGTCGCCGCCCGCCCGGCAGGCCCCGGATAATCCAGCCATGGTCCGAAAGCAACGCATCGTGGTCGGCCTGAGCGGCGGGGTGGACTCCGCGGTCACCGCCTGGCTGCTCAGGCAGCAGGGCCACGAGGTCGTGGGCATCTTCATGAAGAACTGGGAGGACGACGACGACAGCCAGTACTGCTCGTCGAACGTCGACTTCGTCGATGCCGCCGCAGTGGCCGATGTCATCGGCATCGAGATCGAGCACGTCAACTTCGCTGCCGACTACAAGGACCGCGTCTTCGCCGAGTTCCTGCGCGAGTACGAGGCTGGCCGCACGCCCAACCCCGACGTGCTGTGCAATGCCGAGATCAAGTTCAAGGCCTTTCTCGACCATGCCATGCGCCTGGGCGCCGAGAAGATCGCCACCGGCCATTACGCCCGGGTGCGCGAGCAGACAGGCCGCTTCGAACTGCTGAAGGGCCTGGACCCGGCCAAGGACCAGAGCTACTTCCTGCATCGCCTGACGCAGTCGCAGCTCGCGCGCACCTTGTTCCCGGTGGGTGAGTTGAAGAAGACCGAGGTGCGGCGCATCGCCGCAGAGATCGGCCTGCCCAATGCGAAGAAGAAGGACTCCACCGGCATCTGCTTCATCGGCGAGCGACCCTTCCGCGACTTCCTCAACCGCTACCTGCGCCAGGCGCCCGGGCCGATGCTCGACGAACGCGGCCGCGAGGTCGGCCGTCACGTGGGCCTGAGCTTTTACACGCTGGGCCAGCGCCAGGGGCTGGGCATCGGCGGCGTGAAGCACGGCGGCGGCGAGCACGAGCCCTGGTACGTGGCGGGCAAGGACCTGCAGCGCAACGTGCTGCGCGTGGTGCAGGGGCACGAGCACCCTGGGTTGCTGTACCGCTCGCTGGTGGCCGACGATTGCAGCTGGGTGGCCGGCACGCCGCCGCCGGCCGGCGCGGTGGCAGCCAAGGCGCGTTACCGGCAGGCCGACGCACCGTGCCGGCACACACCGCTGGACGGCCGCTTCGAGTTGCAGTTCGAACAAGCGCAATGGGCCGTCACGCCGGGCCAGTCGGCCGTGCTCTACGACGGCGAGGTGTGCCTTGGAGGCGGCGTCATCGCCAGCGCCGAATCCTTCCAGCCGGCTGGTGCCGCTGTGCTGGCACGGCCCCGTCAGATGGGCCTGGCGTAGACCATCACCCACAGCGGCCGGCCATCGGCCGCCGCGAGGCAGGCCAGCGCGGTCTGCGTGAAGTCCGCTGCGTAGAGGTTCGCGCAATGTCCGTCGCTGCGCGTCCAGTCACGCAATGCGTCGGCCAGCGTGTGCTGGCCTTGGGCCAGGTTCTCGGCGACGCGGGAAAACGCATACCCCGACGAGCGCGCCCGTTCGCCCAGCGTCTGCCCTTGCGGGCCGGCATGGGTCAGCCGGTCGGTGGAGGCCAGCCACGCGGCCTGCTGCCCGGCCATGGCGGCCAGCCTGGCATGCCAGGCCAGGGGTGGCGCTGCCGCGAAGCCGCCGCGGGCACCGCACACGGCGCCCTGCGAGCGCAGGGCGTTGACCTGTGCCAGCACGACGTCGGGCGCGACCTCGCATCCCGGCGGCGCCGCGCCCGCCGGGCCGCTGCTGACCAGGGCCACCACCAGCAGCGCGATGCGGATCTTCATGCGCGGATTCTGCCGGCCCCGGCCCTTGTCGAGCGCAACCCAGACCTGGGGAGGGTGCTGACGCCGACGCCAAGGTTTACCCTCGCAAAGCTTCCAGGGAACTTGCATTGGCAACCCCCCGAAAGCGCGTCGGGTTTCGCCTCAGTCCGAAGCATGGGCTCACTTGTAGCCTTGCCGAGAATGTGGCCGAATAGGCGACCCAGAAACGTCACGTAACGCAGACGCACGGAGATCTGCGATCCAAGAGGAGGAAATGCCATGTCACCCGCCATCTTCCGGCAAGCCGGTGCCCCTTCGAGGCGCTCGCCTCCTCGGTGGCGCCTGGTCGCGAGTGCGGCGCTGTTGCTCGGCGCTGTTCTGGGCACGGGTCCCGCCGTGGCGCAGACGGTCGAGGTCAAGGTCGGCGACACCTTTTCTGCCATCGCCACCCGACTCGCCGGCAAGGGCGTCATGTGGAGCAAGGTCTACGACGCCAGGCTGACCGGCCTGCGGGACCCCAACATCATCGTGCCCGGCATGCGGTTCGAACTGGTGGAGGATGGCGGCCGGCGCTACGTCAAGCTGGTCGGCGGCCCGGATGCCATGGCCTCGGCCGCGCCGCGTCCCGCCCCATCGATGGCGGCGGCCACCCCGACGCCCAGGCCCGCGGTCGCGCCGGCCGCACCCGTCGTGCCGCCGGTGGCGGCTGCCGCCGACACGCTCGTGATCGGCGTGCTGCCCAACATCCCGGCGCCGGCCCTGCTCACGCAGTACGAGAGCCTGAAGAAGTACCTCGAGCGCCAGGGCGGCCCCAAGGTGCGCATCGTCGTGCCGGCCAATTTCAAGGCCTTCTTCGACGGCACGGTGCGGGGTGACTTCGACCTCTCTGTGGCGGCACCGCATTTCGCCCGGCTGGCGCAGGTCGACGCCCGCATGGTGCCGCTGGTGATGTACGAGCCGCGCATCCCGGCGCAGTTCATCACCACGGCCGAGAATGCTTCAGCGACGGCCAAGGACATGAAGGGCAAGGTCGTGGGCTTCGCCAATCCGACCTCGCTGGTGGCCATGTTCGGCCAGCAGTGGCTGCGCCAGCAGGGCCTGGAGCCCGGCACGGACTACGAGGTGCGCGGTGCGCGCACCGACATGGGCGTGGGCCGCATGATGCTGTCGGGTGAAGTCGCCGGTGCGGTGATGAGCGGCGGCGAGTTCCGTGCCCTGCCGCCCGAAGAGGCGGCTCGCATGAGGATCGTCGAAGTCTTCACGCGCATCCCGAACTTCATCGTCCTTGGCCATCCCCGACTGGGCACGTCCCAGCTCGACAAGCTGAAATCGCAGCTGCAGGCCTTCCTGGCCGACGCCGAAGACGGCGCCGCCTTCGCCAAGGCCACCGGCATCACCGGCATGGTGACCGTCAGCGACGAAGTCCTGCGCGAACTCGACCCGCACGTCGCACCCACTCGCCGCCTGATGGGCGGCAACTGAAACAGCGCCAGGCGCCGCCCGCGCTGCGCGCGGCGCCTTGGCCGGACGGCCGTGAAGACACGTCCTCCCGGGCCCAGAGGATCCTGCCGTGAGCTTCATGACGACCTCCGTCCTGCCGGACTTCCATGCCTCCGGCGGCAACACGCCTGCGGCGGCGATGCTGCAGGATGCCTCGCGCGGATTGCGCCAGCTGGGTGTGCGTTTCCTGCGCGCCGCCGTGGTCGATGCGAGCTCGATGGCGGTGCAGGCCTCGTGGGCCTTGAACGCCGGCATCGAAGCGGCCGACGACCCGGCCGAACGGGCCCAGGACACGGTCTTTCCGGGCGCCGCCACCGTGGTGGCCCGACTCGAGGCGGCCCCGAGCGAGCAGACCCTCGCCCACAAGCTGAGTCCGCGGCGCTGGGCCTTCGTCTGGCGCTTCGACGAACGCATGGTCGTCATCGCGGAGGTGCACTACGCCGAGCGGCGCGATGAAGTCGGTCAGCCCGAGGTGGAGGTCGTGCGCCTGCTGTGCTCGGCCCACATCCGCGCCAACCAGGCGCCGGCGTCCTCGAGCGCGGCGACCGGGCCGGCCGGGCCGGTGTGGCCGCAGGTCGACCGCCGTGCGCGCAGCCGTCCCTCGGCGGCCAGTTGGGTCGTCTTCGGCCTGGTCTGCCTGGCCACGCTGGCCTGTGTCTGGCTGGCAGCCGTCAGCCTGCCCCGCGTGGTGCTGCTCAGTGCTCAGCAGGAAGAACGCACCCAGCAGCTCAGCAGGAAGGCCAGCGACACCCTGGTGCAGGCCCTTTCCGCAGCCCTGGCGACCGGCGACTATGGCGACGTGCAGAACGAGCTGTCGCAGTTCGCCGCGCTGGGCTACTTCAATGTCGCCGTGGTGACGAACTCCCGCGCACGCGTGGTGGCCGTGTCGGGTTCGCCGGAGGGCGTGCGCATCGGCGATCCGGTGCCGGCGGCGTTCACGGGCCGGGTGCCGCCGCGCCCCCTGGTCATCGGTGCCGAGCGTTATGGCGATCTGTTCGTCTCGGCCGATGCACCGGCCACGGCCGCCTCGCTGGGCGATGCCCGCTGGCTCACCTTGCTGGCCTGTGCGGCAGCGGGCGGCGCAGCCCTGCTGCTGGCCCTGCGACTGGCGCGTCGGCGGCGCTAGGCCGGGCGGCAAGGCAGCCTGGCCGGCTGCGGCTCACGCGCTCGCCCACACCAGTTCGGCCGCGGCCAGGTCTTCCAGGGCCGTGCCCACCGACTTGAATACCGTGATGTCGCGATCGGCCCTGCGGCCTTGCCGTTCCCCGCGGCACAGCTGGGCCAGCGTGCCCTGCAGGCCGGACGGGGCGAAGTGGCCTTCGTCGATGGCCTGCAGCAGGTCACCCGCCTTGGCCAGGGCTTCATCGGTGTCCACGAAGACCCGTGACGCTGCCAGCGCCGGACCGTCGCACTCCCGCATGACCGGGGTGAAGGCCCCCACCAGGTCGAGATGGGTGCCCGGCCGCAGCCAGGCCCCATGCACCAGGGGCGAAGTGGACAGCGTGGCACAGCTCACGATGTCGGCCCGTGACACCGCGGCCGCCAGGTCGCTCACGGCGCAGGCCGGCCTGCCCGCGGCCGTCAAGGCCTGCGCCAGCGCCAGCGCGCCGGCCGTACGGTGGTTCCAGACCTCGATGTGCGCCAGGCCCGGACGCACGCAGCACATCGCCTCGGCCACGGCTGCGGCGACACGGCCGGCGCCGACGATCAACAGGCGCTGGCTGTCAGTGCGGGCCAGGTAGCCGGCGGCCAGCGCCGACGCGGCCACCGTGCGCCGCGTGGTGATGATGTTGCCGTCCATCTGTGCCAGCGGCACGCCGGTGGCTGCATCGAACAGGGTGTACACCGAGTGAAGCCCCGGCAGCCCGCGCGCCGCATTGCCCGGAAAGACGCTGACCGTCTTGATGCCCAGGTGCAGGCCCGGCCTCCAGGCCGGCATGATCAGCACGGTGCCTGCCGGCGCGCCGCCGGCGTCGTCGAGCGTGTGCACCTGGCGCTGCGGCACCACGCAGCCGTCCCGGAACATCGTGCGCAGCGCTTCGATCAGCGCCGGCTGCGGCAGGCGGGCCAGCGTGGCGGCTTCGTCGAATGCGCGCATCGTCAATGGGCGCCGGCGCCGGCACTTGCCCCGGAGTCCCCTGCGGGCTGGCGCCGGCGGTACATGCCCCAGCCTTCCATGGTCATCACCGTGTCGCCGTGCTGGTTGAGTACTTCCCAGCGCAAGCGCACCAGGCCGACGCCGGGCTTGCTGGCCATGCCGCGCGACTCGGTCACCTCGTGGCGCATGTGCAGCACGTCGCCGGGGTAGACCGGCTTCAGCCAGCGCAGGTTGTCCAGCCCGGGCGAGCCCAGGCTGGCCGATGCAAGCAGGAACTCGTCGCACATCATGCGCATCGCCATGGCACCGGTGTGCCAGCCGCTGGCGCACAGGCCGCCGAACAGCGAAGCCTTGGCCGCCTCTTCGTCGACGTGGAAGGGCTGGGGGTCGAAGTCCTGGGCGAAGGCGAGCACGGCCTCGCGTGTGACGAGCATCGCGCCGTACTCCCGGCGCTGGCCGACCGGGAAGTCTTCCCAGTGATAGCGGAAGGGGGTGTCCCCGGTCGGGTCGGGTTCTGTCACGGAGGTCCCTTGGCAAAGGCAGCTGTTGAACGTCGTCAAGCCCGCTCATCGTAGCCGCCGCGGCGTCTGCCGGTGCCGCGGCCCTTCGCGAGAGAATGCGCCATCGCCACCTCGACTGTCCCAACGCCATGACCAAGCTCGTGCTCGGCCTCCTGATATTTCTCGGCGTTCATTCGGTGCGCATCTTCGCCGAAGGGCTGCGCACGTCACTGCGGCAACGCATCGGCGCCGACGCCTACAAGGGCCTGTATTCGGTGCTCTCGCTGGTCGGCCTGGCCCTCGTCATCTGGGGCTACTCGCAGGTGCGCATGACGCCGACGGTGCTGTGGGCCTCGCCGCTGTGGACCCGCCACCTCGCCTCGCTGCTGACGCTGGCGTCCTTCATCCTGCTGGCGGCCGCCTACGTGCCGCGCAACGGCATCAAGCTGACGGTCGGTCACCCGATGGTGCTGGGCGTCATGATCTGGGCTGCCGCCCACGTGCTGGCCAACAACACGCTGGCCGACCTCGTGCTGTTCGGCAGCTTCCTGGCCTGGGCGGTGCTGGACTACATGGCCGCACGCCGGCGAGACCGTGCCGATGCGCTGGCCAACCCGCCCGTGCCGCTCGGGCCCGGCGGCGTGCCGTTTCCCCAGGTGGTGGTCGGTCCGGACGGCAGCGTCAAGCCGCTGAACAGCGTGGGCATGAACATCGTCGTCGTGCTGGGCGGCGTGGTGGCCTGGATGGTGTTCGCCTTCTGGGCCCACGGCGCCTTGTTCGGCGTGCGGCCTTTCGGCTGATCTCCACCCTTGGGGGGATGCGACGGGGGCCCTCCTGGAGCCTCCGGCGGGGCGATGGCGTGTCGGTTCGTGCCGCCCGAGCATGGTGTCCTGCATCGAACAGGAGTCCCCCATGCCGCTGCCCGACCGTGATCCGTCCCGCCCGCTCAGCCTGTCCCTGCCTGATCCGGTCGCGCTGCGGCAGCCTGCCGCGGCAGGCGATGCCATCGACAGCGACGTGCCGCCCAAGGGCTGCGCCTGGTTCGAATCCAGCCACGAACTGATGCGCGGTTTGCTGGTGGTGGAAGAGCCGCCGGGCTGGCGCCTGGTGCCGCGGCGATCCAGCGAGCCCGGCGCCTGACCGGAACACAGCCGGTCGGCTGTGGGCTCTACGGTGCCGACGGGCCGCACGTGCCGATGCCTGCGGCCGGCCCGCGCTTCGGGCGTCAGGCTGCTAACGGGCTGTGGGCGCTTTCCTGGCCGCCGCCTTGCGCGTCGGGGTTTTGGCGACGGTGGCCTTCGCAGGTGTGGCGGCGCTGTTCTTCTCGGCCTGGCGCACGGCCTTGTCCAGCGCCACCTGCGCCTTGGCGATCAGTTTGTGCAGCCTGGCCTCGGCCTTCGCCAGCGCCGATTCGGCCTTCTGTTGCGCTGCCTGGGTGTTCTTGAGCGCCAGCGCCTTGGCCTTGGCGAGGTCGGTCGCCGCACTGCCCCGCACCTGGTCGATCTTGTCCTGCACCGCTTTGCGCACGTGCTGGGCTGCGTCCTGCAGGCTGCCGACGGCCTGCTTCATCTCGGAACTCTTCGGTTTGCGCGTGGCCATGTGCTCGTCCTTGGGATGGGTGGCATCAGCATGCCTTCCTGGGGCGCTGCGGCATTGCGCAGGCTCAAGCGCGAATGCCGGCGCGCAGAGGACGCTCGCCCTCACGCCTCGATCTCACGTGAGTCGAAGGCGGACGCGATGGGCGCGACGCAACCACCCGCCAAGGCCGTCTCGGCGTCCGTGCCGGGCGTGGACGGAAGCGCCCCGACCGACCTGGGTGTGCAGGCCGCGCGCAACAAGGAACGAACGGCCGCCAGCGTCGGCGCTTGAAGCGCCAGCCGGCGTCACGCGCCTGGCGACGCAGCGCATGTCACCCGGCAATTGCGCAGGAGTCCGCTGGCGGCCCGGCAGCGGCCGCAGGGCGACAGCGAACGGCCCGGCCCCCGAGTAAACCCGAGTCCGTCACCAGACTAAGATGACAGTGCTGTGACACTCCTGAGGAACAACCCATGAGATTTGCCTTCCGCGCCGCTGTACTGGTCGTTTCGTCGCTGTCTGCCGCAGCGGCATGGGCCCAGGACACCTGCTCCAACCGCGGGCAACTCGACACGCTGTACTGCGACGAGAACCGCGACCTGGTGGCCGATGCGCCCAAGGACGCCGCCCGCTGGCGCGACCCGTCCACGCTGGTGTGGGCCTACACGCCGGTGGAAGACCCGGCCGTCTATGCCAACGTCTTCAAGCCGCTCACCGACCACCTGCAGCGCTGCGTGGGCAAGCGGCTGGTGTACTTCCCCGTGCAATCCAACTCCGCACAGATCGAGGCGATGCGCTCGGGGCGCCTGCATTTCGGGGGCTTCTCCACGGGGCCCACGGGATTCGCCGTCAACCTGGCGGGTGCAGTGCCCTTTGCCGCCAAGGGGCTGGGCAATCAGGTGCGGGGCTACAACCTCATCGCGATCGTCAAGTCCTCGTCGCCGTACCAGAAGCTGTCCGACCTGAAGGGCCGCAAGGTGGCCCACACCTCGCCCTCGTCGAACTCGGGCAACCTGGCGCCGCGGGTCCTCTTTCCCGAACAGGGATTGAAGGTCGACGACGACTACAAGCCGCTGATGTCGGGCGGCCATGACAAGTCCGTGCTGGGGGTCGTGTCCGGTGACTACGACATGGCCGCCGTGGCCTCTGACGTTTTCGATCGCATGGCCACGCGCGGCACGATCAAGGCCGAGGACTTCCGCGTGCTGTATCGCTCGCCGGTGTTCCCGACCTCGTCCTTCGCCCACGCGCACGACCTGAAGCCCGAACTCGCAGCCAAGCTGAAGGAGTGCTACTACAGCTTCCGGTTCACGCCGGAGATGACCAAGGAGTTCAACGGCGACGATCGCTTCCTGCCCATCAGCTACCAGAAGGACTGGGCCGTGGTGCGCGACGTGGCCGAGCGGTCGGGCACGCCGTACAACAAGGCGGCCTATGACGCCGAGTCCAAGCGAGAGGCGGAAGCGCAGGCTCGCCGCCAGCAGCAGCAGCAGCAGCAGCAGCAACAGCAGCCGGCTGCGCCGGCGCGGCCGTAACTGGAGAGGGTAGTCATGATTCGTCTTCCACTCGTTGGCACAGCGGCCTTGCTGGCCACCGCCTTGTTCGCCACCACCGCGATGGCTCAGGACAGTTGCCCCAGCCGCGGGCAGCTCGACACGCTGTACTGCGACGCCAACAACGACCTGGTGGCCGATACGCCCACCGACCCTGCCAAGCAGCGCGACCCGTCCACGCTGGTCTTCGCCTGGTCGCCCACCGAGAACCCGGCGGTCTACAAGGCGGTCTATGAACCCATCATGGCCCACCTGCAAAGCTGCACGGGCAAGAGGATCGCCTTCTTCAACGTGCAGTCGAACTCGGCCCAGATCGAGGCGCAGAGGGCGGGCCGCATGCATGTGGCGCTGTATGCCACTGGCGCCATCGGCTTCGCGGTGAACATGGCGGGCGGCGTGCCTTTCGTGGGCATGGGCAATGCCCAGGGCGTGGGCGGCTACCAGGTGTATGCCATCGTCAAGTCGGACAGCCCGTTCCAGAAGCTGGCCGACCTGAAGGGAAAGAAGGTCGCCCACGTCTCGCCCACGTCGAACTCCGGCAACCTGGCCCCGCGCGTGTTCTTTGCCGAGCAGGGCCTCAAGCCCGACGAGGACTACAAGCCGGTCATGTCGGGCGGGCATGACAAGTCGATCATCGGCGTGAGCCTGGGGGATTACGACGCGGCTGCCGTCGCGTCCGACATCTTCGACCGCATGACCGCCCGCGGGCAGGTCAAGGCCGAGGGCTTCCGCATCCTCTGGAAGAGCCAGGTGTTCCCGACCACCGGGTTCGTGATGTCCCACGACCTCAAGCCCGAACTGCAGAAGAAGATCACCGACTGCATGGTGTCGTACAAGTTCTCCGACGAGCTCAAGAAGGAGTACGGCGGCATGGATCGCTTCCTGCCGATCAGCTACAAGGACACCTGGAAGCCGATCCGCGAGGTGGCCGAGCGTTCGGGCACGCCCTACAACCGAGCCGGGTACGAGGCGCAGATCAAGCGTGACGCCGACGCCGCCGCCAAGAAGGCCGCCGAAGCCGCGGCCAAGCCGGCCAAGCCGTGACCGGTCCCAGGCCCGATGGGGCGCCTGGCGCCCTGGTCATCCGCGACCTGTCCAAGGAGTACGTCGCCGGCAAACCGATCCTCAAGGGGATCAACCTCACGATCGAGGGTCGGGGCATCACCGCCATCATCGGGCCGTCCGGCACGGGCAAGTCCACGCTGGTGCGCTGCATCAACCGCCTGGTCGACCCGACCGGCGGCGAGATCCACTTCCATGGGCAGGACATGGCCCGGCTCAGCGGTGTTGCCTTGCGCCACGCACGCCGCCGAATCGGCATGGTCCACCAGGAATACAACCTGGTCGAACGGCTGTCGGTGATGGAGAACGTGCTGAGCGGCCGCCTGGGCTACATGCCGGCCTGGAAGGCGTGGTTGCGAAAGTACAGCGCCCAGGACGTGCAGAAGGCCTTCGATCTTCTCGATGCCGTCGGGCTGGGGGAGTTCGCGACGCGACGCGCCGACCAGCTGTCCGGGGGCCAGCGCCAGCGGGTGGGCATCGCACGCGCGCTGATGCAGCAGCCCGACCTCATCCTCGCCGACGAGCCCACCTCGTCGCTGGACCCGAAGACCTCGGTCGAGGTCATGGAGATCATGGTCCGGCTGGCGGGGGAGTACGGCATTCCCGTGGTCATCAACATCCACAACGTCGAACTGGCGCGGCGCTTTGCCAACCGCATCATCGGCATGGCGCGAGGTGAAGTCGTGTTCGACGGCAAACCCGGTGACCTGATGGACCAGCACCTGGCCGACATCTACGGCGGCCAGAGCTGGATGGAAGCGGCATGAACGGGCCCCGTCACCGACGCGGGGAGCCGGGCCCATGACCACCGGCATCACCGTGTCAGGCTCTCGCAGCGCCTTCGTGCCGAACTGGCCGCGCCGCCTGGCCTTCATCGCACTGGGCGTGTACGTCGTCTATGCGATGTCGACGCTGCAGGTCACCTGGGACCGCTTCGTGCGCGGACTGGCCCAGGGTGCGAAGTTCCTGGACCGTCTGTGGCCACCGAACTTCGCTGCCGACAAGATGCTGCTGATGAGCGAAGGCCTGCTCGAGTCGGTGCAGATCGCGATCCTCGCCACGGCGGTTGGCATCCTCTTCGCCATCCCCATCGGCCTGATGGCGGCGCGCAACCTGGCGCCGCCCTGGGTGTCGTGGATCGGTCGCGTGGTGATCGCCCTGTGCCGGTCCTTCCACCCGATGATCGTTGCCATCCTGTTCGTGAAGGCGGTCGGGTTCGGGGCGCTGGCGGGCATCCTGGCGCTCATCGTGTCGTCGATCGGCTTCATCGCCAAGCTGTTTGCAGAAGCCGTTGAAGAAATGAACATGAAGCAGGTGGAAGCGGTGCGTGCCACCGGTGCCTCGTGGCTCAACGTGCTGATCATGGGGGTGGTGCCCCAGGTCCTGGCCCGGTTCGTCGGTTTCTCGGCCTACCAGCTCGATTCCAACCTGCGCAACTCCACCATGGTGGGCATCGTGGGAGGCGGCGGCATCGGCGCGACGCTGTTCACCGCCTACCAGCGCTTCGACTACGACTTCGTGATGACCATCCTGCTGGCCATCATCGCGATCATCATGGTCTCCGAGGTTTTCTCGGGCTGGCTGCGAAAGGTGTTCCAGTGAGTGCCGCCGGCAACCCGCCGGTGGCCACCCGCATCTGGATCCGCTTCACACCGGCCCAGCGCATCGGCCGTTTCGCCTTCTACCTGCTCGCCACGGTGGCCATCGTCTGGTCGCTGCGCAAGATCGAGATCATCCCGGAGTTCCTCTACGACGCGCCGCAGCAGACCTGGGACCTGTTCCAGCGCATGTGGCCCATGGATTGGGCGTACTACCCCAAGGGCGTTCACGACGCGCTGATCGAGACGTTCCATATCGCCACGCTCGGCACGCTGCTGTCGCTGATCCTGGGCTTTCCGGTGGCTCTGCTGGCCGCCCGGAACATCACCCGGTCGGCTGCCCTGAACTGGATCGCGCAGTTCATTCTGGTGTCTTCGCGCTCGGTGAACTCGCTGATCTGGGCGCTGCTGTTCGTGGCCATCTTCGGCCCAGGCGCCCTTGCCGGGGTGCTGGCCATCGGCTTCCGGTCCATCGGCTTCGTCGGCAAGCTGCTGGCAGAGGCCTTCGAGGAAGCCCGGCTCGGGCCCATCGAGGCCTTGAAGGCGACGGGCGCAGCCCCATCGGCCGTGCTGGCCAAGGGCTACTGGCCGCAGGTGGAGCCGAGCTTCTGGTCGGTGGCGCTGTTCCGCTGGGACATCAACATCCGCGAAAGCGCCATCCTCGGACTGGTGGGCGCCGGCGGCATCGGCGTGGCCCTGGACAGCGCGCTCAACAACCTGTACTGGGACCAGGTGGGCCTGATCCTGCTGGTGATCTTCGCCATCGTGATCGCCGCGGAGTTCGTCACTTCCTACATCCGCGGCAAAATCATCTGAAGGCGCAAGCGGCTCATGGTGCCGTGGTCCTGCGCCTGGCCGGTGGCCGCCGCCGTGCCCGCGGGCCTTCAGGAGTCCACGGGCCGGTCAGAGCTTGAAGTCGTAGTCGATGGTCAGCGGCGCGTGGTCCGAGAAGCGCTGATCGAGGTAGATCGACTCCCGCCGCGCCAGCGCCGCGATGCCGGGGGTTGCCAGGTGGTAATCCAGCCGCCACCCGACGTTCTTCGCCCAGGCCTGGCCGCGGTTGCTCCACCAGGTGTATTGCTCTGGCTGTTCGTTCAGCGTGCGATACACGTCCACCAGGCCGCCGTCGCCGAACAGCTGGTCGAGCCAGGCGCGTTCCTCGGGCAGGAAGCCGCTGTTCTTCTGGTTGCTCTTCCAGTTCTTCAGGTCGATGGCCCGGTGAGCGATGTTGACGTCGCCCACCAGCACGAACTCGCGTTCCGCGCGCAGGCGCATCAGGTGCGGGTACAGCGCCGCCAGGAATCGGAACTTGGCCTGCTGGCGGTCCTCGCCGCTGGAGCCGCTGGGGAAATAGCAGCTGATCACGCTGAACTTGCGCTTCGAAGTGTCGAAGCGGGCTTCGACGTAGCGGCCTTCTTCGTCGAACTCGCCGCCGTCGAAGCCGGTGATGACCTGGCTGGGCGCCTTGCGGGTGTACAGGCCCACCCCCGAGTAGCCCTTCTTCTGTGCGAAGTGGAAGTGGCCACGCAGCGCCCCCAGCTTGTCGAAGCGGCCCTCGACGTGTTCCGCCTGAGCCTTGACTTCCTGCACGCCCATACAATCGGCCCCCGCTTGCTCGACCCACTCCACGAAGCCCTTGGTGGCCGCGGAACGGATGCCGTTGAGGTTGAGCGTGATCAGTCTGAATGCCAAGGAAAACCCCTCATGACGACGCCCGCAGCGGATGAGCTGGCCCAGGAATTCGTGCGTTTCGCGGTGCAGGCGGGCGTGCTGCGTTTCGGCGAATTCAAGACCAAGGCAGGGCGTCTGTCGCCGTATTTCTTCAATGCCGGGCTCTTCGACGACGGCGACAAGCTGGGCCGGCTCGCACAATTCTATGCACGCCGCCTGATGGCCAGCGGCCTGCAGTTCGACATGCTGTTCGGCCCGGCCTACAAGGGCATCACGCTGGCCGCCGCGGTGGCCATCGAACTGGCCCGCCTGGGGCGCAACCTGCCCTTCGCCTACAACCGCAAGGAGGCCAAGGACCACGGCGAAGGCGGCCTTCTTGTCGGCGCCCCGGTGGCCGGGCGCGTCCTGATCATCGATGACGTCATGTCTGCCGGTACGTCCGTGCGGGAGTCCATCGCCCTGATCACCGCCGCCGGCGCCACCCCCTGCGGCGTGAGCATCGCACTGGACCGCCAGGAGCGCGCCACCGAAAACGGCCAGGACGTGTCCTGGTCGGCTGTCCAGTACGTCACGACACAACTGCACCTGAACGTCAGCTCGATTGCGACGCTCGATGACTTGCTGCACTATCTGCGCACCGGTGACGATCCGTCCCTGCGCGCTTATGCCGAGCCCGTGCAGGCGTACCGGCAACGCTACGGAGTCTGATTTGGCGCAGACCGAAGTTCTCGGCAGACACTGGCGCATCGCGTCGGTGCTGGCCTTGACCGTCCTGGCCGCCGTGGGCGCCCGGGCCGACGAGCCGCGTCCGGCTGGCACGGCCATCTACTCCTGCATCGACGACAAGGGCAAGCGCATCACGTCGGACCGCCCGATCCCCGAGTGCATCGCCAAGGAGCAGCGCATCCTCAACCGCGACGGCTCGTTGCGCGAAGTGAGGCCTCCCACGCTGACGGCCGAGGAACGTGCCGCCGTCGAAGCCCGCGAACGGCGCGCCGCGGAAGTCCGATTGGCGCAGGCCGAGGCCGTGCGCCGCGACCGCAACCTGATGACCCGCTATCGCGACGAGCAGGCCCATGAGGCGGCCCGTGCCGCGGCGCTCGAGTCGGTCAAGCAGGCCATGAAGGCGTCCGAGAAGCGACTGGCCGAACTGGCGGCCGAACGCCGGCCCTTGCTCGACGAGGCCGAGTTCTACAAGGGCCGACAGCTGCCGACCAAGCTGCGCCTGCAGATGGATGCCATCGACGCCTCGGTCGACGCGCAGCGCGCGGCGATGGCCAATCAGGAGGCCGAAGTGGTGCGTGTGAACCGGCTGTTCGACATCGAACTCGACCGCCTGCGCCGGCTCTGGGCGGGCACGCCGCCGGGCTCGATGGGCGCCATGAGCAATGCCCAGGCCGAGACGCGCGTGCTGCCGGCCGGGATGTCCGGCACCACGACGCCGCGCTGAGCCGGCCGCTCGCCTGCAGGGCCCGCTCGGGACCCTGCCGACCGGCCTCACGGGCCGTCAGCCCAGCTTCTTCTTCAGCAGTTCGCTGGCCTGCGCCGGGTTGGCCTTGCCCTTGCTGGCCTTCATCACCTGACCGACCAGGGCGTTGAAGGCCTTGTCCTTGCCGGCGCGGTACTCGTCCACCGACTTCGGATGGGCGGCCAGCACCTCGTCGACGATGGCCTCGAGCGCGCCGCTGTCGTTCATCTGCCTGAGGCCCTTGGCCTCGATCACCGCATCGACGCTGTCGCCTTCCCGCTGCCAGAGGGCGTCGAACACCTGGCGAGCGCCGTTGTTCGACACCGTGCCGTCCACCACGCGCGCGATCAGCGCGGCCAGCGTGGCGGCGCCCACCGGGGCGGCCTCGATCGCTGCGCCCTCGGCGTTCAGGCGCTTGGCCACCTCGCCCATCAGCCAGTTGGCCGCCAGCTTGGGCTGGCCGCAGGCGTCGCGCACGGCCTCGTAGTAGCGCGCCGTCGGCAGGCTCTGCGTCATCATCGCCGCGTCGTAGGCCGGCAGGCCGTCGTCGCGCTGGAAGCGTTCGGCCATCAGCGCGGGCAGTTCGGGCATCGCCGCACGCACGTCTTCCACCCACTGCGGCGCGATGACCAGCGGCGGCAGGTCGGGGTCGGGGAAGTAGCGGTAGTCGTGCGCGTCTTCCTTGCTGCGCATGGCCCGCGTCTCGCCGCTGTCGGGGTTGAACAGCACGGTGGCCTGCTCGATGGGCAGGCCGTCCTCGACGCGGTCGATCTGCCACTGCACCTCGAAGTCGACCGCCTGCTGCAGGAAGCGGAAGCTGTTGAGGTTCTTGATCTCGCGCCGCGTGCCGAGCGCCTCGCCGGGCTTGCGCACGCTGACGTTGGCGTCGCAGCGGAAGCTGCCTTCCTGCATGTTGCCGTCGCAGATGCCCAGCCACACCACCAGCGCGTGCAGCGCGCGGGCGTACTCCACCGCCTCGGCCGACGAGCGCATGTCGGGCTCGGAGACGATCTCCAGCAGCGGCGTGCCGGCGCGGTTGAGGTCGATGCCGGTGGCGCCGTGGTAGTCCTCATGCAGCGACTTGCCGGCGTCTTCCTCGAGGTGGGCGCGTGTCAGCCGCACGCCGCGCTTGACGCCGTCGAGCAGGAACTCGATGCGCCCGCCCTGCACCACCGGGATCTCGTACTGGCTGATCTGGTAGCCCTTGGGCAGGTCGGGGTAGAAGTAGTTCTTGCGCGCGAAGATCGACAGCGGCGCCACCTTGGCGCCCACCGCCAGGCCGAAGCGGATGGCACGCTCGACGGCGCCTCGGTTCATCACCGGCAGCGTGCCGGGCAGCGCCAGGTCGACGGCGCAGGCCTGCGTGTTGGGCGCCGCGCCGAAGGCCGTGCTGGCGCCGCTGAAGATCTTGCTGCGCGTGGAAAGCTGCGCGTGGGTCTCCAGGCCGATGACGACCTCGTAACCGCGCACCAGGGGAGAGGCTTGGGGCATGGGCTCAGGCTCCGTCCAGGCTGGCCGGCTGCCGACCGTGGAAGTCGGTGGCCAGCTGCAGCGCGTGCGCCGCATGCAGCAGCCGGCCTTCCTCGAAATAGTTGCCGATGAGCTGCAGCCCCACCGGCATGCCGTGTTCGCCCTGTCCGCAGGGCACGCTCATGCCCGGCAGGCCGGCCAGGCTGGCGGGAAGGGTGAAGATGTCGGCGAGGTAGCTGGCCACCGGGTCGTCGCTCTTGTCGCCGAGCTTCCAGGCCACCGAGGGCGCCACCGGGCCGGCGATGAGGTCGCAGTCGCGGAAGCAGGCCTGGAAGTCGTCGGCGATCATGCGGCGCAGCTTCTGTGCCTGCAGGTAGTAGGCGTCGTAGTAGCCGTGGGACAGCACGTAGGTGCCGATCATGATGCGTCGCTTGACTTCGGGCCCGAAGCCTTGAGCGCGCGTCTTCTTGTACATGTCCAGCAGGTCGCCGTGGTCGGCGGCGCGGTGACCGAACTTCACGCCGTCGAAGCGGCTGAGGTTGGAGCTGGCCTCGGCCGGTGCGATGATGTAGTAGACGGGGATCGACAGCTCGGTGCGCGGCAGGCTCACGTCGACCAGGGTGGCGCCCAGCCTTTCCAGCTCGGCCAGCCCTGCGCGCACCGCCGCTTCGACGTCACCGGCCAGGGCCTGCGGGAAGAACTCGCGCGGCAGGCCGATGCGCAGGCCCTGCAGCGGGCGTGCTGCCGTGGCGCCAGGGCGCGCCTGCAGCATCTGGGCGTGAAAGTCCTGCGGCGGACGCTCGGCGCTGGTGGCGTCGCGGCGGTCGAAGCCGCTCATGGCCGACAGCATCAGCGCGCAGTCCTCGGCGCTGCGCGCCATCGGGCCGGCCTGATCCAGGCTGGAGGCGAAGGCGATCATGCCGTAGCGCGAACACACGCCGTAGGTCGGCTTGATGCCGGTGATGCCGCAGAACGAGGCCGGCTGGCGGATCGAGCCACCGGTGTCGGTGCCGGTGGCGCCGGGCAGCAGGCGGGCGGCCACGGCGGCGGCCGAGCCGCCGGACGAGCCACCCGGCACGCGTGACAGGTCCCACGGATTGCGGACCGGCTGGAAGGCGGAGTTCTGATTGGCCGAACCCATCGCGAACTCGTCGCAGTTCAGCTTGCCCAGCGTCACCGCTCCGGCGCCCGGCGCGGCCCCGTCGCCGGTTTCGCCGCCGCCCAGGCGCGCCACCACCGTGGCGTCGAAAGGGCTGGCGTAGCCGGCCAGCATCTTCGAGCCGGCCGTCGACGGCAGCCCGCGCGTGACGAAGATGTCCTTGTGCGCAATGGGCACGCCGTTCAGCGGCCCGCCTTCGCCACGCGCCGCGCGCTCGTCGGCAGCGCGCGCCTGCGCCAGCGCGGCCTCGGTGTCGGTGGCCAGGAAGGCGCCCAGCGCCGACATCGCCGCGGCGCGTGTATGCAGGTGCGACACCAGGTCGACGCTGGAGACCTCACGCTTGCGGATGGCCTGCGCGGCGGCGGCCACGCCCAGGTCGTGCAGCTTCATCCGAGCCCCCTGGCGTCGAGAACGTCCACGGGCGGCCTCATTCGATCACCTTCGGCACCAGGAACAGGCCGTCCTCGACCTGCGGCGCGCTGCGCTGGTTCAGCTCGCGCTCGACCACCTCGGTGACGGCGTCGTCGCGCAGGCGGAGCGTGACCTCCTGCACCGCCGACAGCGGGGTATGGAGCGGCTCGACACCGTGGGTGTCGACGGCGCTCATGCGTTCGACGATGCCGAAGAAGCCATTGAGCTGCGCGAGCATCGCCGTCGACTCTTCGGGCGACAGCTCCAGCCGCGCCAGGTGGGCGATGCGACTCACGTCCTGCGGTGAAAGGGCCATGGGGATCGATGCGGGTGGTTTGCGGGTGACTGCGGCAAGCAGGCGGCGGTGCCTGCGGGTTTCGGGAGCGGGTGCGCCGTTCGGGGCCGATGCGGTCTTCGGACAGGCAATTCGGCCCTCGCGGCGCGCCTGATCCGAGGGTCTATACGGTATTATCTCTGGTTACCTCGGGCCTCAGAGCAACACCGATACTGGGCACGGTCAGGCGCCCCTTCCGAACCGCGTTGAAAGTCGTTGAACATCGGTTGGCGCCTGCGCCGGCTGGTGGGCACGTCGGCAACGGCGCGCCGGACGTGGCCCAGGGCCGTCCTGCTGAATCGCTCTCTTTCGCCGCGTCGTCCTCCACCGAGCCACCCCCCAATCTTTCGGAGACGTGCCCCGCACGGCTCCCGCTCCCCGCAACATGTTCGCTTCCCTGCGTCGCTACTTTTCGACCGACCTCGCCATCGACCTCGGCACCGCCAACACGCTGATCTACGTGCGTGGCAAGGGCATCGTGCTCGACGAGCCCTCGGTCGTCGCCATCCGCCACGAAGGCGGCCCCAACGGCAAGAAGACCATCCAGGCCGTCGGTGCCGAGGCCAAGGCCATGCTGGGCAAGGTGCCCGGCAACATCGAGGCCATCCGGCCGATGAAGGACGGCGTGATCGCCGACTTCACCGTCACCGAGCAGATGCTCAAGCAGTTCATCAAGATGGTGCACCCGCGCTCGGTGCTGCGGCCGAGCCCGCGCATCATCATCTGCGTGCCCTGCGGCTCGACCCAGGTCGAGCGCCGCGCCATCCGTGAATCGGCGCTGGGCGCCGGCGCCTCCGACGTCTACCTGATCGAGGAACCCATGGCCGCGGCCATCGGCGCCGGGCTGCCGGTCAGCGAAGCCTCGGGTTCCATGGTCGTCGACATCGGCGGCGGCACCACCGAAGTGGGCGTCATCAGCCTGGGCGGCATGGTCTACAAGGGCAGCATCCGGGTGGGCGGCGACAAGTTCGACGAGTCCATCATCAACTACATCCGCCGCAACTACGGCATGCTGATCGGCGAGCCGACGGCCGAGTCCATCAAGAAGAACATCGGTTCGGCCTTTCCCGGCTCCGAGGTCAAGGAGATGGAAGTCAAGGGCCGCAACCTCAGCGAAGGCGTGCCGCGCAGCTTCACCATCAGCAGCAACGAGATCCTCGAGGCGCTGACCGACCCGCTGAACCAGATGGTCAGCGCCGTGAAGAACGCGCTCGAGCAGACGCCGCCCGAACTGGGTGCCGACATCGCCGAGCGCGGCATGATGCTCACCGGCGGCGGCGCGCTGCTGCGCGACCTCGACCGCCTGCTGGCCGAAGAAACCGGCCTGCCGGTGCTGGTGGCCGAGGATCCGCTGACCTGCGTCGTGCGCGGTTGCGGCATGGCGCTGGAACGGATGGAGCGGCTCGGAAGCATCTTCACCTCCGAGTGACGCCGCGTCCGGTCTGGTGACGCCATGCCGCTGGGTACGCTCGATCGCACGCCTCCGCCCTTCTTCCGGCAAGGGCCCTCGGCCCTCACCAAGGTCGGCTTCTTCGCGGCGCTGGCCGTCTTCCTGATGGTGGCCGACACGCGCTTCGCCCTCATCGAGCCGCTGCGCGCCGGTCTGGCCATCGCGCTGCTGCCGGTGCAGCGCACCCTGGCCGTGCCGGTGCAGATGCTGTCCACCGGGGGCGACTACCTGCGTGGCCTGCAGGACGCGCTGGCCGGCGAACGCGCTGCGCGCGCCGCGCTGGCCGAGCAGGCGCTGCAGGCCGGCCGCGCTGCACAGCTGGCCGGCGAAAACGCCCGCCTGCGGGCGTTGCTGGAGCTCAAGCCCGCCTTGACGGTGCGCAGTCAGGCCGCCGACGTGATGTACGAGGCGGCCGATCCCTTCTCGCGCAAGCTCTTCGTGAACGTCGGGGCCGCGCAGGCCGTCAAGCTGGGCTCCCCGGTGATCAACGAACGGGGCGTGCTGGGCCAGGTCACGCGCGTCTACCCGCTGTCCAGCGAGGTCACCCTGCTGGCCGACAAGGACGCGGCCATCCCGGTGCTCAACCTGCGCACGCAGCAGCGCAGCGCCGCCTTCGGCGGGTTGTCGGCGGCCGGCGGCGCGGTCATGGAGCTGCGCTTCATGTCGGGCAACGCCGACGTGCAGGCTGGCGACCTGCTGCACACCAGCGGTGTCGACGGCGTCTACCCACCTGGCGTTCCGGTGGCCACCGTGGTCAGCGTGGACCGCCGGGTCGACTCGAGCTTCGCGCGCGTGCTGCTGGCACCGGCGGCGCCTGCCGACGGCGTGCGCCACGTGCTGGTGCTCGAGCCGCTGGCCGTGCAGATGCCGGAGCGGCCCGAGCCCGCCCCGGCCACGGCTGCCCCCCGCGGGTACGGCCAGGCCAAGGGGGCCCGGCCATGATCATGCCGCGCGGCTCCGACCAGCTGCTGCTGCCGGTCAACCCCTTCTTCATTGCCTTCACGCTGCTCGTCGCGCTGGGCCTGGGCATGCTGCCCCTGGGGCGAAACGCCGCGCTGCCCGACCTGCTGGCCCTGGTGCTGGTGTTCTGGAACGTGCACCAGCCGCGGCGCGTGGGCATCGGCGTGGCCTTCTTCTTCGGGCTGCTGATGGACGTCAACGACGGCGCCTTGCTGGGCCAGCACGCGCTGGCGTACACGCTGCTGAGCTACGTGGCCATCACCATCCACCGCCGGCTGCTGTGGTTCGGCCTGGTGGAGCAGGCGCTGCAGATCTTCCCGGTGTTCTTCGCCGTCACCCTGCTGTCGCTGGCCCTGCGCCTGCTTGCCGGCGGCATGTTCCCGGGCTGGGAACTGCTGCTGGCGCCGGTGTTCGAGGCCCTGCTGTGGCCGGTGGTCACGATTCTCCTGCTGGCACCGCAGCGCCGGGCGCCTGATCCGGACGAGAATCGACCCCTGTAGAGCGGGCGACCCGCCCACGGCCATGAACGAACTGAAGGACCTCGACCGCGAACTGCGCCGGTTCCGCACCCGGCTGCTGGCGGCTGCCGCCTTCGTGCTGGCGCTGTTCCTGCTGCTGGGCCTGCGCATGGGAGTGCTGCAGGTGCTGCGCCACGACGACCTGGCCCTGCAGGCCGAGTCCAACCGCATCGCCATCGTGCCCATCGTGCCCAACCGCGGCCTGATCGTCGACCGCAACGGCGTCGTTCTGGCCAGCAACTACTCGGCCTACACGCTGGAGATCACGCCGTCGCGAGCCGGCCCGCTGGAGCCCCTGATCGACGAGCTGGCGGGCATCGTCGAGGTGTCGGTGCGCGACCGCCGGCGCTTCAAGCGGCTGGTGGAAGAGGGCAAGAGCTTCGAATCGTTGCCGCTGCGCACCAAGCTCAGCGAAGACGAGGTGGCGCGCTTCATGGCGCAGCGCTTCCGTTTCCCCGGTGTCGATGTCAAGGCCAGGCTGTTCCGCAACTATCCGCTCGGAGAGGTGGGAAGCCACCTGCTCGGCTACATCGCCCGCATCAACCAGGCCGAGAAGAAGCTCATCGACGACTGGCCCGAAGAGGACCAGGCCAACTACAAGGGCACCGAGCACATCGGCAAGCTGGGCCTGGAGCAGAGCTACGAAAAGGAACTGCACGGCAACACCGGCTTCGAGGAGATGGAGACCAGCGCCGGCGGCCGGGCCGTGCGGCGGCTGGCCAGCCACCCGGCCACGCCCGGCAACACGCTGGTGCTGTCCATCGACATCCGCCTGCAGGCCCTGGTGGAGGAAATGTTCGGCGACCGCCGCGGCGCGCTGGTGGCCATCGACCCGCGCAGCGGCGAGGTGCTGGCCTTCGTCAGCAAGCCCACCTTCGACCCCAACCTGTTCGTCGACGGCATCGATGTCGAGAGCTGGCGCGAACTCAACGAGAGCCTGGACAAGCCGCTGCTGAACCGCGCCCTGCGCGGCACCTACCCGCCGGGTTCGACCTTCAAGCCCTTCATGGCCATGGCCGCGCTCGAGTCCGGCAAGCGCAGCGGCTCCACCGTGATCCAGGACGGCGGCACCTTCCAGTTCGGCAACCACACCTTCCGCAGCCACGGCGACCGAGGCCTCGGCGCGGTGGACATGACCCGCTCGATCGTGAAGTCCAGCAACGTCTACTACTACTCGCTGGCCAACGAGATGGGCGTGGACCTGATGCACGAACACCTCTCGCCGATGGGTTTCGGCCGCCGCACGGGCATCGACGTCGAAGGCGAGGTCACCGGCGTGCTGCCGTCCACCGACTGGAAGAAGCGCGCCTTCCGCCGACCCGAGCAGCAGCGCTGGTACGCCGGTGAAACCATCTCGCTGGGCATCGGCCAGGGCTACAACAACTTCACCATGCTGCAGCTGGCCAGCGCCACCGCCACGCTGGTGGCCGGCGGCCAGCGCTTCAAGCCGCGCCTGGTGCGCGAGGTGCGGGACATCGTGACCGGCCAGACACGGACGCTGGCCAACGATGCCCTGGAGCCCCTGCCCTACAAGCCCGAGCATGTCGAGCTCATCAAGCGGGCCCTGCACGGCGTGACCCAGGAAGGCACCTCCACGCGCGTCTTCATGGGTGCGCCCTACCAGAGCGGGGGCAAGACCGGCACGGCGCAGGCCGTGGGCATCAAGCAGAACGAGAAGTACAACGCCTCGCGACTGGCAGAGCACCAGCGCGACCACTCGCTCTACATGGCGATGGCGCCGCTGGATGCCCCCACCATCGCCCTGGCCGTGGTGGTCGAAAACGCCGGCTTCGGCTCCGAGGCTGCCGCACCGATCGCCCGCCGCGTCTTCGACCAGGCGCTGCTGGGCCTGTACCCGAGCGAAGAGGACATGGCCGCCACGCGCATCGGCAAGTCGAGCGCGCCCATCGGCAAGCAGCGCCGCGCCGACGAGGTGCCCTTGCCGGGGGCGGCGGGCGTGGCGGGGGCGCTGGCGGCCGTGCCTGCGGCGCCCATCGCCGCCACCCCGCCGGCAG
>JALHMT010000080.1 GCA_022843905.1 Rubrivivax sp.
GGCCGCTCCCAAGCGCTCATCCCGCAGTGCGAAGCACGGAGGGTAGTCCAGTGAGCGCGCCGGGCCGCTCCCAAGCGCTCATCCCGCAGTGCGAAGCACGGAGGGTAGTCCAGTGAGCGTGCGGCGCACAGCGCGGAGGACAATCTCTTGAACACGAGCCCCTTGCTCATCACCATGGGCGACGCCGCCGGCATCGGCCCCGAGATCATCGTGCGGGCCTTCTCCGCCGGCCGCGCTGCGGGCTGTGTGGTGGTGGGCGATCTGGCCGTGATGCGCCGGGCCACCGCACTGTGGCCCGACCGGCCGCTGCCGCTGGCCTTGATCGACACGCCGGGCGACGCCGCCTCGCTGCCTCCGGGTTGCCTGCCGCTGCTGCAGCCGGCCCGGCTGCCGGGTGGTCTGGCGGAACTGCCCTTCGGCCGAATCGACGGGCGCAACGGCGCGGCCGCCGCGCTCTGCATCGAACAGGCCGTGGCCTGGGTGCTGGCGGGTGCAGCCGCCGGCGTCGTCACCGCGCCGCTGCACAAGGAGGCGCTGGCCTCTGCCGGCGTCGACTTCCCGGGCCACACCGAGATGCTGCAGGCCCTGGCCGCCCGCGGCGGCGAGCCGCCACCGGTGCGCATGATGCTCGCCAACGATCAACTGCGCGTGGTGCTGGTGACCATCCACATGTCGCTGCGCCGCGCCATCGACGCGCTGAGCTTCGACGCCGTGCTGCAGACCCTGCGCATCACGCACCGGGCACTGCTGGCCTTCGGCATCGCCGCGCCGCGTCTGGGCGTGGCGGGCCTGAACCCGCATGCCGGGGAAGGTGGGCTGTTCGGCGACGAGGAGCTGCAGATCATCGCTCCGGCCGTGGCCGCCGCCTGCGCCGAAGGCATCGACGCACGTGGGCCCTTCGCGCCCGACACGGTCTTCATGCGTGCACGCGACGCCATGGGCCATCCCGGCGAGTTCGACGCCGTGGTCGCGATGACGCACGACCACGGCCTCATTCCCGTGAAGTACCTGGGCGTGGAACAAGGCGTCAACGTCACGCTGGGCCTGCCCTTCGTGCGCACCAGCCCCGACCACGGCACGGCCTTCGACATCGCCGGCCGCGGCGTGGCCGACGAGGCCAGCCTGGTGGCTGCGCTGCGTATGGCGCGCCGGTTGGCGGGGCTGCCGCCGTCCTGAGCGGGCGGCGGCGCAGGCCCGCCGCATGCAGCCGTGCAGGCCGCGCCTGCGCCGGGACCCGATCGAGGCGCTTCTACAATGCGGCCAGAATCATGAGGCGGCGGAGACACAGTGCGCACGGATACTGAGACCTTGGCGGCGCTGTACCGCCTGATGGTGCGCATCCGCGCCTTCGAGAATGCCGCCGAGGTGGCCAGCCAGGGCGGCGTCAGCGCCTACGGCATGGCGGCCGACGGCAGCGCCCGCGTCAGGGGCCCGCTGCACCTGTCCACCGGGCAGGAAGCCGTGCCGGCCGGCGTCTGCGCCCATCTGAGGCGCGACGACTACCTCACCTCCACCCATCGCGGCCACGGCCACACGCTGGCCAAGGGGGCCGACCTGTCGCGCATGATGGCCGAACTGTTCGGCAAGGCCACCGGCTTCAACGGCGGCAAGGGCGGCTCGATGCACATTGCCGACTTCTCCGTCGGCATGCTGGGCGCCAACGGCGTGGTGGCTGCCGGTCTGCCCATCGCCGTGGGCGCGGCGCACGCGCAGAAGATCCAGGGCCGCGACACGATCACCGCCTGCTTCTTCGGCGACGGTGCCATCAACCGCGGCCCCTTCCTGGAAGCGCTGAACTGGGCCTGCGTCTTCACGCTGCCGGTGCTCTTCGTCTGCGAGGACAACCGCTGGAGTGCCACCACCGCCAGCGGCCCGATGACCGCGGGCGACGGCGCTGCGGCGCGGGCCCGGAGCCTGGGCATCCCGGCGGTGCAGGTCGACGGCAACGACGTGCTCGCCGTGCACGCCGCCGCCGGCGGGCTGGTCGAACAGGTGCGTGCCGGCCACGGACCGCGCCTGCTGCATGCCGTCACCTACCGGGTGAAGGGCCACGTCTCGGTGGACCCCGCGGCCTACCGCGACCCGAACGAGCTCGAAACGGCGCTGGGTACCGATCCCATCGCACGCGCACGCCATCGTTTCCTGTCGATGCCCGGCGGCAGCGCGGCAGTGCTGGAGGCCATCGATGCCGAAGCCCACGCCGAAGTCGAGGCGGCGCTGGCTGCTGCCGCCGCGGCGCCCTGGCCGGCGGCCGAGGCGGCTTACACCGATGTGCAGACCATCGGTGCCGGAGTGTGGCGATGAACAAGACGACGATGAGCTATGCCCAGGCCGCGGTGCACGCGGTGACGCAGGAGATGGAAGCCGACCCCAACGTCGTCGTGCTCGGCGAGGACGTCGGCCGTGGCGGCATCTTCGGCCAGTACAAGGGCCTGCAGGAACGCTTCGGCACACGGCGCGTCATCGACACGCCGATCAGCGAAGCCGCCATCCTCGGCGCCGGCGTGGGCATGGCACTGGCCGGCCTGCGGCCGGTGGTGGAGATGCGCGTCGTCGATTTCGCGCTGTGCGGCATGGACGAACTCGTCAACCAGGCGGCCAAGAACCGCTTCATGTTCGGCGGCCAGGGCCGCGTGCCCATGGTGGTGCGCATGCCCACGGGCATCTGGGACGCCTCGGCGGCGCAGCACTCGCAATCGCTCGAGAGCTGGTTCGCCCACCTGCCCGGGGTGGTGGTCGTCTGTCCGTCGACACCGCAGGACAACCACGGCCTGCTGCGGGCCGCGATGGCCAGCGGCGACCCTGTGGTCTTCATGGAACACAAGACGCTGTGGGGTCTGCAGGGCGAGGTCGACACCTCGCTGCAGATCCCTCTCGGCCGTGCCCGCATCGTGCGTGCGGGCGGCCATGTCACGGTGGTGAGCTGGAGCAAGCAGGTGCAGGCCTGCGAGGTCGCTTGCCAGGCACTGGCCGCGTCGGGCATCGAAGTCGAACTGATCGACCTGCGCACCATCTGGCCCTGGGACCGCGACGCGGTGCTGTCGTCGTGTGGCCGCACCGGCCATCTGCTGGTGGTGCACGAGGCGGTGCAGGCGGCGGGCTTCGGTGCCGAGGTGGCAGCCACGGCCGCCGAGGCCACGGGCTGCAGGGTGCGGCGCCTGGGTGCGCCGCGCATCCCCGTGGGCTATGCGCCCGTGCTGGAAGCGCAGTCGCGCGTGAGCGCCGACGACGTGGTGGCCGCGGTGCGGGCTTTCCTGCAGTGACCCACGCGGCCAGCCTGCCCGGCGACCTGTGAGCATGAACGAGCCCACCGAGCCCACCGAGCCCGCTGCCGCCCGCGAGCCCGGCCCTGCGGGCGTCGCAGGCGGTGTCGCCGACGAAAGCCCGGCCGTGCCGCTGCGCATCGAGGACTGGCTCACCGTCATCGTGATGGCCCTGCTGGCACTGATCACCTTCGCCAACGTGCTGGTGCGCTACTTCACCAACCAGTCCTTCGCCTGGACCGAGGAGTTCTCGGTCTTCCTGATGATCGTGCTGGCGCTGGTGGCCGGCTCGGCCTCGGTGGCGCGCAACCGGCAGATCCGCATCGAGTACTTCGCCGACAGCGGTCCGGCCGGGCGCCGGCGTGCCCTGGCACGCTTCGGCGCCTTCATGGTCTTCCTGCTCTTCCTGCTGATCACCGTGCTGAGCGCGCGCATGGTGTGGGACGACTTCCGCTTCGGCGAGACCTCGCCCGGCATCGGCGTGCCCCAGTGGTGGTATTCGATGTGGCTGCCCATCCTGTCGCTGGCCATCGCCGGGCGCGCGCTGGGCCTGTTCATCCGCCGCGGTCGCCGGTCATGATCGGCACGCTGCTGTTCGTCGCCTTCATCGCCATGATGCTGGCGGGTGTGCCCATCGGCGCCGCGCTGGGGCTGGCGGGGGCGGTGGCCATCGCCGCGGCCAATGCCAGCTCGCAATGGTTCGGTCTGCTGGCCGTGCCGCAGAACTTCTATGCCGGCCTCGGCAAGTACCCCCTGCTGGCGATCCCGATGTTCGTGCTCGTGGGATCGATCTTCGACCGCTCCGGCGTGGCGCTGCGCCTGGTGAACTTCGCCGTTTCCATCGTCGGTCGCGGGCCGGGCATGCTGCCCCTGGTGGCCATCGCGGTGGCGATGTTCCTGGGCGGCATCTCGGGTTCGGGCCCCGCCACGGCCGCCGCGGTGGGCGGCGTGATGATCGCGGCCATGGCACGGTCGGGCTACCCGCCGGCCTACTCTGCGTCTGTCGTCGGCGCGGCGGCCTCCACCGACATCCTGATCCCGCCGTCGATCGCCTTCATCGTGTACTCGGTGCTGGTGCCCGGCGCGTCGGTGCCGGCGCTCTTTGCCGCCGGCATGTTCCCGGGCCTGCTGGTGGGTCTGGCGCTGATGATTCCCGCCGTGTGGCTGGCCCGTCGGCACGGCATGGGGCAGATGGAGGCCGCCGCGCCGCGGCCGGCCTTCTGGACCAGCCTGCGCGACGCGTCCTGGGGCCTGGCCGCGCCGGTGCTCATCCTGGGCGGCATGCGGGCCGGCTGGTTCACGCCGACCGAGGCCGCCGTGGTGGCGGTGTTCTACGGCCTCTTCGTGGGCATGGTGGTCTATCGCACCATCAAGCCACGCGACCTGTTCGAGATCCTGCGCGAGTCGGGCGAGCTGTCGGCCATCATCCTGCTGGTGGTGTCTCTGGCGGGCATCTTCGCCTACTCGCTGTCGACCCTGGGCCTCATCGACCCCATCACGAAGGCCATCACGCAGAGCGGCCTCGGGCCCTGGGGCGTGCTGGCGTTGCTGATCGTGCTGTTGCTGGTGGTCGGCATGGTGCTGGACGGGGTGTCGATCTTCCTCATCTTCATCCCGCTGCTCATCCCCATCGCCAACTTCTACCAGTGGGACCTGGTGTGGTTCGGGGTGCTGCTGACCATGATGGTGGCGCTGGGACAGTTCACGCCGCCGATCGCGGTCAACCTCATGGTGTCGTGCCGCATCGCCGGCGTGCGCATCGAAGAGACCTTCCGTTGGGTGTTCTGGTTCCTGGCCGCCCTGATGGTCGTGCTGGTGATGGTGATCGCGATGCCCGACATCGCGCTGTGGCTGCCGCGGCAGCTGGGGTATTGAGTTCTTTGCAAACACACGTCGACAAACGACAAAGGAGACCTGAGATGAAAAAGCGTTCCATCCTGAAGTTCGCCCTGGCCGCCGCTGCGCTGGCCTCGGCCGCCGTGGCCTCGGCGCAGACCAACTACAAGCCCGAGTACAAGATGTCGCTGGTGGTGGGCACGGCCTTCCCCTGGGGCAAGGGCGGCGAGATCTGGGCCAACCTCGTGCGCGAGCGCACCCAGGGCCGCATCAACATCAAGCTCTATCCGGGTGTCTCGTTGGTTCAGGGCGACCAGACCCGCGAGTTCACGGCCATCCGCCAGGGCGTCATCGACCTGGCCATCGGCTCCACCATCAACTGGTCGCCCCAGGTCAAGGAACTGAACCTCTTCTCGCTGCCCTTCCTGATGCCCGACTACGCCGCCATCGACGCGCTCACGCGTGGCGACGTGGGCAGGCAGATCTTCTCCATCATCGACCGCGCCGGTGTGATGCCGCTGGCCTGGGGCGAGAACGGCTACCGCGAGATCACCAACTCGAAGAAGGCTCTGCGGACGCCCGACGACCTCAAGGGCCTGAAGATCCGAGTCGTCGGCTCGCCCCTGTTCCTGGACACCTTCACCGCACTGGGCGCCAACCCGACGCAGATGAGCTGGGCAGACGCCCAGCCGGCGCTGGCCAGCGGCGCGGTCGACGGGCAGGAAAACCCGATGTCGATCTTCACCGCAGCCAAGCTGCAGAACGTCGGCCAGAAGAACGTGACGATGTGGGGCTACGTGGCCGACCCGCTGGTCTTCGTCGTCAACAAGGAGGTGTGGGCCTCGTGGACGCCGGCCGACCAGGCCATCGTGCGCCAGGCCGCCATCGACGCCGGCAAGGAGCAGGTCGCCATCGCCCGCAAGGGGCTGGACGAGGCCGACAGGCCGCTGCTCAAGGAGATTGCCGCCCTGGGCGTCACCATCACGCAGCTCACGCCGCAGGAGCGCGAAGCCTTCGTGAAGGCCACGCGGCCGGTGTACGACAAGTGGAAGACGCAGATCGGCGCCGATCTGGTGACCAGCGCCGAGCGCGCCATCGCAGCGCGCAGGTAAGGCGAGCGGCAGGGGCCCGGCCAGCCGGGCTCTCAGCCGCTGCGGGAGGGGCTGCTGGTGGCAGCCTTCAGCGCCCCGCCCAGTTCGGCGAGTTGACGCCGCGCGCGGGCGGTGGCGCGCTCCAGCAGGTAGGCGCTTTCGAAGGCGCGCAGGCGCCCGGTCTCGCACAGGCGGGCCAGCATGCGGTAGGTGAGCGACACAGTCTGCCGGTGCTTCTGCCCGTGAGTGAACACGAAGAAGCTGCGGCCCGTGCTGACATGCGAAAGGCGCACCTTCTCCCAGCGGCCCTGCAGCTGCATGTGGTAGGCGAAACCGATCTGCACGTGGTCGGCCAGCGACTTGCCCTGCGTCGGCTCCATCACCTCGCTGCTGGCGGGCAGTCCGTCGATGTGCACGTCGCCAGCGGAAAGTTCGGGTTCCTGCGCGCTGAGGTCGATGTCCACCTTGCCCGACCAGTCGACGGCTGTCTCGGGCAACAGGCCGACGCGCCGGGCTTCTTCGGCGTTGAAGGGCGCCGACAGGATCTCGTCGCTGAGCACCGGCAGGTCGACCATCGGCGAGCTCTTCAGGTCGGAGCGTGAGGGCAGCGGTCTTTCCAGCGCACCCTCGACCCGCCTGGCCATCAGGTTGTAGTCGAGCGTTCTGGTCCCGGCGTTCTTCAGGGCCTCGGCGTGCGCGGGCAGGAGCTGCCCGAAGAAGTGGTTGCGCTGCGCGTCGGGCCAGCGGATGAGGTCCATGCCTTCCTTGAGCGACTGCATCAGGCGCGGCAGATCAGACAGGAAGGCCTTGCGCTGCTGCGGCGACGCCTTTGGCTGCACGCTCATGAAAAGCTCGCTGCCGACCTGGCGGAAGCGTCGCGACTTGTCGTGTTCGGCGCCGAGGGTCAGGGTGGCCCTCAGCAGCACCTGGCTCCAGACCTCGACGATGAACTGGCGCAGGAACTCCGGCCCCGCCAGCGTCTTCAGGTCGGCCTGAAGCTGCAGCGAGATCATGCGCTGCAGGCGCAGTTCGTCTTCCTTCTCCTGCAGCACGGCCACGGCGTCGCCGACTTCCTGCACCTCTTCGCGCGCCTGCTCGACGACGAAGGCCTCGAGCGCCGCGAGCTTGGCTTCATAGAGCTCGATCTGCTCGAAGTCGCCCTGCACGATCTCCTGCACCAGCTCGCGCACCTTGGCCAGGAAGCGCTGCCCGCGGTCGTCGCTGAAGTCGTCGAAGCCCACACCCACCGAGGCGATGCGGTTGACGAAGCGCCGCACCGGGTGCCGGCGCGACGAGAAGAACGAGGGGTCGCCCAGGGCCGCGCGCAGCACCGGCAACTGCAGCCGCGCGATCTGTCGCGCCATCTGCGGCGGCACTTTGGGGTCGGACAGGATCTGGTCGAAGAGGCTGCCGATGACGTCGATGACCATGTGGTCGATCGAGCCCTTGGAGGCGGCGCGCAGCTCGTCGCGATGCGCGCGGATCAGGTTCTGAGCCGGCTGGCCCCCGCCCGACCCGCTGTCGTCGAATCCGCCAGCATGCTGGCTCGGCGCACCGCCGGCCCCGCCGCCCGCGGACGCGCTGAAGAAGGCCAGCCGACGGATCAGGTTCATCATGCCGGCATCAACTACCCCCAGCGGGTTGCCGCCCATGCTGCGGCTCACGCTGCCCGCCGCCCCCAGGGCTGAATCCTGCGCGGCGCGCGAGCTGCCGTGGTCGCTGTCGCCGAACTGCTCGATGCCCGACAGCGAGCGCCGCGAGTCGAGCCCCCGGGACTCGGACATGCGCACGCTCATGCCCGCGGGCTGCAGGCCCATCGAGCGGAAGTCAGCCACGATGGCGGCGTAGGTGGGCCCCAGCGTCGCTGCCAGGGAGCGGCCGATCTCCGTCACCAGGATCTTGCGCACCGCAGCGTCTTCGCTCACCGACTCGGCCGCCCGGATCATGGCCAGGCCGATCAGCTCGGGTCGCAGCGGGTTCTGGTCCTTGTCGAAGCGCTCCTGCGTCAGGATCGCGCCGAGGTAGCCGCCCAGTTCGCGCAGCTCCCATTCGCAGGCGTGCGCCAGCTGCAGCCCGAATCGCTCGGCAGCCACCTTGATCTCGACCTCGTGGTCCTCGACGAGGCTCAGTTCGGACCAGTTCGACGGGCCGGTGTTGCCTGGGTCACGCGGACCGCAGTCCCGTCGGAGCCTGGTCTCGAAGGCCTCGTCGAAGGTCAGGATGAACATCGCCGACTTGCGGTCGATCTCGAACTGCGCAGCCAGGATGTCGCTGCGCACGGCCGACGAGGTGGCCGACAACGCCGACAGGCCCAGGCTCTCGATGCTGCGTTCGAGTGCCTGCCGCACAGCCTGCTTGATGCGCTGCGTGGCCGCTTCCAGCGGCGCAGGCAGGCGATGAAAGGCGTGGTTGCTCATGGCTTGCTGTTACAAGCCGGCAAGTATGCGCCATACCAAGGGCAGGCCCGGCATACGAAGGGCCGCCCGAGGCAAGCAAAAGTTACTTCTTGAGGGAGTCGCGGATCTCGCGCAGCAGCACCACGTCTTCCGGCGTGGGGGGCGGAGGGGCGGCCGGGGCCTCGCGCTTGAGGCGGTTCATCTGCTTGACCATCAGGAAGATGATGAAGGCCAGGATGACGAAGTTCAGCGCGATCGTGATGAAGCTGCCGTAGGCCAGGACGGCGCCGGCCTTCTTGGCTTCGATCAGCGTGGTGGCCGTCTGGCCCGACAGCGGGATGAAGTAGTTGTTGAAGTCCAGGCCGCCGAAGATGCGGCCGATGATGGGCATGATGAGGTCGCCGACCACCGAATCGACGATCTTGCCGAAGGCGCCGCCGATGATCACGCCGACGGCGAGATCCATCACGTTGCCCTTGACGGCAAATTCCTTGAACTCTGACATGAAACTCATGGCTTTTTCCTCGTTGGTTGGATTGGTTCTTGGACAGCCTGCAAGGGGCCGCCCTCCGCGGCGGGACATTAGGCTGCGGCCTTGCATCGGTCAAGGGTGGTGCCACGGGTGGGCAACACCCCGGCATCAGAGAGCTTCAATGTGCGTCGGCTAGAATCCCGCGTTGACCCGAACATGATTAACCCGAGGACATCCATGAGTGACGCCGCTGTCGACCAAGGCCGACGCACCTGGATCGCCATCACCTGCGGCGCTGGCGCCGTGGGCGGCGTGGCGACCGCAGTTCCCTTCGTCAGCACCTTCGCCCCGTCTGAACGGGCCAAGGCCGCAGGCGCACCCGTGCAGGTGGACATCAGCAGCATCAAGCCCGGCGAGAAGCTCACTGTCGAATGGCGCGGCAAGCCGGTGTGGATCGTGCGTCGCACGCCGGAGCAGCTCGACTCGCTGAAGAAGCTCGAGCCCGAACTGGCCGACCCCACGTCGCAGCGCACGCAGTACCCGACGCCCGACTACGCGAAGAATCCGCACCGCTCCATCAAGCCCGAGTTCTTCGTGGGTGTGGGCATCTGCTCGCACCTGGGCTGCTCGCCCATCGACAGGTTCCAGACCGGCGCCCAGCCCTCGCTGCCCGACAACTGGGCCGGCGGCTTCCTGTGCCCCTGCCATGGTTCCACCTTCGACATCGCAGGCCGGGTCTTCAAGAACAAGCCCGCGCCCGACAACCTCGAGGTGCCGCCGCACATGTTCCTGTCCGACAGCGTCCTGCTGATTGGCGAGGACAAGAAGGCGTGATGGATCCCCTCCCGGCCACGGTGCGCGCCATCCCGCTGCGCACGCTCGGTCGGTAACTGACTCGGACAGAGGTCAAGATGGCTGAATTCAAGGAAGCTCCGGCCGGTGCTCCGGCCGCGCAGCGGTTCATGACGTGGGTGGACAACCGCTTCCCCGCGTCCAAGTTGTACAAGGAGCATCTCTCCGAGTACTACGCGCCGAAGAACTTCAACTTCTGGTATTTCTTCGGATCGCTGGCGATCCTGGTGCTGGTCATCCAGATCGTCACGGGCATCTTCCTGGTGATGCACTACAAGCCCGACGCGGCGCTGGCCTTCGCGTCGGTCGAGTACATCATGCGCGACGTTCCCTGGGGCTGGCTGGTGCGATACATGCACAGCACCGGCGCCAGCGCCTTCTTCGTCGTGGTCTACCTGCACATGTTCCGCGGCATGATCTACGGCAGCTACCGCAAGCCGCGGGAACTGGTGTGGATCTTCGGTTGCGCCATCTTCCTGTGTCTGATGGCCGAAGCCTTCATGGGCTATCTGCTGCCCTGGGGCCAGATGTCTTACTGGGGCGCGCAGGTCATCATCAACCTGTTCGCCGCGATCCCCTTCGTCGGTCCTGACCTGTCCCTGCTGATCCGCGGCGACTACGTGGTCGGCGACGCCACGCTCAACCGCTTCTTCGCCTTCCACGTCATCGCCGTGCCGCTGGTGCTGCTGGGTCTGGTGGCCGCCCACATCATCGCGCTGCACGAGGTGGGCTCGAACAACCCCGATGGCGTCGAGATCAAGGCCAAGAAGGATCCGAAGACCGGCATCCCGCTCGACGGCATTCCCTTCCATCCCTACTACACGGTGCACGACATCCTGGGGGTGAGCGTGTTCCTGATGCTGTTCAGCGCGGTGATCTTCTTCGCTCCCGAGATGGGCGGCTACTTCCTCGAGTACAACAACTTCATCCCTGCCGATCCGCTGAAGACACCCGCGCACATCGCGCCGGTCTGGTACTTCACGCCCTACTACTCGATGCTGCGCGCGGTGACCGATCCGATGGTCAACGTGCTGGCGGTGCTGGTGGCCCTGGGCGGCGTTCTGGCCGTGCTGAAGGGCGGCCTGACGAACTTCTGGAAGGTCGCCGTGCTGGTCGGTGCACTGGTGGTGGTGGTCCTGCTGAAGACCTTCGACGCCAAGTTCTGGGGCGTGGTGGTGATGGGCGTGGCGGTGCTGGTCATGTTTCCGCTGCCCTGGCTGGACCGCAGCCCCGTGAAGTCCATCCGCTACCGTCCGAACTGGAACAAGTGGCTGTACGGCATCTTCGTCGTGAACTTCTTCGTGCTCGGCTACCTGGGCATCAAGCCGCCTTCCGACATCGGCACGCTGATCTCCCAGGCCGGCACCCTGTTCTATTTCGGCTTTTTCCTGCTGATGCCCTGGTGGAGCCGCATCGGCGAATTCAAGGCCGTGCCCGACCGGGTCACGTTCCAGCCCCATTGAGCGCGCGGCGGAGTCTGTCCCCCATGAAGAAACTGATCCTTTCCCTGCTGGCCTGCTTCTCGATGTTGCACGGCGCCGCATTCGGTGCCGGTGGCGGCATCGCGTGGGACAAGTTCCCCACCGAGCGCACCACCGACATGGCTGCTCTGCAGAACGGCGCCAAGTTGTTCGTCAACTACTGCCTGAACTGCCATGAGGCCGCGTTCATGCGCTACAACCGCATGCGCGACATCGGTCTGACCGAGGAGCAGATCGCGCAGAACCTGATCTTCACCGGTGCCAAGGTCGGCGACACCATGAAGGTCAGCCAGAGTGCGAAGGATGCCAAGGACTGGTTCGGCGGCCTTCCGCCCGATCTGACGCTGATCGCGCGATCGCGCTCGGCCGCCGGCAAGGGCTCGGGCGCTGACTACGTGTACACCTATCTGCGCACCTACTACCGCGACGAGACCAAGGCCACCGGCTGGAACAACCTGGCCTTCCCGAACGTCGGCATGCCGCACGTGCTGTGGGAGCTGCAGGGCCAGCAGCGTGCGATCTATGTCCAGGAGAAGGATCCCCGGGATCCCGCCAAGACGGTGTCCGTCTTCAAGGGCTTCGAGCAGATCAGCCCGGGAACCATGACACCGGCCGAGTACAACCTGGCCATGGCCGATCTGGTCGCCTTCCTGCAGTGGATGGGCGAACCGGTGCGCAACGATCGCACGCGTCTGGGCGTCTGGGTGCTGTTGTTTCTGGGTGTCTTCACCGTGATCGCCTGGCGCCTCAACGCGGCGTTCTGGAAGGACATCAAGTAGGGCTTGGGATCCGGGCCCGGTTCGCCGGACCCCCTGCGCAGTGGCAGCATGCGCTTCCACTGCGTTTCTTCTTTTTTGCCGGGGCTTTCGGGCCCCAAGACTGATCGAGGGCTTTTCATCATGATGGTGCTTTACTCCGGAACGACCTGCCCTTATTCGCACCGCTGCCGTTTCGTGCTGTTCGAGAAGGGCATGGACTTCGAGATCCGCGACGTGGATCTCTTCGCCAAGCCGGAAGACATCGCGCTGATGAACCCGTACAACGAGGTGCCCATCCTGGTGGAGCGGGACCTCATCCTGTATGAGTCGCACATCATCAACGAGTACATCGACGAGCGCTTTCCACACCCCCAGCTGATGCCCGGCGATCCCGTGGCGCGTGCCCGCGTGCGGCTGTTCCTCTTCAACTTCGAGAAGGAGCTCTTCGCCCATGTGAACCTGCTCGAAGGCCGCGGCGTCAAGGCCACCGACAAGCAGCTCGAGAAGGCTCGTTCACAGATCCGCGACCGGCTGACGCAGCTGGCGCCCATCTTCCTGAAGAACAAGTACATGCTGGGCGACGACTTCAGCATGCTCGACGTGGCCATCGCCCCGCTGCTGTGGCGCCTGGACTATTACGGCATCGACCTGTCGAAGAACGCCGTGCCCCTGTTGAAGTACGCCGAGCGCATCTTCTCGCGCCCGGCCTACATCGAGGCACTGACGCCTTCGGAAAAGGTGATGAGGAAGTGATGACAACCCCCCCCGCAGCGGCTTCGCCGCTTCCCCCCGGGGGGGGCGACGCCTGCGGACCGGCGGAGCCGGATCCGCGGCGTCTGCTCGGCTGCTGAAGCCATGGCGACGAGCATCAGCGGCGACAGCCAGGGGACGTCCACGCGGCCCTACCTGATCCGTGCGCTGCACGACTGGTGCACCGACAACGGTTTCACGCCCTACATCGCCGTCTATGTCGATGCGCAGGTGCAGGTGCCGATGGAGTACGTGAAGAACAACGAGATCGTGCTCAACGTGGCCTTCGAGGCCACCAGCGGCTTGCAGCTGGGCAACCAGACGATCGAGTTCAAGGCGCGCTTCGGCGGCGCGGCGCGCGACATCGTCGTGCCCATCGATCACGTGGTGGCCATCTACGCCCGCGAGAACGGCCAGGGCATGGCCTTCCCGACGCCGACGGACTCCGCGACGGTGCCGCAGGACGAGAGCGCAGCGCAGGCGCATCCTTCGGCGCGCGCGCCGACGCCGCTGCGCTCGCCGTTGCGCTTGGCCCGCAGCGAACCTGACGCGGCGGAAGCACCCGCGGCCGGCGCGCACCCTCCTGAAGCCGAGCCCTCTTCAGACGCGCCACCCGACCCGCCACCAGCCCCGCCCGGCGCGCCGCGACCCTCACTGAAGCGCATCAAGTAGCGCCCGGCCGCCCCTCGCCGGGGCCTTCGCGTCTCCTACAATGCCCGGCAGAAGGGCCCAGTGGCCGGCTTAGCTCAGTTGGTAGAGCACCCGCCTTGTAAGCGGAAGGTCGTCCGTTCGATTCGGACAGCCGGCACCACGCCGGGCGGCGGGTTCAGCTGCGCGGCTGGACCTTGATGCGCAGGGGCACGCCGGGCAGGCCCTGCTGCCTCAGGGTCGTTTCGAGGTCCGGCAGCATCTGCCGCAGCTTGGCCGCTGCGGCGCCGTTGCTCACCAGCAGCGTCCAGCCGGCCTCGTCGAGAGGGCCTGCGCTGACCTGTTGCTGCAGCGCCGGCGGCAGCAGCGAGGCGATCGCCGCGAGGCAGTCGCGCGACTGCTGGACGCGGCGCAGCAGTCCCGCCAGGGGCTGGCTTTCGTCGAGCGCCTGGGCCAGGGGGCGGGCCAGGCGATGAGGGGGCGATGTCGACATGTCAGGAGTCTATCGATGCAGGTGATGATCACCCACCGCGGCATGTCCCGCACCCGCGTGCTTCAGATCGGGCGTTTGCAGTTGCTGGCGATGGCGCTGAGCCTGGTGCTGCTGCTGATGCTGGCCTCGGGGGCGATCTACCACTTCGTGTTCCTCAAGGCGGCGCGCGACGGCTGGCCCGTCGTCAGCCAGATCGTCAAGCTGGTGGTGCGCGACGAGATCGCCCAGCGCGATCGTTTCATGCGCGAAAACCTCGACGCCATCGCGCTTCGCGTCGGCGAGATGCACGCCAAGCTCGTGAAGCTCGAGGCCGTCGGCGCACGCGTGTCCGGCATGGCGGGGGTCAAGGTGCAGGAGATGAAACCCGTACCCCGGGCCGCCGGCGATGGGCGCGGCGGCCCCTTCGTGCCGGCACCCCAGGCCAGCCTGCAGGATCTGCAGACCTTGCTGTCCTCGCTCGACGAAGCTGCCGAGCAGCACCTGGACCTTTTCACGCTGGTCGAGTCCCGCCTGCTCGACGCACGATTGCGCGCCATGATGGTGCCGAATTCGCGACCGGTGGATGGTCCGTTGGGCTCGGGTTTCGGATTCCGCATCGACCCGTTCAGCGCTCGCGCCGCCCTTCATACCGGGCTCGACTTCCCGGCCGACGTGGGCACGCCCATCCAGGCCGCCGCTGGCGGCATCGTGCTGTCCAGCGACTGGCACCCGGCCTACGGCTATATGGTCGAGATCGACCACGGCAATGGTCTGGTGACGCGCTATGCCCACGCTTCGCGGCTGCTGGTCGATGCCGGGGCCCTGGTCAAGCGCGGGCAGAAGATCGCCGAGGTTGGCAGCACCGGGCGCTCGACAGGTCCCCACCTGCACTTTGAAGTGTTGCTCGACGGTGTGCCGCAGGACCCGATGCACTTCCTGGAGGGTGGTGCCCGGGATGGCGCCGAGTCCCTGGCCGCAGCCAAGACTGCACGCAAGCGCTGACATCACGCCCTTGGGGTACCGGGCCGCTCGAGGCCGGGTGCTAAACTCACTGGTTACGTGTCCCAGACGCGGCCAGGCCAAGGAGGCCGCGCAGGCACCCCGACCGACGTCGGTGACGGCCCGGATCCGAGGCCGCCGCCGGCGCATGAAGATGCCAGGCAAAGCCCCGACGGTCTTGTTTCCACTCGCGTCGTCTCCACATCCGCAAGACGCCGGCGCAGCGGATGCCGCGGCCGGAAACGGCGCGCGCGGCGGCCCGGCCCCCCAACACACCCGCTCGTGACGCTGCATGTTCCCCAAGATCCTCACCCAGATTTTCGGCAGTCGCAACGACCGCCTGCTGAAGAACTACCGTCGCACGGTGCAGCAGATCAATGCGCTCGAGCCGAAGTACGAGAAGCTCGACGACACCGAGCTGCGCGCCCAGACCGAGGCCTTCCGCCAGCGCCTGGCCCAAGGCGAGACGCTGGACCAGCTGCTGCCCGAAGCCTTTGCCGTGGTGCGCGAGGCCGGCAAGCGATCCTTGAAGATGCGGCATTTCGACGTGCAGCTCATGGGCGGCATGGCCTTGCACGAGGGCAAGATCGCCGAGATGCGCACCGGCGAAGGCAAGACGCTGATGGCGACGCTGCCGGTCTACCTGAACGCGCTGGCCGGCAAGGGCGTGCACGTGGTGACGGTGAACGACTACCTCGCGCGACGCGATGCCGAGTGGATGGGGCGGCTCTACGGTTTCCTGGGCCTGACGGTCGGCGTCAACGTGCCGGGCATGCAGCGTGAAGAGAAGCAGGTGGCCTTCGCGGCCGATGTCACCTACGGCACGAACAACGAGTTCGGTTTCGACTACCTGCGCGACAACATGGTCTACGAGGTGGCAGACCGCGTCGCGCGCGGGCTGAACTACGCCATCGTCGACGAGGTGGATTCCATCCTCATCGACGAGGCGCGCACGCCGCTGATCATCAGCGGGCAGGCCGAAGACCACACCGACATGTACGTGCGCATCGACAGCATCATCCCGGCGCTGAAGAAGCAGACCGGCGAGGCCGACCCGCGCACCGGCGAAGGCGTGATCGAGGCCGGCGACTTCACCGTCGACGAAAAGACCCACCAGGTCTACCTGACCGAAGCCGGCCACGAGAAGGCCGAGGAACTGCTGGCGCAGGCCGGTCTGCTGGCGCCCGGCGCCAGCCTGTACGACCCGGCGAACATCGCGCTGATGCACCACGTCTACGCGGCGCTGCGTGCCAACCACCTGTACAACCGCGACCAGCATTACGTGGTGCAGAACGGCGAGGTGATCATCGTCGACGAGTTCACCGGCCGCCTGATGACGGGCCGCCGCTGGAGCGACGGCCTGCACCAGGCCGTCGAGGCCAAGGAACGCGTGGAGATCCAGAGCGAGAACCAGACCCTGGCTTCGGTCACGTTCCAGAACTACTTCCGCATGTACGGCAAGCTGTCCGGCATGACCGGCACCGCCGACACCGAGGCTTTCGAGTTCCAGGAGATCTACAGCCTGGAGACGGTGATCATCCCGCCCAACAAGCCGACCATCCGCAAGGACGAGCTCGACCTCATCTACAAGACGGCCAAGGAGAAGTTCGACGCCGTCGTGCGCGACGTGCGCGACTGCCATGAGCGCGGTCAGCCGGTGCTGCTGGGCACCACGTCGATCGAGAACTCCGAGCTGATCTCGGAACTGCTGACCCGGGAGAAGCTGCCGCACCAGGTGCTCAACGCCAAGCAGCACGCCAAGGAAGCCGAGATCGTCGCCCAGGCCGGCCGGCCCAGGATGGTCACCATCGCCACCAACATGGCGGGCCGCGGCACCGACATCGTGCTCGGCGGCAACGTCGAGAAGCAGATCCAGTTCCTGGAAGCCGACCCGGCCCTGTCGCCGGAGGAGCGCGAGGCGCGCGCGCGCCAGCTGCAGGACGAATGGCAGGGCCTGCACGACCAGGTCAAGGCGGCAGGCGGGCTGCGCATCGTGGCCACCGAAAGGCACGAGAGCCGGCGCATCGACAACCAGCTGCGCGGCCGTTCGGGCCGCCAGGGCGACCCCGGCGCGTCGCGCTTCTACCTGTCGCTGGACGATCCCCTGATGCGCATCTTCGCGGGCGACCGCGTGCGCTCCATCATGGACCGTCTGAAGATGCCGGAGGGCGAGGCCATCGAAGCCGGCATCGTCAACCGCAGCATCGAGAGCGCGCAGCGAAAGGTCGAGGCACGCAACTTCGACATCCGCAAGCAGCTGCTCGAATACGACGACGTGGCCAACGACCAGCGCAAGGTCATCTACCAGCAGCGCAACGAGATCCTCGAGGTTCCCGGGCTCCAGGACCGCATTGCCAACCTGCGCCATTCCGCGATGACGGAAGTCGTGCGCACCTATGTGCCGGTCGAGAGCCTGGAAGAGCAATGGGACCTGCCGGCGCTGGAGCGCGTGCTCAAGGAAGAGTGGCACATCGAGCTCGACCTGCAGGTCCTGGTGGAGCAGAGCGACAGCATCACCGACGAGGACATCCTCGAGAAGGTGATCGCGGCGGCCGACGCACTGTTCGCCAGCAAGCTCGAGGCCGTCGGCGTCGAGCAGTTCACCCCCTTCATGCGCATGGTGCTGCTGCAGTCCATCGATTCGCACTGGCGTGAGCATCTGGCCGCGCTGGACTACCTGCGCCAGGGCATCCACCTGCGCGGATACGCCCAGAAGAACCCGAAGCAGGAGTACAAGCGCGAGGCCTTCGAGCTGTTCTCGCAGCTGCTCGACGTGGTCAAGCTGGAGGTCACCCGCACCCTGATGACGGTGCGCATCCAGTCGCAGGACCAGGCCGCGCAGGCGGCACTCGCCATCGAGCAGCAGGCCAGCCAGATCGGCAACATCACCTACACCCACCCCAACGAAGATGGCTCGGTGTCACGCGAGGCCGAGCCGGCGCCCGTGGCGCTGGCCGCGTCCGAAGTGCCCAAGGTCGGGCGCAACGACCCTTGCCCCTGCGGCAGCGGCAAGAAGTACAAGCACTGCCACGGCCAACTGGCCTGATCCGGCAGGCCGGCCGGCCGACCAGGCCCTGGCCCTGGCCCAAAAGGCCCCGCGGAGCGATCCGCGGGGCCTTTTTCATGGCGAGGCCGGAACGGACGGGTCAGGGCTGACCACGAAAAAGGGGCCGCACTTTCGTGCGGCCCCTTGTGCGATGCAGAAGCTCGAGCTCAGTTGCCTCGGGCGGCGGCCGCCACCGGCGCTGCGATCGGGATCTCCTGCGACTCTGCACCGGCGTTGGTCCGGAACAGGAGCATCAGGCCAAGCTCGGAGCTGGCAGTGCTGCTCACGGCGGTCTGGGGCACCGGCACCTGCAGCGACGAACCCACGAGCACCGTACCGGCCGTCGGCGTGAATCGCGTCTGGCCCGGCGTGAACTTCGCGCCGGTGATGCTGTCGGTCAGATTGCCGGTGAAGTAGTTGTCGAAGGCCCGCACCGACAAGCCCAGCGTCGTGCCCGGTGCCGCGCCGATCGATGCTGCCGGCACCGTCAGGACGATCGTGCCCGAGTTCAGGTCCGCGATGCTGAAGAACTGGGCAGTGCCAGTCGACGAGTTGGCGGGCCTGACGAAGACCACGTTCTGGCCCGTGGCGGCGAACCCGGTGAGTTCGGCATTGAAGATGACGAAGTCAGCAACACCGTCACCGTTGTTGTCGACCTCGACCTCGAAAGCGGCCGGGTAGTTCGGATGCGCGCGGCGACCGTGGGTCGAGATGGCGAACTGGATGACCGTTCCCAAATCACGAGCCCCGAAGCCCTTCAGGTCGATCAAGGCGAAGTTGTCGCCGGGGCCGGGTTGTGCGCTGGCCGGCGACTGGCCGCTGGTGCCGAGCAACGAGAAGGTGTCGAAGTCTCCGCCCGTGGCGCCGGTGTTGGTCAACAGCAGGTTGCCGCCGTTGCGCGCCGGGTTGTACGGGGCCGCCGCCGTCCTGGCCGCCTTGCGGGGCAGCACGTGCCAGGGCACCGAGATCTTCTCGGCACCTGCCGTCAGCGTGATGTAGCCGTCGTACTCGGGGCCGTTCAGCAAGGCCCCGGTACCGCCCAGCGAGCCGCCATTGAGCCCCCAGGTGGGCAGCTTGGTCGGGTTGATCAGCAAACCGACCCTCAGCGTCGCACTGCCGTTGGCCGGCACGTTGACCACGTTGCCGGCCGGCTGCACCTGCACGGCGCCGCTGGCGGCATCGTCGGCGTAGCGGAAGCTGGTGGCCACCGTGAACTGCTTGGCGGTGTTGCTCAGGTTCTCGATGCGCAGCGTGCGCTGCACCACGGTCTGGCGGTCGGCCTCGATGACGCCGTAGGACAGCGACGCAGACAGGGTCTGCTGATCCCAGGCCAGGGACTTCTGCGCCAGGGCACGGTCGACACGCACTTCGCCGGCACCGATGCGGGTGATCGGGGCCAGCACGCCCGGCTGCGTGGCCGGGTTGGTGAAGATCGTCGTCTCGGCGCTGTTCATCAGCAGGGCCTTGACCTGCATCGGGCTCAGGCTCGGGTTGGCGCTGAGCAGCAGGGCTGCGGCACCCGCGACCATGGGCGCGGCGCCGGACGTGCCGCCAAAGGCGCCTTGTTCGTTGCCGGTGGCAGCTACCGCGGACACCGAGGCACCCGGGGCACCGATCTCCGGCTTGATCAAGCCCTGGCTGACATTGGGGCCGCGCGACGAACTGCCGACCATGCTGCCCACCAGCGCCACGGCGTTGTTGACCGAGATGCTGGCCGTGACCGGCACGGCTGCATTCAGTCTCGCCTTGATCGCATTGCCCAGGCTTTGCTGGATCACGAGCGAAGGCACGAAGGTGTCGCCTCCGCCGAAGCTGAAGGTGATCGCATCGCCGGCAGCAACCAGCGCGATCAGCACGCCGCTCGCACCGGCCTTGGCGGCGACATCGACCTTGATGCTGATCGAGCAGGCGCCGCGGTCGATCAGGGCGATCTGGCCTGCCAGCGAACCGGCCGGCAGAGGCACGCAGGCGAGGTTGTTGGCCCCGCCGGCTTGCAAGGCGGTCTTCACGTTGCCCGATGCACCATTGCCGATCGGCGCCCAGTCCAGCGTCGCCGTGTTCGGATAGGCGCCCGCCAGGTTGGCCGGCGCGCTGATGACCAGCGGGAACGCGGACGCAGTGGGCACCTGCGTCTGTGCGACGCTGATGACGCCCGGCGTCGAGGCCGGCGAACCGGTGATGAAGGGGCGGTCGGCGGAATTGCCGGCCGAGGCCACCACCGTCACGCCCAGCGCCACGGCATTGGCCGAAGCGCCACTCAGGTCGTCGAGATCCTGGCCGTAGCTGGAGCCCAGCGACATGTTGATGACGTCGACCGCATCGCTGATGTCGCCGTCGCCGTTGGGATCGAGCGCGAAGTCCATGCCCTTCAGCAGGGCGATGCCGTTGCACGACGACGCGACAGGGCTGCAGACCTTCACCCCCACCAGCTTGGCGCCGGGCGCGACGCCCTTGTGGGTGCCGTCGGCGCTCTGGCCGGCGATGATGTCGGCCACGTGCGTGCCGTGGCCTTCGAGGTCGATGGGGTCGTCGTCTTCGGTGCGCGGGCCATTGGGCCAGGTCTCGCCGACGAAGTCGAAGCCGTCGACCACCTTGGCGGTCGGGAACAGCCCGTCGCGCGTGGTGGCCTTGTCCGGGGTGGAAGGCAGCGTGCCCCAGGCTGCTGCGTAGGCGGCGGCCGTGCCGGGTCCGCCGAGGTTCCTGTGGGTGTAGTCGATGCCGGAGTCGAGCACCGCAACGCGCACACCGGTGCCGTCGAAGCCCAGGTTCTGCACGGCGGTGCCGCCGATGTAGGGCACGGTGCTGCCCAGGTGCAATTCATAGTGCTTGACCGGACGGACGCTCATCACGCCGGGCAGGGTGACGATCTGCGGCAGCTGGCTGGCGTCGATCGAGATGGCGATGGCGTTGTGCGCCACCGAGACGCGGGCCAGTTCCTTGGCTCCCAGGCTGGACAGACGCGACGACATGGCGGCCTGCTGAGCCAGGATGCTTCTGCGCTGGCTGGCCATCGCCGTGGCGATGCTGGCCGGTTCGGCGCGCTTGGCGCCTTCGCCGGAGGGGCTGGACAGCGCACGCACGCGCTGCACGCCGGTGGTAGCGGCCAGCACGGCACGGGTGCGAGCCAGCGAGTTCTGATCGAGGGCGACCCAGACTTCGACAGGGCCGCTGGCGCGGCGCAGACTGCTGTCGATGGTGGCACCGCTCAGGGCGGTGACGCCGCGGGCCAGCGGGTTAGCAGCCAGGGCTTCGGCCCCGGCCACGGCGCTCTGCGCTGTGGGCGCGTCCTTGCCGCCGCCGCAGGCGGCCAGCAGGGCCACCGCGAACAACGACAGGGCGGTCAATGAATGACGCTTCATGAATGCTCCTACGGAGAAAGGGGTCAGCGTTCGATGGTCATCGCACGCTGTCGAAATGGCGACTGGGACTTGCCCCAATCGCGTTCAAACAGGTCCGTCGGGCCTCAGGCCTGGCGGCGGCGGCGGGACGCACCGGCAGCCGCCAGCGCGATAGCCAGCAGGGCCAGCGTGCCCGGCTCGGGGATGCGCTGGAAGTTGAAGTTGCTGATGCGGGTGGTGGCCGAGCCGCCGAAGCCGTCGGTGGACCAGGCGGTGAAGGCAAAGATGGTACCCCCGTCGATGAACAACTCGAAGCTGCCCGACTGCTGGTTCGCGCCTGCCGGGTCGGTCGCCGGCGTGAACAGGAAGAACGGGTCAAAGATCGTCACGCCGAAGGGGTCGAAGGCCGGGCCGTCTCCGTCGCTCGTCGAGTAGTCCCAGTCGAAGGTGATGCGACCGGTGAGCGGGAACAGGATGCCGACATCAGTGAAGGATTCGTTGCCAAGAGCGCCGCTGGTGATGCTCAGGCTGTTCTCGGTGAAGGAATTCACCGAGCCTTCGCTCGGAGCTTGGAACCAGTTGGCCGGCGCAAAGGAACCGGTGAAAGCCGCGCTGGCCTGGGTGGCGATGCCGGCGAGCAGCAGGCCCGTGGCGAAGAGCTTCTTCATGGAGACCTCAAGAGGTGAATGGTGATGACACACGCTTGCAAGACGCATGCCGAACTACGGTGATCGCCCTGGTGACGGGCACCTGCGTTCGACGCCAGGGCCGAGGCGTTGCCGATTGGCAAGCGCGTCGACACCGGGTTTACACCGCCCATGCCGGGGGTCTCAGGGTCTTCACCAGGGTGTCATGCGCGGATTGCGCCGGCTTCGTCGCTTTGGGTGCATGATGTCGGGATGAACACGCCAGCGAACCAGCGCCGCCATCGGGCCCGCCCAGCCGCCCTCGCTTGTCTGCTCGGGCTGACCGCCGCCGTGGCAGGGGCGGCTGCCGCCGAAGCGCCTACCCTGCCGCCCGGCACGCAGCTGGAGGGGACTGTCACCGCTCCGGGGCGAGGCGGCGGCGTCGTCGGCCGCGTCGAGGCCTGGGTGGTGCTGTCGATGCCCGGTGCGGCCGCCATGCCGGCGCGCAGTTCGACCGAGCGCCGGGTCAACCACATCATGATCGATTCACAGCAGTCTTCGC
>JALHMT010000081.1 GCA_022843905.1 Rubrivivax sp.
GGCGCAGGCGCGGGCGGGACGGCCGCGGCCGGTGCGACGGCAGCGACCGGCGTCGGCAGAGCAGGCGTCGGCAGAGCAGGCGGCGCTGCGGGCATGGCGAGCGGGGCCTGGGTCACCACGGCCGCCGGGGCCGGGGGCGGGCTGGTGCGGCTCCAGGTCCACCAGGCCGCGCCGGCGATGGTCAGAAGGACCAGCGCGACGCCGGTGCCGATCAGCGCGACAGAACGCCCCGACCTCTCGTCGTCGCCTTCGATGCCGGGCAAGGGCAGGGCCTGCGCCTGCAGGCCGGGCGCCTGGCCCAGCGTGCGTTCGGCGTCGGCCTTCTTCAGGGCGTCGAGGATGAGCGACATGCTGCTTGCGATTGTCGCCAGTCAGGGCGCCGACGTTCGCGGCACGCCGGGCAGCCGAGGTTCGTCGACGCCCAGCGCACGGTTGAGCTGCATCAGCGTCATCGAGCCGGCCACGCCATCGGCCTCCAGCCCGTGGGTGCGCTGAAAGACCTGGATGCGCGACGCCAGCGGTGCGCTGGCCGCTGCGGCGCTGCCAGGCAGGCGGTCCAGTTGTTGCCCGAGCCAGGCCGGCGTCGGCGGCGACTCGGCCCCCGTCGTGCGCCAGAAGGTGGCGAAGTCGCCGCGCCAGGCGGTGGCAAAGGCGGCCAGCGGCAAGGTCTGCGCCTGGCCTTCCAGCTGCAGCGTGATGCGGTCCTCGCCGAGCGCGGCGACGCGCGCGGCGTGCAGCGTGCCGGCCGGATCTTGCAGCGTGACGATGCCGGGGCGGCCGAGCTGTCGCATCTCGGCCAGCGTGAAGGCGTTGCGGCGGAAGCACTGCAGTTGCTGCAGGCGTGCCGCCTCGCAGGGGTCGCCCTCGGCCAGGGTCGCGCCCCACAGCGCAGCCAGCGCGCGCAGCTGGGGAGCTTCGGCCAGGGCCGAGACCGGCCAGCGCCACGGCGCCGCCTGGCCGTCGAGCAATGCGGACGGCAGCGCAGCCGACGGCGGCAGTGCCGGGACCGCGGCTGCCGTCCGCGGGGCACTGCTGGCCGGCGCCGATGCCGACGCGGACGCGGGCGTGCCGCGCGCGGATTGCCGTTGCGAAGCCGTCCAAAGCGCCCACACGGCCAGCAGGGACGCCGCCCCCAGGGCGGCCAGCGCCAGCATGCGCTGCCACTGCGCCGACGTCGGCGACGCCGGGTGCCCGAACACCTCGCGTGCCGCCTGGTCCACCAGGGCCGGGCCGATGCGCCGCAGGCCGCGGGCATAGCCGCCCAGCAGGGCGCGGTCGCACAGCAGGTTGATGCGCCTGGGCACGCCGCCGGTCAGTGCGTGGATGCGCTTGCGCGCGACGCGGTCGAAGGGCAGTGCGCCCTGCAGTCCGGCCACGGCCAGGCGGTGATGGATGTAGTGCTCTGCATCCGCCGGCGACAACGGGCCGAGGTGGAAGCGCGCGATGATGCGCTGCGCCAGCTGCTCGAGTTCGGGCCGCGCCAGCAGGCTGCGCAGCTCGGGCTGGCCGATCAGGATGATCTGCAGCAGCTTGCGCTCGTGCGTCTCCAGGTTGGTCAGCAGGCGCAGCTGCTCCAGCACCGCGGGTGCCAGGCCTTGCGCCTCGTCGATCACCAGCACGCTGTTCTCGCCGGCGGCGTGCACACGCAGCAGGTGCGCGTTGAGCGCGTCCACGCGCGCCTTCAGGCCCGGCTGCGTGGTCTCGACGCCGAACTCCTCGCACACCGTCTGCAGCAGTTCTTCGACCGTCAGGTGCGGGTTGAAGATGCAGGCCACGTGACAGTGCGCGGGCACCTGCTCCAGGAAGGCGCGGCAGACGGTGGTCTTGCCGGCGCCGATCTCGCCGGTCAGCAGCACGAATCCGCCGCCGCTCTGCAGCCCGTACAACAGGTGCGCCAGCGCCTCGCGATGACGCTCGCTCATGAAGAGGTAGCGCGGATCGGGCGCGATGGAAAAGGGTTCCTGACGGAGGCCGTAGTGGCGCGCGTACATGCGCCGAGGATAGCGGGCCCGAACGCCTTCGCAGGCGGGGAGCCGCGCTTGGACAGGCCGGGCGCGGCCCTGGCGCGTTCAGCAGCGCCAGGCCCGCATCACCCCGGCAGGCGGCAGACGCAGATCGTCAGGAACGGCGCGGCCTGCTGCGTCTGCGCGAAGCTGGGCATCACGTGTTCCAGCGTGAAGTGAGGCGGCCACTGGTACAGCGTTTCCTGCAGCACCAGGCCCTGGTTGACGAGCGTGGCCTCGAACTGCATGTAGCGGAACTCGAAGGGGTGGTAGCGCGTCAGCAGGCCGAAGTTGTCGCCACGGTAGATCGGTGTCGAGCAGATGAAGCGGCCGCCCGGCCGCAGCACGCGCTTGACCTCGGCGAAGTACTGGCCCACCTCGCCGGGCTGGATGTGCTCGATGGTCTCGAAGGAGATGTAGGTGTCGATGCTCTGGCTGGCCACCGGCAGCTCCAGCACGCTGCCCTGCAGGTAGCGATGGCGCTCGCCCTGCATCATGGGCAGGTAGACCTCGTTGGCGAAGGCCACCATGTTGGTGTCGATGTCCACGCCGGTGTAGCTCTTGCAGTTCAGCAGCAGCGACGAATAGCCGCAGCCCATCGCGGCGTCCAGCACGTCGGCGCCGTAGCAGTGGCCCTTGGCGAAGGCGTAGCGGTACAGATGGTCGAGGTTCAGCGACTGCAGCGTGCCGTAAGGGCGCGGGATGAGGTGCTCGTTCTCGTCGACGAGGCCGAGGTCGAAGCGGCGGGCTTCCAGGGGGGCGTTCATGGTCGGATCCTTCAGAAGGCGCGCAGGTAGATCTCGGGCAGCTGCTTGACGTTGGGGCGGTCGAGCGGGCCGGGGATGGGCTCGGCCGAGTGGCCGGAGAAGAGCGCGGCGTCCTTGCGCAGGTAGGTCAGCTCGAGCAGCCGCGGGAAGGGGATGCCGCCCAGCATCACCATGCCGCCGGCGTTGTTGGCATGCATGTGCACGACGTGGTGCGTCAGCGCCAGCTTGCTGAAGACGGCGTAGGCCTTGTCGAAGTAGTCGCGGTTGACGAGGTTCTGGAAGTCGTGGAACTCACCGGCCAGCACCTCGAAGCGCGCCAGATCCTCGGTGGCCGCGCCGCCCAGGCAGTCCCACTCGGCGCCTTCGGTGTCGAACTTCAGGATCGGGTGCACGGCCTCGTCCCAGTCCATCATCTGCATCATGGTGCGCAGGCTCAGGAACGGGCCCTGGTCGCGCTCGCCCCAGCCGAGCTTGTGAAAGGTGATGCGCGGGTGGCTGCTGGGCGACGCGGGGATCGTGTGATCGAACTGCAGCACCCGCGCACCGAGCGCGGCCAGCTGGTTGTCGAAGCTGACTTCGTCGCCGATGCCGATCGACAGCACGGCGTTGCTGCGCTGGCTCGACGAGGGCATGACGTAGCCGCCATCGCCGTCGGAGCCCAGGCGGACTTTCACGTCACTGGCGATCTGCCAGGGGCGGATGAGGTTGAGCAGCGAGAACAGCTCGGCGTGCGTGACGGGTCTGGGGGTCATGGTGGAGGCCGCAGTGGGCGCGGTGTTCGGAGGGGAAGGAATGGCATCGGGCGGGGTTGCGGCCGCGGATGCGACTGCGAGCGCAATCGCCGGGTCTGCCGGAGGCGCCGGGTCCAGCGGCTGCTGGAAGACGCCGGCGGCCTGCAGCAGGCGCGCCATCGCGAGAAAGGTCGACCCGGAGGTGCTGAGCGTCTCGGTGCGCGACAGGATCAGCAGGTCGATCAGGCCCTCGACCACCGAGGTGGCGCCGCGTTCGATGTTGAAGGGAAACTGGCGGCCTTCGTCGTCGGCGTTCCAGTGCAGCCAGGCGGCGTCCTTGACGCGCTTCTCGGGGAAGGCGGTCTTGGCGAACACGGCGCAGTGATGCAGAGCGCCGAAGCGCTGGTTGACCTCGGCGTCGTCGCTGCAGACGAAGTGCCGGCGTGCGCTGATCCGCACTTGTTCGAAGAGCTGGTCGTCGTTGACGCTGGCGCCGAAGTCGGTCTTGCGGATGTGCACGCCGACGGCACGCGCGCCGGGGGCGGTGTCGATGTGCTCCCGCTCGCAGAACTCCCGCGCGCGCCGCTCGACTTCGGCGTTCAGCTGCAGCGATCGAAGCGCTTCGTGTACCTCATGCGCAGGCACCCAGTCCGGAATCAGGTTGTGGAAGTAGACGATGCCGCCCGGCCGATCGCACAGCGGCTGCCAGGCCTCGAAGCTGCGCAGTCCGGCGTGCAGCTGAAGGCGCTCGGGGGGAAAGGCCAGCTGGTTCTCCTGCATCAGCATCAGGCGGTCATCGTGCTGGCGGTAGTGACCCAGGCCCAGCCCGTCGTGCGGCAGCGGCGGCTGGAACAGGCTATCCAGCGGCGCACCGCACCAGTTGTTCACCGGCCAGGAGATGCGCCAGGCCTGTCCGAATCGGCGCTTCAGGATCAGCGCGAAGACCAGCGCGTTCAGGCGGTTGGCCAGGCCTCCGTCGCACAGCACCACGTTCATCGTGTCGCCTCCAGGGTCGAACGGTTTGTCGGTGGCGGCGCGGCCGGTGTCTTGGCAGGGCTCGGCACGGGTGTCCAGCGGCAGCCTGCCACCGTGTTGTGCAGCGGCAGGGGTTGTTCGTCATGTCGGGAGGCCTGCAGCGTCAGGGTGGCGCGAACGCCCAGCGTGGTTTCGATGAGCTGCTCGGTGCGTGCCGCCTCCGTCACCGGCACCGGGCTGCTCAACGCGGCGACCCAGGCCCCGCGCTCGGGCGACAGCAGGCGGATCAGTTTCTGCGTGGCCGCTTCCAGCCGGTTGCCGGGCAGGCCCAGCAGCAGCACGAGTTCGTAGGGCTGCTGGTCGCTGGTGTAGATCTTGCCGTCAGGCAGCAGGTCGTCGGCGCCCAGGTCGAGCACGGTGCCCACGCCCTTGGCCATGAACAGGCGAAGCGCCTGCGTGGCGCTGTCGAGTTCCCTGGCGTCGAAGGCGTGAGGCGAGACGGTGTCCTGCACGCGCACGATCAGGAAGCGCAGGCCGTCGCGCAGCAAAGGCGTCAGCAGCGCCTCCAGGGCGCCGGCCATGTCGCGCCGCGGGCTCACCTGGTGCCCCAGGCTGCTGCCTTGTTTGTAGCAGGCGTACTCCAGCACCGGCAGCGTGCGCTGGTAGCGGCTGTCGGGTGCGCCGCCCAGGGTGGTGCTGCCATGGGCCAGATAGTGGCCGCGCGGGTCGCGCTGCGCCGCGGGGTCGTCCCGGTGCTGCCAGGCATAGCGCTTGGCGTCGAAACTGGCCTGCACGCGGTGGCGCGACAGGCTGCCGTGCCAGTGCACGAAGGGGTTGTCGTCGCTGCTGCCGGGCCAGTGATCGATGCTGCAGCCAGCCTCCAGCCGTGCGAAGTCGATCGAGAGCTGGTCGCGCTTGCTGAAGGCCAGAATGCTCTCCCACCACAGGCGGCCGAACCGGCGCACGGCGGCGTGCTGGTGCGAGCGCAGCAACACGGTCGCAGTGGTCAGCGGCGTGACGGTCGTGAGCGGGCGGCGCGAGGCGATGAAGTCCATCTGCGCGCAGATCACGTCCACGTCGTCATAGCCCAGACAGGCGACAGCGGTGGCTTCTTCCTCGGGGTCGTGCCGCGTGGCATGGCGGAAGGCACGGAACAGATGCTGGCCCGGCGCGTGCACGAGGTCACCGGCCTGCGGCAGGCGCTTGAAGGTCACGGTGTTGTCGACGTACAGGCTGTACTCTGCCGCCGGAAAGTAGTCGTGCGGCAGCGCCTTGGGCCGGCGCGACAGCTTCTCTGGCGGCAGGTGGCGGTCGTCGATGAACTCGAAGCGCCAGGTGGGCGAGCGCAGGCCGCGGTGGTCGGTCAGGCACACCCAGTCGATGTCGAGGTCGGTGCCGGCGTTGGCGGGCAGCCCTTCCAGCGGGTCGTTGAGCGACTCCTTGGCGCCGACCAGCACGGTGTAGACCACCAGCTTCTGGCGCGGACCGGCAGCCGGCAGCGGCAAGGGGCGAGGCCGCGCGCGCAGGGTGGGATAGATGTCGGCCCACCACAGCAGCAGCACGGCCACGTTCCACACCTTGAACACCGGCATCGGCTGGCCAGCGTAGTACGCGTCGAGCAGCCCGCCCAGGGCGTCCAGGTCCAGCACCTCGGCCACGGACTGCTGGCGCAGTTTTGCGATGGCATCGCGCAGGCGCGGGTGCAGGCCGTTCAGGAAGAAGGAGGGCGGCACGGTGAAGCCCATCTTCGGGCGGTCGATCACCGAGGCCGGCAGGCGGCTGCTCATCAGCTGTCGCAGCACGTGCTTGGACGAGCCCGGCTCCGGCAGCTTCATGGCCTGCGGCAGCCGGCGTGCGAACTGGTAGAGGTCGAGGTCCAGGAAGGGGAAGCGGCCTTCCAGGGAGTGCGCCATCAGCACCTTGTCGGCCTTCATCATCAGGTTCTCGGGCATCCACGTGGACAGCTCGAAGGCCTGCATGCCGTTCAGGGGCGTGTCGGCCTGATCGTAGGCCGCGCGATGGCGCAGGTGGTGCAGCGGCATCGCCTTGTCGCGCAGCAGCTGGTTGGCCTGGATGTCGTTGGCACTGCGCAGGAAGAAGTGGCCGAAGACGGTGTCGCGGTCCAGCCCCGGCTCCAGGGCCAGCGTGTGCTGGCCGTAGCCGGCGAACATCTCGTCGCCGCCCTCGCCCGACAGCACCACGGTCACGTCCTGGCGGATCGTCTCGCACAGCCGCGACAGCGCGAAGCACGCGGTGTCGGCGATGGGCTCGTCGAGTTGAGCGATGACGCGGTCCATGCCCTGGCGCAGTTCGTCCTGCGTCAGGGTGAGCTCGGTGTAGTCGAGGTCGAACTTCCGCGCCACGGCCTGCGAGTAGGCGAACTCGTTGACTTCCGGGAAGCCGATGCTGTAGGCCTTGAGGCGGGCGCCGGCCTGATGCACGTAGGCGGCGATGGTGCTGGAGTCGAGTCCGCCGCTGAGCAGCACGCCGATGGGCACTTCGCCCATCAGTTGCGAGCTCACGGCGCGCGAGAGGATCTGGTCCAGCTCCTCCATGTATTCGCCCACGGGGCGGGTCTCGGTAGGCTCCACGATGCTGATCGCTGCATACCGATGGATCTCGCGCCGGCCGTCACGCCAGCGGAACCAGCAGCCCGCGGGCAGCTTCTCGATGCGGCGGAACTGCGTGTGCGGTGCCAGGTTGTAGCGGTAGGCCAGGTAGTCCTGGAAGCCGACCGGGTTCAGGCTGTGGTCCAGCCCCTCCAGGCCCAGCAGCGTGCGCAGCTCGGAGGCGAAGGCGATGCAGTGCTCGTCCTCGTAGATGTACAGCGGCTTGGCGCCGAAGCGGTCGCGCACCAGGGTGAAGGCGTGGCGCTCCGGATCGTCGCCGGCGGATTCGTCCCACAGGCAGGCGGCAAACATGCCGTTGTAGCGCTCGAACGCGGCAACACCCTCGGCCAGCCAGGAGGCCAGCACCACCTCGGTGTCGGTGTGCGTCCTGAAGGGGTGGTGCCGCTCCAGCGGCGCGCGCAGCTCGGCATGGTTGTAGACCTCGCCGTTGTAGACGATGCCGCGCCGGCCGTCGGGTGCGTAGATGGGCTGGTCGCCGCCGGCGCGGTCGACGATGGCCAGGCGCAGGTTGGCATAGATGGCACGCGACGTGCGGTGCAGGCCGAAATGGTCGGGCCCGCGGTGGTGCAGGCTGCGGCCGAAGTGCGCTGCGGCGCGGTCGAGCACGCCGGGGTCGACCGCGCGCTTGAAGTGGATGCCAGCAATGCCGCACATGGGTGGGAACGCCCTCCTGGAGATGAGATCGATTCTCCGAAGCGGGCCCGCCGGCGTTGGGCGGAAAAGGACGGTCTTCGCCCGCTTGTTGGGCAGCGAGTGCACCGGGCGCAAGCGCCGACGCCCGGCACCCTGGGTGGACCAGGAGGCCGGGCGCCGAGGGTGCGCCGCGAAGGCGCACCCTGTCGAGCAGCAAGGCTAGATCAGCGGCCCGTTGCGCAGCCAGTCGTCGTCCAGCGAGACCCTGGCCACGGCCGCTGTCGGTGCAGCCCCCGGGGCTGATGCGCCGGCGCTTGTGGCCGGCGGCGCGCCGCCCAGCAGTTCGCCGGCCGACGGTGCCAGCAGTTCGCCCAGCGTCACCGGTGTCTCGGCCTCGCGCTGCTTGTCGAACCAGACGTCGGCCATCGCATGCGTCTGGCCGTCGGCCGCGGTCCAGTTCGAGACCATGCCCAGGATGTTGCCGTTGTCGGTCTGGTCGCTCAGCACGTAGTCCAGGTTCAGCTCGACCACCCCGAAGTCGGCCAGGCCCTTCAGCTCGCCCAGGTCGGTCTTGCCGTCGGCGTTGGCGTCGACCCACAGCTTCAGCTCGTTGAAGTGCGTGTCGGCCGCCGTGATCCTGCCGTCGCCGTTGCCGTCGAGCTGCGCCAGCGCGTTGTAGCCGTTGCCCGCGCGCTGTCCGTTGGCCAGTTGCGTGCCCACCCCGAACAGTTCGCGGCCGTCGTTGATGATGCCGTCGCCGTTCAGATCGCGCACCAGCAGGCCGTCGCCGCCGCCCACCCAGCCGTTGCGCGCCGAGGTGTCGCCGGTGGCCGCCACGTCGAAGTGCACGCCGTCGGCGGCGGAGCGGGTGGTGATGCCGTTGCCGTCCAGATCCAGCACGATGGGCGTGCTGAGCAGGGCGTTGACCTGCGCTGCCGACATCACTGCGATGTCCGCCGTCTCGAAGGCCGTCGCCTGGGCCGTGTTCATCGCTGCGATGTCCCCCGCCTGCAGGCCGGCGATCTGCGCGGTCGTCAAGGCCACGATCTGCTCGGTCGTCACCGCGCGGATCTGCGCCGTCGTGATGGCGCTGATCTGGTCGGTGGACAGCGTCACCCAGTCGTCGGTCGTGATGGAAGCGATCTGCGCCGTCGTCATGGCCGCGATCTGGCCGGTGGTGATGGCGTCGATCTGCGCCGAGTCGAGCGCCGCCCAGGCATTGGTCGTCAGCGCCCTGAAGGCCGCGGTGCCCAGTGCCGCCAGATCGTCGGTGGTCATCGTGTCGAGCTGTGACGAGGTGAGTGCCACGGCCTGCGCCGAGGTCAGCGCCGCGAACTGCGCCGTGGTCAGCGCGTTCAGGTCATCGCTGCCCAGGCTGGCGATGGTGCTGCTGCTCAATGCCATGACCTGGCGCGTGGTCAGGGCGCCGATCTGCGCCGAGTCGAAGGCCGCGAAGGCCTCGGTGCCCAGCGCCCGGATCGCTGCCGTGCTCAGTGCCGCCAGATCGTCGGTGGTCATGCCGTCGGTCTGCGCCGAGGTGATGGCCGCCGCCTGCGTCGCCGTCAGGTTGGTGAACTGCGCCGTCGTCAGCGCGTTGAACTGCGCCGAATCCAGCGCCGCCAGCGCTGCCGTGCCCAGGCCCCTGAACGAGGTCGCCGAAAGGGCCGCCAGGTCCTCGGTGGTCAGGGTGTCGGCCTGGCCCGAGGTCAGACCGGCGAGCTGCGCCGAGCTGAGGGCCGCGAACTGCGCCGTGGTCAGCGCGTTGAGGTCGTCGGACCCCAGGCTGGCGATCTGGCGCGTCGTCAGCGAGGCGACCTGGGCGGTCGTCAGTGCGCCGATCTGCGCCGAGTCGAGCGCCGCCAGGGCCTCGGTGCTCAGGGAGCGCACGGCGGCGGTGCCCAGTGCCGCCAGGTCCTCGGTGGTCATGGTGTCGGCCTGCGCCGAAGTGATGGCCACGGCCTGGGCCGAAGTGAGGGCTGCGAACTGGGTGGTGGTCAGTGCGTTGAAGTCGTCGGAACCCAGGCTGGCGATCTGCGCACTCGTCAGGCCCCTGACCTGGTCGGCCGACAGCACGCCGATCTGCGCCGAGTCCAGCGCTGCCAGCGCGTCGGTGCCCAGCGCGCGGATCGCTGCGGTCGACAGCGCCGCCAGGTCCTCGGTGGTCATCGTATCGGCCTGGGCCGAGGTGATGGCGCGGGCCTGCGCCGAGGTCAGCGCAGCGAACTGCGCCGTGCCCAGCACGTTGAACTGCGCCGAGTCGAGCGCCGCCAGCGCGGCCGTGCCCAGGCCCCTGATGGCCGTGGCGCCGATGGCCGCGAGGTCGTCGGTGGTCATGGTGTCGGTCTGCGCCGACGTCAAGGCGACCACCTGGCCCGAGGTCATGACGGCGAACTGTGCCGTGGTCAGGGCGTTGAGGTCGTCCGAGCCGAGGCTGGCGATCTGGCGCGTGGTCAGCGCCGCGACCTGCGAGGTCGTCATGGCACCGATCTGCGCCGAGTCGAGCGCGGCCAGCGCGTCGGTGCTCAGCGCGCGGATCGCGCCGGTGCCGATGGCGGCCAGGTCCTCGGTGGTCATCGTGTCGGCCTGCGCCGAGGTGATGCCCGCCACCTGGGCCGAGGTCAGCGAGGCGAACTGTGCCGTGGTCAGGGCGTTGAAGTCGTCCGACGCCAGGCTGCCGATCTGCGCCGTCGACAGCGTGGCCGTCTGCGTGCCGGTCAGCGCCGCGAGCTGCGCGGAGTCCAGCGCCGCCAGGGCTTCGGTGCTCAGGGCGCGCACCGCGGCCGTGCCCATCGCGGCCAGGTCCTCGGTGGTCATGGTGTCGGCCTGGGCCGAGGTGATGGCACGCGCCTGGTTCGAAGTCAGCGCAGCGAACTGGCTGGTGCCCAGGGCGTTGAACTGTGCCGAGTCCAGGGCGGCCAGGGCGGCCGTGCCCAGGCCGCGGATGGCCGCCGTGCCGATGGCGGCCAGATCCTCGGTGGTCAGGGTGTCGGCCTGGACCGCGGTGAGGGCGGCGACCTGCAGCGAGGTCATCGCTGCAAACTGTGCCGTGGTCAGCGCGTTGAGGTCGTCAGAGCCCAGGCTGGACACCTGGCCGGAGGTCAGCAGCGACACCTGGCGCGTGCTCAGGGCACCGATCTGCGCCGAGTCGAAGGCCGCCAGCGCGTCGGTGCTGAGCGCGCGGATGGCGGCGCTGCCGATGGCCTCGATGTCGTCGGTGGTCATCGCGTCGGCCTGTGCCGAAGTGATGCCGGCGATCTGGCCGCTGGTCAGGGCCGCGAACTGCGCCGTCGACAGCGCATTGAGGTCATCCGAGCCCAGGCTGGCGATCTGCGAACTCAGCAGCGCCCTGACCTGGTTGGTCGACAGCGCGCCGATCTGCGCCGAGTCCAGCGCGCCGAGCGCGTCGGTGGCCAGCGCGCGGATCGCCGCGGTGGACAGGGCGGCCAGGTCCTCGGTGGTCAGGGTGTCGGCCTGCGCCGAGGTGATGGCCCGCGCCTGGCCCGAGGTCAGCGCGGCGAACTGGCTGGTGCCCAGCGCATTGAACTGCGCCGAGTCCAGCATCGCCAGGGCGGCCGTGCCCAGGCCCCGGATGGCCGAGGCCGAGAGGGCGGCCAGGTCTTCGGTGGTCATGGTGTCGGCCTGCGCCGACGTGATGGCAGCCACCTGGCCCGAGGTCAGCGCGGCGAACTGCGCCGTCGTCAGGGCGTTGATGTCGTCGGAGCCCAGGCCGGCGATCTGGCGTGAGGTCAGGGCCGCCACCTGGCTGGTGGTCAATGCGCCGATCTGCGCCGAGTCCAGCGCGGCCAGCGCGTCGGTGCTCAGTGCACGGATCGATGCCGTGCTGATGGCCGCCAGGTCGTCGGTGGTCATCGTGTCGGTCTGCGTCGAGGTGATGGCGCCGACCTGGGCCGAAGTCATGGCCGCGAACTGCGCCGTCGTGAGGGCGTTGAATTCATCGGTGCCGAGACCGGCGATCTGCGCCGTCGACAGCACCGTGATCTGCGTGCCCGAGAGCACCGCGATCTGTGCCGAGTCGAGCGCGGCCAGCGCGTCGCTGGTCAGTGCCCGCACCGCGGCCGTGCCGAGTGCGGCCAGGTCCTCGGTGGTCATGGTGTCGGCCTGCGCCGAGGTGATGGCGCGCGCCTGGGTCGAGGTCAGCACCGCGAACTGCGCCGTGCCCAGCGCGTTGAACTGCGTCGAGTCCAGGACCACCACTGCGGCCGTGTTCAGGCCTCTCAGCGCGGCCGGCACGATGGCCGACAGGTCCTCGGTGGTCATGGTGTCGGCCTGCGCCGAGGTGATGGCGGCGACCTGGCCCGAGGTCAGCGCGGCGAACTGCGCCGTCGTCAGGGCGTTGAGGTCGTCGGACCCCAGACCGGCGACCTGACGCGAGGTGAGTGCGGCGACCTGCGAGCTCGTGAGCGCGCCGATCTGCGCCGAGTCCAGCGCGGCCAGCGCGTCGGTGCTCAGGGCACGGATCGCTGCCGTGCCGATGGCGGCCAGGTCGTCGGTGGTCATCGTGTCGGTCTGCGCCGAGGTGATGGCCGCCACCTGGGCCGATGTCAGCGCCGCGAACTGGGCGGTGGTCAGCGCATTGAAGTCATCGCTGCCCAGGCTGGCGATCTGTGCTGTCGACAGCGAGGCCGCCTGCGCGTTGCTCAACACGCCCAGCTGCGCCGAATCGAGGGCGGCCAGGGCGTCGGTGCTCAGCGCACGCACGGCCGCCGTGGTCAGCGCGGCCAGATCTTCGGTGGTGATGGTGTCGGCCTGCGCCGACGTGATGCCGACGGCCTGACGAGACGTGAGCGCGGCGAACTGGCCGGTGCCCAGCGCATTGAACTGCGCCGAGTCCAGAACGGCCAGCGCGGCGGTGCCCAGGCCCCGGATGGCCGAGGCGCTGATGGCCGCCAGGTCCTCGGTGGTCATGGTGTCGGCCTGCGCCGACGTGAGGGCTGCCACCTGGCCGGAGGTCAGTGCGGCGAACTGTGCCGTGGTCAGGGCGTTCAGGTCGTCGGAGCCGAGGCCCGCGATCTGTCGCGTCGTCAGCGCGGCGACCTGCGCGGTCGTCATCGCGCCGATCTGCGCCGAATCCAGCGCGGCCAGGGCGTCGGTGCTCAGCGCGCGGATCGCGCCGGTGCCGATGGCGGCCAGGTCCTCGGTGGTCATGGTGTCGGCCTGGGCCGAGGTGATGGCACCCACCTGGGCCGAGGTCAGCGCGGCGAACTGCGTCGTCGTCAGCGCGTTGAAGTCATCCGACCCCAGGCTGGCGATCTGTGCCGTCGACAGCACCGTGACCTGCGTGCCGGTCAGCACGGCGAGCTGCGCCGAGTCGAGCGCGGCCAGCGCATCGCTGGTCAGCGCGCGCATGGCGGCCGTGCCCAGTGCGGCCAGGTCTTCGGTGGTCATGGTGTCGGCCTGGGCCGACGTGATGGCGCTGGCCTGGGCCGAAGTCAGCGCGGCGAACTGGCTGGTGCCCAGCGCGTTGAACTGCGCCGAGTCCAGGGCCGCCAGCGCGGCCGTGTTCAGGCCTCTCACTGCTGTCGGCACGATGGCAGCCAGGTCGTCGGTGGTCATCGTGTCGGCCTGGGCCGAAGTGATGGCGCCCACCTGGGCCGAGGTCAGCGCGGCGAACTGCGCCGTCGTCAGCGCGTTGAGGTCGTCCGAGCCCAGGCCGGCGATCTGACGTGTCGTCAGCGCGGCTGCCTGCGACGTGGTGAGAGCACCGAGCTGTGCCGAGTCCAGCGCCGCGAGGGCGTCGGTGCTCAGGGCGCGGATCGCGGCGGTGCTGATGGCGGCCAGGTCGTCGGTGGTCATCGTGTCGGCCTGGGCCGATGTGATGGCGCCCACCTGGGCCGAGGTCAGCGCGGCGAACTGCGCCGTCGTCAGCGCGTTGAGGTCATCGCTGCTCAGGCTGGCCATCTGCGCCGTCGTCAGGGCGGCCGCCTGGGGGTTGGTCAAGGCGCCGATCTGGGCCGAGTCGAGTGCGTCGAGCGAGTTGGTCGACAGGCCGCGCAGCGAAGCGCTGGAGATCGCGGCCAGGTCCTCGGTGGTGATGGTGTCGGTCTGTGCCGAGGTGATGGCGGCCACCTGGGCCGAGGAGAGCGCCGCGAACTGGGCGGTGGTCAGCGCATTGAACTGCGCGGAGTCGAGCGCGGCCAGCGCCGCCGTGCCCAGACCGCGCACGGCCGTGGCGCCGATGGCCGCCAGGTCGTCGGTGGTCAGGGTGTCGGCCTGGGCCGACGTGAGGGCAGCCACCTGGCCCGAGGTCAGCGCAGCGAACTGCGCCGTCGTCAGGGCGTTGAGGTCGTCCGAGCCCAGGCCGGCGACCTGGCGCGAGGTCAGCGCCGCGACCTGCGAGGTGGTCAACGCGCCGATCTGTGCCGAGTCCAGCGCGGCCAGTGCATCGGTGCTCAGGCCGCGCAGCGCGGCGGTGCCGATGGCCGCCAGGTCGTCGGTGGTCATGGTGTCGGTCTGCGCCGACGTGATGGCGGCCACCTGCGCGGAGGTGAGCGCAGCGAACTGCGCCGTCGTCAGGGCGTTGAAGTCGTCGGAGCCGAGGCTCGCGATCTGGGTGGTCGTCAGCGTCGCCGTCTGCGCGCCGCTCAGCACGGCCAACTGGGCCGAGTCGAGCGCGGCCAGCGCGTCGGTGCCGAGGGCCCGCGTGGCGGCGGTGCTCATCGCCGCCAGGTCCTCGGTGGTCATCGTGTCGGCCTGGGCCGAGGTGATGGCGGCCGCCTGCGCCGAGGTCAGCGCGGCGAACTGCTGGGTGCCCAGCGCGTTGAACTGCACGGAGTCGAGGGCGGCCAGGGCCGACGTGCCGAGGCCGCGGATGGCCGTGGCCGACAGCGCGGCCAGGTCCTCGGTGGTCATGGTGTCGGCCTGGGCCGAGGTGATGGCGGCCACCTGGCCCGAGGTCAGGGCGGCGAACTGCGCCGTCGTCAGCGCGTTGAGGTCGTCCGAGCCCAGCCCGGCGATCTGGCGCGTCGTCAGGGCAGCGGCCTGAGCCGTCGTCAGCGCGCCGATCTGCGCCGAGTCCAGCGCGGCCAGCGCCTCGGTGCTCAGGGCACGCACTGCGGCGGTGGTGATGGCCGCCAGGTCGTCGGTGGTCATCGTGTCGGTCTGTGCCGAGGTGATGGCGGCCACCTGGCCCGAGGTCAGGGCGGCGAACTGCGCCGTCGTCAGGGCGTTGAAGTCGTCGGAGCCGAGGCTGGCCACCTGCGCGGTACCGAGAGCGGCGACCTGGGCGTTGGTCAGCGCGCCGATCTGCGCCGAGTCCAGCGCGGCCAGGGCTTCGGTGCCGAGACCGCGTACGCCGGCGGTGCTCAGCGCCGCGAGGTCCTCGGTGGTCATGGTGTCGGCCTGGGCCGAGGTGATGGCGGCCGTCTGCGCCGAGCTCAGCGCGGCGAACTGCGCCGTGCCCAGCGCGTTGAACTGTGCCGAGTCGAGCGCCGCCAGCGCGGCCGTGGCCAGACCCCGCATCGCCGTGGCGCCGATGGCGGCCAGGTCCTCGGTGGTCAGGGTGTCGGCCTGCGTCGCGGTGATGGCAGCCACCTGGCCGGAGCTCAGCGAGGCGAACTGCGCCGTCGTCAGCGCGTTGAGGTCGTCCGATCCCAGGCTGGCGATCTGGCGCGTGCTCAGGGCTGCCGTCTGCGCCGTGGTCAGGGCGCCGATCTGGGCCGAGTCCAGGGCGGCCAGCGCGTCAGTGCTCAGCGCGCGCGTGGCCGAGGTCGTGAGCGCGGCCAGGTCGTCGGTGGTCATCGTGTCGGCCTGCGCCGACGTGATGGCGGCGGCCTGGACCGACGTCAGCGAAGCGAACTGTGTCGTCGTCAGCGCATTGAGGTCGTCCGACCCCAGACTGGCGACCTGGGCCGTGCCCAGCGAAGCCACCTGGGCGTTGCTCAGGGCGCCGATCTGCGCGGAGTCCAGGGCGGCCAGCGCGTCGGTGGACAGGCCGCGCAGCGAGGCCGTGCCGATGGCCGCCAGGTCTTCGGTCGTGATGGTGTCGGCCTGTGCCGAGGTGATGGCTGCCACCTGGGCCGAGGACAGCGCCGCGAACTGCGCCGTGCCCAGGGCGTTGAACTGCGCCGAGTCGAGCGCGGCCAGCGCCGAAGTGCCCAGTCCGCGGATGCCCGAGGCGCTGATGGCCGCCAGGTCCTCGGTGGTCATGGTGTCGGCCTGCGTGGCGGTCAGTGCTGCCACTTGCGCCGAACCCAGCACGGCGAACTGCGCCGTCGTCAGTGCGTTGAGGTCGTCGGAGCCGAGGCTGGCGAGCTGCCCGGTCGCGAGCGCGGCCACCTGGCTGGTGGTGAGGGCGCCGATCTGTGCCGAGTCCAGCGCAGCCAGCGCCTCGGTGCTCAGCGCGCGCAGGGCCGACGAGCCGATGGCGGCCAGGTCCTCGGTGGTCATGGTGTCGGCCTGGGCCGAGGTGACGGCGGCCACCTGGGCCGAGGTCAGCGAGGCGAACTGCGCCGTGCTCAAGGCGTTGAAGTCGTCGGAGCCGAGGCTGGCGACCTGGGCCGTGCTGAGCGAGGCCACCTGGGCCGAGGTCAGGGCGCCGATCTGCGCGGAGTCGAGGGCGGCCAGCGCGTCGGTGGACAGGCCGCGCAGCGCGGCGGTGCCGATGGCGGTCAGGTCCTCGGTGGTCATCGTGTCGGCCTGCGCCGAGCCGATGGCGGCCACCTGGGCCGAGGACAGCGCGGCGAACTGGACCGTGCCCAGCGCGTTGAACTGCGTCGAGTCAAGGGTGGCCAGCGCGGCGGTCGCCAGGCCGCGGATGCCCGACGCGCTGATCGCGGCCAGGTCCTCGGTGGTCATGGTGTCGGCCTGGGCCGAGGTGATCGCCGCCACCTGCGCCGATGTCAGCACCGCGAACTGCGCCGTCGTCAGGGCGTTCAGGTCGTCGGACCCGAGGCTGGCGATCTGCGTGCTGGTCAATGCCGCCACCTGGTTGGTGAGCAGTGCACCGATCTGGGCCGAGTCCAGCGCAGCCAGCGACTCGGTGCTGAGCCCGCGGATGGCGCTGCTGCCGATGGCCGCCAGGTCCTCGGTGGTCAGGGTGTCGGCCTGGGCCGAGGTCAGCGCGCCGATCTGCGCCGAGGTCAGCACGCTGAACTGCGCCGTGCCCAGGGTGTTGAGCTGTGCCGAGTCCAGCACCACCAGCCCGGCGGTCGAGATGAAGGGCGTCTGCGCCGTCGTCAGCGCGGCCATCTGCGCCGTGCTGAAGGCATCCCAGTCTTCGGTGGTCAGCACGGCGATCGTCGCCGAGGTCAGCGAGGCGATCTGGTCGGTGCTCAGCGCAGGGATGTTGGTGGCCATTCGATCTTCCTTGTGAACCCGGGTTCAGCCCGTGTCCGGTGGCATATCTGCGAGCGTCCCTCGGACGCCCGAAACTTCAGGAAGAGACCCATGCCCCCACGTCGGGACCCGGTGAGGCCGCGACCTCTTCCTACTCCGACGGGGTATCGGCAGCTTCCCGTCGCGCCTTGAGCTCCGTCGCCCGCCGAACTGACGGGTCCCGACGGGTCAGTTCGAAGCCCGAGGCTCCGCCGCGCACGACCAGCCGGCATGAAAAAAGGCGCCCCTGGGGGCGCCTTGCGGGGCGTGGAGCCGGCGGCTTCTCAGGCGGTGGACCGGGCTGGCGCACGCTTGCCGCGCGTGGCGGCCGCCCACGGGGTCGCCAGGCGTTCGATGAGGACCGTGAACCCTGTCACGAAGCTGGTGCGGGGGCTGGCGCGGGAAGGACCCTGGAAGGCGGAGCGAGCCGCGCTGCGAAGTGTCTGGAGGTACTGATTCATGACGTCACTCCCCGTAAAGGGCACCAGAGGTGTTGTAGCCCGGGGCCGAGGCCTCCGTCTCGCTGAGCACGATGCCTTCGCTCAGCACCAGGCCCTCGCTGAGCACGAGACCTTCGCTGAGCACCAGGCCTTCGCTGAGCACGAGACCTTCGCTGAGCACCAGGCCTTCGGACAGCACCAGGCCCTCGGACAGCACCAGGCCGCTGCCCAAGGTCTGTCCGCTGCCGCTGGCCAGCCAGGAACTCAGCGTCGGAACCGGCGTGAAGAGGCCGGTCTTGCCGATCATCGAGCTCTGCCCGAGCAGTCCGTCGGCCAGCACCACGCCGGCGCCGAGCAGGGCGCTGTTGGCCACGTACTCCACCGTGAACTGCCTGGGGAAGGTGTTGGGCGCGATGTTGGTGCCCGACCAGAAGACGGGCGTGGTCGTCAACGCGAAGTCCGAGGCCCAGGCCAGGCCAGGGTTCCAGATCGCCTGGTGCTGCGTGAACAGCCGGTCGCCCGAAGCGACATGGTTGCCGCCCACGAAGACCACGCGGGACCAGTTGAAGGACGTGCCGGAGACGGTCGAACTGCGCTGGGTGGGCATCGACATGCCGCTGGCCAGCAGGTTGGCGCCGGGCTGGAGGCTGCCGTTGTTCACCGCGGTGGAGATGTCGGTGCGCAGCGCCCTGGCCAGGCGGACGGCGCCTTCCAGATTGAGCTGGCCGGCACCCTGCTCGGCCACATTGAAGCCGGGCAGCGGTTGCGCCGTGTACTGCAGGATGGCCTTGACCAGGGGCGGCGTCAGGCCCGGGTTGGCCTGCAGCAGCACCGCGGCGGCGCCGGCCACGGCCGGGGCGGCGACCGAGGTGCCGCTGAGCAGCATCAGACGCTGGGCGTAGGTGCTGGGGCTGCCGGCTGCCGTTTCGAGCAGCGGGAAGAGCGCGGCCAGCGTGTTCTTCGTCGGGTTGGTCGACGAGGCGGCCGTGGCGCTCGCGCCGATGACCTTGTTGCCGGGCGCCACCAGGTCGGGCTTGATGACGTTGTCGTACCACTTCCAGGTGCCCATGTCGAGGTAGGCGCGCGTCGGGCCACGGCTGCTGAAGTTGGTGACGCTGTCGTCGCCGCGGGCGTTCGTGCCCTTGAAGTTCACCGCGCCCACGGTGATCACCGTCGGGTCGTTGCCCGGCGACGACACCGAGCCATAGATCTTCTTGTTGCCGGCAGTGAGGCCGAAGTTGCCGCCGGCCACCACCACCGTGATGCCCATCGAGGTGGCCGTACGCACCGCCGTGGTCAGCGGGTCCATGTCCCAGGACTCGGTGGACGAAGCCGCCAGGCTCAGGTTCATCACCCTGATGTTGTAACGGCGGGCGTTGTAGATCACCCAGTTGATGCCTTCGAGCGCGTCGCTGACCGTGCCGACGCCCTGGGCATTCAGCACGCGCACGTCGTACAGATCGGCGTTGGGAGCCACGCCCGTCGAGTCGGGGCTCTGGAAGAAGCCGCGGCCGGCGGCCACCGAGGCCACGTGTGTGCCGTGGCCGTAGGGGTCCTGCGTGAGGTCGTTGTCGGCGGACACCGCGGCCTCGTAGCTGTTCATTGCCGTGCTGCCGGGCATCGGCGAGGTGCTGATGGTGTTCCCCGCGGCGGTCCAGTCGGTCGATCCACTGGCCTTGAGCATGGAGACGCTGCGCTTGACGCGCTTCGTGTTGGATGCATTGTTGAAGGCCCTGTGCGCCTTCATCACCCCGGAGTCGAGGATGGCGATGCCCACGCCCGTGCCGTCGAGACCCGAATACGAGGTGGTGCCGGAGTAGGTGCGGACCGTCGAGGTCATCGCCCCGGTGATGTGCTCCAGGGTGCTGGCCGTGCTGGCGGTCTCGCGATTCGGCGACAGGCCCACGACCTCGGGCAGGCGGGCCAGGCGATTGACGGCCGAGACCGGGATCGCGACCGTCAGCGACTTCAGGGCCGGATGCACCACCTGGACCGTGCCGCCCAGCCGTTGGATGCCGGACTGCAGACGGGCCAGGCCGGCCTCGTCGGCATCGCTGGTCACGATGAGCTGCACCAGGGGCACGCCGCTTCTGGAGTTCTTCGACCACTTCGCCTTGAGCTGGCCCGGTCTGCTGATCTCCATGGCCAGATCGCGGGCGATGTGGCCGCGCTTCAGGCCGGGGCTGACCTGGTTGACGGGGCCGTTCTTCGACTGGCTGGCGATGAGGGCCTTGGCCATCTCCGGGGTCATGCCCGTGACGCTGCCGGTCTGCGAAGGATGCAGCCAGACAGCCGCCGAGGTGCGCGCCGTCGCCTGCAGCGGCATCAACGCGCCGCCGAAGCCGGTGATCACCATGGCCACGGACAGACTGGCCGGCAGCACGCGCTTGCGGAGGTGTTGTAGGACTTGGTTCATCGCGGCCTTGATCAGGTGGGTTGCACAGGGGGCCCCTCGTTCAGGGGGTGTAGAGATATTAGGGCCAAGTCGAATCAAGATGTATCGGTCGTAAGCAATGCGCCGGCATCGGCCGTGAAATTTCACAACAGACGGGGAAACCCGGTGCTTATTCGACTCAGCTTCGAGGGAAGGTCTGACGACGCCTTAAAACCCATAAAAATCAATGGCTTGGAGACCATTCCGGGAGTTTTCAGCGAGTCCGCCCGGAAGCGATTCAAGTTCGGAGCAAATCTGCCGATAACGTCCGTGACGCAGTAATTCAGCCCGCCTGCCAGGTATGGCTCGGCGCGTCCCGAATACGCGCCGGGAATTCTCGGGGCATGTCGTGCTGGAGGGTGATCACTTGAAACAAGAGGTGTCGCCCAGCCGGCCGGCGTCGCGCAACCCCCTGTTTCGGTAGGAGAACTGAAACCTTCGGCTTCCCATAATCGACAGGCACGGCTGCGCAGCAGCCTGAGGCCTGCCATGGCTGTTGACCTTGCGATCGATCTCCCTCTGGACCTTCCCGCCGGCCTGGCTGTCGACCGGCCCGGCCCTGCGCGTGGCGACCCCCTGCCCGACGCCATCGATCGCGCCTTGACCCTGGCCGGGCGCGGGCAGGTGGCGCAAGCTTCCGCGGGCCTCGGCGAGGCGCTGCGTCATCGGCAGGCGGTGCCCGGCGCGCTGGAGCAGGCGGTGCGCGAACTGCTCGAGGGGGCCGAGCTGATGATGGCCGGTCATTACGAATCGGCGCTGCGGCAGGCGCTGCCGGCGCTCGAGCTTCTCGAGCGCAGCCCCCTGGCCCCTCGCATGGGCTGGGCCTGTTCTGCCGTCGGCTACTGCCTGGGTGCGCTGGGCGATCCGGCGCGCGGCCTGGAGTGGACGGCGCGTGCCGTGGCGCTGGGCGAGCGCAGCGAGGAGCGCCTCGACGCCCTGAAGGCCTACAGCGACCAGGGCAGCCTGCTGACCATGCTGCAGCAGCACGAACAGGCGCGTCAGTCGCTGCAGCGCGCGCTGTTCATCGCACGCGAGCTGTCTTTGCCGCAGGCCCAGGCCGACTGCCTCAACGACATGGCCCTGAGCGGCCTGGAGGTGCTGCGCGACAACGGCAACAGCCTGGACGACGACACCTACGGCCGGCAAGCCCTGCAGGTGCTGGCACTGGCCGAGGAGGCCAGCGAGATCGCCGGCAAGTCCGGCCTGCGCGGCGCCCTGGCCTGGGCGCATCACCACCGCGCCCGCGCCCTGCTGTTGCTGGGCGACCTGCCGATGGCGGCCGCGGCGCTCGATGACGGCGAAGCGCTGTCGCGCGAGTACCCTCCGGTGCGCATCGAGTCGCTGCAGACGCGGGCCTTGCTGGCGCAGGCGCAGGGTGATCTGGCCCTGGCCCGTCACTACCTGCTGCAGGCTCTGAACTGCTGCAGCGACACGCGACACGCGCAGGCCGAGGCCCGCGTGCTGCAGCATCTGGTGGGGCTGGAACATGCCAGCGGCCGCCTGCAGGAAGCGATGCAGTGGGCCGACCGCCGTTACCGTGCGATGGAAGCGCTCTACCAGAAGCGTGTGCGGCTGGCGGTGCGTGCCGCCGAGGTCTTCGTCGAAGCCGAGCGGGCCCGACTGGACGTGCAGCGCGCGCGCGAGCGCCAGCGCCAGCTGGAGAAGATCTCCAGCGACTGGCAGGACGTGGCCCAGCGCGACAGCCTGACGCAGGCCTTCAACCGGCGCGGCCTTCAGGTGCA
>JALHMT010000082.1 GCA_022843905.1 Rubrivivax sp.
TTGTCGATGGCGGCGATGGGGTGGTCGGCCAGCACCGTGTCGATGATCTCCAGCACCGTCTGGTTCTGGAAGACCTTGCAGTCCTGGGTCTGCGAGAGGAACCAGAACCAGGGGCGGGCGACGATGAGGTACTGGAAGAAGCGGCCGGACTGGCCGACCAGCGAGATCTGCTCGACGATGCCGTCGAAGCAGCGGGGCTCCGAGGCGTCGTCGCCGACGTTCATGCGCACGGTGACGTGCTGGCCCAGCAGGGCGGTGAAGTGAATGTCGGCCTTGGGGCTGAGGGCGACGATGGAGTAGCTGAACGGCTCGCTCAGGCCCTCCTGCGCGCTGAGGTGGCTGAACAGCAGCGCTTCGCCCAGGGGACTGTCCAGTTCTGCAAAGTGTTGCATCGGGGCCGGCGGGTGGGCCGGGCGCCCAGAAGTGGGACGTCGCGGCGGTGGAGGTGAGAGAAATCCTAGGGACACTCGCAGTCCCTGTCCACCCGCTGGAAGAAGGAGTTCTTGTCCAAAGGTCACCGGAACGAGGGGGCGGCTCGCCGATGCAGTCCGGAGCGGCAACAATGCAGGCAGAACGAGCGGCTGGGCCGCTTGCATGGAGCAACGCCATGTCCGCAGTGCTTTCCCCTCCCAGCAGCGCGCAGCAGGCCGCCGAGGCCCAGGCGCGTGAAGTCGCCCAGCTTTTCGCAGGGCACCGCAGCCTGCTGCAGGCGATGGCCACCAGCCGGCCCGGCATGTGCATGGCCAACGGCTGGGACGTCACGCAGCAGACCTTGGACGGCGACTTCGATCTCGACGACAACGTGGTGCAGCGCCTGCTGCAGCAGGGCGGCGGCCCCCCCGGCGCCGTGATGCGCGCCACGCCGCCGGCCGCTGCCAGCGGCGCTCCACAGTCGTCGGCCGTGAAGGACTATCTCTTCCCGCCGTCGTCCACGGCCCCCCGGGGCTCGCCGGAGCGGCTCGGGCAGGAACTGCCCGGCGCGGTCTACGGCCCGGGTAACGTGCTGGCCAACAGCACGGCAGCGCTGGCCGGCGCGATGCGCGGCGTGAACGAGCGCGACGTGGCCCGGCTGCTGCAGGATGGGCTGAAGAACATCCGCGAAGGCCGCGCCCAGCGCGTGCGCCTGTCGCCTCACATGGAGCTTTACAACTCGGCACAAAATCGCCAGGCGCCGCGAGTGCGGCTTCGCGTCCGCGGCCTGCCCCTGCCGGTCATCAACCGCGCCATTCCGGCTTCGGGCGGCCCCGTGACCCAGTGGCGCATGAACGGCCCGCAGACGGCGGCCACGCTGAAGGGCCCGAGCATGACGGCCCAGCAGATGCGCAACGCGGCGGTGATGGCGGGCGAGCAGCGCCTGCCGGGCATGCTGCGCTGGACCCAGGGTCGCGCGGGCACGGGGGTGCTGGCCATCGCGCCCAGCATGGCGCTGGATCTCTACAACGCGACCGAAATCGACCTGACCGGACGGCAGTTCGACTTCAAGGGTCGGCAGTTCCTGGTGGACTCGGCGCGCAGCCAGAGCGGCAACGTCCTGGGCGTGATCGGCGGCGCGGCAGGGGTGGCCGGGGCCGCCTTCCTGACGGTGACCGGGGCGCCGCTGGTGATCATCGGCTTGGTGACGGGGGTCGCCGTCCAGGTGGTGTGGAACAGCTTCGGTGGCGCCGACATCTCGGCCGACCTGATGAAACAAGCGCTGGAGTGATGCTGCAGCGCAGCCAGCTCGTTTCCGTGCCGCTCAGCTTCATGTCGCTGGGCTTGCTGACTTCCCTGCTTTACACACGGGCGCTGGGCTGGAATGCGGCGCTGCTTGCAGGCGCTCTGCTGGGCTTGCTCATGGGACTGCTGGCGGCCTGGCTGGTCTACCGCTCCGATTTCGCCGCGCGCAACTTCGTGGCCAACGCCGTGCTGCTGGCGATGTGGATGGTGCCGTTTGTCGGTGGCGCGAACCTGGCCCTGGCACAGATGGCAGGGGCCGAGGGCTGGGCACCTGCCGCCTGGGCGGTCGGCGTCGTCACCGTGCTGGTGCCCATCATCGGCCCTGCCCTTCTCACCCACGCTAAGCTCGCGGCTGAGGGCGAGACGGGGCCCTGGGCGCGCAGCCACCTGGATCTGCGCAAGGGCCTTGTTCGGCCTGGCGCGCTGGACGCCAGGGATGCGGAGAAGCCGGCCATGACGCCTTGGCAGGTGGGCGCGCTGGCCGTCAACGTGCCGCTGGCCTGGCGCCTGATGGGCGGTGGACAGAACACGCTGATGGCACTGGCCGTCGTCGGCTTGGCCTGCGCTGTGGTCTGGGTGTGCGTGAGGCAGATCGGCCCCGCCCTGGGCAAGGCCTGGTTCCTGCTCGACCTCGAACGCCGCAGCGGCCAGCGACTGTGCAACCCCGACTGGGATCAGATCCAGGCCCTGCGCCGCAGTCACTGGCTGGCGCGCTGGTTCATGCGCGACGGCTGATGCCGAGTCGGCTGCAGCGCGGGATCAACCTGCCCGCTGTGCCACGACCACCCAGCCGGCCACCGGCTTGCCCGCCTCCTGCCGCAGCGATTCGGCAGTGAACTTCGGCGGCGCGAAGCCGGCCGACGTGAGGCAGCGTTGCAGGTAGGGTCGCGCGTGGGCATAACGTCCGTGCGGCTGCAACAGGTGTTCGGCGGCTTCGTCGTCCGGCAGGGCCTCGACCGTGAACACCAGCCAGCCCCCCGGCCGCAGCGCCTTGTGTGCCGCCACGGCTGCGCCGTCCAGGCCGCCGAAGTAGCACAGCGTGTCGGCGGAGACCAGCAGGTCGAAATCGCCCGGCTGGGTGTCGAGGTAGTAGACCAGTTCAGCCTTGTGCAGCTTGTCGTAGACATGCCGTGCGTGCGCCTTGCGGAGCATGCCCACCGACAGGTCGCATCCCACCAGCCGGCGCGCCCACGGCCGCAGCAGAGGTCCGCACAAGCCGGTGCCGCAGCCGAGGTCGGCGATGTCCAGCGAGGCCTGCGGCGCACCCAGCGCGACCGCCACCGCGTCGGCCACCAGCTGCGGTGCGCGGTAGTGGAGCTTCTCGAGCTTCGCGTCGAAGCTCTGTGCGAAGTTGTCGAACACCGTGGCGACGTAGGAGTCACTGGCACGCGCGGGGGCGCCATGCCCCAGGCAGGCAGCCAACTGGTGCTGCACCACGGGGTTGTCGGGGTCTTCGGCGAGCCACTCGCGGTAGAGCTCGGCCGCCTTGTCGCGTTCGCCCAGCAAGGTCAGCGCACGGATCACCTGGTCACGGCCCATGGTGTCGCGCGGCATCAGCACGATGGCGCGGCTGTTGGCGATCAGGCCTTCGCTGACGCGGCCCTGCTCGATCAACACCTCCGACAGGTTGTACCAGGCGTTGCCATGCTGCGGATCGGCCTCGGTGGCGCGCTGCAGGTGGGTCTCCGCGAGATCGAATCGGAGCTGTCGGCGGTAGACGACACCCAGGTTGTTCAGCGCTTCGGCCGCCTCGATGCCGGTGCCGCCGTCGTTGCTCCTGCTGGCGGCCGACACGGCGCTCTGATAGGCCTCGACCGCTTCGTCGAGCCGCTGCGTCTCCAGCAGCACGTTGCCCAGGTTGTTCCACAGGCCCGGCCGGTCCGGGCGCAGCTCGACGGCCCGCCGCATCAGTGCCAGGCCTTCGTTGCTGAGGCCCTGCACGTGGCGCAGGATGCCCTGGAAATGCAGGGTGTCGGGCTGCTCGGGTTGTTCGGCGCGCAGCGCCGCGAAGGCGGTTTCGGCCGCTTCCAGCTGCTCGGTGCGCAGCAGTTCGACGGCCTGCTGCAGCCGCTCGAAGAACGAGGGAGCATCACCGGTCTGCATGGTCGTGCCCCGTTCAATCGAACGTGTACTGGAAGTTTCCGTCGGCCACGCCCACGGCGACCTTCTCGATGGCCTTGCCGGCCAGCATGCGTTGCAGGAACTCCTTGCTGATGTCGGGCAGCATGGTGTTGGTGAGGATGGCGTCGATCATGCGTCCGCCCGACTCGCTCTCGGTGCAGCGCGAGACCACCAGCTTCACCACGTCGTCGCCCACCTCGAAGGGGATCTTGTAGCGGTCCTGCACCCGCCTGGCGATGCGCTTCAACTGCAGCTTGACGATCCTGGCCAGGATGTCGTCGGACAGTGGGTAGTAGGGGATGACGACCAGGCGCCCCAGCAGCGCGGGCGGGAAGATCTTCAGCAGCGGGTCGCGCAGCGCCTTGGCCATGCTCTCGGGGTCGGGCATCAGCTCGGGGTCCTTGCACAGGCTGCTGATCATGTCGGTGCCGGCGTTGGTGGTCAGCAGGATCAGCGTGTTCTTGAAATCGATGAAGCGGCCTTCGCCGTCTTCCATGAAACCCTTGTCGAAGACCTGGAAGAAGATCTCGTGCACGTCGGGGTGGGCCTTCTCCACCTCGTCGAGCAGCACCACGCTGTAGGGCTTGCGGCGCACCGCTTCGGTCAGCACGCCGCCTTCGCCATAGCCCACGTAGCCGGGCGGCGCGCCCTTGAGCGACGAGACGGTGTGTGCCTCCTGGTACTCGCTCATGTTGATGGTGATGAGGTTCTGCTCGCCACCGTACAGCGCCTCGGCCAGGGCCAGCGCGGTCTCGGTCTTGCCCACGCCCGAGGTGCCGGCCAGCATGAACACGCCGATCGGCTTGCTCGGGTTGTCCAGCCCGGCGCGCGAGGTCTGGATGCGCTTGGCGATCATCTCCATGGCATGGTCCTGACCGATCACGCGTTCGGCCAGCGACCCGGCCAGGTTCAGCACGTTCTCGATCTCGTTGCTGGCCATGCGGCCCACCGGGATGCCGGTCCAGTCGGCCACCACCGTCGCCACGGCCTGGTAGTCGACGGTGGGCAGGATCAGCGGCGTCTCGCCCTGCAGCTCGGTCAGTTCGGCCTGCACGGCGCGCAGCTCGGACAGCGAGGCGGCACGCGCTTCTTCGGACAAGGCCCCCGTCACCTCGGCCGGCGCGTCGGCGGGCAGCACCTCAGCCGCGCTCTTCTCGAGCGTGCTGCCCGTGCCTTCGACCGGGGCTGCCGCGCCGCGCAGCTTGGCCCGCAGCGACAGCAGCGTGTCCACCAGCGCCTTTTCCTTTTGCCAGCGCCCGTTCAGGTCTTCCAGGCGCGTGCGCTCCTGGGCGAGCTGTTCGCGCACCGTCAGCTCGCGCTCGCGCGTGTCGATGCCGATGGCCGTCTCTCGGCCGATGATGTCCATCTCGGTCTGCAGTGCCTCGATGCGACGCGCGCTGTCGTCCACCTCGGCCGGGGTGGCGTGCAGGCTCACCGCCACGCGCGCGCAGGCAGTGTCGAGCAGGCTCACCGACTTGTCGGGCAGCTGGCGCGCAGGGATGTAGCGGTGCGACAGCTTCACCGCCGCTTCCAGCGCCTCGTCGAGGATCTGCACCTTGTGGTGCTTCTCCATCGTGCTGGCCACGCCGCGCATCATCAGGATGGCCTTGGGCTCGCTGGGCTCGTCGATCTGCACGGCCTGGAATCGGCGTGTCAGTGCGGGGTCCTTCTCGATGTACTTCTTGTACTCGGCGAAGGTGGTGGCGCCGATGGTGCGCAGCTGGCCGCGCGCCAGCGCGGGCTTGAGCAGGTTGGCGGCGTCACCGGTACCGGCCTGGCCGCCGGCACCCACGAGCGTGTGCGTCTCGTCGATGAACAGGATGATGGGCTTGGGGCTGGCCTGCACCTCGTCGATCACCGAACGCAGGCGCTGCTCGAACTCGCCCTTCATGCTGGCGCCGGCCTGCAGCAGGCCGACGTCGAGCGCGCGCAGTTCCACCTCCTTCAGCGACGGCGGCACGTCGCCGCGCACGATGCGTTGCGCGAAACCTTCCACCACCGCGGTCTTGCCGACGCCGGCCTCGCCGACCAGGATGGGATTGTTCTGGCGCCGCCGCATCAGGATGTCGACGACCTGCCGGATCTCGTCGTCGCGGCCGACGATGGGATCGAGCTTGCCGCTGCGCGCCTGTTCGGTGAGGTCGGTGGTGAAGCGCTTGAGCGCTTCCTGCTTGCCCATGGCCGCCGGTGCGATGGCGTCGCTGGCCTCGCCCGGCGCGGCGCCGGGCTCCGAGGCGTTCTGCGCATGTTCCGGCGACTGCGCCAGCAGCGTGGCGAAGCGGTCGCAGAGGTCGTCGACCTTCACGCGCTCGAACTGCTTGCTGATGCTCAGCAGCGGCGCACGCAAGGCCGGTGTCTTCAGCAGGCCCACCAGCAGGTAGCCGGTGCGCACCTGCCGGTCACCGAACAGCAGCGAGCCATAGACCCATCCGCGTTCGACGGCGCTGTCGATGAAGGTCGACAGGTCGCTGATCGACGACGCGCCGCGCGGCAGGCGGTCCAGCGACTGCGTGAGGTCGGCCACCAGCGCGGCGCTGTCGATCTCGTAGTGCCGGATGATGCGGTGCAGGTCGCTGTCGGGCGCGTTGAGGATCTGGTAGAGCCAGTGCTGCAGCTCGACGTAGGGGTTGCCGCGAAGCTTGCAGAAGACCGTGGCGCCTTCGATGGCCTTGTAGGCCAGCGGATTGAGCTTGCCGAAGGATGCGGTGCGGGAGATCTCAGCCATTCGCGGCTCCGGTGGAAGAAGGGGTGAGGGCAGCGCGCAGGCGCAGGTCGTTGCGATCGCGCGGTCCGTGGCGGCCGGCGGCCACCCAGCTCGTCAGCCCCAGGCGCAGGTGGCGGCCCAGGCGCGGCGGCGGCAGTTGCGGGCCGGCCAGGCACAGCTCGACGTCCCACTGCTTGTCGATGCCGGCGTACAGGCGGACCCAGTCGTCGAGCTGCTTCCAGGCCGGCGCGCCGGGCAGGAAGCCCAGGTACTGCGGCAGCGTCAGCGGCCCCAGCACGATGCGGAACTTGTACTGCCGGTCCCACACCTTGCTGCCGGCCGTGGCATTGCGGCCCAGTCGCGCCGCGCGTGCACGGCCGAGGCCGGTGCCCAGCCGCGTGCGGTCGTCCGGGTGCAGCGGCATCCAGTGGCCCACGTGCTGATGCACCGCCACCTTCACGCCGAAGTAGTTCGACAGCAGTTTCACCAGCCCTTCGGGGTGGCGGCTGCGGTTGCCCAGCAGGCCGGCCTGGTTGAGCTTGGCGGTGTCGGGCACGTCGTCGCGGCCCCGCGTGGCGGCATCCAGCCCGAAGCTGGCACCCAGCCACACGGCATAGCGGTCGTGTTCCGGCCGGTCGCGGTGAACCACCGGCTGGGTGTGCGCCCAGGCGCGATAGAACAGCGTCAGCAGGCGGTGATGGAAGACGTCCAGAAAGCGCGCCAGGGTCGGATCGGCGGCGTTGCGCGCGCGCTCGCGCACGTACTCGGTGAAGTGCAGCGGCATCGGCCCCTGCGGCCCCAGCAGGCCGAAGAAGCGCACGCCCAGGCGCGGCACGGCCCCGCTGCGGTCCAGCTTGGCCAGGGCGGCCGGTGCGAAGTCGAGCTCGGGTTCCTGGCCCAGGCGCAGCGCTTCCTGGCTCGGACGCGACGAGGCGCCGATGCGCGGCGCCTGGCGCTGCAGCGTTTCCAGTCGTCGCAACAGGGCAAAGAAGTCGTGGGCCCAGGGTTCGGCCTCGACGGCCGTCCACAGCGCCTCGAGGGACTCCGATGCTCCCTGCGGGCCGACACTCACACCGTCTCCCGCAGACCGATGCGCGGGCTCCATCGCGCCACCACCCCGCGCTGCGCGGTACGCAGCGTCATCTGCGTGAAGGAGTTGATGGCGGCGTGACGCGAGAAGAAGCGCTCCAGCACCGAAGCCAGCAGGAAGGCGCTGATGCCCTGGTAGGCGAGGTCGTCGAGTTCGAGCGTGATCTGGATGCCGGTGCCGAAGGTCAGCGGCCCGTCGAAGGGCAGGCGGCGCACCACCGGGTGGGCTTCGAGCGACCGCACGCCGCCGACCTGGCGTGCCCAGGCGGCGTCTTCGGGCGGCCCGTACAGGCCCAGCGTGGTGCGCAACGCGGCTGCGGCTTCCTGCGGCGATTCGCCGCTCAAGGCGACGTGGTTCAAGGCCAACTGGCTGACAAGGCGCCAGCCGAGGTCGCCCACCGGGCGGCGAGACGACGGCCGCGACGGTCCCCGCAGCACCTCGACCTGGGCCACCGGGCCGGGCGAATCGAGCTTCCAGGGGGCGCTGCCGTTGCCCGCCAGCGGCAGCAGGGTGGGCAGGTCGCGGTTCGTGACCCAGGCAGACACGGCCAGCTGGCGGATCTCGTCGCGGTAAGGTCCATGGTTGCCGTCGACCAGCGAGATGAAGATCTCCTCGCCGAGGTAGGCCGAACGCGAGCCCTGCAGCTGCTGGCGCTCCGACTTGCGGCGGGGCTCGCGCCGCACGGTGTAGAAGGCCTGGCTGTCGCCGGTGGCCTCGTGGCCTGTGGCGTACAGCGGCGCGAAGGTGCGCGGCGGCTCGCGGCCCGCGCCGTGCCCCACCACGCCCTGCAGGCTGTGCACTTCGAAATCCATCGGCCGGGTGCGATCGGGCACCGCGTGGAACTCCCAGGAGCCGGGGCCGAGCACGATGCGGTCGAGCCGCTTCTGGAACAGGTTGATGGCCGGTGTGCAATGCAGGGCCACACTCCTGGTGTCGACCAGCGATTCCAGCGCCGTGTCGCCGCGCGTGAAGGCGATGACGATCTCTGCCTCGTCACCGTTCACCTGGGCCAGCCGGGCGGCCAGGTCGCCCACCTCGAAGAAGAGCAGTCGCTGCGGCAGCGCGGCCACCTCCTGCAGCAGGCGGTGACCCGAGAAGCTGCGCAGCGACTCGGGCAGCAGCGCCTGGTCGGCGTCGAAGCCCAGGGGACGCAGGCTGTCTTCGGCGTCGCGCCATTGCGAGGCCGCATGCGCCGGCTCGGCACTGACCCACGTGCCCAGGCCCGCGCCCAGCACCAGTTCGTGCAGGCGGAAGGCGATGTCGTCCGGCGCGCTGAGATAGAAGGCCAGGGTGTCCATGCGCAGCTGGGCGAACGTCAGCCCGCCTCCGGCGCGCAACTTGATTCGCAGCCCGCCCTTGAGCCCCTGCGCCGGGCCCAGACGGGCCAGCGGCAGGTCGGGCGCGTAGGTGAAGTACTGTGCACCGACGATCTCTATCGGCCACAGGGTCACCGCATGCGCGGTGCGGTACTCGCAGCGTGTGTCCTGCCCTCTGGGCAGTTCCGACTGCAGCGCGCTGCCGCGCGGGACGACATGGCCCTTCACCAGGTTGGGGTCGGTCGGGTCGATGGCCATGCGCGCCACCAGCATCGACGGCACGGGCGCCAGGAAGTTGGGGTAGAGCGATTCGAGCAGGTGGGCGATGAGGCGCGGCTGCTCGGCGTCGAGCTTCAACTGCACCCGTGCGGTGAGGAAGGCGAAGCCTTCGAGCAGGCGCTCGACGTAGGGGTCGGCGACCTCCATGCCTTCCAGGCCCAGACGCGAGGCGATCTTGGGGAACTCTCGCGCGAACTCGGCGCCGACCTCTCGCAGGTGCGTCAGCTCGTCGGTGTACAGGCGCAGCAGCCGGGCATCCATGGCGGCAGCCCGGTCAGCGCAGGGCCGAGATGGCGGTGGGCGCGGCGTCGCGCACGTCGACCAGGCCGGCCTCCAGGTCGAGCTGGGTGCGCAGCAGGATCTCCAGCGGCACCGGCTGCGCCCACAGATGGCCGCGAATCTCGAACTCGATGACGTTGTGCGTGTCCAGCACGCTGCTGAACTCCAGGGCCTTGACCTGCAGTGTCTCTGGAAGGATGCGGGGCTCGAAGCGCAGGATGGTCTGCCGGATGGTCTTCTCGAGTTGCGTGATGTCCATCTTCGACGCCAGCTGGCCCGACAGGGGCGGCAGGCCGTAGTTCAGCACCGAGTCGGCCAGGGCCGGGAACTTCTCGGTGTCGCGCGCCAGCGCCTGCGTGGCATTGAACAGCCAGCCCAGGTCGCGCAGCACCGCATGGCGCAGCTGGGTCTTGGACATCACCCGGTGGTCTTCGCCTTCGACCTTCGCGCCCGGCGCGTCGTCGGTCAGGCGGTCGAGCAGCGCCGGCTGCAGCCGGTCGCGGACGTCCGCCAGATTGGCCATCGCGTATCAGCCCTCGTCAGGCGCCGGCTCGGCGCTGGCGTCGGTCAGCGGCGCCGGCGTCAATTCGATCTCGCGCACCTCCAGCAGGCCCAGTTCGGGCCCGCTGCTGGTCAAGAGACGCTGGCCGAGGCCGCGGTACTGGTCGTCGCCGATGGTCAGCCATTCGGTCTTGCGCGACATCTGCAGCGCGGCGTCGCCGCTGGCGCCGCTGCCGGGGTAGCGTGTGGGAATCAGCGCCACGGTGGCGCCGCCGTTGACGAACTCGAGCTGGGCCGGCGCCCACACCAGGTCACGCAGGTCTTCCGGGGCCTCGACGGTGATCCTGGTCATCGCACTGAAGGGCACCCAGCAATAGCGGCCGTTGATGACGGCCTCGAGCACCGGGCCCAGGCGCGAGTCGGCGTCGGCGATCCAGTCGAAGGCTTCACCGTTCATGCGGCCCGGCGTGGCCGGCGCTTCGTCGAAGGCCTGGCTGCGCAGCTTGGCCGCACCCGCGCTGTCGCCGCGGGCGTCGGCCTGCAGGGCCTCGGCCAGCAGCGCGACCCAGGCCTGCGGATGCCCGAAGGCGTGCGGCGTGGTCTTGCCGGCGAACACGGCCTCGCGCACGGCCTCGCACTGCAGGGCCTCGCGGTAGGTGTTGACCATCGCCAGCGCGCCGGCGTCGAGTTCGCCGCAGACCTGCAGCTGCGTCAGAGCGCGCTGCCACTGGCCCAGCACGCACAGCAGCTGGAACAGGAAGATGCGCAGCTTGGCGTCGCCCGACTTGCTGCGGATGTCGTGCTGCAGCTTCTGCAGCGCGGCCTGGGGGTCGCCCGCGGCGACCAGTTCCTGCGCGGTGGGTTGCGTCATGACGCGGGCAGGATCTCGTCGGAGAAGGACACGTTGTTGACCAGGCGGCCGTTGGCGTCCTGCTGCTTGTATTCGACGTCGACCTTGGTGAAGGCGATGTCCAGTCTCTCGCGCACCTCGCCATTGGCGAAGACTTCCTGCGTCACCTGCTCCAGGCGCGCGCCGCCGAGCTTGACCACGTAGTAGTCGAGCGGGTCACCGCCGCTCTTGCGCATGGTCAGCTTGACTTCGCGGATCTCGTCGTTGGTGACCAGCGCCGACATGAGGGCGGTACTGGCGACATCGATGCGCTTGAACAGCGTCATCGCGGTGTAGGTGCGTCGCGAGCGTGCCTGTGTCGAGTCGATCGCCGGGGCCGAGCTGATGCCCCAGGCCCAGGACTCCACCAGGATGTCGTCGAGGTGGTTGGCGACCTTGGACTCGCCCTTCAACTTGCCGGCCCGCTTGGCGTGAAGGTGAAGGAAGATGTCGCTCTTGCCGGCTGTGGCTGAGGGGGTCGCCATGGTGGAGCACTCCGCAAGGTCGGGCCCGCGCACGCGCCTGTCGGGCGTGCGCGGTGGGATTCAGAAGCGGTCCGACGGACGTCGGGCCGCGCCGGGACAGCGGCCGCGGTGGCGGCCCGCCGCGGCCGGGATCAGCTGAACTCGCTGGCCTTGACGTCCCAGGCGAACTTGACCGAGCCGCCGAGGTTGCCTTCCTTGTCCTGCGGCTTGTAGTCGAAGTCGATGACGCCGTAGGTCATGGTCACGGCCTCGTGGATCGCGCCGTCGCCAGCCTGGCTGGGCACCGCCGAGGTGATGAAGACTTCCTTCAGCGTCACCTTGAGGAAGTCCTTCTGGCCATCGCCGGACTTGCGGGCGGTCAGCGTGACCGTGGCGAAGTGCTTGCCGTCGGCGCAGCGCTTGGCCAGCACCGGCGACGCCTTGTCGTAGTAGTGCTCGAAGCTGAAGTGGCCGGGATCGCCCTTGCCCTGGCCCGAGCCGCCACCGAAGGGCGCGCTGGCGTTGCTCACGCTCCAGTTCCAGGACAGCACCTGGATTTCGCCCTTGTGGTCCTTGTGGGCCGATTCGCCTTCGACGCCGTCGAACTTGATGTGTGTATCGATAGCCATGATGGAACTCTCCTGATGACAGTGGGTGGGTGATGAAAGGGTCGGTGGACCGGGGACTCTGCGGGATGCTGATGACAGGGGGTCTGAGCGTCCTCAGACGGGATCAGGGCTGCTTCTGAGACGGCAGCTTCGACACGAGGCGCAGCGACACGGTCAGCCCTTCGAGCTGGTAGTGAGGCCGCAGGAAGAACTTGCTGGTGTAGTAGCCGGGATTGCCGGGCACTTCCTCGACGACCACCTCGGCAGCGGCCAGTGGCTTCTGCGCCTTGGTGGTTTCCGACGAATTGGCGGGGTCGCCGTCGACGTAGTTGCGGATCCAGTTGTTGAGCCACTTCTCCATGTCGGCCCGCTCCTTGAAGCTGCCGATCTTGTCGCGCACGATGCACTTGAGGTAGTGGCCGAAGCGGTTGCAGGCGAACAGGTACTGCATGCGCGCGGCCAGGTTGGCGTTGGAGGTGGCGTCCGGGTCGTCGTACTCGAAGGGCTTCTGCAGCGACTGGGCACCGATGAAGGCCGCGAAGTCGCTGTTCTTCTTGTGGATCAGGGGCATGAAGCCGTTCTTGGCGAGCTCGGCCTCGCGGCGGTCGCTGATGGCGATTTCGGTCGGGCACTTCATGTCGACACCGCCGTCGTCCGACGGGAAGGTGTGCGTGGGCAGGCCTTCGACCGCGCCGCCCGACTCGATGCCGCGGATGCGCGAGCACCAGCCATAGAGCTTGAACGAGCGGTTGATGTTCACCGCCATCGCGTAGGCGGCGTTGGTCCAGGTGTACTTGCTGTGGTCGCCGCCGGCGGTCTCTTCCTCGAAGTTGAATTCTTCGACCGGACTGGTCTTGGCGCCGTAGGGCAGGCGCGACAGGAAGCGCGGCATCGCCAGACCCAGGTAGCGCGCGTCGTCGCTCTCGCGCAGCGAGCGCCAGGCAGCGTACTCGGGGGTGCCGAAGATCTTGGTCAGGTCTCGCGGGTTGGCGAGCTCCTGCCAGGAATCCATCTGCATCACCGTCGGGCTGGCGGCGGCGAGGAACGGCGACAGCGCGGCGGCGGCCACCTTGGACATCTCGCTGAGCAGTTCGACGTCGGGCGGGCTCTGATCGAAGTAGTAGTCGCCGATCAGGCAGCCATAGGGGTTGCCGCCGAACTGGCCGAACTCCTCTTCGTAGATCTTCTTGAACAGCGGGCTCTGGTCCCACTTCGTGCCCTTGTAGCTCTTCAGCGTCTTGCCCAGCTCCGCCTTGGAGATGTTCATGACGCGGATCTTGAGCATCTCGTCGGTCTCGGTGTTGTTGACGAGGTAGTGCAGCCCGCGCCAGGCGCTTTCCAGCTTCTGGAAGTCGGCGTTGTGCATGATCGCGTTGACCTGCTGGGACAGCTTCTTGTCCAGCTCGGCGATCATGGCCTCGATGGAGGCGACGACGTCACTGCTGATGAGGCCGGTGTTGGCGAGCGCCTGCTGTGCCAGCGTCTGCACCGCGTGCTCGACGGCGGACTTCGCTTCGTCGGTCTTGGGCTTGAACTCCTTGTTGAGCAGCGAGGCGAACTCGTTGCCCTGGAACTCGACGCCCTGCAGGGCGGAGCCTTGTGCAGCTGATTCTTGGGCCATGGTCTTCTCCTGGGTTGTCGTTCAGCGCGCTCAGGCGGCATCGGCCGGCTTGGCGGCGGTGTTGGCCGTGGTGGCCAGCGACTTCAGCAGGGCTTCGTCCTTGATGACCTTGGCCAGCAGCTCTTCGGCGCCGGTCTTGCCGTCCATGTAGGTCACGAGGTTGGCCAGCTGCTGTCGAGCCTCGAGCAGCTGCTTCAGGCCTTCCACGCGGGAGGCCACGGCGGCGGGGGAGAAGTCGTCCATGTTCTCGAAGGTGATGTCGACGGCCAGGTTGCCTTCTCCGGTCAGCAGGTTGGGCACCTGGAAGGCCACGCGGGGTTTCATCGACTTCATGCGCGAGTCGAAGTTGTCGACGTCGATCTCGAGGAACTTGCGGTCGGCCACCGGGGCCAGCGGCTCTGCGGGCTTTCCCGACAGGTCGGACATGACACCCATGATGAAGGGCAGCTGCACCTTCTTCTCGGCGCCGTAGAGTTCGACGTCGTACTCGATCTGGACCCGGGGCGCACGGTTGCGGGCGATGAATTTCTGACTGCTGGTGGCCATGGGAATCTCCGGGGTGTGGTGAAGGTGCGAGATTATTCGTTGTCGTCACGGCCCGCCAGTCGGGTGACCTGGTCGATGCCGTCCGGTGCGATGTCGCGGATGATGTCCATGAAGTTCTTGTTCATGAGACGCTGGGCGCGGCGCAGCAGCAGGGGGGTCGGGTTGGTCGGCTCGTTGCGCTCTATCCACTCGCAAAGACGGTCGATGGTGCGGATGACGTCTTCGCGGCTGTTGATGGCGCCGGCGACCATCGCCACGGGCGCCGGGCCCGCGGCTCCCGCCGCCACGGCCGCTGCCGGCGCGTCGGGACCGGCGCTGCCGGCGCCGCTTCCGGTGGCGAGTTGTGCGGCCCGGGCCATCGCCGACAGCAGCCTTCGAATCTGGGTGAAGTCGGGCACGTCGACCGACGACAGGTGCTCGGCCAGCGCCGCGTCGATGCCGTCGAGCGCTTCGAGGCCGGCGGCCATCGAGGCGGCCAGATCCGGCCTCTGGGCGATCTGCGCACGAAGCGCCGCCAGGATGCCGGCTTCGGTGGGCACCATTTCGTTGCCGAGGGGCTCTGCAGCGCCAAGGCCGAGTTCGATCTCGCGCACCAGCGGACTGTTGCGGTCGGGCGTCAGGCGCGCTTCGCGGATGTCGCCCAGCACCGCCGGCGGGGCGGGGTAGGGGGATTCCTGGGGTGTCAGCGGCGACAGCGCCGACAGACGCAGCAGGGGGTTGTTGCCGTCGGCGGCGTCGAGCTGAGGGTGAACCTGGGCCCAATGGCGCGCCAGCAGGCCGTTGAGCAGCTGCAGCCCTTCGACCGCGCCGGCCCAGCCGCGCAGGCGTGCCCCGCTGCGCAGCATCCAGACGGCCACGCGCAGATCGCGAGTGCGCCGGGCGAGGTCGGCGGCATGCTGCTGCACCAGTGGCCACTCGGGCGGCTTGGCGGGGATGACGGTGTCGCCGTACTGCTGCTCGGGTTTGCCGGCGCCCGCGCTCTCGAGCTCCAGGAATGCCGGGTCGTACTCCAGGTCGCTCCCGCAGGGGGCGTCCTCGGACAGCGGGATCAGCAGGGACTCGAGATCGAAGGGCATTGACACAAGGGTTGCTTGGCGGCGTGAAGTGACTCTAGAAGCCCGCCAGCCCTCCAGCAGTGGCCTAAAGTCATTTTGCGTGCATATTCACAAGGCGCCCACCCACCAGAATGGGGAGTGCGAGGCGGCCTTTGTCCAGACGCAGGAGGCGTCGGATTCAGGACAATTGATCGCGCAGGGCGTCGAACAGCCGCCGCGGCTGCAGCGGCTTGAACAGCACCAGGTGCCCGCTGGCCGCCACCCGCCGCACCTCGTCGACGGCGGTGTCGCCCGTCACCAGGATGGCCGGCACCTCATGGCGGCACAGGCGCCGGACGTTGTCGATGGCCTCCAGGCCGTCGGGCCCTTCCCCCAGGTGCAGGTCCGACAGGATCAGGTCGACACGGCCTTCCAGCGCACGCACGCACTGTTCGGCCTGCGCCGAGTCGGCCGCCGACACCGACTGGAAGCCCCATTCGGCCAGCAGCAGGCGCAGCCCCTCCCGGATCGGCTCCTCGTCGTCGATCACCAGCACCATGCGGGGCTCGGTGAACTCCATCGGCACGGTGTCGGCCGGCGCCATCGTCTCCTGGATGCCGGGCAGCCCGCCCAGCGGGATGCCGATGCGGAACATCGTGCCCTTGCCGGGTCGGGAACTGACCGTCAGGCTGTGGCCCAGCGAACGCACCAGCCGCTTGACGATGGCCAGTCCCATGCCCAGGCCGTGTGCGCGGTCGCGCTCGGCGCGGCCGATCTGGTAGAACTCGTTGAAGATGCGCGGCAGCTCTTCTGCGGAGATGCCGCCGCCGGTGTCCCACACCTCGACGTTGGTGTGCGTGGCGGTGCTGCGCGCCACCACCACGATGCCGCCGTGCTCGGTGTACTTGATGGCATTCTGGATCAGGTTGCCCAGCACGCGTTCGAGCATCTGCGGGTCGCTGGTCACCGACTTGCCGCCCGGCGACAGCCGCAGGCCCAGCCCGGCCAGTTCGGCCTGGCCGCCGAAGTGCATGTGCAGGCGGCGGAACAGGTCGCGCAGCGAGAAGGTCTGCAGCGTGGGCGACGGGCCGCTGGCGTCCAGGCGCGAGACATCGAGGATGGCGTTGAAGCTGCGCTCCAGGCCGTCGAGCGAGCGCACCATGTTGCGCACCAGCGGCTCTTCTGGCTGGCCGTGCAGTCTCTTGTACAGGGTGGCGGTGAAGAGCGCCAGCGCGTGCACCGGCTGGCGCAGGTCGTGGCTGGCAATGGCCAGGAAGCGGCTCTTCTCGCCGTCAGCCTCACGTGCCTCGGCGCGTTCGCGTTCCAGCTGGCGGATGCGGTCGCCCTGCTCGATCAGTGCATGCAGGTTGCGCCGCCAGCCGCGCCCGCGCTGCAGCACGGCCGCACCCGCCGCCAGTGTCACCGCCAGGCCGACCAGCAGCCAGGGGGCGTGCCAGGCGCCGTCGGCCCGCGCCAGCGCGGCGGCGGCCAGCAGGACGCCCGGCAGGCAGGCCCAGCGGGCACGGCGCAGCGGCGCCAGCAGTGATGCTGCCAGTGCACACCAGACGAAGGCCAGTGCGGCCAGCGGCGCCTGCCAGGCCGGCATGACCCACCAGGTGGGCAGGGCCACGGCCACGCTGGCGCTGCCGGCCAGCAGTGCCGGCGGCAGCCAGGACGTCGTGAGCTTGTGCCGCCGTGGCCACAGCGCCAGCGCCGCCGCCAGCGCCAGCGTGATCGCAGACCAGACCGCCAGCAGCGCCGCGGGGGTCCCGGCGCGGGCATCCAGCAGCCCTGGCCACCAGGGCGCCAGCAGCAAGGCGCCGAGCAACGGGCCCTGCGCTGCAGCGGCAGGTGTGGCGGCGTCCAGCAGTCGCTGTTCGACGGCCGATCGCGCCGCACGACGAGCCTGGGACAGGTCCGGTCCCGGCTGTTCACTGCGCGCCTCGACGGCGACGTAGGTGGTGCGCGGTGCACCAGGCGTGGCAACGGCAGGGTCGTCCGGGGCCACGACGGGCCTCAGCGAAACAGGCTGATGAGGTGCGAGCGCGAACGCACGTCCAGCGCCAGCAGCAGCGAGGACACGTAGTTCTTCACCGTGCCCAGCGACAGGTGGGTGGAGTTGCTGATCTCCTGGTTCGTGCAGCCCGACAGCACCAGCTCCAGGATCTCCAGGTGGCGCGGCCCCAGTTCGGCCACGCGGTCGTACATCGCCGAGCGCGGCAGGCGGGGAAACAGGCTCTGCGTCGGCGCGTTGCTGCGCGACTCGTTCATCGCAGCCACCGGCGACAGCAGGGCCAGCAGGGCGTCGTGCATCTGGGTGGCGAAGGCGCCCTTGCCGACGTAGCCCACGGCGCCCAGCGCACGTGCCTGGCGGATGACGAATTCGTCCTGCGTGCCGCTGAACACCGCCACGCGAGCACCCGGATGGGCCTGCAGGAACAGGCGCAGACCCTGCAGGCCCTTGCAGTCGGGCATGTTCAGGTCGAGCAGCACGGCGTCGATGTCGTCGTGCTCGCCGTACAGGCGCATGGCATCGGCCAGCGAGGCGGCTTCCAGCCAGTCGATCGTCCAGTCGCCCAGTTCGGCATAGCTGGTGCGCACGCCCACGCGCACCAGTTCATGGTCGTCGACGAGCAGGACCTTGCGGGCAGTGGCCATGGGTCGGGGCGGCGCTGAACCGCGGTGGCTGACGTAAGGCGGGATGCTAAGCGCTGGGCCGGGCGCAGACCATCCCGAAAACTGCACCCGTCGGCGGGCGTGGCGCCCCGCGGCAGCGTGGCCGCCGCCGCGGACCGGGCTCACTTCAGCGGTACCCCGGTCATGGACTGCAGTGCCTCCAGGGTCAGGCCCTCGGCCCGTTCACGCACGCGCACGCCCGTGGCCGTGATGTCCAGCACCGCGCGGTCGGTGTAGATGCGGCTGACGCAGCCGATGCCGGTGAGCGGGTAGCTGCAGTCCACCACCACCTTGGGCTCGCCCGCCTTGGTGGTGTGCTCCATCATGATCCAGGTCTCTTTCGCGCCGATGGCCAGGTCCATCGCGCCGCCGACGGCCGGAATGGCGTCGGGCGCGCCGGTGTGCCAGTTGGCCAGATCGCCGCTGCCCGAGACCTGGAAGGCCCCCAGAACGCAGACGTCCAGATGGCCGCCGCGCATCATGCCGAAGCTGTCGGCGTGGTGGAAGAAGGCGCCGCCGGGCAACAGCGTGACGGGCTGCTTGCCGGCGTTGATGAGGTCGTGGTCCTCCTGCCCCTCGGCCGGCGCCGGGCCCATGCCGATGACGCCGTTCTCGCTGTGCAGCATCACCTCCTTGTGCGCGCCCAGGTGGTTGGCCACCAGCGTGGGCATGCCGATGCCCAGGTTCACCACCATGCCGTCGGCGATGTCGGCGGCCACGCGCTGCGCCATCTGGTCCTTGGTCCATTTCGTCATCGTCGCGTCCTCAGCCTGCCTTCACGTTGCCGGCGGCCGTGCGCTGGCGTTCGACCTTCACCACGCGCTGCACGAACAGCCCCGGCGTGACGATGGCCTCGGGGTCGAGCGCACCCAGTTCGACCACCTCGTGCACGCTGGCCACCGTGATCTTGGCAGCGGCAGCCATGATCGGGCCGAAGTTGCGCGCCGTCATGCGGTAGGTGAGGTTGCCCCAGCGGTCGCCGCGCTCGGCCTTGATGAGCGCCACGTCGGCGTGCAGCGGGCTTTCCAGGACCATCCAGCGGCCGTCGATGAGGCGCGTTTCCTTGCCCTTGGCGAGCTCGGTGCCATACCCGGTGGGCGTGAAGAAGCCGCCGATGCCGGCCCCCGCGGCGCGGATGCGTTCGGCCAGGTTGCCCTGCGGCACCAGTTCGAGTTCGATCTGCCCCGCACGGTACAGGCGGTCGAAGTGCCAGCTGTCGGCCTGGCGGGGGAAGCTGCAGACGATCTTGCGCACCCGCCCCGCAGCCAGCAGGGCGGCCAGGCCGGTGTCGCCGTTGCCGGCGTTGTTGTTGATGACGGTGAGGTCCTTCGCGCCTTGTGCCAGCAGCGCGGCTATGAGCTCGGCGGGCAGGCCCGCCGTGCCGAAGCCGCCGAGCATCACGGTGGCGCCGTCGGGCACGTCGGCCAGGGCTTGGGCGGCGGTGGCGACGATCTTGTCGATCATGGAGGGGGAGGGTCCGCCGGGCGGCTTCGCACAGTGAAGAAGGGCGCTATGGTTGCGCAACGGCGGTCCTGCCACCACGTCGTCCGACCCCGTGTTTACCCCCGAAGGCGGCCGCCTCGGCCCCAGTGCGCTGCGGTGCGGCCACACCGATGGCCGCCGGCCGGGCGGTGACGCCTGGCAAGTAAAGCGACATCATCGGCATGACGAAGGACTCCATTCGCGGGCCGTCGGATCCCCGGCGCCCACCCCGATTCGCACCGAGACCACCCATGAACCAGCACCAGACCGCAGACATCACCCAGGCCGTCCTCGACCGAGTGGCAGAGGACGCGGAGCCACGCTTCAGGCAGATCATCACCGCCGTGGTGAAGCACGCCCATGCGCTGGCGCGCGAAGTGGATCTGACTCCCGACGAGTGGATGGCCGCCATCCGGTTCCTCACCCAGGTGGGCCAGACCTGCGACGCCAAGCGACAGGAGTTCATCCTGCTGTCCGACACGCTGGGCATCTCGATGCTCGTCGTGCAGCTCGAACAGGCGCGCCGTTCGGCGCAGGCGTTGGCCGACAGTGCCGCGTCGGTGAAGCCCACCGAGGCCACCGTGCAGGGGCCGTTCTACTGGGAAGGTGCGCCGGTGCTGCCGCTGGGCAGCGACATCGGCGAAGGCATGCCCGGCGAGCCGGCCTTCTACAGCGGGCGCGTCACCGACACCCATGGCCGACCCCTTGCCGCCTGCGTGCTCGACGTCTGGTCGGGTGACGGCGAGGGCGTCTACGACATGCAGATGGGCGACGAGGCCGCGATGCGTCTGCGCGGCCGCTTCCACACTGACGCCGACGGTCGCTATCACTTCTGGTCCATCAAGCCCTACTACTACCCGGTGCCGTCGGACGGGCCGGTAGGCGCCATGCTGCGCGCGATGGGACGCCACCCGAACCGGCCGGGCCACATCCACCTGATGGTCAGCCGCGAGGGCTTCGTGCCCCTGACCACGCACCTGTTCGCCGCCGACAGCCCCTACCTGGAGTCGGACGCGGTGTTCGGCGTGCGCGACAGCCTGATCGTCCCCTACACGAGGCACGCGGCCGGAAAGGCGCCCGACGGCCGCACCATGGACAAGACCTTTCACACCGCCCAGTACGATTTCGCGCTGGCGCCCGCCTGAGTCTGCTGCACGAGCCATCGGCAGGACCGGCCGGGCTGGGAGCGGAACCTCCTGCACGCCTCACGCAACACGCAACACCGATCATCCAAAGAAGGAACCCAAGACATGAGCAACCTGAACATCGTCGGACTGTGCGGCAGCCTGCGCAAGGCGTCGCTGAACCACGCCGCGCTGCGCCTGGCCGGCGAACTGATGCCCGCGGGCATGACGCTGGACGTGCTGGACTGGCGCGAGGTTCCGGTCTTCGACGGCGACCTGTTCGCGCAAGGGCTGCCGCCCGTCGTGGCCGCGCTGCGCGAGCGGCTGCGCCGTGCCGACGGTGTGGTCGTCGCCACACCGGAGTACAACTTCTCGGTGCCTGGTGGCCTGAAGAACGTGCTCGACTGGACGAGCCGTGGCGACGACCAGCCCTGGGCCCACAAGCCCGTGGCCATCCTGAGTGCGTCGATGGGCCCGTTGGGCGGCGCGCGCGTGCAGTACGACCTGCGCAAGGTGATGCTGTTCCTGAACGCGTCGGTGCTGGTCAAGCCCGAGGTCTTCATCGGCGCAGCGCACACCAAGTTCGATGCCGAAGGGCGCTGCACCGACGACAGCACGCGCAAGTTCGTGGGTGACCAGATGGCTGCCTTGCAGCGCTGGATCGCGGGCGTCAAGCGCATGCAGACCCCGGCCTGAGGCCGCCGCTGCAGACGGCGCCGGCAAAAGCCGCATGCTGGTGTGCTATAGTCTGAGGCTCAGTCGCGGGGTGGAGCAGCCTGGTAGCTCGTTGGGCTCATAACCCAAAGGTCGCAAGTTCAAATCTTGCCCCCGCAACCAAAATTCTCGAACAATAACAACAACTTATGAATTGGGAAACGCCGGCCGCGAGGTCGGCGTTTTGCTTTGTG
>JALHMT010000083.1 GCA_022843905.1 Rubrivivax sp.
CACCGACGCCGGCGCCCTGCGCCGTGCCGCGCTGGCGCTCGCTCATGCCCTCGCAGCCGGCGGCCAGCAGCGCGGCTGCGGCCACCATGGCCCAGGCAGCGCGCGGGGCCCGGCGTGTTGATGCGGAAAGGCGGCATGTCGTGTCGTTCATGGCAAGGCTCCAGTGACGCAAGTTCAGGGAGCACCATGCTGGCGCTGCCTTCGCCGCGGCCCTTGTCGCACGGCGCCGCAACTGTGCACAGGAGGCCGGCGCGAGTGCCCGTAGGCGAATTCCTACGCCGTCCCGCGCAGGGCCGGCCCTGCGCCGATCCGCGCCGCCGGCCGACGGCCGACCGCCGCGGGCACCTCGCTTGCCCTGTCGGCAGCACTCCGGGAATCGAGGCCACTGCAGCGATGGGCGCCGCACCCGCTGCATCGCCCGGTCCATGCGACCCGGACAGCGGGCCGGCACGAGCGAACCCCATGGGAGCCTTCAGTCATGCTGCACTACGCCGTCGTCTTCTTCGTCATTGCCCTTGTCGCCGCCCTGTTCGGCTTCGGGGGCATCGCTGCCGGCGCGGCCGACATTGCACAGGTGCTGTTCATCGTCTTCGTGGTGATGGCCCTGGTGGCCTTCTTCGTCGGCCTGTCCCGCCGCCGCTAGGTGGCCGACGTCGCAGCCGCTGCCGCCCCCATGACGCTACCGCTGCCCGCGCCGAGCAGCGAATGGCGCGGCAACGCGCCGTCGTGGGTGCTGCAGCTGGGCGGCGACTGGCGTGGCCACGCGGCAGCCCTGCCCTTGCCGCCGCAGGAGCTGCTGCAGAGCCGCGCTCCGGGCCAGCTGAGTGTCGACGCCGGCGACCTCGTGGGCTGGGACGCGCGGCTGGCCTCGGCGCTGTGGCAGCGGCTGGGCACGCTCGACCGTGAGCGGCTCAGCGTCGACCTGGGCGGACTGCCGCCCGGCCTGCAGCAGCTCCTGGGCATGGCGCTGCCGCCGCCGGCACCCGCCGCCGCAGACGCCGCAGCCGCCACGCCGAGCCGCTGGCCGCAATGGGTCACCGACATCGGCCACCAGGCCGACAGGCACGTCGAGGACATTCGCACCACGCTGGACTTCCTGGGCAGCACCGTGCTGTCGCTGGGCAGGCTGCTGCGCGGCCGCAGCGACATGCGCTGGTCCGACCTCGCCTGGCAGGTCGAGCAGACGGGGCCGCGCAGCCTGCCCATCGTGGCGCTGGTGAGTTTCCTGGTCGGCCTCATCGTGGCCTACATGGGCGCGGCGCAGCTCGAACGCTTCGGCGCGCAGACCTACGTCGCCGACCTCGTGACGGTGGGCGTGGTGCGCGAGATCGCCGCGCTGCTGGTGGGCATCGTGCTGGCCGGCCGTGTCGGCGCGGCCTTTGCAGCACAGATCGGCAGCATGCGCGCCAACGAGGAGGTCGACGCGCTGCAGACGCTGGGCATCGACCCGGTCGACCACCTGGTGCTGCCGCGCGTGCTGGCGCTGCTCATCGTCGGCCCGCTGCTGACCGCCTTCGGCGCAGTGGTGGGCATGGCGGTGGGCTGGCTGGTGGCCGTGGGCCTGTACGGCGTGGCGCCCATCGAGTACGTCTTCCAGAGCCTGCAAGCCTTGACGCTGCCGCACGTGCTGATCGGGCTGCTGAAGGGCACCGTGTACGCGGTGCTGGTGGGCCTGGCCGGCTGCCGCCAGGGCCTGGCCGCCGGCCGCAGCGCGCAGGCCGTGGGCGACGCGACGACCTCGGCCGTGGTGCAGGCCATCGTTTGGATCGTGGTCGCGGCGTCGGCGCTGACCGTGATCTTCCAGCGCCTGGACTGGTGAACATGGACCTCGTCGAACAAAGTCCCGCCACGACGCCGCCGGTGCCGGATCCCGCAACGGCACCCGAAGCGGCGCACCAAGCGGCGCACCAAGCGACATCAGCACGAGTCGACGCTTCGGCCGCGGGCCCCGCGGTGCTGGTGCGCTGCGAGGGCGTGACCATGGCCTTCGGCGACAAGATGATCCAGCAGGACCTGAGCTTCGACATCCGCGCCGGCGAGGTGCTGGCCATCGCGGGCGGCAGCGGCTGCGGCAAGAGCACGCTGCTGCGCCACCTGATCGGCCTGCAGGCGCCGGCCAAGGGCCGCGTGCTCTACGGCGATCGCGATCTCTACGCCAGCGACGCCGCCACGCTCGCGGCGCTGCGCCGAGAGTTCGGCGTCACCTTCCAGGCCGGCGCGCTGTGGAGCAGCATGACGGTGGGCGAGAACGTGATGCTGCCGATGCAGCTCTTCACCGACATGGACGGTGCGGCACGCGAGCAGGAGGCGCGATTCAAGCTGGCCCTGGTGGGCCTGGGCGACAGCTTCGACGCCGAACCGTCGGCGCTGTCGGGCGGCATGACCAAGCGTGCGGCGATCGCACGCGCGCTGGCGCTCGACCCCGCACTGTTGTTCCTGGACGAACCTTCGGCCGGTCTCGACCCGCTCAGTTCGGCCCATCTCGACGAGCTGATCCTGCACCTGTGCCGCGACCTCGGCACCACGGTGGTGATGGTCAGCCACGAACTCGACAGCATCTTCGCCGTCGCCGACCGCCTGCTGTTCCTGGACACCGCCACCCGGACCATGACCGCGCTGGGCCCGCCGCGCGAGCTGCAGGCGAGCGGCCCCGAACACGTGCGCGACTTCCTCCAGCGCGCGCCGCGGACCTGAGGGTCACCGATCATGAAGCGCCGCATCAGCCCCACCCTCATCGGCCTGTTCATCGTCGCCGGCCTGGCCTTGCTGCTGGTGACCATCGTGGGGCTGGCCGGCAACCGGCTGTTCACGACGAAGGAGCGCGCGGTGATGCACTTCAGCGGCTCGGTCTATGGCCTGCAGGTGGGCGCACCGGTGGTCTTCCGCGGCGTGCGGGTGGGCAGCGTGTCGTCGATCGAGGTGTTCTACGACCGCGGCAGCGACAGGTTCTCGATCCCCGTCGTGGTCGAGCTCGACGGCGACGCCGTCAGCGGCCTGGACGGCAAGCCGGCCGACTACGACGTGGCGCTGGCCCTGCCGGCGCTGGTGCATCGCGGCCTGACGGCGCAGCTGTCGATGCAGAGCCTGCTCACCGGTCTGCTGTACGTCGACCTCGACCTGCGCCCGCAGCGCACCGGCGTGCTGCGCGGCGGCTACCGCGACCTCACCGAGATTCCGACCACCGCCACCACCATCCAGGCCTTCCGCAACCAGATCGACGGCATGGACTTCCGCCGCATGGCCGAGGACCTGTCGGCCATCGCGGCTTCGGCGCGCGCTGTGGTGGCGGGGCCGCAGCTGACCCAGGCGATGAACGACCTGACCGAGATCACCGGCAACGTGAAGAGGCTCAGCGCGCGGCTGGACCGCCGCGTCGACCCGCTGGCCGCCGACCTTCAGCAGACGCTGGACAACGCGAGCGCGGCACTCGGCCGGCTGGGCGAGGCGGCCGTCGGCGTCGAACAGATGGCGCGCCGCGTGGGCCGCACCTCGGAGCGTGTGGGCGAGCTGATCGCCCCGGAATCGCCGCTGGTGCTGGACCTGCAGCGCTCGGTGGCCGAGGTCGGCCGCACGGCCACGTCGCTGCGCCAGGCCAGCTCGGGCGACTCCACCCTGGTGCGCAGCACCGAGCAGGCCATGGCCGATGTGTCGCGCGCCGCGCGTGCACTGCGCGATCTGGCCGAATCGATCGAACAACAACCCGAGTCGCTGCTGCGCGGCCGGCAGGAGACCCGATGAACCGACGACAAGGCATGGTTCGGGGGGCCCTGCTCGTGCTGCCCTGGGTGGGGGCCGGCTGCGCCACCCGGACGGAGCCCGTGCGCTGGTATGAACTGCGCACGGAACCGCCGGTGCCGACGCCACCCCGCGCCGCCGATCGCGGCGAAGTATGGGAGGTGTCGCGCCGGGTGCGTCTGCCCGGCGCGCTCGACCGCGACACCCTGCAGCGGGCCAGCGGACGGGCATCGCTGGAGGCTCTCACCGGCCATCGCTGGGCCGCGCCGCTGCGCGACAGCGTGCCACGCCTGCTGCTGCACGACCTGAGACTGCTGCGCGGCCCCGGCCGCGTGTGGTCCGCCCCGGCCCCGCCCGGCGTCGCGGTCCAACGGCGGTTGCAGGTCGAAGTGCTGACGCTGCAGGCCGCCGCCGGCAAACAGGGACTGCGCCTGCAGGCCTCGTGGTGGCTGCACGCCACGACGTCCGGCGCAGATGCGTCGCCACCGCTGCCGCGACACATCGACCTGGACGTGCCGCTGGCCGACGCCTCGGTCGACGCCCTGGCGGCAGCACATCGCCTGGCGCTGTGGCGGCTGGCCGAACGCATCGCCGGCGACGCCGGGGCGCCCGTGCAGCCCTCATGAGGCCCGCCCGGCCGCCCCTCCGTGCGCCTGGCGCTGCGCCGCCAGCGGCAGGCGCACGGTGAAGCAGGAGCCCTGGCCGACGCCCGCACTGTGGGCCTCGATGCTGCCGCCGTGCGCCGCCACCAGGCGCTGCACCACGTGCAGGCCCAGCCCCAGGCCGGCGCGTCGGGCGCAGCCGCCGGGGTCGGCCTGGGTGTAGGGATCGAACAGGTGAGGCAGCAGCTCGGGCGAGACGCCCACGCCGTCGTCCTGCACGCTCAGCAAGGCCTGCCCCTCGAGGCAGCGCAGGCGCACCTCCACCCGCCCCGAGCGGCCCGTGAACTTGGCGGCGTTGTCGATCAGGTTGGCCACGATCTGCTCCAGGCGCACCGGGTCGGCGCGCACGACGGCCGGCTCCAGCGCCAGCGACACCTGCAGATGACGGGTGCGACCCGCGTCGGAAAAGGCCTCCAGCACCGAGGGGACCACGGCGGACAGGTCGACGTCCTCGAGCTGCAGCACCAGCTTGCCCCTGTCCGCGCGCGCGGCGTCGAGCAGGTCCTCGATCAGCCGAGACATCTGGTGCACCTGGCGCTTGAGCACCTGCTGCGCCTGGCGTTGCGCCGGCGTGGCGCCGTCGGTGGTCTCCAGCAACGCCACCGCCGTGCCCATGGTGCTCAGCGGGTTGCGCAGCTCGTGCGCCACCATGGCCACGAACTCGTCCTTGCCGCGGTTGGCGGCCTCGGCCTGCGCGCGCGCCACTTCGGCTTCGGCCCGCGCGCGCGTCTGCGACCGCAGCGTGTCGCGCAGCTGCAGGCGCGCCGTCTCGGCCTCTTCGATGACCAGGGGCTCGCCCTCACCGGTGTCGCCGCCGCGCGAAACCTCGGCCAGCCGCGTGAGGGCGCCGGTGATGCGGCGCCCGAGCAGCCAGGCGCCCGCGGCGGCCAGCATCACGGCCAGCGCGGCACCCCCGGCGAGCAGCGCCGTCTGCCGCTGCAATGCCGCCTCCACCCTGGCCTCGGGCACGCCGGTGGCCAGCGTCCAGGGCGTGGCCTCCAGGCGGCTGTAGGCGGTGTAGAAGGTCTGTCCTTCCAGGCCCGGCGTGACGAAGGCGTCCTCGCGCGGACCGGCAGCCACACGCTGGCGAAAGTCGGCCCGCGAGGGGCTGCCCACCCACCGTTCGTTGTTCAGCGTGCGCGCGATGATGAGGCCCCGGCTGTCGCTGAGGGTCAGCGTGGCGTCCTCCGCGACGGGGAAGCGCTGCAGGAAGGCCAGCCACTGCTGGTGGTCGATGCCCGCGGCCACCGCACGCAGCACGGTGCCGGCGGCCAGCACCGGCACGGCGACGAAGACGAGATGCGCTGCGCCGTCGGTGCTTGCGACGAGGTCGGACACGGCGGGCTCGCGGGTGGCCAGCAGGCGCTCCCGCGTGCTGTCGTCCAGCGCCGGCAGCCCGCTGCCGTGGCGATGCAGCGCGGCGCTGACGCGGCCGTCGGGCTCGACCACGGCCAGCGACGACCAGGTCGGGTGACGTGTCAACAGGCGCTGCATGGCGTCGTGCAGCACGTCGGGTGCAGGCAGTGCCGCGCCGGACAGGACTTCCAGGTCGGCGAACGCAAGCAGCATGCGCTCGGTGGCCCGCAGTTCGGTGTCCAGCGCCAGCCGCAGCGCCCTCACCCTTTCGAGGTGACGCTGCGAGTGCAGCTCCCGCTGGGCCGAAAACAGGGCATAGCTCGACGACGTGGCCAGCACCAGCAGCGGGGCGACGACGGCAACCATCAAGCCGGCAATCTGTACGCGTATTCCCATGTCCCTCCGTGGCGGCCGCAGCATGGACGATGGCCATGCCGATGGTTCGTGACACTCCTGCTGGATCGAAGCCACTGCAGCGCCCGACCAGGCTGCGCCTGCGGATGGCAACGCAGGCCCTGGCCGCGCCGATTCTTTCCTGTGCACCTCGCCGTCCGATTGATTTTCCTCAAGGGCGCAGGCGGCGGACCGGCCGCAGCGCCGGCAGCCTGCTGCGAAGTGAGAGCGCTCAGCCGGCGTGCTCGGCCAGCAGGCGCAGCAGCACCGGCACATCGACCGGCTTGACCAGATGGTGGTCGAAGACCGCGGCGTGCGCACGCTGCTGGTCGGCCTGCTGGCCCCAGCCGGTGATGGCCACCAGCAGGCAGGCCGCGCCGCCGGGCTGCCCGCGCACCTTCCCGGCCAGTGCATAACCGTCCATGCCGGGCATGCCGATGTCGAACAGCCCCACGTCGGGCAGCGAGTGGCGCGCCGACTCGCAGGCGGCTGTGCCGTCGTAGACCACCCGAACGTGATGGCCCAGGCCCTCCAGCACCATCGCCAGGCTGTCGGCGAAGTCCCGGTTGTCGTCGGCCAGCAGCACCTTCAGGGAGCGCGTGCCGCGCTGCTCGACACCCTCGCCGGGCGGCACCGGCGGTGCCGGCGGGGCGGGCAGCCTGGACAGCCGCACCACGACCGCCGTTCCCCGGCCCAGGCCGGCACTGCGCAGTTCGAGGCTGCCCCCGTGCAGCAGCACGAGCTGGCGCGCCAGCGACAGGCCCACGCCCAGCCCGCTGCGGCCGCGGGCGTGCGAGTGGTCGACCTGCACGAACATCTCGAAGACCTCCTGCTGCATCTCGGGCGCGATGCCGATGCCGTTGTCGCGCACGGTCACCGCCACGGTGTCGACCAGCAACTCGAAGCCCAGCTCGACGCGGCCGCCGGGGTCGGTGTACTTCGCGGCATTGCCCAGCAGGTTGGCAAAGACCTGCACCAGCCGCGTGCGGTCGGCATCGACCCACACCGGCGGCGGCCAGTCGACGCTCAGCCGATGGCCGCGTTCCAGCAGCGCCGGCCCCACGCCCTCGACGGCGCTGCGCAGCACGATGAGCAGGTCCAGCGGCTCGGTGCGCAGGGCCAGGCGGCCGGTGGAGATGCGCGAGACCTCCATCAGGTCGTCGATCAGCCGCACGAACTGCTGCATCTGCCGCTGCATCATCGACAGCAGCCGCGCCTGCGTGGCGGGGTCGGTGTCACCGCGCGCCAGGATGGTCAGCGCGGTGGCCACGGGCGCCAGCGGATTGCGCAGCTCGTGCGCCAGCGTGGCCAGGAATTCGTCCTTGCGGCGGTCGGTGGCCTGCAGCGCAGCGGCCTGGCCGCCCAGCTCGGCCAGCATGTCGTTGAAGGAGTCCACGAGGGAACCCACCTCGTCGTCGGTGCCGCGCGGCGCCCGCAGCGAGAAGTTGCGCTGCTGCACCACCTCGCGAGCGACGTCGCTCACGGCCACGATGGGGTCCGTGATCTGGTGCTGCAGGCGCCGTGCCACCAGCGCCGCCAGGGCCAGGCTGGTCAGCATCACGAGGCCCAGGATGAGCAGGTAGTCCCTCAGCCGGGGCAGCACGTCGTAGTGCGCACGCAGCACCACCGTGCCCATGCGCCGACCCTGCTGCACGATGGCCTGGCGCAGCTCCAGGCGTTCGTCGTCGAAGGCATGCCCGGGCTGGGCGTCGAGCAGTTGCGCCGGCAGCGCGACCTGACCGACGGCCGTGTAGGCGGCGAACAGCGTGTGCCGGCCGTCGTACAGCGCGGCGGCCTCGATCTGCGGGCGCAGCCGCAGCAGGGCCAGCTTGTCGCGCGCCTCCTGCGCGTCTTCGACGGCCAGCGCCGGCAGGTTCGCCAGCGCCATCAGGTCGGCCTGCGTCTGCAGGTCCTGTGACCATTGCGCACGGTGCGTGCGCAGCTCGTACAGCAGCAGCGCGCCGGCGCTGAGCAGCAGCGCCACCAGTGTCGTCGTCAGTACCACCCTGAGCGTGCGCTGGCGGATCGACGAGGCCGGCCTGGGCGCCGGCTTCACGGCGGCCGCCGGTGATCGGCCGTCACGCCGCCTCCGGCGCCCTGGGACCGATGCACCGCCGGGCCGCCGCGCATGCGAACCGCGCCGCGTCGGCGCGCCTTGCGGGCCGAGGGTCGGGCGGCTGATCGGACCGGAGGCTGCGGCGCGGGTTCCATGTTCTCGAGGCAGGGCCGGAGCCGAGGAAGGGGCCCTGTGCGCAGGGCAGGAGGCGTGCCGGCCCGGGCACGCCGGCCTGGCAGGGGGCCCGTGCAGGCCGACGAGACCCGCGGTAGTGGGCATGTCGCCTGCCGGATGGCGAGGGCCCGGTCGACATGCCGCCCGCCAGCGGGCCGGGCCTTCTTCAACCGCCTGTTTCAGGAGATCCGATCATGGGTAAGTACCTCATCGCCTGGCTGCTCGGTGTGCCGGCCGTCGTGCTCGTGCTGCTGTACATGTTCTTCAGCTGACCGCGCCGCCGTCACCGCCTCGGGCCAGGACCGACACGGCCTGCACCAGCGTTGCCGGCGACACCGGCTTGCCCAGGTGCATCTGGAAGCCGGCGTCGTAGGCACGCTGGCGGTCCTCGGGTCGCGTGTACGCCGTGAAGGCGGCCGCGGGAATGCGGCCCCCTTCCGCCGGCGGCAGGTCGCGCACACGGCGCATCATGTCGTAGCCGTCGACCAGCGGCATGCCGATGTCGCTCAGGATCACGGCGGGCTTCTCGCGCCGCAGCAGGTCCAGGCCTTCGCCGGCATTGGCGGCCTCGAAGACCTGCGCGCCCGCCTCTTGCAGCACGCGGGCGGCGATGGACCTCACGTCGGGCTCGTCGTCCACCAGCAGCACCGACACACCGTCCAGCCGAGGCGGCGGGGACGCGTCCGTGTCGCCAGCAGACGCGGCCGCCGGGCCGGGCCACGACGGACCGGGGCGCGGGCCCACGGCCCGCAGCGACAGCGGCAGGACGATGGTGAACGTGGCACCCAGGCCCGGCCCGGCACTGTGCGCCGACACGGTGCCGCCATGCAGCTGCACCAGGTGGCGGACGATGGCCAGACCGAGGCCCAGCCCGCCATGGCGCCGTGTGATGGAGGCGTCCTGCTGGTGGAAGCGGTCGAACACCTGGTCCACGAAGCCGGCTTCGATGCCCTGGCCGGTGTCGGAGATGTCGATGCGCGCCCCCGCTTGCGACTGCGTGAGCGTCACGCGGACCTGGCCCCCCGGCGGGGTGAACTTGATGGCGTTGTTGAGCAGGTTGCCCACCACCTGCTGCAGCCTGCCGGCGTCGCCCATCACCACCCCGGGATCGGGGCCGAACACGGTGCTCAGGCCGATGCCCTTGGCCGTGGCCGAGGGCAGGGCCGAGTCGATGGCCGCCGCGATGACGCCGCCGAGTTCGATGCGCTGAAGGTCCAGGCGCAGCTGCCCCGACTCGATGCGGTTCACGTCCAGCAGGTCCTCGATGAGCTGCACCTGCGTGCGCGCGTTGCGCGAGATCGCCGACAGGCCGTGCTGCACCGTCGCCGGGTCGAAGCTGCCTCGTTCCAGCACGTGGGCCCAGCCCAGGATGGCCGACAGCGGCGTGCGCAGTTCGTGCGAGATGGTGGCCAGGAATTCGCCCTGGGTGTGGCTGCTGCGTTCGGCCTCTTCGCGCGCAGCCTGGGCCTCCCGCAGCATCGCATCGCGCTCGGCCTCGGCCTGCTTGCGCCGGGTGATGTCCTGCGTGAGCTTGAGGAACCCCAGCAGTTCCCCGTCCGGTCCGCGCAAGGCCGTCAGCACCACCGCGGCCTCGAACAGCGAGCCGTCCTTGCGCACGCGCCGGCCTTCGCCCTGGTACTCGCCGGTGCGCGCCGCCACGTCCATCTCGTGTTCCGGGCGCCCGCCGGCCCGGTCCTCCGGCGTGAACAGGTCGGCGAAGCGCATGCCGATGGCCTCTTGCGCGGTGTAGCCCTTCATCCGCTGGGCACCGACGTGCCAGCTGTCGATGCGGCCTTCGGTGTCCATCGTGAAGATGGCGTAGTCCCGCACGCCTTCCACCAGCACGCGCCACTCGGCCGTGCGCTCGTGCAGGGCGCTCTGCGCCAGCTCGAGTTCGTGGCCGCGCTCCTGCAGCTGGCGCTGTCGCAGCTCCTGCGCGTGGCGCCCGGCCGTGACGTCGCGCAGCACCTCCAGATAGCCGGCAGGCCGGCCCTCATCGTCCCGCAGGCTGGTCAGCGCCGCGTGCGCGAGGAAGCGCTCGCCGCTCCTGCGGCGCAACCAGCGGTCACCGGCGGCGTGACCCTGGCGGGCGGCCCGGCGCATGTCACGTTCGTGCACGCCGCGATGCACGTCTTCTTCGGTGAAGACGACGGACAGCGGCTGCCCGATCCAGTCGGCTTCGCTCCAGCCCAGGATGCGCCACACGCCTTCGTTCCAGCTCGCGACACGACCGCGACGATCGAGCAGGAACATCGCCTCGTCACGCACCTGTTCGATGACCCGCCGTGCAGCGGGTGCGACTGGATCGGGCGTGCCACGCTCGGTCGCAAAGTCCTCCGTCGACCCGTGTTCTGCAAATGGGGTGTTTGTCGATGGTGAAGACATGGGGTTCGACAACGGGGAAATCTGCGGCCGGGCGGGTCTCAGCCGATCTCGTCGTCCAGCTCCGCCAGAAGCTCCTCCTTGCGCGCCTCGATCTGCTCCCCGAGGGTCACCAGGTCGATCGACGACTCGAGCACGCGCGGGAACAACTCGCCTTCCTCTTCGAGCACGTGGTGCTCGATGGTCTCGGCCAGCACGCGCACGGTGGAGTCGAAGCGCTCGTCGGAAGGCTCCAGGGCCTGGATCTGCGCGATCAGCTGCTTGGCGCTGGCGTGCTCGGCCTCGGCGTCGTCGAGCAGTTCCTTGTCCTGGATGGCAGCCCGCGCGGCGGGGTAGAAGATCTCCTCTTCCACCGTGGCATGCACGGTGAGGGCGGTGCAGATCTGCAGCGCCAGTTCCAGCCGGTCGTCCTCGTCGGCGTCGTCGGCCAGCAGCTCTTCGTACTCGGCGAAGAGCTGTCGCACGTCTTCATGGTCGGCGGTGAGCAGGTCAATGGCGTCACCGGTGTTCTGGGCATCGTCGGATGTGGCCAGCCGGGTGTCGCGGGAGATGTCGTCTGAGCTCATGGGGTGTCCTGTGGTCGATGGGGTCGGTCGGTCCGGGCCTGGGGCCCGGTGCGCCTCTCCCACGGGCAAGGCCCGTGCCCGTCGACGACCCCGCCGCGGCGACTTCAGGCCGGACGAATGCGCACGCCGCGCAGGCTTGTGCGGCCCTTCGCGCCGCCGCGGGGCGAGGCCGCTGCGGGCGGGGCCCGCTCGTCGACCGGCGACACGTCCGCCAGCGTCACTGCGTCGAGTTCGGCGAACCAGGCCCGCTGCGCACGCAGCAGCGCCGCGCGCAGGCGGCAGGCTGCGGTGAGCGTGCAGGTGTCGGTGGCGGCATCGAAACACTCGACCAGGCGGAAGTCGGTTTCGCTGTGGCGCAGCACGTCGCCGACGCGGATGTCACCCGGCGCCTTCATCAGCCGCAGGCCACCGCCCCGGCCGCGCGTGGTCTCCAGCAGGCCCTGTTGCGAGAGGTGGTTGACGATCTTCATCAGGTGGTTCTTCGAGATGCCGTGCACCTCGGCGATCTCGGCGATGGTGACCAGCCGGCCGCGCTGCACCGCGCAGTACATCAGCACGCGCAGCGTGTAGTCGGTGTAGTCGGACAGTCGCATGGCGGCGCCGGCGACGCGCCGGTTGGGTAATAGATGTATGCAGTGTATTGCTTTGATCAACGCTGCCGCATAACATGCATGTCTCGTACTTCTTTGAGGGCACTGCGCTGAAGGTGCTGCCCTGCCGGCGTCCATGAGCCTTCCCGACCCACCTCTGCTGAGCGCCGCGCCCGCGGCGCCCCTGGCCGCCGATGCCGGACACGGCTGGCCGGTGCTGCGACTGGGCTTCCGCCCCTTCTACCTGGGCGCCGCCGCCCTGGCCGCCCTGGCCGTGCCGCTGTGGCTGGCCATGCTGCTCGGCGCGCCTCTACCGGTGGTGCCGGTGCTGCCGGCCCTTTACTGGCATGCACACGAGATGCTGTTCGGCTTTGCGGCGGCCGTGATCGTGGGCTTCCTTCTCACGGCCGGCAAGGCCTGGACCGGCCTGGCCACGCCGCGCGGCTGGCCGCTCGGCGCGCTGGTCGCGCTGTGGCTGGCCGCGCGCGTGACGGGCCTGACCGGCCCGCCGTGGCTGCATGCCGGCCTGGACGTGCTGCTGCTGCCGCTGGTGGCCACGCTGCTGCTGGGTGTGCTGCTGCGCGCCGGCAACCGACGCAACCTGCCTTTGCCGGCGATGCTGATGGCGCTGGCCGCCGCGAATGCAGCCTTCCACGCGGCGACGCTGGGCTGGCTGGCGCTGTCGCCGATGGTGGCGCTGCACGCCGGCCTGGCGCTCATCGTGATGATCGAGTGCGTGATGGCCGGCCGCGTGGTGCCCGCCTTCACGCAGAGCGCCACGCCAGGCTTGAAGCTGGCCCCGGCACGGCACGAAGCGGCCACGCTGGGGCTGACTGCCGCCGGTCTGGCAGCCTGGGTGCTCTGGCCCGGCGACATGCTCGGTGCGCCGCTGCTCGCCGCGGCGGCCGTGCTGCACGTGCTGCGCCTGCGGCGCTGGCAGCCGCAGCGCACGCGCAGCAGGCCGATCCTGTGGATCCTGCATGCTTCCTACGCCTGGATCCCGATCGGCCTGGCGCTGCTGGCCGCGGCACAGGCCGGTCTGCTGGGCGCGTCACCCGGCGTGCACGCGCTGGCCGTGGGCGCCACCGGCGGGCTCATCATCGGCATGGTCACGCGCACGGCGCGCGGCCACACCGGCCGGCCGTTGACCGCATCGCCCCTGGAAGTGGCGGCCTACGCCCTGGTGATGGCCGCGGCCCTGTTGCGCGCCCTGGTGCCCGTGTTCACCGCCTCGACGCTGCCCCTGCTGGCCGCCGGCGCGGCCTGGAGCGCCGCCTTTGCGCTCTACCTGTGGCTCTTCACGCCCTGGCTGCTGCGACCGCGGCTCGACGGCAAGGACGGCTGACCTGGCCCACGCCGGCAGATGCAGGCGCCGTTGGTGACGGTGCCGTGAGCGGGCGGGCAATCGGTGGCGGTCGGCCTGTGTCGGGCGCCGCTGGACGCGGCAAGCCTGGCCGGTGGCGTTCCGGGTCTTCCGTTTGCCGGGGAACGGCCAGACGGCGCCGACGCCGCACGAGCCCTCGATCTCCTTGGTGCCGCGCTGAGCGGCGTCGTCTCCCCTGCCGCCCCCTGGAAGGAGCGCCCCATGGCCCTGCCGCACGCCCATCCGCTCGACGTCATCGACCTGCGCCCGCTGGGCCCCGCGCTGGCCGGTGCCCGCAGCACCAGCCTGCTGAAGACCGAGCGGCTGCAGCTCATGCGCGTGGTGCTGCAGGCCGGGCAGGCGCTGCCTTCGCACGCGGTGGCCGGGCCCATCACCCTGCACTGCCTGGAAGGTGAAGCCACCGTCGAGACGCCCACGCGCTCCTGCGAACTGCAGGCCGGCGGGCTGGTCATGCTGGAAGGGCAGGAGCCGCACGCCGTGACGACGGCCACCGGCACGTCCTTGCTGGTGACCCTGGTGCTGCACCTGCCCTGAGCGACGGCACCCGCCGCAACCACGGGGGGAAACGGCGCAAAGGCCGGAAAAGGGCGACATCCCACCCTCAACTCCGCGGCCGGATGCCGCTGGCGGCGCCCAGACTGTGTGTTTTCACGCAGCAGGACGCCGACCCATGAGTTCCCACCTCGCGAGCAAACGCCTCTACATCGCCGATCTCGCACGTCGTCAGTCCGAGATGGAAACCGGCCGCGTGCCGATGGACGCACGCGCCTACCGCGTGGTGGCCAAGCGCCTGCGCGAAGCAGTGGCGGGTTTCCCGGAACCGGCGCTCTACGCAGGCTTCGCCGAGATGCGATCGTCCCTGCAGCCGGTGCTGGAAGAAGTGCTGGAGACCCGTTATTTCGACCACCATGGCCGCCTGCACGGCCCGCTGGCCAGCGTGTGCCGCGCCGATGCCAACGTGGTGCTGGCGGCGATGATGCGGGGCGCCGCCCGGCGCTGACCGCCGTGGCGTGACCCCTTGCCCCGGCAGGGGGGCGGCCGGGCGGCTGGTGCCGTGCGTGGGGCGCGCCTATGATCGCCCGCATCACCGGCCCGACCTGCCCTTGCGGCACCGCCCCATGACCCCCACCCACGCCGCCCGCGAACTCGAGACCCGTCACCACGAGCTGCGCAAGACGCGCATGCTGATGGTCGACGGCAACCTGACCGCCAACCTGCGCACCGTGCAGCGCGGCCTGAGCGCCCGCGCCTACGTCGACGGCTACTGGGGCTTCGCCTCGGCGCCGCTGGCCGGCGGCGACGCCGCCGCGGAACGCGATCGTGTGCAGCAGCAGGCGGTGCACAACGCCCACGCGATGGCCGGCTTCGGCCCGCGCACGCCGCTGCAGCTGCCGCCGGCCACGCACCACGGCCGCCACGCCTTCGCCGGCCGCGCGCCGCTGACGGCGGCCGAATGCAATGAACGGCTGGCCGAGCTGCATGCCTTCCTGAAGAAGCAGTACCCGGGCCTGCGCTCGGCGCGCTTCGGCATCCAGGACGAGCACCACATCAAGCAGCTGCAGACCGCCGGCGGCGCCGACGCGCTGGCCAGCATCCAGCGCGCGCTGTTCGCCGCCGTGCTGGTGGGCGAAGACGCCGACGGCGCACCGATCGAGGTCGACGAGCAGGTGTCCTGCAAGGGCAGCCTGGCCGACCTGGACTGGTCGATCGAGACGCTGGCGCCGATGCTCGACCGCGCGCACGAGCACCTGCAGGCCAAGCGCCATGCCGTGGCCGCGCGCGGCGGCCTGCAGACGGTGGTGCTGGCGCCTCAGCTGGCCGGCATGCTGGCGCACGAGGCGATGGGCCACCCCTGCGAGGCCGACGCGGTGATCGGCGGTGCCGTGACCTCCACGCTGGTGGGCCAGGCGGTGGCCAGCGAGCTGGTCAGCATGGTCGACATCGCCCACACCTGGGACGGCCAGGAGATGATGATCCCGGTCTACGTCGACGACGAAGGCACGCCCGGCCGCGACGTGGTGATGATCGACCGCGGCCGCCTCACCGCCTTCATGCACAGCCGGGAGACGGCGGCCCGCCTGGGCCAGGAGCCCACCGGCAACGCCCGCGCCTACAACCCCGACGACGAGCCGCTGATCCGCATGCGCAACACCGCCATCCTGCCCGGCAGCTCGAAGCTGGCGCAGATGATCGAAGGCGTGGACGACGGCTACCTGCTGATGAAGACCGGCAACGGCCAGGCCGACAGCACCACCGAGTTCATGTTCGGCGTGACGCTGGCCTACGAGATCCGCGGCGGCCAGCTGGGCCGCGCGGTGCGCAACACCACGCTGTCGGGCTCGGCCATCAAGGTGCTGCAGGCGGTGGACGCCGTCAGCGACGACATGTACTGGACCTGCGCCGGCTACTGCGGCAAGAAGCAGCCGATGGTGGTGTCCATGGGCGGCCCGGCGCTGCGCACGCGCGCCCACCTGGGAGGCCAGTGAGATGGCCGACCACCTGTCCGAACGACTCTCCGACCGGGTGCAGGACAGCGCCGAGCGCGTGCTGGCGCTGATGCGCGAACAGGGCTTCGACGACGCGCAGGTCAGCGTGACCCACCAGCGCCGCAGCGAGGTCTGCGTCGCGCACAACGAACCCAGCCTGCTGCGCAGCAACGAGTCGTACAAGCTGCAGCTGGCCGGCCTGCTGGACGGCCGCCGGGCCGCCACCGAAGGCAGCGACATCGGCGAAGAGAGCCTGCGCGCCAGCGTGCAGGCGCTGTGGGACAGCGTGCTCTCGGCGCCGCAGGACGAGGCCAATGCCGTCTCGGCCGGGCAGCGCGCCGACATCCGTCGCGGCACGATGTCGACCGAGGTCGCCACCCTGGCCGGCGCGATGCGCGAGCTGCTGGCCTGGCGCGGGCGCGAGACGCCCACCATGATGCTGGAAGACGCGCTGGCCGGCCACAACGCGCTGGCCCAGCGCATCCTCACCAGCCGCGGCAGCGACCTGGCCTGCGAGCTGGGCTGGTTCGACGCCGTGGTCTTCGGCCTGGCGCGCGACGGCGAGCATGCCAGCTCCTTCAACTACGCCGGCGGCAGCTGCGACGACCTGGGCGGCACGTCCTTCGTGCAGCGCTTCGGCATCGACGAACTGATGCGCAGCCTGACGCGCCAGCTGCGCACGCAGCCGGTGGGCGAGCGCTTCACCGGCAGCGTGGTGCTGACACCGCGCGCCGTCACCAGCCTGCTGGGCTGGCTGCTCGGCCAGATCGCCGACCAGCCGCTGATCGAGGGCAGCTCGGTCTACCGCGAGTCCGTCGGGCAGCCCATCGCCTCGCCGCTGCTCACGCTGCGCAGCCGCTTCGACGCCCCTGGCGTGATGCCGCTGTCGGCCGACGCCTTCGTGATGCCGCCGCTGGAGCTGCTCACGCAGGGCCGCCTGAACGGCCTCACGCCCAGCCTCTACGGCAGCCGCAAGACCGGGCTGCAGCACGTGCCGGTGGCCGCCGAGGGCTGGGACCTCGCCGCCGGCAGCACGCCGCTGACGGCGCTGATCGCGGGCGTGCCGCGCGGCGCGCTGGTCGACCGTCTGTCGATGGGCCGCCCGGCGGCCAACGGCGACTTCTCGGGCGTCATCAAGAACAGCTTCGCGCTGCAGGGCGGCGAGGTGGGTGCGGCGCTGTCCGAGACCATGATCTCGGGCAACGTGGCGCAGATGCTGCGTGACGTGTCGGCGGTGAGCGTCGAGCGCGTCGACAGCGGCGGCTGGTTGCTGCCCTGGGTCCGCGTGGACGGCCTGCACTTCAGCTGACGAGGGGGCGGGAGGAGGGAAGGCGGGCTTTGTCGCTGGTAGTCGTTCGTGCAACAATTGTCGTTATCACGACAATGAACGACAACGGTGAAGACCTTCGACGACATCGAGGTGCGGCGCCCCGCGCTGGCGAAGAGCTACCTCGCGCTCATCGATGCGCAGCCGGGGCGTCCGTTGGCGATGTTCGCGCCGCGCCGCGTCGGCAAGACGCACTTCCTCGACCATGACCTCGCGCCCGCCGCGCGGCGGGCGAAGTGGCTGCCGGTGTATGCCGACCTCTGGCTGCAGAAGTCGGCGCCGCTGGCCGCCATCAACCACGCGCTGGAAGAAGCGCTGGACGAGGTGAACGTGCCCGCCGGCGCGCTGGGGCGGCTGGCGAAGACGCCGGTGAAGAAACTCGGTGCGCTGGGAGCCTCGCTCGACCTGGGCGACGCACCGTCGCGCCGGCCCCTGCCGGCGGCCCCCGAACTGCGCCTGGACACCCTGGTGGTGCGCCTGGCCGAGGCCGCCGGCCGGCCGGTGCTGCTGATGCTCGACGAGATCCAGGCGCTGGGCGACGTGCCCGACGGCGAGCGCATCATCGCCAGCCTGCGCGCCGTGCTGCACAAGCGGCGCGACATCCTCAAGTCGGTGTTCACCGGCTCGTCGCAGGAGGCCATGGTGCGCATGCTGTCCACCGCCGGCTCGCCCATGTACCAGTTCGCGCAGCTGCTGGACTTCCCGGTGCTGGGCGACGACTACCTGCAGGCCCTGGCCGACCACTTCGCCACGGTGCATGCGCGCAAGAGCCTGAAGCTGCCCGACCTGCAGCGCGTCTTCGCGCGCATCGGCCACAAGCCCGGGCTGATGCGCGATCTGGTGAAGGCGCTGTCGGCAGAAGGCCAGACCGACGTCGACGCCGGCGTGAAGCGTTTCCTGCAGGACGGGCGTCAGGTCGCCGGCTGGAGCGCGCTGCTGCAGCCGCTGGACCTGTTCGAGCGTGCGCTGCTGCTCGTCATCGCGCAAGGCCTGCCGCCGATGGGCCGCGACACGCTGGACCGCCTGGCCCAGGCACAGGGCGGCCGGCCCACCGTGGCCAAGGTGCGCGCCGCCATCGAGCGCCTGCGCCGCGCCGGCCTGCTGGCCCGGGGCGGCAACGGGTCGACGGCCATCGACGACCCCTTGTTCGCCGAGTACCTGCAGGGGCGCACGCTGGAACAGCTGAGAGCGCCCTGAGGGCGACAGTGACCGGCAGCGCCGGCACGGGGCTTGCCCCTGGGCCGGCACGAGGCATCCCCGCCGGCAGCACCTGACGTTCCCGCCCGTTGGCGGCAGCGCTGCAGCCGGATGCCGCCCTGCACGGGCCCGTCTGCCGGAGATCACCATGATCGAGTACAAGCCGAAGAGCCGCCTGCTGGCGGTGTTCGCCATCCTCTTTGCGCTGATGGGACTCGGCTTCGGCGGTGCCGGCGCGTGGCTGGCGATGCTGGGCGGCTCCTGGTACTACGTGCTGGCCGGCATCACGTTGCTGGCCGTGGCCGTCCTGACCTGGATCGCGCATCCCGCGGCGCTGTGGCTGTATGCCGCGTTCGTGGCCGCGACCCTGGCCTGGTCGCTGTGGGAGGTGGGCCTGGCCTGGTGGGGGCTGGCGGCACGCGGCGATGTGTTCGTCGTGCTGGGGCTGCTGATGCTGCTGCCCTGGTTCGTGGGACGCGTGGGCCATCGCGCCGCGCCCGGCGCCGCAGCCGACCATGCAACGCGCCGGCCCCACCCGTGGCTGAGTGGTCGCGGGGCCCTGGCGGCCGTGCTGCTCGTCTACTTCGGCGTGGCCGTGGTGTCCTGGGTCGTCGACCCGTTCGAGACCCGGGGCTCGTTGCCGACAGCGCAGGCCGGCGCGCCGCCGGACGCCATGCCCGCGGGCGAGTGGCACGCCTACGGCCGCACCGGCCACGGCCAGCGCTACGCGCCGCTGGACCAGATCACGCCGGCCAATGCCAGGCAGCTCGAGGTGGCGTGGCACTACCGCACCGGCGACCTGCGCGGACAGGCTGGCGACCCCGCCGAGACCACGTTCCAGGTCACACCGCTGAAGGTGGAGGACCGGCTCTTCCTCTGCACGCCCCACCAGTTCGTCATCGCGCTCGACGCCACCACGGGGCAGGAGCTCTGGCGCTTCGACGCCCAGGTCGCTTCGGGACTCGCCCTGCAGCACCTGACCTGCCGCGGCCTGTCGTACTGGTCGCGCGACGGGGGCGGCGCCGCGCCCACCTCGCCCGACGCCTCGGCCACCGCCGCGCCGGCGGCTTCGGCCGCGGCTTCTGCGCCGGTCTCACCAGCACCAGCACAAGCACCAGCACCAGCGGCCGCTGCGCCGGCAGCGCCGGCCGCGTCCGGTGTGCTGGCGGCGACAACGCCGTTCCCCGGCGAACTCGAGCTGCCCATCGCGGCGCAGAACAGCCCGGCCATCGACGACTGCCCGCGCAGGCTGTTCATGCCCACGGCAGACGGCCGGGTCATCGCGCTCGATCCCGCGACCGGTTCGGTCTGCCGGGACTTCGGCCGTGGCAGCGGCCAGATCAGCCTGTGGCGCGGCATGCCCCATGTGCGGCTGGGCGGCTACTACTCGACCTCTCCGGTGGTCGCCACGCAGCGCGTGCTGGTCGTCGGCGGCACCGTGCTCGACAACGTCTCCACCCGGGAGCCTTCGGGCGTGGTGCGCGGCTTCGACATCGAGACGGGCGACCTGGTCTGGAACTGGGACCCTGCGCGTCCCGACGACACCACGCCCATCCAGCCCGGGCAGCTCTATGTCGAAAGCACGCCCAACGTCTGGTCCATCATGAGCGTGGACGAAACGCTGGGCATGGTCTACCTGCCGGTGGCCAATGCATCGCCCGACCAGTGGGGCGCCAGCCGCAGCGCTGAAAGCAGCCGCGTGTCGTCGTCGGTGGTGGCGCTGGACCTGGCCACGGGGCGCGAACGCTGGGTCTTCCAGACCGTGCGCCACGACCTGTGGGACTACGACGTTCCCTCGCAGCCCACGCTGGTCGACCTGACGCTGGGCGGCGGCACCGTGCCCGCCCTGGTGCAGCCCACCAAGCAGGGCGAGATCTTCGTGCTCGACCGCCGCAGCGGGCGGCCGGTGCACCCGGTGACCGAGGTCCCCGCACCGCAGGGCGCGGCGGCCGGCGACCGAGCGGCGCCGACGCAGCCCGTGTCGGCGCTGTCGTTCCAGCCGAAGACGCTGACGGGCGCCAGCATGTGGGGCGCCACGCCCTTCGACCAGCTCGGCTGCCGCATCGCCTTCCACCGCCTGCGCTACGAGGGGCGCTTCACACCGCCTTCCGTCGAGGGCTCGCTGGTGCACCCGGGCAATTTCGGCGTCTTCAACTGGGGCGGCATCGCCGTCGACCCGGTGCGCCAGATCGCCTTCACGACACCGGCCTACCTGGCCTTCACCTCGCAGCTGGTGCCGCGGCCCGACAACACGTCCATGGTCGTGCAGGATGGGGGCGGGCCCGAGGGCAACCTGCCGGCGCTGAACGAGAACATGGGTGCGCCCTTCGCGGTGAAGATGGGGCCGTTCACGTCGCCGCTGGGCCTGCCCTGCCAGGCGCCACCCTGGGGCTACGTCGCCGGCGTCGACCTGCGCAGCGGCAGGATCGCCTGGCAGCACCGCAACGGCACGGTGCGCGACATGACGCCGCTGCCCTTGCCCTTCAGGATGGGCGTGCCCAGCCTGGGCGGCCCGCTGCTCACCGCCGGCGGCGTGGCCTTCCTCTCAGGCACGCTGGACTACTACCTGCGCGCCTACGACGTGACCGACGGCCGCGAGCTGTGGCGCGGCCGCCTGCCGGCGGGTGGACAGGCCACGCCGATGAGCTACCTGGGCAGCGACGGGCGGCAGTACGTGGTGGTGGCCGCGGGCGGGCACGGATCGCTGGGCACGAAGGCCGGCGACTCCGTCATCGCCTACGCCTTGCCACGCTGACGAGCCCCCGGATTTCGCGCCCGGGGCCTCATCGGACCACCGCGTCGGCGCGCAGCAGCTTTCTGGACATCGATGACGAGCAGGGCATGGGGCATGGCGGCCTCTTCCACGCCTGCCCAGGGGACCTTACTTCGTCTGGGTCCTGCGCGGCCCCGGCACCGGCTGGGCCGCCCTGGCCGCGGAAACCGGCTTCTCCGACCAGGCCCACCTGTGCCGCGAGTTCCGCCGTCATCTGGGCCTGCGCCCGGGGGAACTGCGGCGCCGGCTGCAGGACGAG
>JALHMT010000084.1 GCA_022843905.1 Rubrivivax sp.
GACAACGTCAGCATCACGGTCAAGCTGATCGCCCCGATCGCGATGGAAGAAGGCCTGCGCTTCGCCATCCGTGAGGGCGGCCGCACCGTCGGCGCCGGCGTCGTCGCGAAGATCATCGAGTAAAGGTTCGGATCGCTGCAGGGGCATAGCTCAATTGGCAGAGCGTCGGTCTCCAAAACCGAAGGTTGGGGGTTCGATTCCCTCTGCCCCTGCCACCCGGTGACCCGGGTGCACCTGAAAAAGTCCAGCCCGCGGGTGCGTCGTACCTCGCGGGCTTTGTTCCCTGAATGTCCCGGCGGGCATTGCTGCTGAAAGGCAGCACGAGAGTCTTATCCATGTCCACCTCACCGCAAGTCGAAACAGTCTCCACCGGCGCAGACAAGGCCAAGCTGGCGGGCGCCGCACTGCTGGTCGTCGCAGGCGTCGTCGCCTTCTACGTGCTCAGCCAGCAGGGTCTGTGGGTTCGAGTGGCTGCGCTGCTCGCGCTGGCCATCGCCGGCGTCGGACTGTTCTTCACCGCCGAGCCGGGCAAGCAGTTGATCGCCTTCGGTCGAGACGCGATCAAGGAAGCCAAGAAAGTCGTCTGGCCGACCCGCAAGGAGGCCACCCAGATGACCGGATACGTTTTCGCGTTCGTGTTCGTGATGGCGCTGTTCCTGTGGTTGACCGACAAGACGCTCGACTGGGTGTTGTTCGACCTGATCCTGGGCTGGAGGAACTGAGAGTGACCATGACTGAACAAGTGACTCCTTCCCCTCAAGACGCCACGCCAGCGCCGGCTCCGACCACCAAACGCTGGTACGTCGTGCATGCCTACTCCGGCATGGAAAAGGCCGTGGAACGTAACCTGCGCGAACGCATCGACCGTGCCGGCATGCAAGAAAAGTTCGGCCGCATCCTGGTACCCACGGAAGAGGTGGTCGAGCTGAAGAACGGCAAGAAGGCAGTGACCGAACGCCGGTTCTTCCCAGGCTATGTGCTGGTCGAGATGGACATGGACGACGAGTCCTGGCATCTGGTCAAGCACACCAGCAAAGTCACTGGCTTCGTCGGCGGGGCGCGCAATCGTCCGGCGCCGATCTCCGAGGCCGAGGTGATGAAGATCGTCAACCAGATGCAGGAAGGCATCGACAAGCCCCGGCCCAAGGTCGAATGGGTGGTCGGTGAGTTGGTCCGCGTCAAGGAAGGCCCGTTCACCGACTTCAACGGCGCCGTCGAGGAAGTGAACTACGAGAAGAGCAAGGTCCGTGTCTCGGTCACCATCTTCGGCCGATCCACGCCAGTCGAGCTCGACTTCGCGCAGGTCGAGAAGGTTTGAGTTTTCCGGCGGGTGACGTGGCGCAGCCCGGCGCCACCCGCTTTGGTCATTCGGGCTGCAAGTGACGAGGAGCTGTGCGGACGAGTCGTCCGGCGGCGCTTGAACTCGAAAGGAGCCAGTCATGGCAAAGAAGATCGTCGGCTTCATCAAGCTGCAAGTCCCGGCGGGCAAGGCAAACCCTTCGCCTCCCATCGGCCCGGCGCTCGGCCAGCGTGGTCTGAACATCATGGAGTTCTGCAAGGCGTTCAACGCCCAGACGCAGGGCATCGAGCCGGGCCTCAAGCTGCCCGTGGTGATCACCGCTTACGCCGACAAGTCCTTCACCTTCATCATGAAGTCGCCCCCGGCGACCGTGCTGCTGAAGAAGGCCGCCAAGATCGAAAAGGGGTCCGGCAAGGCGCATATCGACAAGGTTGGCAAGGTCACGCGTGCCCAGCTGGAAGAAATCGCGAAGACCAAGATCAAGGATCTCACCGCAGCAGATCTCGACGCCGCGGTGAAGACCATCGCCGGCTCGGCCCGCTCGATGGGTCTCACGGTCGAAGGAGTCTGAACATGAGCAAGCTGACCAAGAAAGCCAAGGCCCTGCAGGGCAAGGTCGACAGCCTGAAGCTGTACCCGATCTCCGACGCGCTGACGATCGTCAAGGACTGCGCCACGGCGAAGTTCGACGAGTCCATCGACGTGGCAGTGCAACTCGGCATCGACGCCAAGAAGTCGGACCAGGTCGTGCGTGGCGCAGTCGTGCTGCCCAATGGCACCGGCAAGACCAAGCGCGTGGCCGTGTTCGCTCAGGGCGCGAAGGCCGAAGAAGCCAAGGCCGCCGGCGCCGACATCGTCGGCATGGATGATCTGGCTGCCGACATCAAGGCCGGCAACATGAACTTCGACGTCGTCATCGCGTCGCCCGACACGATGCGCATCGTGGGCCAACTCGGCCAGATCCTCGGCCCGCGCGGCTTGATGCCCAACCCGAAGGTCGGCACCGTGACGCCCGACGTCGCCCAGGCCGTGCGCAACGCCAAGGCCGGCCAGGTGCAGTTCCGTGTCGACAAGGCAGGCATCGTGCATGCCACGATCGGCCGTCGCTCGTTCGAGTCTGACAAGCTCGTAGGTAACCTGCGCGCGCTGGTCGAGGCGCTGAACAAGTCCAAGCCGGCGACCAGCAAGGGCATCTACCTGCGCAAGGTGGCGGTGTCCTCGACGATGGGTGTGGGCGTGCGTGTTGACACCGCGTCGCTGGTTGCTGCCGCAGCTTGAATTTGAACAAGGGCTGCACGCGTGTCTGGCGTGCGGCTCGAAGGTTGGTGGGCTGAGTGGTTTTGCTGCGTTGCCTCTTCGGGGGCATCGAGTTGAAGCCACCCAGGTCATCCAAGACCGCTGGCGGATCCGGTGCATGCCGTGTCCTTAATCGAGGTCCTGGTCCCCGCAAGGCCAGGGTTCCGGTCAGCGCAGATGGCGGTCCCGCTGTGAAGGATGTCCGAATGGGTTTCCGAACAGAGGTCGCTGATTCCGGGTGTGCCGGCCGGGCCGAAAGGCCCCAGGGCACGATTTGTGTGAGGAACAGACCTTGAGTCTCAATCGCAACGAAAAGGCAGCCGTGGTCACGGACGTGGGGCAACAAGCCGCGCGTTCGCAGACCCTCGTGCTGGCCGAGTACCGTGGTCTCACGGTGGCTCACCTCGATACGCTGCGCCGTCAGGCGCGCGACAAGGGCGTTTATCTTCATGTCTTGAAGAACACGCTTGCCCGTCGCGCGGTCGCCGGCACGCCGTTCGAAGTGGCCCAGGAAGCCATGGTCGGCCCGCTGATCTACGGCTTTTCCGAGGATGCAGTCGCTGCAGCGAAGGTCGTCGCTGACTTCGCCAAGGGCAACGACAAGCTGGTGGTCAAGGCCGGTGCTTACGCCGGCAAGGCCTTGGATGCCGACGGGGTCAAGGCCCTGGCGGCCATCCCCAGCCGCGAAGTGCTGATCGCCCAGGTCGCCGGCTTGCTGAAGTCGCCGATCCAGCGCATGGCGGGCGTTCTCGCCGCCGTGGCCGAGAAGAAGGGTGCAGTCGATGCACCTGCCGTCGAAGCCGCAGCTGCAGCCTGACCGCCTCCCCGTTTCAATCAATCATTCGTTTTCGAGGTAACCCAAATGGCATTCGATAAAGACGCTTTCCTGTCCGCGATGGACAGCATGTCGGTGATGGAACTCAATGACCTGGTCAAGGCCATTGAAGAGAAGTTCGGTGTATCCGCCGCCGTGGCCGCTGGCCCGGCCGCTGGTGGTGGTGGCGGCGCTGCCGCAGCCGTCGTGGAAGAGAAGACCGAGTTCAACGTCATGCTGCTGGAAGCCGGTGCCAACAAGGTGTCGGTCATCAAGGCCGTCCGTGAACTGACGGGCCTGGGCCTGAAGGAAGCCAAGGACCTGGTCGACGGCGCCCCCAAGGCCGTCAAGGAAGCCGTGGCCAAGGCCGATGCCGAGGCCGCATTGAAGAAGCTGGTGGACGCCGGCGCCAAGGCCGAGATCAAGTAAGGCGACGAGGGTGCGGCGGCGAGGTGCCGCCCGCCTTCGACCGTTGCGTTGCGAGAGCAGCGCGAAGGCAGGTACACCTGCTTTCGCAGTGTTCTCTGATCCGACTGCAGAGAACGGGTTTGGTCGGGCTCCGGTGCAACGCCGGGGTTGTCCGCCAGCGGCAGGTAGTGGCCTGCCACCAAGCCTCAGGAGCAATTCCTGAGTCAACGACGGTTCGCCCGCGTTGACTCGCCCCACTTGTGGGGGTGAGGCCGCAACTGCGGACTCAGGGGCCCTGAGCAGCCAGTCGCCGACGAGCATTCGCCATGGCCCGGTGGGTGCTCTCGACACGGAGAGTTCAATGGCGCAAGCAACCCCCTACACCTACACCGAGCGCAAGCGTATTCGCAAGAGCTTCGGCAAGCGTGAGAGCGTACTCAACGTCCCCTACCTGCTGACCATGCAGCGGGAGTCCTACGTGGCATTCCTTCAGAAGGATGTGCCACCAGCCAAACGCAAGCCGGAAGGCCTGCAGGCGGCTTTCCTGTCCGCGTTCCCGATCACGTCGCACAACGGGTTCGTGGAAATGAAGTTCATCGAATTCAACATCGCGAAGCCGCCCTTCGACGTTCGCGAGTGCCAGCAGCGCGGTCTGACCTTTGCCGCCGCCGTGCGCGCGAAGCTGCAGATGATCATCTACGACCGTGAGGCGCATCCCGCCAAGGTCGTCAAGGAGATCAAGGAGCAGGAGGTCTACATGGGCGAAGTACCGCTCATGACCGACTACGGCTCGTTCATCGTCAATGGCACCGAGCGTGTCATCGTCAGCCAGCTGCACCGCAGTCCGGGCGTGTTCTTCGAGCACGACAAGGGCAAGACGCACAGCTCGGGCAAGCTGCTGTTCAGCGCGCGCATCATTCCGTACCGCGGTTCGTGGCTCGACTTCGAGTTCGACCCCAAGGACATCCTGTACTTCCGGGTCGACCGCCGCCGCAAGATGCCGGTGACGATCCTGCTGAAGGCCATCGGCCTGAACCCGGAATCGATCCTCGCCCACTTCTTCGTCAACGACAGCTTCCGCCTGATGGACACGGGCGCCCAGATGGAGTTCGTCGCCGAGCGCCTGAAGGGTGAAGTGGCGCGCTTCGACCTCACCGACAAGAGCGGCAACGTCATCGTCGAGAAAGACAAGCGCATCACCGCGCGACATGTCCGGCAGATCGAGCAGTCGGGCACCACCTTCGTGAGCGTGCCGGAAGACTTCCTGGTCGGTCGCGTCATCGCACGCAACATGGTTGACGCCGACACGGGTGAGATCGTCGCGAAAGCCAACGAGGAAGTGACCGAAGCGCTGCTCAAGAAGCTGCGCCAGGCCGGCATCAAGGAGATGCAGTGCCTCTTCACGAACGAGCTCAACCAGGGCGCCTACATCAGTCAGACGCTGGCCAGCGACGAGACCGCCGACCAGCTGGCCGCACGCGTGGCCATCTATCGCATGATGCGTCCCGGCGAGCCGCCGACGGAAGACGCCGTCGAGGCCTTGTTCCATCGTCTGTTCTACAGCGCCGACACCTATGACCTGAGCCGCGTCGGCCGGATGAAGTTCAACGCCCGGGTCGGTCGCGAATCGCCTGAAGGTGCGATGACGCTGTCCAACGAGGACATCCTCGACGTGGTCAAGATCCTCGTCGACCTGCGCAACGGCAATGGCGACGTGGACGACATCGACCACTTGGGCAACCGTCGCGTGCGTTGCGTGGGTGAACTGGCAGAGAACCAGTACCGCTCCGGTTTGGCTCGCATCGAAAAGGCCGTCAAGGAACGCCTCGGACAGGCCGAGACCGAAGCGCTGATGCCGCACGACCTGATCAACTCCAAGCCGATCTCCGCGGCGCTGAAGGAGTTCTTCGGGGCCAGCCAGCTCAGCCAGTTCATGGACCAGACCAACCCGCTTTCCGAGATCACGCACAAGCGGCGCGTCTCGGCCCTGGGCCCGGGTGGCCTGACCCGCGAGCGGGCCGGTTTCGAGGTGCGCGACGTGCACCCCACCCACTACGGTCGTGTCTGCCCGATCGAGACCCCGGAAGGCCCGAACATCGGCCTGATCAATTCGCTGGCGCTCTTTGCGCAGCTCAACGAGTACGGCTTCCTCGAGACGCCGTACCGACGCGTGATCGACGGCAAGGTGACGGATCAGATCGACTACCTGTCGGCCATCGAAGAAGGCAAGTACGTCATTGCCCAGGCCAACGCCTCGCTCGACAAGGAAGGCAAGCTCGTCGACGAGCTGGTCTCCGCACGCGAGAAGGGTGAATCGGTCCTGCTGTCGCCCGAGCGTGTGCAGTACATGGACGTGGCGCCGGCGCAGATCGTCTCGGTGGCCGCCTCCTTGGTGCCATTCCTGGAGCACGACGATGCGAACCGCGCGCTGATGGGCGCCAACATGCAGCGCCAGGCCGTGCCGGTCCTGCGACCCGAAAAGGCGCTGGTAGGCACCGGGGTGGAGCGCGTCGCTGCGGTCGACTCGGGCACGGTCGTCACCGCACGCCGTGGTGGCGTGGTGGATTACGTCGATACCAACCGCATCGTCATCCGGGTCAACGACGACGAAACGGTCGCCGGTGAAGTCGGCGTCGACATCTACAACCTGATCAAGTACCAGCGGTCCAACCAGAACACCAACATCCACCAGCGCGCCATCGTGCGTCGGGGCGACCACGTCGCGTCTGGTGACGTGGTCGCCGACGGCGCCAGCACCGACCTCGGTGAGCTGGCCCTGGGCCAGAACATGCTGGTCGCCTTCATGCCCTGGAACGGCTACAACTTCGAGGATTCGATCCTCATCAGTGAACGTGTCGTCGCCGAAGACCGCTACACCTCGATCCACATCGAGGAGCTGGTCGTCATGGCGCGCGACACCAAGCTGGGCGCCGAGGAGATCACGCGCGACATTCCGAACCTGAGCGAGCAGCAACTGGCCCGCCTGGACGAGTCGGGCATCGTCTACATCGGCGCCGAGGTGAACCCCGGCGATGTGCTGGTCGGCAAGGTCACGCCCAAGGGCGAGACCACGCTGACGCCTGAAGAGAAGCTTCTTCGTGCCATCTTCGGCGAGAAGGCCAGCGACGTGAAGGACACCTCGCTGCGCGTCGACCAGGGCACCAACGGCACCGTCATCGACGTGCAGGTCTTCACCCGCGAGGGCATCCAGCGCGACAAGCGCGCCCAGCAGATCATCGATGACGAGCTGAAGCGCTTCCGGCTGGATCTGAACGACCAGCTGCGCATCGTGGAGGCAGACGCCTTCGACCGGATCGAGAAGATCCTCGTCGGCAAGACGGCCAATGGCGGCCCGCAGCGCATCGTCAAGGGCACGGTCATCGACAAGGCCTATCTGGCCTCGGTCGAGAAGTACCACTGGTTCGACATCCGGCCCTCGGACGACGACGTTGCCAACCAGCTCGAAAGCATCAAGAACTCGCTCGACCAGACGCGCCACAGCTTCGACCTCGCCTTCGAAGAAAAGCGCAAGAAGCTGACGCAGGGCGACGAACTGCCCGCCGGCGTGCTGAAGATGGTGAAGGTCTACCTCGCCGTCAAGCGCCGCCTGCAGCCGGGCGACAAGATGGCCGGCCGTCACGGCAACAAGGGCGTGGTGTCCAAGATCACCGCGGTCGAGGACATGCCCTACATGGCCGACGGCACGCCCGTGGACATCGTGCTGAACCCGCTGGGCGTGCCGTCACGCATGAACGTGGGACAGGTGCTCGAGGTCCACCTGGGATGGGCCGGCAAGGGCATCGGCCAGCGCATCGGCGACATGCTGCAGCAGCAGGCCAAGGCCTCCGAGCTGCGCAAGTTCCTCGACGAGCTCTACAACAAGTCCGGCGGCAAGACCGAGAGCCTTGAACTGCTGTCGGATGGTGAAGTGCGCGAGATGGCCGAGAACCTCAGCCACGGCGTGCCCTTTGCCACCCCGGTGTTCGACGGTGCCGCCGAGACCGAGATCCGCGCGATGCTTCATCTGGCCTACCCCGATGATCTGGCCGCGCGCAAGGGCCTCAACGCCACGCGCACGCAGGCCACCTTGCACGACGGCCGCACCGGCGAAGCCTTCGAGCGCCCGGTGACCGTGGGCTACATGCACGTGCTGAAGCTGCACCACCTGGTAGACGACAAGATGCACGCCCGCTCGACCGGCCCGTACAGCCTGGTCACCCAGCAGCCGCTGGGCGGCAAGGCGCAGTTCGGCGGACAGCGCTTCGGAGAGATGGAGGTCTGGGCGCTGGAAGCCTACGGCGCGAGCTACATCCTGCAGGAGATGCTCACCGTCAAGTCCGACGACGTGAACGGCCGCACCAAGGTGTACGAGAACATCGTCAAGGGCGAGCACGCCATCGAAGCCGGCATGCCCGAATCGTTCAATGTCCTCGTCAAGGAGATTCGTTCCCTTGGCATCGACATCGAACTGGAACGCAATTAAGGAGCAGATGCATGAAGGGACTACTCGACCTTTTCAAGCAGTTCACCCCCGATGAGCATTTCGATGCCATCAAGATCGGCCTGGCCTCACCGGAGAAGATCCGCAGCTGGTCGTTCGGCGAGGTGAAGAAGCCCGAGACCATCAACTACCGCACCTTCAAGCCGGAACGCGACGGCCTGTTCTGCGCCAAGATCTTCGGTCCCATCAAGGACTACGAGTGCCTGTGCGGCAAGTACAAGCGCCTGAAGCACCGTGGCGTGATCTGCGAGAAGTGCGGCGTCGAAGTGACGCAGACCAAGGTGCGCCGCGACCGCATGGGTCACATCGACCTGGCCGCGCCCTGCGCGCACATCTGGTTCCTGAAGAGCCTGCCCAGCCGTCTGGGCCTGGTGCTCGACATGACGCTTCGCGACATCGAGCGCGTGCTGTACTTCGAAGCCTATGTGGTGGTCGATCCCGGCATGACGCCGCTGAAGAAGTTCTCGATCATGAGCGAGGACGACTGGGAGGCCAAGCACGCCGAGTACGGTGACGAGTTCGTCGCACTGATGGGCGCCGAGGGCATCAAGAAGCTGCTCGAAGAGATGGACCTGGATGTCGAGATCGACAAGATCCGCAACGACATGACGGGCTCCGAGCTCAAGATCAAGAAGAATTCCAAGCGCCTGAAGGTGATGGAAGCCTTCAAGAAGAGCGGCATCAAGCCCAACTGGATGATCATGGAGGTGCTGCCGGTGCTTCCGCCGGACCTGCGCCCCCTGGTCCCGCTGGACGGCGGCCGCTTCGCCACGTCTGACCTGAACGACCTCTATCGCCGCGTCATCAACCGCAACAACCGCCTGGCGCGGCTGCTGGAGCTGAAGGCGCCCGAGATCATCGTGCGCAACGAGAAGCGCATGCTGCAGGAGGCGGTCGATTCGCTGCTGGACAACGGCCGTCGCGGCAAGGCGATGACGGGCGCCAACAAGCGCGCCCTGAAGTCGCTGGCCGACATGATCAAGGGCAAGAGCGGTCGCTTCCGCCAGAACCTGCTGGGCAAGCGTGTCGACTACTCGGGCCGTTCGGTCATCGTGGTCGGCCCGACGCTGAAGCTGCACCAGTGCGGCCTGCCCAAGCTGATGGCCATCGAGCTGTTCAAGCCCTTCATCTTCAGCCGCCTGGAGGCGATGGGCATCGCCACCACCATCAAGGCAGCGAAGAAGGAGGTCGAGGCCGGCACGCCGGTGGTGTGGGACATCCTCGAAGAGGTCATCAAGGAGCACCCGGTCCTGCTGAACCGTGCGCCGACGCTGCACCGCCTGGGCATCCAGGCCTTCGAGCCGGTGCTGATCGAAGGCAAGGCCATCCAGTTGCATCCGCTCGTCTGCTCGGCCTTCAACGCCGACTTCGACGGTGACCAGATGGCCGTTCACGTGCCGCTGTCCATCGAGGCGCAGATGGAAGCCCGCACGCTGATGCTGGCGTCCAACAACGTGCTGTTCCCTGCCAACGGCGAACCTTCGATCGTGCCGTCGCAGGACGTCGTGCTGGGCCTGTACTACGCCACGCGCGAGCGCATCAACGGCAAGGGCGAGGGCATGATCTTCGGCGACCTGCAGGAACTGCAGCGTGCGCTGGACAACGGCGTGGTCGAAGTCACCGCCAAGGTCAACGTGCGCCTGACCCAGTGGGTCAAGGGCAAGGAGGCCGGCGAGTTCCTCCCCGAGACCAAGATCGTCGAGACGACGGTTGGCCGAGCGCTGCTGTCGGAGATCCTCCCCAAGGGTCTGCCATTTGCCAACATCAACAAGGCGCTCAAGAAGAAGGAGATCTCTCGTCTCATCAACGTGAGCTTCCGCAAGTGCGGCCTGAAGGAGACGGTGGTTTTTGCCGACAAGCTGCTGCAGAGCGGCTTCCGGCTGGCCACACGGGCCGGCATCTCCATCTCCATCGACGACATGCTGGTGCCCAAGGAGAAGCCGGCCCTCATCGAGCGTGCCGAGAAGGAAGTCAAGGAGATCGAACAGCAGTACGTCTCCGGCCTGGTCACTGCAGGTGAGCGCTACAACAAGGTGGTCGATATCTGGGGCAAGACCGGCGACGAAGTCGGCAAGGTCATGATGAGCCAGCTGTCCAAGCAGAAGGTGGCCGATCGCCACGGGCAGCAGGTCGACCAGGAGTCGTTCAACTCCATCTACATGATGGCCGACTCGGGTGCGCGTGGCTCTGCAGCGCAGATCCGGCAGCTGGCCGGCATGCGGGGCCTGATGGCCAAGCCTGACGGATCGATCATCGAGACGCCCATCACGGCGAACTTCCGCGAAGGCCTGAACGTTCTGCAGTACTTCATCTCCACCCACGGTGCCCGCAAGGGCCTGGCGGACACAGCGCTGAAGACCGCGAACTCGGGCTATCTCACGCGCCGCCTCGTCGACGTGACGCAGGATCTGGTGGTTACCGAAGACGACTGTGGCACGCAGAACGGCATGAACCGTCGCGCGCTGGTCGAAGGCGGTGAAGTCATCGAAAGCCTGCGCGACCGCATCCTGGGCCGCGTGACGGCCGTCGAGGTGCTGCACCCCGAGACGCAGGAAGTGATGGTGAACGGCGGCCAGATGCTCGACGAGGACATCATCGATGTCTTCGAGGCTGCAGGCGTCGACGAGGTCAAGGTCCGCACCGCGCTGACCTGCGATACGCGATTCGGCATCTGCGCCAAGTGCTACGGCCGAGACCTGGGCCGCGGCGGCGTCGTCAACGTCGGCGAGGCGATCGGCGTCATTGCCGCACAGTCGATCGGCGAGCCCGGCACGCAGCTGACGATGCGCACCTTCCACATCGGTGGTGCGGCTTCGCGTGCGGCGGTCGCTTCCAGCGTGGACGCGAAGTCCGAGGGCCTCATCGGCTTCAACGCGACGATGCGCTACGTGACCAATGGCAAGGGCGACCTGGTGGTGATCTCGCGTTCCGGCGAAATCATCATCTCGGACCAGCACGGCCGCGAGCGCGAGCGTCACAAGCTGCCTTACGGCGCCACGCTCAACATCAAGCCCGACCAGCAGATCAAGGCTGGCACGGTGCTGGCCAACTGGGACCCGTTGACGCGTCCCATCATCACGGAGTTCGCGGGCAAGGCGAAGTTCGAGAACGTCGAGGAAGGCTCGACCGTGGCCAAGCAGGTCGACGAGGTGACGGGCCTGTCGACTCTGGTCGTCATCGACCCGAAGCGCCGCGGCGCGGCGAAGGTCGTCCGTCCGCAGGTCAAGCTGCTGGACGCGATGGGCATCGAGGTGAAGATCCCCGGCACCGATCACTCGGTGACGATCGGCTTCCCGGTCGGCTCGCTGATTCAGATCCGCGACGGTCAGGACCTGTCACCCGGCGAAGTGCTGGCTCGCATCCCGATGGAAGGTCAGAAGACGCGTGACATCACCGGCGGCTTGCCGCGGGTGGCCGAGCTCTTCGAAGCGCGCAGCCCGAAGGACGTCGGCATCCTGGCCGAGATCACCGGCACCATCAGCTTCGGCAAGGAGACCAAGGGCAAGAACCGCCTGCAGATCACCGACCCCGAAGGCAAAGTGCACGAGGAGCTGGTGGCCAAGGAGAAGAACATCCTGGTGCACGAAGGCCAGGTGGTCAACCGAGGTGAACTCGTGGTCGACGGCTCTGCCGACCCGCAGGACATCCTTCGCCTGCTGGGCATCGAGGAACTGGCGCGCTATATCGTCGACGAGGTTCAGGACGTCTACCGTCTGCAGGGCGTGAAGATCAACGACAAGCACATCGAGGTGATCGTCCGCCAGATGCTGCGCCGCGTTCAGATCGTGAATCCGGGCGACAGCACCTACATTGCCGGCGAACAGGTCGAGCGGTCCGAACTGCTGGATACCAACGACCGCCTGCGCAACGAAGGCAAGCTGCCGGCCACGCACGCCGACGTGCTGCTGGGCATCACCAAGGCCAGCCTGTCGACCGACTCGTTCATCTCGGCCGCTTCCTTCCAGGAAACGACGAGGGTGCTGACCGAAGCGGCGATCATGGGCAAGCGCGACGAGCTGCGCGGGCTGAAGGAGAACGTCATCGTCGGTCGCCTGATTCCCGCTGGTACAGGCATGGCTTTCCATCAGGCCCGAAAGGCCAAGGAAGACATGGATGAAAGCGAGCGTCGGGCGATTGCGCTGCAGGAGGCTGAAGAGCTCGCAGCGGTCCAGATGGCGGGTGTCGATGCCGCTACTGCCGCCGCGGCTGCGGCCGGGGACGCGGCCGAGTAGGGCCGTGTATTTCAAGGCGCAAAGGGGCGGCTTCGGCCGCCCTTTTTTCGTTGCCTTCCTGGCACTCTTGCCTCGCCGATGGTGGGCTGCTTTCCATTGCGCCCGAGACTTGAACGCCGGCACGGCCGACAATGTCGGTGGAGGTTTCCCATGTTGATGTCCATCCTGCGCTCGGTGATCGCGCCGCTCCTGATCCTCTCAGCCACGTCGGCGCACGCGGCATTGCCCAAGATCGTTGCGGCCGCCAAACCATCGGTGCTGGCCGTCGGGCAATGGAACCTCACGTCCAGCCCGCGCTTCACCTTCCGGGGCACGGGCTTCGTCGTCGGGGATGGCAATCAGATCATCACCAATGCGCACGTGCTGCCCCCTGCGGGCGAGACGACCTTCGGCAACGAACTGAGGGTGCGCATCATCACCGGTGCCGAAGCCGGGACGGAAAGAACAGTGACGGTGGTCAACGTCGATCGCGCTCGAGATCTGGCGCACCTTCGCATGTCGGGGCCGGCCCTGCCGGCGCTGACACTGGCCGGTCCCGACTTCGTCGCCGAAGGCAGCGCGGTCGCCTTCATCGGCTTTCCCATCGGCGGACTGCTGGGCATGGCCCACGTGACACACCGCGGCATCGTCTCGTCGGTCACCAGCATCGTGCTGCCGCCACCGAACGCAGGCGCGTTGACCCCTCGTGCGGTGGCGCAGCTTCGGGAGGGCGCCTTCACCATCTACCAGCTGGATGGCACTGCCTATCCCGGCAACAGCGGTGGGCCGGTGTTCGACGTCGATACAGGGCAGGTCATCGGTGTCATCAACATGGTGTTGATCAAGGGGACGCGCGAGTCATCGCTGTCCACGCCGAGCGGCATCAGCTATGCGATTCCGATTCGCTTCGTACGCGACCTGCTTGAAAACAGGTGAACTGCCGCTGCCCGCGGGCTGCTCGACCCGGATCGATCAGACCCTGTAGTAGGAGCGATACCACTCGACGAAGCGGCTGATGCCTGCCTCGATCGACGTGGCAGGCGCGAAGCCGACCCATGCCCTCAGCGCCTCGACGTCGGCATAGGTGGCGGGCACGTCGCCATCCTGCAGCGGCAGCAGGTTCTTCTGCGCCACCTGCCCCAGGGCGCGCTCGATGCAGCCGATGAAGTCGAGCAGTGGCACGGGGTTGTGGTTGCCGATGTTGAAGACACGGAAGGGTGCGTGACTCGTGCCGGGGTCGGGGGCATCTGACGAGTAGGCCGCATCGCCTTCCGCAGCGCGGTCGGTGACCCGTATCACGCCTTCGACGATGTCGTCGACGTAGGTGAAGTCACGCTGCATCCGGCCGTGGTTGAAGACGTCGATCGGGCGATTTTCGAGGATGGCCTTCGTGAACAGGAACAGCGCCATGTCGGGTCGTCCCCAGGGGCCGTACACCGTGAAGAAGCGCAGGCCGGTCGTGGGCAGGCCGAACAGGTGGCTGTAGGTGTGTGCCATCAGCTCGTTGGCCTTCTTGGTCGCGGCGTACATGCTGACCGGATGGTCGACGCTGTCGCGCTCCGAGAAGGGCATCTTGGTGTTGCCGCCATAGACGCTGGAGCTGGATGCGTACACCAGGTGCTGCACCTTGGTGTGGCGACAGCCTTCCAGGATATTCATGAAGCCGACGACGTTGCTGTCGACATAGGCGTGCGGGTTCTTCAGCGAGTAGCGAACACCTGCCTGGGCAGCCAGGTGGATGACCCGGTCGAAGCGCTCGTCTTCGAAGAGGGTCTGCATGCCAGGCCGGTCGGCGACGTCCATCTTCACGAACCTGAAGGACGGGTGGCCCTGCAGCCGCGCCAGGCGATCCAGCTTCAGCTGGACGTCGTAGTAGTCGTTGAGGTTGTCCAGCCCGACGACCTCGTCGCCGCGTGCCAGCAAGCGCAGGCACGTGGTCATTCCGATGAAACCGGCGGCACCGGTGAGCAGGATCTTCATGGGGGTCTCAGCCACAGCTCGCGGGACATCCGAGCGATGGCGGGAAGTCTATCGGGCAGGCGCCCGCTGCTGCGGGTCGAATGCGGCGAATAGTGGACAGAGGCTGGGCTTCGATGCGGCCAGCCGGCGCTCGCAAGCGCTGGTTCCGCGCCTTGAAGGGGTCTCAGCCGACGCGCGACAGTTCGAACACCAGGGCCGCCGGCAGGGCCTCGGCCAGCGAGTTGCGCGACACGCGCGCGTGCACCTGTCCGGCAGCATGGGTGGCTTCGAAGGCTTGGCCCTCCTCGGCGATCTCGATGAAGGCCAGCATGGGCGCCTCTGCCACCAGTTCGGCCTGCAGCCGCTGCATGCGTGAACCCCCGAGCGGCGCCTCGAACACGATGGCGTGCGGCAGGCCACTCATGCAGAACTGCCGGGCTTCTTCCACCGAGCTGACGAAGTCCAGCATCAGACCCATCGGACGCAAGGCGTCCCGCACCAGGGCTCGAACCTCTCGACGCGCCACCACCAGGAGCACATGGCTGCCCGCCAGGGGCTTGGAGTTGTAGCCTGAGGTGGGCCGCGCTTCCAAGTCCAGGTCGAGCAAGGTGTCGGCGGCGGCGTCCTCGGCGATGGGGCTTCCGAACTCCAGGTCGAGCAGCGTGCGGCCCAGCGTGTCGTGTCGCTCGAACTTCAATTCCAGCGATGACGCGCAGCACTCCACCAGCCGCCAGGACATCGTCTCCAGCCGCGCGGCGGTGGCCTCCGGAGTGTCGCTCGTGGCGATGTCCGGCGGCTGGTGGGCGAAGCTGCACACCAGGTGAACCCGTTCAGGCCAGCCTTTGCAGTCGACGAGCACATCCACATGCGATGCGGCGTGCTCGAAGCTCCAGTCGAACAAGGCCTGCAGCAGGGTGAAGAGCAAGGTCGGATCGACCATCACATGGGCTGGTGTGATGGACTGTCGAACTTCCAGGCCCCGCGTTGCAATCTCGCGCGTTCGCTGCGCCAGCGCTTCGCGCAGCATGGCCGACAGATCCACCCTCTCTTTGGCGATGCCGACCCGGCCCGAACTGAGGCGTCCGATCTGGGCCCCCATCAATCCGATGCGGCGCGCCTGCTCGATCTCTTCCCGCAGGGCCCGCAAGCCTGCGCGGTCGATGCGGCCGGTGTGCGACAAGGTCACGACGCGTTCCAGTGCCGACTCCAAGGCCCTGGCCACCCCGGTGCCGATCTGTGCGATGAGGTCGGCTGGCGCCATCGAACTGTCCTGGGCGTTGACGGCACGGGAGGGAGCGTCCCCGTTCGGTCCGCTCAGTCCGTTGAAATGAAAGCTTGGGTTCATGTGCTGGGCCATCACGCGAAAGAGCAAGAGGCCGTTCCTTCAGGCTGCAATACTTGGTTACAGCGGCGTCCAAGTCCATCCCGCACCTCCGGGGTGCGCTGCCCGGGAGCACCAGCCGAGGCGGTACGAGTTCACGCTGCAGATGGTTGTCGAGTCGCGTCCTACCCGAACCTGATAATGGCCTGATGTCCTGTAACTCCCGGAGGCGAGCTTCTGCATGCGTCGGTGCGGTATTCGCCGTCGCGCTGCTGTCTGCGTGTACCCCTGCCCTTGACTGGCGCGAGTTGCGGCCCGAGGGAGCGTCCGTCGTGGTGGCGATGCCCTGCAAGCCTTCCGTGTTTGCGCGCAAGGTCAGCCTGCAACAAACCCTGGTCGAACTGTCGCTGCATGCCTGCAGCGCCGATGGCGTCACCTGGGCATTGGCACATGCCGACACCGGAGATCCGGCGAAGGTCGGTTCAGCCTTGAAGGAGCTGCGGCAGTCCGCGGCGAACAATCTTGGTACGCCGCTGCCTCCCTTGACCGCGCGCAACATCCCCGGCGCGACACCGAACCCGGAGAGCGGCCGCAGCGCCATGCAAGGCGCGCTCCCCGACGGCCGCAAGGTCGATGAAGTGGTGTTGGTCTTTGCGCTGGGCACCCGGGTGTATCAGGCCACGGCCGTAGGGGATCGCCTGCCCGCAGAGGCTGTCGAGACCTTCGAGTCGTCGATTCGTCTGCTGCCATGAGCGCGACCGCAGCCCTGGGCATCCGTGCCGCGGTCATCATCTTCCTCGGCTTCGCGTTTCCCTACTTCTTCGCAGCGCTGCTGAGGGCAGTGACGGCCACGCTGGCACCTGTGTTCAGCCAAGAGATGGGGTTGACAGCTGCAGATCTCGGTCTCCTCGCCGGCGCCTACTTCTTCGGCTTTGCTGCGATGCAGCTGCCGATGGGACGAGCGCTCGACCGCTATGGACCGCGTCGCGTCCTGCTCGTACTGATGTCGGTGGCCGTGGTCGGCTGCATCTGCTTTGCGTTGGCCCGCAGCCTGCCTGGATTGATTGCTGCACGCGCCTTGATCGGTGTCGGCGTGGCCGCAGGGCTCATGGCGCCGCTGACCTGCTATCGCCGCATCTTCACCCCCGCTGCCCAGATGCGAGCGAACTCTTGGATGCTGATGACCGGTTCTCTGGGCATGGTGGCTTCTACGGTTCCGGTGCAGTTGCTGACGCCCATCTGGGGCTGGCGCAGCCTCTTCTGGGCCATGGCGGTGATGTTGGCGGTGGCCATGCTGGTCATCGCGCTCGTGGTACCGCGCGACCCGGAAGCGGCGGTGCTGCCGGAGCAGAAGGTCGGCTACGGTGTCATCGTGCGGCATCCGCAGTTCGTGAGCATGGCGCCGATCGCCTTCTTCCTGTATGGAGGCATGATCGCCATGCAGTCCCTCTGGGCAGGCCCGTGGTTGACCCGCGTGGCGGGCTGGACCGCTGACGAGGCGGCACGCGGCCTGTTCTTCATCAACGTGTGCATGCTCTTCACCTTCATGGCCTGGGGCTCCGTGATGCCGCGCCTGAACGCCAGAGGTTGGCGGGCTTCCCGCTTGATGTTGTGGGGTGTTCCCATCAGTCTCGTGCTGCTGGCGGGTAACGTATGGGCCGGCCCCGGCGCTGCCGCGGCGGCCTGGGCAGCGTGGTGCGTCTCCAGCACCTTCGTTTCCTTGAGTCAACCCGCGGTCGCGCAGGCCTTTCCACCCGCATGGGCGGGGCGAGCGCTGTCGGCGTTCAATCTGGTGATCTTCGGCGGTGTCTTCACACTGCAGTGGGGACTCGGACTGGCCATCGATGCATTGCGTGCGGCCGGGCACGACGAGGTCACGTCCTACCGGCTCGCGTTCGCTGCCTTCTGGTTCTGTTGTTGTCTGTCGTACCTGTGGTTTGTCCGGAGCCGGCGCCTTGGCGCCGATAATGGGAGTTGACCCATGGCTGCGTTCCTGCTCATCGCTCATGCTCCGCTGGCAAGTTCGCTCCAGCAGGTGGCTGCGCATGTGTACCCGGAATGTGCATCGCGGCTTCGGGCCGTCGACGTGCCTGCTGGCGCAAGCCTCGAGACGGCCGAGGTCGCAGCCCGGGCAGCGGTGACTGACCTGGGAGATCAGGAAGTGCTCATTCTTGCGGACGTGTTCGGCGCTACGCCCTGCAACGCGGCCCTGCGGGTGGCGGACGGCGTACGGACGCGTGTGGTGGCTGGCGTCAACGTGCCCATGCTGTGGCGAGCCCTGTGCTACGGCGACGAGCCTCTCGATCGGCTCGTCACGCGCGCGGTCGACGGTGCTACCCAAGGCGTGTTGCAGGTGTCGTCGCCGCGACGACTCAACCAATCGCCCCTCCCCACGAGCCATGATCACCTCCACCATCACGATCAGTAACAAGCTGGGACTTCATGCGCGAGCCTCGGCCAAGTTGACGAAACTCGCCGGCAGCTTCAAGTCGGACGTGCACCTCACCAGGAACGGACGCCGTGTAAATGCGAAGAGCATCATGGGCGTCATGATGCTTGCGGCGGGTTTGGGCGCGTCCGTCGACATCGAGACCTCCGGCGAAGACGAAGAGGCTGCGATGAATGCCATCCGCGCCCTGGTCGTCTCGAAGTTCGGCGAAGACGACTAGGAACCCTGTCCTGCGGTTCACTTGACCGACGGGCCCATGCGACGCATCCGCGCCCGGGTGCTGCGTTACATTGGCGCATGAGCATTCAAGTGTTCGGCATGCCGGTGTCCCGCGGAGTCGCGATCGGCCGCGCCGTGCTGGTGGCCTCCAGCCGCGTCGACGTTGCCCACTACTTCGTGCCCGACGCCGAGGTCGACCGGGAGATCGAGCGATTGCGCGCTGCCCGTGACGAGGTCGCTCAGGAGCTGACCGTGCTCAAACGCGACCTCCCTTCCGACGCGCCGAGCGAGTTGTCTGCGCTGATGGACGTGCATCTGATGCTGCTGCACGACGAGTCGCTCACGGGGGCAACCAAGACCTGGATCCGAGAGCGGCACTACAACGCTGAATGGGCGCTGTCGGCCCAGTTGGAAGTGCTCGCGCGCCAGTTCGACGAAATGGAGGACGACTACCTTCGCGAGCGCAAGGCCGATGTCGAACAGGTCGTCGAGCGCCTGCTGCGAAGCCTAGCGCGCGCGAACTCAGGTGCCGACGGATCCGCACGGGCTGTGATCGGGCAAGGAGCACGCGACTTTGCGGGCGAGGACCCGCTCGTGCTGGTGGCCAACGACGTGGCACCAGCCGACATGCTTCAGTTCAAGCGCAGCGTCTTCACTGGTTTCGTCACTGACGTCGGTGGACGCACGTCCCACACCGCCATCGTTGCTCGGAGCATGGACATACCGGCAGTTGTTGGTGCTCGGGAGGCCAGCCGTCTGATCCGTCAGGACGACTGGCTGGTCATCGACGGAGACGCAGGGGTCGTCATCGTCAACCCCTCTCCCATCGTTCTCGAGGAGTACCGGTTCCGGCAACGTGCCAGCGAACTGGAGCGCGCAAGGCTCGACAGGCTGCGCTTCACGCCTGCCGTCACCCTCGATGGCGTGCCCGTGGAGCTTCTGGCGAACATCGAGCTGCCTGGCGACGCGGCCGGGGCCGTGGAGGCCGGAGCGGTTGGCGTCGGCCTCTTCCGCAGCGAGTTTCTGTTCATGAACCGGGACGGCAACCTGCCGGACGAAGAGGAGCAGTTCGAGTCCTACCGCGCCGCCGTCTTGGCCATGGAGGGTTTGCCGGTCACGATTCGCACGGTGGACATCGGGGCCGACAAGCCGCTGGAGCGCCTCAGCGTGCAGGACCTGCGCCATGAGCACTCCCTGAACCCGGCTCTGGGCCTGCGAGCGATCCGGTGGAGTCTGGCCGAACCTGCGATGTTCCGGCAACAGCTTCGCGCCATTCTTCGTGCCAGTGCATTCGGCAAGGTGCGGGTGCTGGTGCCGATGGTGGCCCATCGATCGCAGATTCATCAGACGCTTGAAGCGCTGGCACGTGCCAAGCAGCAACTCGATGACGTGGGCAAGCCCTACAGTCGCGTTGAACTCGGGGCCATGATCGAGATCCCTGCCGCCGCCCTGACGATCGATCTGTTCGTGAAGCACTTCGACTTCGTATCGATCGGCACCAACGACCTCATCCAGTACACGCTGGCCATCGACCGTGCCGACGAGGCGGTTTCGCACCTGTACGACCCTTGGCACCCCGCGGTGCTTCAGCTTCTCTCAACCACCATTGCACGAGCCAACGCCGCCGGACGCAACGTCTGCGTGTGCGGTGAGATGGCGGGGGATCCCGCGTTCACAGAGCTGCTTCTTGGAATGGGTCTGCGGAGCTTCTCGATGCATCCGGCTCGAATCTCGTCCATCAAGCAGCGCGTGCTGCGAGCGGACAGCCGTCGGTTGGTGTCGCAGGTGCAGCAGGTGCTTGCCAGTGAGACGCCGGACATCGAGGCAACGCGCCTGTTCGGAGCTTCGTAGTGCCGGAGGTCTTGAGGGGTCTTGCGCGTCGCGCATTGGCGGTGCTATAGTCGAGGGCTTCGCTGAGAGAGAAGCTGCGCGGCGGTCAATAGACCAAAACCGAAGCGGCCTCAGGGCGAAGAGAAGCAAGAAAAACCAGCGAGTTGACAGATTCTTCGGAAAACAGTCATAATCGCTGTCTTCACTGAGAGGCGCGAGCTGATCAGATAGCAGCTGAAAAGCTCGGTTCTTTAACAACATACAGCCGATAAGCGTGGGCGTTGAGGCGAGGTGTCGGGAGTCGAGAGGCTTCCGGTCTTCGGACCTTAAACGCTCATGGAAATTGAAGTG
>JALHMT010000085.1 GCA_022843905.1 Rubrivivax sp.
GGGACCGCAACGAAGGAGACGTCCATGATCCTGCTGGCCTACATTCTTTGCGCGCTGGTTGTCGGCGTCTCCATGGGCGCCTCGCTGGGGTTCATGATGAACGCACAGACCAACGGCGTGTCCGAATCGCGACGGTGCCTGGTGCTTGCGGGCGCGGCACTGACGCTGCTGACCTGTGGCGCGCTGATGAACCTGCTGAGTTCAGGGTGGGCCCAGGAACCCATCAGCCCGGCCTACGCCGTGCTGGCCGTCGCACTGGGACTGGGTGGGGCCATCTCGCGCTGGCCCCTGCGGGGCTGAAGGCGCAGGCCGCCGCACGCGGTCCGCGCCCGCCGCGCTGCTCGACGCTGCCCGCGGCGGCGTCGTCGACGTCCTGAGGGTCCGGCCCCCTTTGCCATGACGGGCACGCACCGGGGCCCTGCGGCCGGCTCACCCGGCCGGAGGTGCGCCCCTGCGGGGCTCCCGGCGCTGCGAGGAAGGGGCCAGCATCCGACCGAACAGCCCGGCGACCTCGGCGTTGCAGGCCATGCCGTGGGCCAGGTGGGCGTTCATCGCGAAGCCGTCGAAGGCCATCAGCAGCACGCCGGCGATCTGCTCGGCCTCGCGCGGCTTGACCGACAGGCAGTCGGCCACCCAGCCCGCCACCCGGCCCTGGAACAGCTGTCGCAGGCGCGGGCTGTAGTCGGCGCTGCCGGCGCTGGTGGACAGCGCCTGCATCACGTTGTTGGCAAAGCCGTTGTTCTCGCGCGGCAGCTCGCGCCACAAGGCCAGCAGCAGCCGGCGCAGGCGCGCTTCCGGGTCTTTCAGCCGCGCCAGCGAGCGCTCCAGCTTGTCCAGGCGCTCGGCAAGCCAGGGCTCGTACAGCGTGAACAGGATGTCGATCTTCGACTGGAAGTAGACGTAGACGTTGGCGGTGGAGATGCCGGCCTCGCGCGCGATCGCGGGGATGGACGTGTCGCTGTAGCCCTGCTGGCTGAACAGGCCGAAGGCGGCCTGCAGGATGGCGCTGCGCACGTCGTCTTTCTTGCGCTGGGACATGGGCCGATGCCTTTCGCGATACCCCTCGTCGAGCGGCTGGATTCTGCCGGCCACCGCCCCTCAAAAGTGAATGGTATTCGCTATTGACACGCCTCAAGGCTCTGCCTAGAGTGCCATGCGAATCGCACGGTGTCTTGATCCACCGCATTGCCCAAAGGACCCACCCTGATGCATGCCGCCATCCGCACCCAGGAGGTCAACCCCGGCCGGCTGACCACGCTGTTCCGCCAGCAGTTCGCGCTGTGCCGCGTCACCCCCGGGCAGACGGTGGCCATCGTCAGCGACCTGGGCACGCGGCGCGAGTACATCCAGGCCGCGTTCGCCGCCGCCGAGGAAATGGGCTTCGACATCTACGAGATGTGCGTCAACGCCATCCCGGGCTGGACCAAGGTGGGCGTGCCCACCATCGGCCAGTGCAAGGGCACGCTCGACGCCCTGATGGCCTGCGACATGGTGCTGATCTTCCACGTGCCGCTCTTCAGCAAGTGGCTCAAGCAGGTCATGAACCACGGCGTGCGGGTGCAGATGATCATCGACGCCCCCGACGACCTGCTGCAGCTGCAGTCGCCCCCGGGCCTGAAGGAAGCCGTGCTGCACGCGCACCGGCTGTACGAGAAGACGAAGCAGGTGCGCGTCACCAGCGCCGCCGGCACCGACCTCACCTACGCCTGCGGCGAGTACCCGGTGATGAGCCAGTACGGCATGGCCGACGAGCCGGGCCGCTTCGACCACTGGGGCGTGGGCCTGCTGCACACCTTCCCGAACGAGGGCAGCTCCCACGGCCGCGTGGTCATCCAGCCGGGCGACATCGTCATCCTGCCCTACTGCCGCTACGTGCAGGACCGCATCGAGCTCGAGATCCGCGAAGGACACATCACCTCCATCGAAGGCGGCCTGGACGCCGCGCTGATGCGCGACTGGCTCGCCGAAGGCCAGACCGGCCCCGAAGACCGCGACCCCTACGCGGTGAGCCACCTCGGCTGGGGCCTGAACCCGCAGTGCCGCTGGGATTCCATCGCGCTGCATGGCGAGGAACCCGAGCGCAGCCGCGCCGCCGCGCGCAGCTTCCCCGGCAACTTCCTCTTCTCCACCGGCCCCAACACCCAGGGCGGCGGCAAGCGCACCACGCGCGGCCACTACGACGTGCCCATGCGCCATTGCACCATCGCGCTCGACGGCCGCGAGGTGGTGCGCGAAGGCCGCCTGGTCGATCCGCAGATGATCGTGCCGCGCGTTCCGCGCTGAAGCACGCCAGGGCAGCGCGCACTCCCCATGCAGATCGACGGCCAGTTCCCGGTTGCCGCCCCGCCGCCGGTGCTGATGAAGCACCTGTTCGACGCGCGGCTGATGGCGTCCTGCCTGCCCGGCTGCGAAAGCCTGGAGCGGCTGGACGACGACCGTTACCGCGCCGTGCTGGCCGTGGCGCTGGCCGGCGTGAAGGCGCGCTTCGACCTGCAGGTGCAGGTCACCCGGCGCGACGAACTCAACATCTGGACCGTCACGCGCGGCGAAGAGGGCGGCCAGGCCAGCACCCTGCAGGCCGACAGCCAGGTGAGCCTGGCGGCCACGCCCGAGGGCACGCTCGTCAGCTACCGCTCCGACGTGGCCGTCACCGGCCGCCTGGGCCGTTTCGCGCTGGGCATGATGAAGAAGAAAGCGCAGAGCCTGGGCGATGAGTTCGCGGGCAACCTGCAGAAGGCCCTGACCGAACTCGAAGTGCCTGCGGCCACGGTGCCTGCGCACGTGGCGGTGGCACCCGCAGCTGCAGCGACGGCGCCCATGGCGGCGCCCGCGCCCAGCCCCGCGCCGTCCAGCTGGTGGCAGGGTTTCCGGACCTGGCTGCGGGCGCTGTTCGGCGCCGCACCGAAGGCGGGGGGTTGACGATGGCTGCACTGCAAGGGCTGCTGCGCCCGCGTACCGTGGCCGAGGCCACCGCGCTGCTGGCGCAGGACCCCGAGGCCAAGCCGATCGCCGGCGGGGCCACGCTGGTGGCGATGATCAACGCACGTGTCATCGAGCCCGAGGCGCTGGTCAGCCTGGCCGGCATCGCCGAGATCCAGGGCATCAGCACCCTGCCCGACGGCCGCATCCGCATCGGCGCCTTCACCCGCCACCGCGAAAGCGCCACGTCCGAACTGCTCGTCGGCCGTGCCGGCGTGGTGCGGCATGCTGCCAGGCAGATCGCCAACGCCACGGTGCGCAACATGGGCACCCTCGGCGGCTCGATCGCCTTTGCCGATCCGGGCCTGGACTACCCGCCGGCGCTGGTGGCCGCCGGGGCCCAGGTCGAGATCGCTTCGGCCGCCGGCCGGCGCCTGGTGGACGCGCGCGACTTCTTCGTCGACTGGTACGTCACCGCGCTCGAGCCGGGCGAACTGGTCACCGCCGTGCTGCTGCCGCGGCCCGAAGCCGGCGCTGCGGGGGTGTACATCAAGCACGCGCGCGTGGCCGGCGACTACGCCACCGCTTCGGTGGCGGCCTGCCGCCATGCCGACGGCCGCGTCAACGTGGCGGTGGGGTCCTGCGGGCCGACGCCGATCGCCGACGACGCTGCCGATGCGCTGCTCTCTGCCGACCGCAGCGACGCCGCCATCGCGCGCGCCGGCGCGCTGCTGCAGGCGCGTGCCGACCCGCTGGACGACGTGCGCGGCAGCGCCGACTACCGCCGCCTGCTGATCCCGCGGCTGCTGCAGCGCGCGGTGCGCGAACTGGAGGCGACATGAGCGCGCCGGGCCGCTCCCAAGCGCTCATCCCGGAGCACGCAGTGCGGAGGGAATTCCTGTGAACACGCCCACGCCGATCACTCTGCACATCAATACCGAAGCCCTGCCGGTGAACGCCGCGCTGCACGACACGCTGCTCACCGTGCTGCGCGAGCAGCTCAACCTCACCGCCGCCAAGCGCGGCTGCAACCAGGGCGTCTGCGGTGCCTGCACGGTGAACATCGACGGGCGCCCGATGCGCGCCTGCCTGAGCCTGGCGCAGCACTGCGAAGGCTCGCAGGTGAAGACGCTGGAAGGCCTGGACGGCACGCCGCGGCTGCGCGCGCTGCAGAAGGCGTTCGCCGAAGGCGGCGCCTTCCAGTGCGGCTTCTGCAGCCCGGGCATGCTGGTGGCCGCCGAGGCGCTGCTGGCCGAGCAGCCGGCGCCCGACGCCGCAGCGGTGCGCGCCGCGCTGTCGGGCAACCTGTGCCGCTGCACGGGCTACATGAAGATCGTCGACGCGGTGCTGGCCGCCGCAGCGGCCCTGCGGCTGGAGCGCGCATGACCCAGCACCTGCCCACCGACGCCGTCGGCGCCGACATCCCGCCGCTCGACAGCGACGAGAAGCTCAGCGGCCGCGCGCAGTACATCGCCGACCTGTCGCGCCCGGGCATGCTGCACGGTGCCATCCTGCAGAGCCCGCACGCGCACGCGCTGATCAAGGGCTACGACCTGACGGCGGCGCTGGCGCTGCCCGGCGTGCGCGCCATCGTCACCGGCGACGACCTCGACGACGCCCACCGCATGGGCGCCTTCATCAAGGACGAGCCGGCGCTGGCCAAGGGCAAGGTGCGCTACAGCGGCGAGATCGTGGCCGTGGTGGCCGCCGACACCGAGGCCATCGCGCGCCGCGCCGTGCGGCTGATCCGCGTCGACTACGAGGTGCTGCAGGCAGTGCTGACGCCCGCCGAAGCGCTGGCCCCCGGCGCACCGCTGGTGCACGACGCCTCGGAGCGCTACATCAAGGTGTTCGACGCCGGCACCCAGGGCAACCTGTGCTCGCGCACCTCGTTCCACGAAGGCGACATCGCCGCCGCCTGGGCGCAGTGCGACGTGATCGTCGAGGACGAGTACCAGACCCAGGCCCAGGCCCATCTGTCGCTGGAGCCCTGCGGCGCGCTGGCCGAGCCCGACGCGGCCGGCCGCGTCACGCTGTGGTCGGCCAACCAGTCGGTGTTCCGGGTGCAGGCCAACGTGTGCGAATCGCTCGGCCTGCCGATGACGCGGCTGCGCTGCCTCACGCCGCGCATCGGCGCCGGCTTCGGCAACAAGATGGAAGCGCACGTGCAGCCGGCGCTGGTGAAGCTGGCGCTGAAGGCACGGCGGCCGGTGAAGCTGATCCTGAGCCGCGAGGAAGACTTCGAGACCGTGCGCGCGCGTCACCCGGTGACCGTGCGCATGCGCACCGGCGCACGCGCCGACGGCACGCTGCTGGCGCGCGAGACCGAACTGCTGCTGGACGGCGGCGCCTACGGCGACGACAGCCCCGGCGTGCTGGGCTACGCGCTGCTGATGAACTGCGGCCCGTACAACATCCCGAACGTGCACGCGCACGGCCGCGTGGCCTACACGCACCGGCTGCGCTTCGGCGCCTTCCGCGGCTTCGGCGTGCCGCAGGTCACCTTCGCCTCCGAGCAGCAGATCGACCAGATCGCCTCGAAGCTCGGCCGCGACCCCATCGACCTGCGGCGCCAGAACATGAAGCGCGACGGCGACGTCTGGCTCGGCGGCCAGGCCATCCATTCCAACGGCCTGGCCGAGTGCCTGGACGTGGTGCAGCGCGAATCGGGCTGGGCCGCGGCACGCGCCACGCCCGCGGCCGCGGGCGACAAACGGCGGGGCTACGGCGTGGCGGTCAGCGCGCACATCAGCGGCCTGCTGGCCTCCGGCGCAATCGTGCGCATGCTCGAAGACGGCAGCGTGCTGCTGAACACCGGCGCGGTCGACATCGGCCAGGGCAGCAACACGGCGCTGACGCAGATCTGCGCGCAGTCGCTGCAACTGCCGGTCGACCGCGTGGCCATCGCCAGCCCCGACACCGACGGCTCGCCCTACAACTGGGGCACCACCGCCAGCCGCGTCACCTACGTCACCGGCCGTTCGGTGGTGGCGGCGTCCGACGAGGTCACCAAGCAGCTCAAGCGCCATGCCGGCGAGATGCTGGAGTGCTCGGAAGACGACCTCGAGCTGCGCCCCGGCGGGCTGGTGGCGATCAAGGGCGTGCCCGACAAGTGCGTGAGCTTCGCGGCCATCTCCGGTCGCGCGCACTGGGCCGCGGGCGGGCCCATCATCGGCAGCCACTCCTGGGTGTTCGACCAGAAGACGGTGGACCCCAAGCGCGCCGTGGCCCTGGGCCTGCCGTTCCAGCAGATCGGCATCTTCAGCTTCAGCGCCATGGTGGTCGAAGTCGAGGTGGACACGCTGACCGGCAAGGTGTCGGTGCCGCGCGCCTGGTCGGCCTGCGACGTGGGCCGGGCCATCAACCCGCAGATGGCCAGTGGCCAGATCGAAGGCGCCTTCGTGCAGGGCATGGGTTTCGCCCTCACCGAAGAGATGGTGTGGGACGGTGCTCGGCTGGCGAACCCGAGCCTGATGGACTACAAGATCCCCACCTTCGCCGAGCTGCCCGCCACGCTGAAGTCCTATCTGGTCGAGTCCACCGAGCCGACCGGCCCCTTCGGCGCCAAGAGCGTGGGCGAGATCGGCATCAATGCCGTGGCCGCGGCCATCGCCAACGGCGTGGCCGACGCCGTGGGCCTGCGCATGAACCAGCTGCCAATGAGCGGCGAACGGGTGCTGACGGCCTGGCTGGCCCGGGAGGGCGCGGCATGAAGATCGCCGACTACCCGCCGCAGGAGCCGCTGTCGCCGCTGGGCGCCAGCTACCAGGCGCGGGCGATGGCGCTGGACGCTGGCGTGGCCGACGTCGAGGCGCGCTACGGCGACGACCCCTACCAGTCGCTGGCCGTCTTCAAGCCGAAGCAGGCCAGCGGCGAGGTGCTGGTGTTCTTCCATGGCGGCGGCTGGACCAACGGCTACAAGGAATGGATGGCCTTCATGGCGCCGGCCTTGATCGGCCAGGGCATCACCTTCGTCAGCGCCGGCTACCGGCTGGCCCCGCAGCACCTGTTCCCCGCCGCGCTGGACGACTGCGCCGACGCGCTGGCCTGGGTGCACCGGCACATCGCACAACACGGCGGCAGTCCGGACAAGCTCTTCGTCGGCGGCCATTCGGCCGGCGGCCACTACGCCGCGCTGCTGGCCGTCACGTCGGCCTGGCGCACTGCGCGCGGCCTGCCCGCGGGCGTGCTGCGCGGCTGCCTGCCGGTGTCGGGCGTTTACCGCTTCGGACCCGACAGCGGCATGGCGGTGCGTCCCCGCTTCCTCGGCCCGGAAGATGGCGGCCGCACCGAGCAGGCTGCCAGTCCGCTGGCCCAACTGCAGCCCGCCGCCTGCGCGCCCTTCCTGATCACCCACGGCAGCCGCGACTTCCCGCACCTGATCCGCCAGGCCGACGAGATGGCCGCGGCCTTGCGCGCGGCGCGCGTGCCGGTGCAGGTCGAGGTGCTGGCCGACTGCGACCATTTCGAGGCCAGCCTGGCCTGCGGCGATGCCACGCGGCCCTGGGTGGCGCGTGCGGCCGACTGGATGCGGCAGACCGCCGCGGCTTGAGAAGTCACAACCACTGGAGAGGTGCCATGAACGAGTCACGATTCCCCCGCCGCCTGCTGCTCGGCGGCGTTGCGGCCGCCGCCCTGGCCCTGGCCGCCGGCGGTGTGTCGGCGCAGGCCGACAAGCCGCTGCGCATCGGCTTTTCGATGGCGCGCACCGGCATGCTGGCCAATGCCACGCCCTCGCAGCTGAACACCTACGAGCTGTGGCGCGAGCAGGTCAACGCGCGCGGCGGCATGAATGTCGGCGGGACGAAGCGCAAAGTGGAGTTCGTCATCTACGACGACCAGTCCAAGCCCGAGCAGGCGGTGCGCATCTACGAGAAGCTCATCACCGACGACAAGGTCGACCTGCTGCTCGCGCCCTGGGGCACGCCCTTCCACATCGCCATCGCGCCGGTGCTGGAGAAGTTCAAGTTCCCGGTGGTGGGCAACACCGCCGCCTCGGTGGCGCTGCGCCAGGTCAAGCCCGGCTACATCTGGTTCCCCACCTCGGCCATTCCCGACCGCATGGCCGTGGAGCTCACCGCCATGCTCAAGCAGCAGGGCGTGAAGTCGGTGGCGGTGCTGTCCAACGTGCTGCCCTTCACCAAGGAGATCAAGAACTTCGTCGAGCCCGAGCTGAAGAAGGCCGGCATCGAGATCAAGGTCTCCACCGAGTACCCGCCCGACATCAAGGACATGACCGCCACGCTCACCCAGGTGAAGCGGGCCAATGTCGATGCCGTGCTAGCGCTGGCCTACCCGGGCGATTCGGTGCTCTACGCCAAGCAGGCCAAGGAACTGGGCCTGAACCAGGCCTTCCAGTTCGTGGCCATCGGCCCCAGCGACGCCTTCTTCCCCAAGGCGGTGGGCGCGGCTTCCGCCGAAGGCCTGGTGACGGTGGCGCACTGGTCGCCGCGCCCCGAGTGGAAGGGCTCGCAGGCCTTCCACGACGCCTACGTCGCCAAGTTCAAGGAAGACCCCGACTACCTGAACTCGTCCCTGGCCTGGATGTCGCTGGAGATCCTGGAGACGGCGGTGGCCAAGAACGGCCTGGACAAGGAGAAGATCCGCGCCACCGTCAGCAACGACACCTTCGACACCATCAACGGCAAGGTCAAGTTCGACGGCGTGCAGAACTCGATCACGCCCACGGCCTTCGTGCAGTATCAGAAGGGCAAGCTGCAGATCGTGTGGCCGGCCAGCATCGCCACGGGCAAGTTCGAAGCCAAGAAGGGCTGGTGATCGCCGGGCGGGTGGACAGCGCATGCCGCTGATCGACACGCTGCTGTCAGGGCAGCTGCTGTTCGCCGCGCTCGTCACCGGTTCGATCTACGCGCTGGTGGCGCTGGGGCTGAACCTGGTGTACGGCACCATGCGCATGCTGAACGTGGCGCATGGCGATCTGGTGATGCTGGGAGCCTACGGCGGCTACTGGGGCTTCACGCTGTGGGGCGTGTCGCCGCTGGTGGCAGCACCCGTGGTGGCGCTGCTCGGCGCTGCCGCAGGCGTGGCGCTGTACCGGGGGGTGTTCCGCGCCCAGCTGGCACGCAGCACGCCAGCCAACGCCGCCAAGCTGGAAGGCAACTCGCTGCTGCTGTTCTTCGGCCTGTCGATCCTGTTGCAGAACATCGCGGCCCTGGCCTTCACGCCGAACAACCGCGCCTATTCATACCTGGGTGAGGTGTGGCAGGTGGCGGGGGTGGCGATGACCGGCAACCGGCTGGTGTCGCTGCTGGTGGCGGGCACCGTGTGCATTGCCGTGGCGATGTACCTGTCGCGCAGCGTGGCAGGCCTGGCGATGCGCGCGGTGATCGAGCGCCGCGAGGCGGCGCTCATCGTCGGCGTCGATGTCGACCGCGTGCAGTGGCAGAGCTTCGCGCTCGGCTTCGGCTGCGCCGCGCTGGCCGGCGTGCTGCTGTCGATGCTGGAGCAGTTCTCGCCCTTTTCGGGCTTTCCCTTCACGATCGCCGGCTTCATCGTCATCATCCTCGGCGGGCTGGGCAACGTGAAGGCCGGCATGGTCGCCGCGCTGCTGCTGGGCATGATCGAGACCTACGGCGTGGCGCTCACCTCGGCCAACCTGCGCTCGGTGCTGCTGTACGGCTGTTTCGTGGCGGCACTGCTGCTGTTCCCCAACGGCCTCTTCGGCGGCCGCGCCGGGCGACCTTCATGAACGACCTGGCGCCCAACCGCTGGTGGGCCGCGCTGTGGGGCGCGGTGCTGCTCGGGCTGGCCGTGCTGCCTTTCGTGGCCAACGACTACCTCGTGGGCATCGGTCTGTCGGTCCTGATGTGGCTGGCCCTCACGCAGAGCTGGTGCGTGCTGTCCAAGCTGACCGGCTATGTGTCGCTCGGCCACGTGGTGTTCTACGGTCTGGGTGCGACGCTGGTGGTGGTGACCTGGCAGAAGCTGCCGCTGTGGGTGTCGGTGCCCCTGGCCGGCGTGGTGGCAGCGGCATTCGCCGCGCTGGTGGGCCGCCCCGTGCTGCGCGTGCGCGGACCCTACTTCGTGATCCTCACCTTCGGCCTGGCGGAACTGGTGAAGTTCAGCATCATGGCCATCGACTCCGCCGCCGGCACCGCCAGCCGCATCCTCTTCGGCACGCCGGACCTGGTGGTCATCTACTTCGCTATGCTGGCGCTGGCGCTGGCCGCGGTGGCGCTGCTCACGGTCGTCAGCGGCTCGCGCTTCGGTCACGGTCTGCGTTCGCTGCGCGAGAACGAAGAGGCCGCCGAGACCCTGGGCGTGCCGGTGCTGCGCTACAAGCTGCTGGCCTTCGTGCTCTCGGCGGCGATTCCCGGCATGGTGGGCGGCGTGATGGCGCTGCGCTCCACCTACTTCGTCCCCGGACAGGTGTTCGACCCGATGATCTCCGTCACGGTGATCGCGATGGCCTTGCTGGGCGGCGGCGACAACGCGCGCGGCCCGCTGCTGGGCGTGCTGTTCCTGGCACTGCTGTCGGAACTGCTGTGGGTGCAGGCGCCGCTGCTGTACATGATCTTCCTCGGTGCGATCCTGATCGTGTTCGTGCTGCTGGTGCCCGACGGCCTGCTCGGACTGTGGGCGCGCCGGCGGCGCGCGGGGGCCCCGCCATGACGACGCTGCTCGAAGTGCGCGGCCTGGGCAAGCGCTTCGGCGGCCTCGTCGCGCTGGACGGCGTGAGCTTCGATGTCGCCGAAGGCAGCATCGTCGGCGTGATGGGTGCCAACGGCGCCGGCAAGACCACGCTGTTCAGCCTGATCGCCGGCAACGCACGGCCCAGCTCGGGCGAGATCCGCTATGCCGGCCGCAGCCTGGTGGGCCTGCGGCCCGACGAGGTGTGCCGCCTGGGCGTGGCGCGCACCTTCCAGATCGTCAAGCCATTCCCCGCGCTGACCGTGATGGAGAACCTGCGCACCGCGGCGATGTTCGGCCGGGCGCAGCACCGCACGGCCGCCAGCGCCGATGCCGCCTCGCAGGCGGTGCTGCAGGATCTGGGCCTGGCCGAGATGGCACAACAGCCGGCCTCCACGCTGACGCTGTCCGGGCAGAAGCGCCTGGAGATCGCACGGGCCATCGCCACCGGCGCGAAGCTCGTGATGCTGGACGAGGTGATGGCCGGCCTCACGCCCACCGAGGTGCAGCAGATGCTGCAGACGCTGCGACGGCTGCACCAGACCCGCCAGCTCACGCTGCTGGTCATCGAGCACGTGATGAAGGCACTGATGGCCCTGTGCGAACGCATCGTGGTGCTGCACCACGGGCAGTTGATCACGCAGGGCACGCCCGACGAGATCGGCAACGATCCCAAGGTGCAGTCGGTCTACTTCGGTGCCAGCCTGTGAACGGCGCCGCGATGCTCGAAGTCGACGAACTCGTGGCCGGCTACGAGACCACGCAGGTGCTGCACGGCCTGTCGCTGCGGGTGGAGGCTGGCGCCGCCACCGCGCTGCTGGGCGCCAACGGCGCCGGCAAGACCACGCTGATGAAGACGCTGGCGGGTCTGTTGCCGGTGCGCAGCGGGCGGCTGCGTTTCATGGGCGAGGACATCGGCAGGCTGCCCAGCCACCAGCGTGTGCTGGCCGGACTGGTGCTGGTGCCGGAGGGCCGCATGGTGTTTCCCAGCCTGAGCGTGATCGAGAACCTTCGCCTCGGCGCCATCAACCCGCGCGCACGGCCGAACACGCCACGCAACCTGGAGCACGTGTTCCACCTGTTCCCACGGCTGCTGGAGCGGCAAGCGCAAGCCGCGGCCACCCTGTCGGGCGGTGAGCAGCAGATGCTGGCCATCGGCCGCGGCCTGATGGCGCAGCCGAAGCTGATGCTGCTGGACGAACCCACGCTGGGTCTGGCGCCGCTGATGACGCGGCAGATCTTCCAGCTGGCGGGGCGCCTGGTGGCAGACGGGCTGACGCTGCTGCTGGCCGAGCAGGACGTGCAGCAGACGCTGGCCGCCGCGACACAGGCCTACGTGGTGGAGAACGGCCGCATCGCGGCGCAGGGCCCGGCGCAGGACATCGCCGACGATCCACGCATCAGGCAGGCCTACCTGGGCCTCTGAGAGGACACCGCCATGACCCGGACCCTGCGCATCCCCGGCCACCCCACGCTCGCCGTCGAGGCCGCCGGGCACGGCCCCCTGGTGCTGTTCATGCACGGCATCGGCGGCAACCGCACGAACTGGCGCTCCCAGCTCCCGGCCTTCGCCCCGAGCTTCAGCGCCGTGGCCTGGGACGCGCGCGGCTACGGCGCCAGCGACGACTACGACGGCCCGCTGGCCTTCGACGACTTCGTGACCGACCTGCTGCGCGTGCTCGACCATTTCGGCGTCGAGCGGGCGCACCTGGTGGGCTTGTCGATGGGTGGGCGCATCGCCATGCGCGCCGCGCTGCTGCACCCGCAGCGCATGGCCACGCTCACGCTGGTGGACACGCACGAAGGCTTCGAGGCGTTTTCCCCCGAGCAGCGGCAGGCCTTCGTCGACAGCCGGCGCGCGCCCCTGCTGGCGGGCAAGACGCCGGCCGACATCGCCGAGCCGGTGGCGCGCACCCTGGTGTCGCCCAACGCAAGACCCGAGCATCTGCAGCAGCTGATCGACAGCATCGCCGCGCTGCACAAGGACAGCTACATCAAGTCGCTGCAGGCCACCGTGGACCAGGTGGTGCTGGGTGACATCTCGCTGATCACGGCACCGGCCCACTTCATCGTCGGCGAGCAGGATCGGCTCACCCCGGTGGCGATGCATCACGAGATGGCCGCCAAGCTGCGCGGCGCGCCGGTGAGCGTGCTGCCCGGTGCGGGGCACTTGAGCAACATCGAAAACGCCGACGGTTTCAACGCCGCCGCGCTGGGCTGGTTGCGGCCTCGCGCCGGGCTGGCGTCGGTGCCGGCCCACTGGCCGCTCTGAGTACCCACATCGGCCGGACCGGCACGGGCCGGGGACCGGCGGCGAAGGCAGGACCCAGGTGAGGGGCGACCGGCCTGGAGCCGTCGATCGTTGACGCCAAGGCCGCCAGAGCTCAGCCTTCGAAGCGCCCGCCCGTCTCGGCCTGCTTCACGACGATGGCCGCCGGCTCGAAGCGGCTGCCGTAGCGCGCCGCCAGTTCACGGGCCCGCGCCACGAAGGCCTTCGCGCCCATGGCATTGATGTACTGCAGTGCCCCACCCCGGAAAGGCGCGAAGCCCCAGCCGAAGATCGAGCCGATGTTGCCGTCGGCCGTGCTGCGCAGCACGCCCTCTTCCACGCAGCGCGCGGCCTCGTTGGCCTGGGCGAACATCAGGCGGTCGATCAGTTCGCGCTGCCCGGGCTGCTGGGGCGCGACCGGGTACAGCTTCGTCAGTTCGGGCCAGAGCTGCCTGCCGTCGTCGGTCCAGTCGTAGAAGCCCCGGCCGGCCTTCTTGCCGATGCGGCCGATCTCGCAGAGCTGCCGCACCACGCTCATGCCGGGATGCTCGGTGTAGGCCTTGCCTTCGGCGGCAAGGTCCTTCTTCGTCTGGTCGGCGACGTGCAGGCCCAGGCTCAGACTCACCTCGTCCTGCAGCGCCAGCGGCGGCATCGGCATGCCGGCCTGCAGGCCCGCCACCTCGATGCTGCGCGGGTGCACGCCTTCCTTCAGCATCGCGATGCCTTCCATCACGTAGGTGCCGAAGACGCGGCTGGTGTAGAAGCCGCGCGAGTCGTTGACCACGATGGGCGTCTTGCCGATCTGCAGCACGTAGTCGAAACCTCGCGCCAGCGTCTCGGGCGAGGTCTTCTCGCCGACGATGATCTCCACCAGCGGCATCTTGTCCACCGGGCTGAAGAAGTGCAGGCCGATGAACTGCGCCGGCCGCGCGCTGGCCTGGGCCAGGCCGGTGATGGGCAGCGTGGACGTGTTGCTGGCGAACACCGCACCGGCGGGGATCACGGCCTCGGCCTGTCGCGTGACCTCGGCCTTGATGGCGCGGTCCTCGAACACCGCCTCGATGACCAGGTCACAGCCCTCGAGCTTCGCGTACTCGGTGGTGGGCGTGATGCGCGCCAGCAGCGCATCGCGCTTCTCTGCCGTCGTGCGGCCCTTCTTCAGCGCCTTGTCGAGCAAGCCTTGCGAATAGGCCTTGCCCTTCTCTGCACCTTCCTGCGAGGTGTCGAGCAGCACGACGTCGATGCCGGCCTTGGCCGACACATAGGCGATGCCCGCGCCCATCATGCCGGCGCCCAGGATGCCCAGCTTCTGCACCTTGCCGCGCGCGATGCCCGCCGGCCGCGACGCGCCCTTCTTGATGGCGTTGAGCTGGTACCACAGCGTGCCGATCATGTTGCGGGATTCCTGCGACATCGCGCAGGCCGCGAAGTAGCGGCTCTCGACGACGCTGGCGGCGTCGAAGTCGAGCAGGCCGCCCTCGAACACCGAGCTCATGATGTGCTGGATGGCCGGGTAGTTGCCCTGGCTCCTGGCCGAGGCCACCGAGGGCGCGATGGCCAGCATCTGCACCACGGCGGGCGAGCGCGAGTCGCCGCCCGGGAAGCGGAACTTCGGCTGGTCCCAGGGCTGCTTCGCCTTCGGGTTGGCAGCGATCCAGGCGCGGGCCTGCGCCATCAGGTCGTCGCGGTCTTTGGCCAGCGCCGTGACCAGGCCCATCGCCAGCGCCTTGGCCGGCGCGATGTCGTTGCCTTCGGCCATGATCTGCAGCGCCTGCTGGATGCCGACCAGCCGCGGCAGCCGCACCGTGCCGCCACCGCCGGGCAGCAGGCCCAGCTTGACCTCGGGCTGGCCCAGCTTCAGGCGCGGGTCGTCGACGACGATGCGCGCATGGCAGGCCAGCGCGATCTCCAGCCCGCCGCCCAGCGCATGGCCGTTGATCGCGGCCACCACGGGCTTGCCCTGCAGCTCCAGCTGCCGCAGCACCTTCTTCATCGCCATCGAGCCCTCGAAGGGCTGCTGCGGCGTCGTCCACTTCGACATGCGGTCGAGGTCGCCGCCGGCGCAGAAGTCGGCCTTGCCCGAGGCCAGGATCAGGCCCTTGACGGCCGGATCAGCCAGCTTGCCGATGGCCGCGGCAATGCCTTCCATCAGCTCGTCGCCGACGACGTTCATCGGCCGGCCCGGCAAGTCCATCGTGGCGACGAGGATGCCGTCGTCGCCCAGGGTCAGGGTCACGGGGGTGCTCATGGTCAGACCCTTTCGATGATGGTGGCGATGCCCATGCCGCCGCCGACGCACAAGGTGGCGAGTCCGGTGTTCAGATTCCTGCGTTCCAACTCATCGAGCAAGGTGCCGAGGATGATGCAACCGGTGGCACCCAGCGGATGCCCCATCGCGATGGAGCCGCCGTTGACGTTGACGCGGTCCAGTTCCACGCCCAGGTCGCGCGCCGTCTTCATCGGCACGACGGCAAAGGCCTCGTTGATCTCCCAGAGGTCGATGTCCTTGGGCTGCATGCCGGCCTTGGCCAGCGCCTTGCGGCAGGCCGGCGTGGGGCCGGTGAGCATGATGGTGGGCTCGGAGCCGATCACCGCCGCGGCGCGGATGCGCGCGCGCGGCTTCAACCCGGCCTTGGCGCCCCCGGCGTGGCTGCCCACCAGCATCAAGGCAGCACCGTCGACGATGCCCGAGCTGTTGCCGGCATGGTGCATGTGCTCGATGCGCTCCACCGTCGTGTACTTGCGCAGCGCGGTGGCGTCGAAGCCCATCGCGCCCATCATCGCGAAGCTGGGCTCCAGCTTGGCCATCGCTTCCATCGATGCGTTGGCGCGGATGGTCTCGTCCTCGGCCAGCATCAAGAGGCCGGCGATGTCGTGCACAGGCACCACGGCCCGCTTGAAGCGGCCTTCGGCGCGTGCCGCGGCGGCGCGCTGGTGCGAACGCATCGCGAAGGCGTCGACGTCGGCGCGGTGCCAGCCCTCCAGCGTGCCGATGAGGTCGGCGCCGATGCCCTGGGGCACGAAGCCCAGCTTCTGGTTGACACGCGGATCCATCACCCAGGCGCCGCCGTCGCTGCCCATGGCCCAGCGGCTCATGCTCTCCACGCCGCCGGCCACCACCAGGTCTTCCCAGCCGCCCTTCACCTTGGCCGCCGCCAGGTTCACCGATTCCAGGCCGCTGGCGCAGAAGCGGCTCTGCGTCACGCCGGCCACGGTCTGCGCCCACTCGGCGTCGAGCACCGCCGTGCGGGCGATGTCGGCGCCCTGCTCGCCCACCGGCGTCACGCAGCCCAGCACCACGTCGTCCACCAGCGCGGTGTCCAGGCCATTGCGCTGCTGCAGGGCGTGCAGCAGCGTGCGCAGCAGCCACACCGGCGTGGCCTGGTGCAGGCTGCCGTCCTTCTTGCCCTTGCCGCGCGGCGTGCGGCAATGGTCATAGATATAGGCGTCAGACATGGGTGGTCTCCTGGTGGGGGATGCCGACCGGCTTCACATGAAGCGCGAGGCCAGCTCCTTCATGATCTCGTTGGTGCCGCCGTAGATGCGCTGCACGCGCGCATCGACATACAGCTCGGCGATCGGGTATTCCATCATGTAGCCGTAGCCCCCGAAGAGCTGCAGGCATTCGTCCATCACCTTGCATTGCTGCTCGCTGACCCAGCTCTTGGCCAGTGCGGCGCGCGCGGCGTCGAGCTCGCCCAACAGGTGCGCCACCATGCAGGCATCGACGAAGGCGCGCGTAGCCAGCACCGTGGCCTGCACCTCGGCGAGCTTGAAGCGCGTGTTCTGGAAGTCCCACACGGCGCGGCCGAAGGCCTTGCGGTCCTTCACGTACTTCAGCGTCTCGTCGAGCGCGCGCTCCATCGCCGCCACGCCCTGCAACGCGATGATCAGCCGCTCCTGCGGCAGCTGCTCCATCAGCTGGAAGAAGCCGCGGCCTTCCACGCCGCCCAGCAGGTTGGCCGCGGGCACGCGCACCTCGTCGAAGAAGAGTTCGGACGTGTCCTGCGCCTTCAGGCCGACCTTGTCGAGCTTGCGGCCGCGACGAAAGCCCGGAGCCTGGTCCGTCTCCACCAGGAACAGCGAGATGCCCTTGGCTGCCGCCTCGCGGTCGGTCTTGCACACCACCACGATCAGGTTGGCGTTCTGCCCGTTGGTGATGAAGGTCTTGGCGCCGCTGATGACGTAGTGGTCGCCGTCGCGCTGCGCCACCGTGCGCACCGCCTGCAGGTCGGAGCCGGTGCCAGGCTCGGTCATCGCGATCGCCGAGGCCAGTTCACCGGTGACCATGCGCGGCAGGAAGCGCTGGCGCTGCTCTTCGGTGCCGCACTGGATGAGATACGGCGCGACGATGGCCGAGTGCAGCCCGCCGCCGAAGCCGCTGAGGTTGGCCCGCGCCGCTTCCAGGATGACCACCGCTTCGTGGCCGAAGTCGCCGCCGGCGCCGCCGTAGGCCTCGGGCGTGGACAGGCACAGCAGCCCCTGAGCGCCGGCTTCCTGCCAGGTTGCGCGGGGCATGATGCCGGCCTCGCGCCAGGCCGCCGTCTGCGGTACCCAGCGCTCGTTGAAGAAGCGCGCCACCGAGTCCTGCAGCGTGCGGTGCTCTTCCGTCATCCATGGCGATGGGAAGTTCGGAAGGCTCATCGCATCTCCTCGGTCAGTTCGGCTTGCCGAGCTGCTTGCGCACGGCGGCATTGATGACGCGCAGCTCGGCCAGCGTGGCGTCGATGTGGGCGCGCTTCTGCTCCAGCTCGCGGATGGCTGCGTCGGTGCGCTCGAAGACGTACTTCAGCTGCAGCGACCGGCCTTCGCCGTGCGTGCCGTAAAGGTCGAGGAAGTGCTTGATCTCCGACAGCGAGGCCCCGATGGCCTTGGAACGCAGGATCAGCGCCAGCCGCGCACGGTCGCGCCGCGTGTAGACGCGCGCGCCATTGACGCGACGCGGCTTGAGCAGGCCCTTGTCCTCGTAAAAGCGGATGGTGCGCAGCGTGATGCCGAACTCGGCGCAGAGTTCGGTGATGCCGAACAGCTCGGTGGTGTCGTCGTCGCGGTGCGAATTGACGACCTGCTGCGCCGTGGCGACGACCTGCTGCGCCGTCGGCAGCGCCTTGGCCGGCTCGGCGGCAGCGCGCTTGCGGGTGGCGACCTCGGCCATGGGCGACCGGCTCAGACCACGCGCTGCAGCTTCAGCGCCACGCTCATGTCGCCCGAGACCTTGAACTTGCCCATCATGAAACCGGTGGCGGGCTCCAGCTCGCCCGTCAACAGCGCAGCCAGGTTCGCCAGCGTGATGGCCACGGTGCAATCGGCGTCCTTGTTCTCGTTGCTGACGCTGTTGGGCACGCTCTTGCCGTCGATGTAGGCCACGCCGTCGGCGCCGCAGTCGAACTTCAGCGTGGCGTTCAGGCCGCTGGAATCACCCACCTTGGCGCGAAGGGCTTCGGTGCAGGCTTGCATGTCCATCGGATGTCCTCTTGAATGTCGAAAGCGGGCGTCGGCCCGCGGGTGCCCGGCATCGTAGCGGCGCCACGTGCCGCATGGATACGCGTAATCCCCAATATGTCAGGCCGTTGACGTTAACGTCACCCTGTCGCCTAATGCGGCACCTGCCCCAGCCCCCATGCCGATGAGCGACACCCCTCCGCCACACCGCTACCGCAGCGTCTTCCGCCCCGACCTCTTCGCCGGCCAGGTGCACTGGGTCACCGGCGGCGGCAGCGGCATCGGCCGCTGCGTGGCGCACGAACTGGCGTCGCTGGGCGCCACCGTGGTGATCTCGGGCCGCAAGCAGGACAAGCTCGACGCCGTGCGCGCCGAGATCGTCGAAGACGGTGGCCGCTGCGAGACCGTGGCCTTCGACATCCGCGACGAGGACGCGGTGAAGGCCGGCGTGGCCGAGGTCATCGTCCGCCTGGGGCCCGTCACGGGGCTGGTCAACAACGCCGGCGGCCAGTTCCCGGCGCCGCTGCTGGCCATCAGCAGGAAGGGCTTCGACGCCGTGGTGGCCAACAACCTCACGGGCGGCTTCCTGATGATGCGCGAGCTGTTCAACCAGTGTTTGCAGCAGCACGGCGGCGCCATCGTGAACATGACGGCCGACTTCCGCAACGGCATGCCGGGCATGGGCCACTCGGGCGCGGCACGTGCGGGCATGAGCAACCTCACGATGACCGCGGCCTTCGAATGGGCGCATGCCGGTGTGCGCGTCAACGCCGTGGCGCCGGGCTGGATCGCCTCCAGCGGCATGGACACCTACGGCGGCGCCATGCGCGCCTTCATCCCCAAGCTGAAGGAGCACGTGCCGCTGCGCCGCATGGGCGTGGAAGCCGAGGTCAGCGGCGCGATCTGCTTCCTGCTGTCGCCGGCGGCGGCCTTCATCACGGGCGTCACGCTGCAGATCGACGGCGCGGCCTCGCTGGGCAGCGAGATCTTCCCGCTGGGCAAGACCTCGCCGTCCCAGCCGTTCGACGGCTTCCACCGCGCCGTCACCCCGGACGTTCTGAAATGACCCCCCCCCGTAGCGCCTTCGGCGCTCCCCCCCAGGGGGGCGCCCCCAGCGGCCCGGCGAAGCCGGTTCCGCGGCGGCCGCTTGGCCGCACAACGACGAGGCGTGGCTGACATGCCGGCATTGCCATCAGCCGTCGACCCGCGCTCTCCGGCCTTCGCCGCCAACGTGCTGCGCATGGCCGAGCGCCTGGCCGAGGTGCGCGCGCTCGAAGCCAAGGTGGTGGCCGAGTCGGCGTCCAAGCGCGACAAGTTCGAGAAGCGCGGCCAGCTGCTGCCGCGCGAACGCGTGGCGCGGCTGATCGACCGTGGCAGCGAGTTCCTCGAACTGAGCCCGCTCGCCGGTCTGGGCATGCACGACGACGACGGCAGGAAGAGCGTGCTGGGCGGCGGCAGCATCGTGGGCATCGGCACGGTGGCCGGCAAGCGCGTGCTGATCAGCGCCAGCGACAGCGCCGTCAAGGGCGGCACCGTGGCACCGATGGGCCTGAAGAAGGCGCTGCGCGCGCAGGAACTGGCGGCCCAGAACAAGCTGCCGCTCATCGCGCTGGTGGAAAGCGGCGGCGCCAACCTGATGTACCAGGCCGAGATCTTCGTCGACGGTGGGCGCACCTTCGCCAACCAGGCAAGGCTGTCGGCCGCCGGCATTCCGCAGATCGCGGTGGTGCACGGCTCGTCCACCGCGGGCGGCGCCTACCTGCCGGGCCTGTCGGACTACGTGGTGCTGGTGCGCGGCCGCAGCAGCATCTACCTGGCCGGCCCGCCGCTGGTCAAGGCCGCCATCGGCGAAGACGCCAGCGACGAGGAGCTGGGCGGCGCCCAGATGCATGCCGAGGTCACGGGCCTGGGCGAGTACCTCACAGAGAACGACGCCCACGCCATCGCGCTCACACGCGAGCTGCTCGACAAGCTGCCCTGGGACACCGTGCCCGGGCGCACGGCCGCGCCGGAGCCGCTGTACCCCGCCGAAGAGCTGCTGGGCGTGGTGCCGGCCGACGAACGCGAGCCCTACGACGTGCGCGAGGTCATCGCGCGCCTGGTGGACGGCAGCGACTTCCTCGAATTCAAGGCGCCGTATGCCGCCGACACCGTCTGCGGCCATGCGCGTCTGCACGGCCA
>JALHMT010000086.1 GCA_022843905.1 Rubrivivax sp.
GCGCCCCGGCCGCCGCGGCCTGGGCCGCGACGCGGGCCGTGTCGATGCCCGACGCGGCCTGCAGCGCGGCGCGCAGGCGCGCAGCGTCCACGCTGCCCGGCGCTTCGCACTCTGCGGCCAGCAGCAACTCGTCGAAGCGCGCAGGCCGGCGCAAGGCGTCGCAGCGTTCCAGCAACTGCACCAGCGCGGCGGCGTCGAGCATGGCGCTGCGCCGGAGGTCCGTCTGTTCCCGTGTCAGCAGTTCGGCCAGCGCCTTGCAGTCGGCGGGCGCGCGCCAGCGATCGGCCAGTGCGCCGGGCGCAGGGTTGCCGAAGACCAGGCAGGCGAAGCGCACGGGCAGCGGCGCCGCCACCGCGGCGCAGGCGTCCAGCACCTGCAGACGGTGCACGTCGGGCGTGACTTCCGGCAGCAGGCGCGGCAGCGCATGGCTGTCGCGCAGCACTTCCAGCATGCGGCTGGGCCGCGCTTCCATGAGGCCGCGCGCCAGTTCCTGCCAGACGCGCTCGGCCACCAGCGCGTCGACCTCGCCGTCGGCCACCATGCGCTGCAGCAGCGCCATCGTTTCGGGGGCGATGCTGAAGTCGAAGAAGCGTGCCGACAGCCGCGCCACGCGCAACAGGCGAACGGGGTCCTCGACGAAGGCCTCGGACACGTGGCGCAGCACGCCGTCAAGCAGGTCGCGCTGGCCGCCGAAGGGGTCGATCAGGCGGCCGTCGGCATCGCGCGCGATGGCGTTGATGGTGAGGTCGCGCCGCGCCAGGTCCTGCTCCAGCGTGACGTCGGGTGCGGCGTGGAAGGCGAAGCCGCGGTAGCCCGGCGCCGACTTGCGCTCGGTGCGCGCCAGCGCCACCTCCTCACCGGTGTCGGGATGCAGGAAGACGGGGAAGTCGCGCCCCACCGGCCGGTAGCCCAGAGCCACCATCGCCTCGGGCGTGGCGCCCACGGCGACCCAGTCGCGGTCGCTGGCCGCGCGCCCGAGCAAGGCGTCCCGCACGGCACCACCGACTTCATAGAGGCGCATCGGGCTGTCGCCGCTGGCAGCGTCGGTCGAGCTCAGTCGCGCCGCGTGCGGTACGGCTCGTCCTCGGCAATGAAGTCACGCTCCAGCAGTGCCTCGGCCTCCCAGCGACGCACCGACTTCAAGGCGAACACGCGTTCGATGTAGGCCTGCACGGTGGCCGACACCGGCAGCGCGTAGCCGCGTATGCGCGCGCACACCGGCGCGTAGAAGGCATCGGCGGCGCTGAAGGCGCCGAACAGCATCGGCCCGCCACTGGCCTGCAGCGCCTCGCTCCACATCGCTTCGATGCGCGCCAGGTCGCGGGCGACGTCTTCGCGCGCTGCGGCCCGGGCCCCGGCGTCGGGCAGTCGGGCCTCGATGTTCATCGGGCAGTGCGTGCGCAGGGCCGAGAAGCCGCTGTGCATCTCGGCGCACAGGCTGCGCGCGCGGGCGCGGTCCCGGGCCGCGGCGGGCCACACGCCGGCCTGCGGAAAGGCCTCGTGCAGGTACTCGGTGATGGCCAGCGTGTCCCACACCGCGAAGCCGTCGTCCACCAGCACCGGCACGCGCACGGCGGGGTTGATGCGGCCGACGGTGCTGCGAAAGGCAGAGCCCTCGCTGAAGTCCAGCCGCACCAGGGTCTCGTCGAAAGGCAGGCCCAGTTCCGTCATCAGCACCCAGGGGCGCATGGACCAGGACGAGTAGTTCTTGTTGCCGATGAACAGTTGCAGCGCCATGGCGGGCTCCGTGCTTGAACGAAGCGCAATGCTACGGCGCCGCGCCAGGGCGCCCCTCAGCGGCCCGCGCCGCGACGCAATCGGTTCAGGCGTGCGCGGCCGAAGGCGTCGCCCAGGTAGCCCGGCGCCACCGACTCCAGCGCAGTGGGCACGATGCCCAGCGATTGCAGCCCCGGCAGCGTGCCGCTGGCAACGTTGGGCACGCTCATCGAGGCCACGTTGTCGCGCGACATCAGCGGCTCGCCCGGCAGCATCTCCAGCGCCAGCGCCTGCAGGCGGGCGAGCGCACCGGGCAGCGGGATCTGCGGGCGTTCGGCGCCGCTCCACCGTCCGGCCAGCCGCACCAGCTCGCTCAGCGTGAAGGGCTGCGGGCCGGCGCACTCGATGGTCTGGCCGATGCTGTCGGGCTGGTCGAGGCAGCGCACGACGGCGCTGGCCACGTCCTCCACCCACACCGGCTGGAAGCGCGCGTCGCTGCCGCCCAGGGGCATCACGGGGGCGAACTGCTGCAGCTGCGCAAAGACGTTGAGGAACTTGTCCTCGGCCCCGAAGATCACCGAGGGCCGCAGCAAGGTGAGGTCGAGCCCGGCGGCCTTCAGCACCGCCTCGCCTTCGGTCTTGCTGCGCAGGTAGTTCGAGGGCGCAGCCGGCCCCACGCCCAGCGCACTGACGTGCACCAGGCGGCGCACGCCGGCCGCCGCGCAGGCCGACGCCAGCTTGCGCGGCAGATCGACGTGCACATGCCTGAAGGCCGCTTCGCTGCCGTGCAGGATGGCCACCAGGTTGACCACCGCGTCCTGGCCGGCCAGCAGGCCACGCAGCCGGGACTCGTCGTGCACGTCGGCGGGCACCACTTCCACCGTGGGCAGCAGCCGCACGCGGTCGCCATGCACCAGGCGCCGCGTGGGCACCGTGATGCGGCCGCCGCCGCCGCCGTTGCGTTCGACCAGGCGCTCGCACACGGCACGACCGACGAAGCCGGTGCCACCGAGCACGAGGATGTTCTTCGACGTCATGGGATCTCCCGGTTCGGCACCGGGGCGGTGGCCTCGCGGGGGCCGATGCGCCCGCCCAGCCGCGCCTTCAGCGAAGGCGCCGGGGTGCCCAGAACGGCGCCATAGTAGACGGCGTTGGACAGCACCTTCTTGACGTAGTCGCGGGTCTCGTGGAACGGGATCGACTCGGCCCAGGCGGCCGGCTCCATCAGCGCGCCCTCGCGCCAGCGCCGCGGCCGGCTCGGGCCGGCGTTGTAGGCCGCCGCGGCCAGCGCCTGAGAACCGCCGAAGTCGTCGAGCACCAGCTTCAGATAGGTGGTGCCCAGTCGCAGGTTGATGTCGCGGTCGTTGATCTGGTCGAGGCGGAAGTCGGCGATGCCGGCGCGCTTGGCCGTCCAGCGGGCGGTGGCGGGCATGAGCTGCATCAGCCCCGAGGCGCCGGCGTGCGAGCGCGTGTCCATGATGAAGCGCGACTCCTGGCGGATGAGGCCGTAGACATAGGCCGGATCGAGGTCGATCTCGCGCGCCCGGGCCACCACGTCGGCGCGGAAAGGCGTGGGGAAGCGTTGCGCCATGTCGACCTCGCCCCGGGTGCGGTCGCTGGTGTTGATGCAGCGGTCCCACACCTCGCGCTCGCAGGCCTTCTGCGCGGCGGCCAGCAGCTCGCGGTCGGCCATGCCGCGCAGCGTCCAGTTCCACTCGCGCACGCCTTCGCTGCGCAGGCCGGCTGCGATGAGCCGCAAACCGCGCACGAGCCCCGGGTTGCCCAGTGCCGCCTGTCGCTCGGCATCGGTCAAGGGCGCCGCCGCGGGCGGCAGCGTGACACGCCGGCCGAGGTCTTCGGTGGCCAGCTTGCCGTAGAAGTTCATCTGCTGCGACAAGCCCTCGAGCATGTCGCGCGCCGCCGTGCGCTCGGACTCGCCTTCGGGCCCGGGCCTGGCGCGCGCCTGCATGGCGCGGGCCCGCCAGTAGAGCCAGGCGCTGTCGCGCTGTTCTGCCTCGCTCATGGACCCGATCGCACGCTCGATGAGTGCCCAGCGGTCGCCCCCCACGGGAGCATGGCGCAGCGCAGCCCGTACCGCCCAGGCCAGTGTCTCGTCGCTCCAGGTCAGCGGCGCACGGCCCGCCAGCCTGACGGCGCGCGCAAAGTGCTCGGCGGCCCCGGGCGCCTGCCGCATGGCGGCGTGACGGCCCACCGAGGCCCATGCCAGCGAGGCCTGCGCGGGCGCCAGCCGACGCTCCCAGGTCACGCTGAGCTGTTGTTCCGCGGCGTCGGTGTCGGTCGCGGCGGCGCGCATGAGGGCCAGCGTGGCCACTTCTGCGCGCGTGATCATGGCTTCCTCGCCCTCCAGCCGCTTGAGCACCTGCAAGGGCTGGGCCCACAGGTCGGCCACCAGCTGGCCCGAGGCGGGATGGATCAGCGCCGCCGCAGCGCGGGCGGCGCGCGGCCGGTTGGCGTCGACCGACAGCTCGGCCTCACGCCAGACGTCCTGCGCCTTCAGCACCTGCGCCTGGTACAGCGTGCTGCCCAGCAACTGGCAGCCGTCGTCGGCATCGCGCTGCGCGAACCACGCGGCACGCGCGGCCTCGCGCACGTCCTGCCCGGCCAGGTGCTGCGTCAGCAGGTGGTAGCAGGTGACCTCGCGGTCGTCGTTCATGCGGAACAAGGGCATGTCACGCGCGAAGTTGGCCCAATCGCGGCGTTTGCCCAGTTCCAGCAGCCAGTCGTTGCGCAGCCTGTCTTCGACGTAGGTGCCCTTCCAGCGGGTGTAGAAGGCGTCGAGCTCGGGCTGCTGCGCTTCGCCCAGCCGGTTGCCGAGTTCCCAGTAGTCGACCCACATCGCCAGCGGATGCCGGGCCGCTGCCGTGCTGGACCGCAGCGCGGCCAGCCGGGCTCCGTCCCTGCGGCGCAGCGCGTCGCGGGCCTCGACGATGGGGGTGTCGACGCCGGCACGGGCAGCCGTGCCCGAACTCTGTGCCGACGGTGTCTGCGGCGCATCGGCAGGCGCCGGGGCCGTCTGCGCGGCCGGGTGGGACACACAGGCCGCCATCAGAAAGGCCGTCGCCAGGGCGCGTCGAAGGGGGAAAGGGGTTCGCTGATTCATCGCAGGGTCACTGTAGGCCGCCGATGTCATCGACAGAGGTTGAATTTAGCGCCCTTTGCCACTGCAGTGGCGCGCGGTGTTCATTGACCTTGCCCCATCGCGCCGCGCCCTGCCGCCGCCGCTGCCGCATGCCTGCCGCAATGCGCCCGCCGATCGCAAGGCCTTTGCCGTCGGCGGCCGCCCGGGCTGCGGCCAGGTGCGCAGCCGGCCTGCGCAGTCACAATGCACACCCCCGAGTGGAGCCCATGCCATGACCCTGCCCTTCAAGTTGCCGATCGAGCCCTCGCAGGACAAGAAGCTGCTTCGCCGGCAGTTGCAGGCCGAGAGGCAGGCGATGGTCGACCGCCATCAGCGCTCGGTGCACCTGCAGGAAGTGCTGCGCGTGTGGCTGGTCGGGCGCAACGAGCGCACGATAGGCGCCTACTGGCCGATCAAGGGGGAGTTCGATGCGCTGCCGGCGTTGTACCGCTGGAGCGAGGCACACGAAGACCGCCGCATCGGCCTGCCGGTGATCGACCGCGACACCAAGCAACTGCGCTTCCATGTCTGGTACCCGGGCTGCCCTATGGAAGAGGACGCCTTCGGCATCCCCAAGCCCAAGGACACCGAGTCCTTCTACCCGGAACTGCTGCTGGTGCCCTGCGTGGGCTTCGGACCCGGCGGCCTGCGCCTGGGCTACGGTGGCGGCTTCTACGACCGCACGCTCGCCGCCCTGCAGCCGCAGCCCGTCACCGTGGGTGTGGGCTACGCCCACGGCTTCGTGCCCTGGCTGAAGGCCGAGGCGCACGACGTGCCGCTGGACGCCCTGCTCACCGAGGACGGCGCGCAGTGGCAGCGGCCGGGCCTCTGAATCAGAAGCGCAGGCCGGCGCCGACGCTGACGAGCAGCGGATCCACCTTGAAGGTGCCGGCCTTGCTGCCGAACGACGACACGTCGGTGTCGATCTGCACCTTCTTCACGTCGACGTTGAAGACCCAGCCGCCGCCCATCGGCACGTCCACGCCGGCGCCCAGCGCCAGGCCGAAGCTGTTCTTCTTGAGCGTCGGCGCCAGCGCAGCGACCACGGCGGGCTGGAACGACACGTTCGAGAAGCGCGTGTAGTTCAGGCCCACGCCGACGTAGGGCCGCACGCCCATGCCGGTGAAGTGGTACTGCAGCGACAGCGTCGGCGGCAGGTGCTTGAGCGTGCCGATGTCGCTGCCGTTGGAGCGCACATCGTGCTTCTGCGGATAGGTCAGCACGAGTTCCAGCGCCAGGTTGGGCGACAGGAAGTAGCTGATGTCGACTTCCGGGAAGGTCTTGTTGTTGACGCTCAGGCCCAGCCCGGTGCTGTCCTTGTTGGCGGAATCGAGGTGCAGCACACGGGCACGCACCAGCCAGTTGCCGGTGTCGGAACCCTGGGCCTGCACGGCGGGGACGGCGGCGGCCAGGGCCGCCAGGACGATCAAGCTCTTCTTCATGTTCACTCCACGTTGGTGTCGGCCTCAAGGCCGCACAGCGATTGGACGAGCCGGGGTGGAGTGAGACTTTGCGTTGCAGCAAGCGCGCGGTCGCTCCGCGCCGGCAGACCGGCGCGCTTTGACGTGGCGCAGGAAGCTGCGTGGCGCGCGTCTCGGGCACGCAACAGCGGCAGCCGGGCGTCAGCGGTTCAAGCGCTTGCAGATCTCGAGCGTCAGCGCCGACTGGTTCAGCGTGTAGAAGTGGATGCCCGGCGCGCCGCCGGCGATGAGTCGCTCGCACAGCCGCGCGACGACGTCGATGCCGAAGGCGCGGATCGACGCGGCGTCGTCCATGAAGCCTTCCATCTTCAGCGCCACCCAGCGCGGGATCTCGATGCCGTCGCGCTGCGCGAACTGCGCGATGCGCGCGTAGTTGTGGATGGGCATGATGCCGGCCACGATGGGCACGTCCACGCCCAATGCGCGCACCTCGTCGACGAAGTGGAAGTAGGCGTCGGGGTTGAAGAAGAACTGCGTGATGGCCGAGTTGGCGCCGGCCTTCACCTTGTTGGCGAAGTGCTCCAGATCGCGCCGCGCGTAGCGCTGCTGCGGGTGGTACTCGGGATACGCCGCCACTTCGATGAACCAGTCGTCGCCCTGCGTGCGGCGGATGAACTCGATCAGTTCGTTGGCATAGCGGAAGTCGCCCGCCGTGGCCGTGCCGCTGGGCAGGTCGCCGCGCAGCGCCACCAGGCGCCGGATGCCCTGCTCGCGGTAGGTGCCCAGGATCTCGGCGATGCCGGCCTCGGTGCTGCCCACGCACGACAGGTGCGGCGCCGCCTCGTAGCCCATGCCCGCGATGTCCTTGACGGTGTTGAGCGTCTTCTCGCGCGTCGAGCCGCCGGCCCCATAGGTGACGCTGAAGAACTCGGGACTCACCGCCGCCAGGTCCTTCACCACGGTCTTCAGCTTCTCGCTGCCGACCGGGGTGTTGGGAGGAAAGAACTCGAAGCTGATCGGAAATTGACTCATGGCCGGTCTCCCATGCCGAAGCGATGACGCTTCAGGTCAGAAGCGCCGAGGGCAGATCGCCAACGCGCCGAAGGCGCGAAGCGACATCAAGCAGCCGCCGCGGACCGGCTCTGCCGGTCCGCCAGCGGCGCCCCCTCGAGGGGGAGCCGCGAAGCGGCTGCGGGGGTGGTCGTCAATACCTATAGGTGTCGGGCTTGTACGGCCCCTGCTTCGGCACGCCGATGTAGGCGGCCTGCTCTTCGCTCAGCTCGGTGAGCATGGCGCCGACCTTCTTCAGGTGCAGGCGCGCCACCTTCTCGTCGAGGTGCTTGGGCAGCACGTAGACCTTGCCGTTCTCGTAGAAGTCGCTGTGCGTGAACAGCTCGATCTGCGCGATGGTCTGGTTGGCGAAGCTCGACGACATCACGAAGCTCGGGTGGCCTGTGCCGCAGCCCAGGTTCACCAGGCGGCCCTTGGCCAGCATGATGATGCGCTTGCCGTCGGGGAAGATCACGTGGTCGACCTGCGGCTTGATCTCTTCCCAGGTGCAGTCGGACAGCGCGGCGACGTCGATCTCGTTGTCGAAGTGGCCGATGTTGCAGACGATGGCCTGGTCCTTCATCGCGGCCATGTGGGCCTTGGTGATGACGCTCTTGTTGCCGGTGGCGCTGACGAAGATGTCGGCCTTGTCGGCGGCGTACTCCATCGTCACGACCTTGTAGCCTTCCATCGCGGCCTGCAGCGCGTTGATGGGGTCAATCTCGGTCACCCACACCTGGGCGCTGAGGGCACGCAGGGCCTGGGCGCTGCCCTTGCCCACGTCGCCGTAGCCGGCCACCACGGCGACCTTGCCGGCGATCATGACGTCGGTGGCGCGCTTGATGGCGTCGACCAGGCTCTCGCGGCAGCCGTAGAGGTTGTCGAACTTGCTCTTGGTGACGCTGTCGTTGACGTTGATGGCACGGAACATCAGCGAGCCCGAGGCGCTCATTTCCTTCAGGCGGTGCACGCCCGTGGTCGTCTCTTCGGTCACGCCGATGATCTGCGCGCTCTTGCGGCTGTACCAGGTGGCGTCCTGTGCGAGCTTGGCCTTGATGGCGGCGAACAGGATCTCTTCTTCCTCGCTGCCCGGCTTGCCCAGCACCGAGAGGTCCTTCTCGGCGCGCTTGCCCAGGTGCATCAGCAGCGTGGCGTCACCGCCGTCGTCGAGGATCATGTTCGGGCCTTCGGCGTCGCTGCCCTTGGGGCCGAACTCGAAGATGCGGTGCGTGTAGTCCCAGTAGTCGACCAGCGTCTCGCCCTTGTAGGCGAAGACCGGCGTGCCCTTGACCACCAGTGCGGCGGCAGCGTGGTCCTGCGTGCTGAAGATGTTGCAGCTGGCCCAGCGCACGTCGGCGCCCAGGGCCTGCAGGGTCTCGACCAGCACGGCGGTCTGGATCGTCATGTGCAGGCTGCCGGTGACGCGCGCGCCCTTCAGCGGCTGCCTGGCGGCGAACTCTTCACGGATGGCCATCAGACCGGGCATCTCGGTCTCGGCGATGCGGATTTCCTTGCGGCCCCAGTCGGCAAGCGACAGGTCGGCCACGTGGTAGTCGTTGGAATGCAGGGGTTTCAGAACGGCGTTCATCGTCAGGCTCCAATAGCGGTCGAGGAACCTGCACGCAGGACACGGGGAGGAAATTCAGCTCACCCACGTAGACAGTCGTGCAGGTGAGCGCGGTTGCAATGTGGTTTTCCGAGCCTGGCCTTCAGGACGAAGGTTGCAACGCTCCTCGGAAAGTGCCCGCATTCTAGCCAGATGCCATCCCCCGTGTGCGGGGGCGGACGATCAGGCGTCGCTGGCTGCCGTGAACTCCTCCGCGACACCGCCGACCAGTGCCGCACGGCCCACCAGCAGCGGGTCGACGGTGCCGATCGTGGCGCTGTCCTTGTTCGTGTAGGGCAGACGCAGCAGCAGGTAGCGCATGGCGTTCAGCCGCGCGCGCTTCTTGCAGTCCGACTTCACCACCGTCCAGGGCGAGTCGGAGGTGTCGGTGTGCAGGAACATGGCTTCCTTGGCCTGCGTGTAGTCGTCCCACTTGTCGAGCGAGGCCATGTCGATGGGGCTCAGCTTCCACTGCTTCAGCGGGTGCGCCTTGCGCTCCTTGAAGCGCCGGCGCTGTTCGGCGCGGCTGACCGAGAACCAGAACTTGAACAGATGCACGCCGCTGCGCACCAGGTGGCGCTCGAACTCGGGCGTCTGGCGCATGAACTCGTCGTACTCGGCGTGGTTGCAGAAACCCATCACGCGCTCGACGCCGGCGCGGTTGTACCAGCTGCGGTCGAACAGCACGATCTCGCCGCGCGTGGGCAGGTGCTCGATGTAGCGCTGGAAATACCACTGGCCGCGTTCGACGTCGCTGGGCTTCTCCAGCGCCACGACACGCGCGCCGCGCGGGTTCAGGTGCTCCATGAAGCGCTTGATGGCGCCGCCCTTGCCGGCCGCATCGCGCCCTTCGAACAGGATCACCACGCGCTGGCCCGTCTCCTTGACCCAGGCCTGCAGCTTCAGCAGTTCGACCTGCAGGCGGTACTTCTGGCGCTCGTAGGTGCGCCGCGACATCAGGTTCTTGTAGGGATAGCCGCCCTGGCGCCAGCCGGCCGCCAGTTCGAGATCGGGATCGCTGCCGGCGGCCGGTTCGGCGCTGCGCTGGAACAGCAGCTTGCGCAGCGCCCTGGCCTCATCGGGCGAGGCGCCGTCGAGCAAGGCCTGTACTTCGCGCACCCATTCCCCAGGCGGGCCGTCCTTGCCCTGCGCGTGCTGAGCCAGCACGTCGGACAGCGCCATCGCCGCAACGGTCTGCGTGCGTTCGGTGGCGCGGTCGATGCGGTCGGTCTCGGCGCCGTGGGGGGTCAGCGAGACCAAGGTGTCGCCCGCCTTCACGGGGCGCGCCGGTCTCGGTGCCGGTGCGGGCGCCGACTTGACGGCCGTCGTGTTCGCCGTCTTCGAGGTCGCCTTCAAGGTCTTGCGGGACCGCACGCGCTCGGGTGCAGGCTCGGTGCGGTTGCGCGCCACGGCAGGCACCTTCGAGGACTTCGCCGACGGCTTCGGGCGGGAGGAGCGGGTGGAAGCGGTCGATGCTGCAGAATCTTTGGCCATGAGCGGAGTGTCCATGCAGAGCAAGGCGTTGCAGGCCGTCACGATGACAACCCGATGACGCCATGATCGACAAAGCCACCGCGCCAACGCTTGACGCGCATCAAATCCCTTCGGGACAGCCGCGGCCTTGGCGTGACGCCGCCGACGAGCTGCTGGCCTCGGTGCTCGGCGTCATGACCGACATCGACGACACGCTCACCGTCGACGGCGCGCTCGATCCGCGCGCGCGCCCCGCGCTGCAGGCCCTGCAAGACGCCGGCGTGCCGGTGGTGGCCATCACCGGCCGACCGCTGGGCTGGAGCGAACCCTTCGTGCGGCCCGGGCCCGCGGCCTGGCCCCTGCGCGCCATCGTGGCCGAAAACGGCGCCGTGGCGCTGCTGCCCGAGGCCGGCGCCCTGCGCGTCGAGTTCGCGCAGGACGAGGCCACGCGCGCCCACAACGCCGGCCGCCTGGCCGAGGTGCAGCGTCGCGTGCTGCGCGAGGTGCCCGGCGCCACGGCCGCGCGTGACAGCGCCGGGCGTGTCACCGACATCGCCATCGACCACAGCGAGTTCAGCACGCTGCCCGACGAGGCCATCGCCCGGGTCGTGGCCCTCATGCAGGCGGCCGGCATGACGGCCACCGTCAGCTCCATCCACGTCAACGGCTGGTTCGGCCACCACGACAAGCTGTCGGCAGCGCACTGGATGGCGCAGCGCCTGTTCGGCCGCCGGCTCGACGGCGAGATCGGCCGCTGGATCTACGTCGGCGACTCGACCAACGACCAGACCCTGTTCGGCGCCTTCCCGCTCAGCGTGGGCGTGGCCAACCTGCGGCGCTTCGCTGCACAGCTGCACACCTGGCCAGCGTGGATCACCGAAGGCGAGCGCGGCGCGGGCTTCGCCGAGGTGGCGGCGCGACTGCTGCAGGCGCGCGGCAGCTGAGCGATGGAGGCGCGGGCGGCCTTCGCCCTGGCATTGGCGGCCGCCGTGTCGCTGGGCCTGGCGCGCTTCTCGTACGCCCTGCTGCTGCCGCCGATGCGCGCCGACCTCGGCTGGAGCTACCTCACGGCCGGCGCGATGAACACCGCCAATGCTGCCGGCTACCTGGCCGGGGCGCTGTTGATGCCCGCCGCGCTGCGCCGCTGGGACGCACGGACGCTGCTGCTGGCCGGCGGCATCGGCTCGGCCCTGCTGCTGTTCGCCCACGGCGGGGTCCGCCACGACGCCGGGCTGTACGCCCTGCGCACGCTGACCGGCATGGCCAGCGCCGCCAGCTTCGTCGCCGGCGGGCTGCTGGCGGCGCGCCTGGCCTCGTCGCTGCCCGCAGGCGGGCGGATCACCCCCGGGCTGGTGCTGGGCCTGTATTACGGCGGCACGGGGCTGGGCATCGTCGCTTCGTCCTTCATCGCGCCACCGCTGTCGTGGCCGTCGGCGTGGATCGCCCTGGGCGTGACGGCCGCGTTGGTGACGGCGATCACGGCGGCCTGGACGCCTGGCCTGAAGGCTCCGCCCATACGCGGCGCGGCACGCGCACCGGCCGCGCTCGGGCCCATGGCCTGGATGCTGGCGGGCTACCTGATGTTCGGCCTGGGCTACATCGGCTACATGACCTTCGTGATCACGCTGCTGCGCGAACAGGGCCTGTCCTCCGGCGTCGTGATCGCCTTCTACGTCGTGCTGGGCCTGGGCGTGGTGGCGTCGTCGTGGCTGTGGTCCGGCCTGCTGCAACGCTGGCGCGGCGGGCAGACGCTGGCGCTGCTGAACGCCCTGCTGGCCGCAGCGACGGGCCTGCTGGTGCTCAGCGCGCACCCGGCGGCGGTGTTCGTCTCGGGCGCGCTGTTCGGCAGCGTCTTCCTGTCGGTGGTGGCGTCCACCACGGCCTTCGTGCGCCACAACCTGCCGGCAGCGTTATGGCCGTCGGGCATCACCGCCTTCACCATCGTCTTCGCCGGCGGGCAGATCGTCGGCCCCAGCCTGGTGGGCTGGGTGGCCGACGGTTCGGGCGGGCTGGTGCGCGGCCTGGGCGTGTCGGCCGCGCTGCTGGGCCTGGGGGCGCTGCTGGCGATGCGGCAGCGGGCGCTGGCGAGCTGAGCGATCCGCCTCAGGCGCGCGGCGTCAGGAAGGTCTCCAGGCGGCCGAGTTCGTCGTCCAGCGCAGCGCGCCATGCCGCATCGCGCGGCGGCTTGCCGGCGACAAAGCCGATATCGGCCCGCAGCGCACCGCCTTGCCAGGCCAGGTTGCCCCAGCCGACGACCTGATCGCGCCACAGCAGCGGCAGCGCGTAGTAGCCGCGCTGGCGCTTCGGGGCCGGCGTGTAGGCCTCGAAGCGGTAGGCCCAGCCCCACAGCAGCTCGAAGCGGCGGCGATCCCACACCACGGGATCGAAGGGCGCCAGCAATCGCACGCGATCGGCCGGCATGTGGCGTCCGGAGGCGGGGTTCTCGCCAGCCGGCCAGTACCAGCGCTGGCCGTCGACGGCGGCCGAAGGCAGCCGCGCCTTGGCGCGCAGCAGCGCCGCACGGCGCTCGCCCGTCCACTGCGGCACACCGCCGCGCAGGTGCATCACCAGCTCGGCCAGGCTGCGCTCGGGCAGCGGCGCGTACTTGCGCACGACCACGTCGACCAGCGCGTCCATCGCGGCGTGCACGTCGGGCGCCGCGGCCTCCCTGTCAGCGGCCTCGCGCGCCGCGTACAGCCTCACGCCACCCTCGCGCCGCGCGATGCGCAGCAGGCCGCGGTAGTGCATGCCGTCGAGCAGCTGCGTGCTGGCGTTGCTGCTGCCGCCGAACCAGTTGGTGGCCTTGCCGTGCGCGAAAAACGCGTCGACCTGGCGCGGGTGCACCACGCCGTGTTCGCGCACGAAGGCCAGCACCTCCCCGGCCTGCGCCCAGCGCTTCTTCGGCCACACCGTGGGCGCCGTGCGCGGGTGCATCAGCGCGTGCGTGGCGCGCGGCAGGAAGCCGTAGTTGACGAAGAAGTCCTCTTCGACGGGCAGCCGGTGGTAGCGGCGCTCGAGGTCGCCGGCGCGGTAGTCGGCCACGCGGTGTCGCAGCGTCAGATCCTGGGCCCGGGCCGGTGCGCGGATGGGGTCGGCCTGCACGAAGCCGAGCCGCTCGATGGCGCGCGGCAGCGTGGTGGGAGTGAACAGCGTGCGCGCCACGGCGTGGCGGCGCAGGGCGTCGAGGGTGACGGGCTTGGTCATGACAGGGTCTGCTCGACCGAGCCGCCTTCGGCCGCGCTCCAGTGCACGGCGGCACGCGCCCCGTTGACCAGCGTGAACTGCGGCGGCCGGTGGCCGATGTCGACGTCCACCAGCACCGGACACGGCAAGCCGCTGAGCGTGTTCTGGAGCGCCTGCGCGTAACGCAGCTGTCGCGGCGCCGTGGTGTCGGGCGCAGCGCTGCGGCCGATCATCACGCCGGCCAGGCCCTGGAACCAGCCGGCCCAGCGCAAGGTGTGCAATGCGCGTACCAGCGCGGTGGGAGGCAGCTCGGCGTTCTCGAGGTACAGCACGGCCCCTTCGGCACCGCAGCGCGCGGTGAAGCCGGGCACGTCGCCGTGTTCGCTGCCGGCCAGGTGCATCAGGGTGTCGAGGCAGCCACCGATGAGGCGGCCCGAGAAGCCGACCGCCTCGCCCGGCGCGCGGTTGAGGCAGCGCCAGACGGTGGGCTCGGTGAGCTGGTAGATGGTGTCGGGCACGTCGGCGAAGTCGGTCCAGCGGCTCTGCCAGTGCGTGCTTTGGTGCTGCATCACGGTGCTGCCGGCGGCGGTGGACAGCAGCGGCATGACGCCCTGCGTCAAGGCATCGGGCTGGCCGGGCGCCAGGTCCATCAGGCACGGGCCGTGCGCGGTGGCCCAGCCCAGGTGCAGGGTGATGGGCAGCAGCCAGGTGCTGGTGTCGCTGTAGCCCAGCAGCCACTTGGGGCGCGCCGAGTGGAGGGCGGCCCAGTCGAGACGGTCGAGCAGTTCGATCGCCAGCTCGCCGCCCCAGGGCGGGACGATGGCGGCCACGTCGTCGCGCAGCAGCAGCGCCATCAGCTCGGCGGCGCGCTCGTCGGCCGGGGCGCTGGCGCTGTCCACTTCGTCGCGAAGGCAGCGGCCTTCCTCGACGCGGAAGCCCTGGTCGCGCAGGTGCTGCAGCACGAGGTCCAGCCTGCGGTGCAGCCGGGGTTCGACGCCGGAGCTGGGGGCGGTGACGGCGATGAGGGCGCCGGGGGTGAGCGGGGGTGGGTAGAGCGGGGCGGGCATGGGTTCGCATGATGCACCGCGGGCAATCGCTTGCCGAGCGGGCACCGCAGCGGTTCCACACCATGTTGTAGCACAGCAGTGCTACAGTGATGCCTGCCTCGGGAGCGACCATGTCCACCACCACCATCCGACTGCCCGACGATCTGAAGAAGCGCATCGCGCAGCTGGCCGACAGCGCCGGCATGACCCCGCATGCCTTCATGCTGCAGGCCATCGAGGAACGCGCTGCCGAGGCGGAAGCGCAGGCGGAGTTCCATCGCGTGGCACAGCAACGCTGGGCGGAGTTCAAGCGCAGCGGCGAAGCCGTCTCGAACGACGACATGAAGAGCTACGTCAAGGCCCTGGCCGCCGGCAGGAAGGCGCCACCGCCGCGCGCACGCAAGCTGCTTCCCTGACACCTGCCCGGCCTGCCCGTGGCACGCATCGAGTACGCCCCGCGTGTCGCGGAAGACTACGCCCGCATCGTGGCCCACCTGCTGGCCCACGATGCCGCCGGCATCGCCGAGCGTCTCGAGGCGATCGAGTCGGCCATCGATGTGCTCGCCACCAGCCCGGAGCTGGGCCGGCTGGTCGGCGACGGCCAGCGCGAGCTGGTGATCGGCAAGGGACCGCGCGGGTACCTGGCCCGCTACCGGTACCACGCCGATGTCGATATCGTGCTGGTGCTGGCCCTGCGTGCGCAGCGGGAGGGGCGGTACCGGGGGTGATCAGGACCGTCCGGCCCGAGGGCGTCGCCTGGATCCGGCCGCTGAATGACATCCTGGGAAGGATGCAATGACACCGATGGAGTTCGTCGGCAATTGGCAGGCTGGCGCCTGGGCGAATGCGGCGCTGGACGCCGCGGAGGCCACGGCCTACGGTTGTGGCGACTACACGGCGGACATGCCGGACGAAGAGATCCTGCGGCGGCTGCTGGTCTCGAATCGGCAGCGGGCGGGGGCGGGGTGAGGCTGTAGCGGCGATCCGCCACGACTGCCACAATGTCGGCACCATGGAAGCGCAACCGCTGCTGTTCTCGGTCGTCGATGCGTCGTCTGGCTACGAAGCGACGCCCGAGAGAGTGCGCCTGGAACTCTTGAGCAGTTTTTCGGCCGACGTATCGCAGCTCTTGCGCGGCAGCCAAAGAGAGGTCGATCCTGGGGAACTCGACGTTGCCGTCCGCAACGGTTCGCTGGCGATCCATACTTCGCCGATCCTGGGCGCGCCCACCCTCTTTCGGGACCTCCGGTCCCTGCTGCAGTCCGAGTTTCTCGATGCCCTGGACGCCAAGCGGCGCGAGGTCGTCGAAAGGTGGCAGAAGACCGCGCGTCAGTCACGTGGCGTGGCTTTTCGGATCAGCGCACCGGCGCTTGAACGACCCGTCGTGATCGATGAACGCAGCGACTACCGCGCTGACGATGCCGACCAGTGGGTGGTCGTCGAGCGCTATGTTCGCGGCGAGATCCAGGATCTGGGCGGCGCGAAGAACGCAAACGCCCATGTGCGTTTGCAGGACGGCTCACTGCTGCGTGTGGCCACCGATCGCAATGTCCTGAAGAACGACACGCACAACCGCCTCTACAAGGAGGCGATGCTTCGCGTGAAAGCCCGCTACAACGTGCTGACCCAGGAACTGCGCGACGCGCAACTGATCGAGTTCATCGAATACGCGCCGCGCTACGACGAGGCCGACATGGAGCGGCTGACCCGTCGCGGGGCCCTGGCCTGGAAGGACGTGGACGATGCGGCGGCCTGGGTCGAGGAAGTTCGCGGAGGGCGGGATTGAACAGCCTGCTCGTCGATACGAGCTACTTGATCACTCTCAGCGACTCCACGCGCGAGCGTCATGGCGTGGCGTTGACCTACTTCAAGGCCTGCATCGACCGCAGAGTGCCGATGTTCCTGTCGAGCATCGTGGTCTCGGAGTACCAGGTACGGCAGGCCATCAACGACTTGCCGCTGCGCAACTTCATCGTGCTGCCCTTCAACATCGACCACGCCATGGCGTGCGGCCTGCTCGTGCGTTCGATGCCACGCGATGCGGCCGACGATCGCGTTCGCGTCAAGGATGACTTCAAGCTGATCGCTCAATGTCAGTGCGAAGGCATCTCCCACGTGCTGACCGAGGACGCGAGCACGCTCACCAAGTACCTGGACCGGCTGCGTGCGGAAGGACGGTCCCAGGCGCGGGGCGTGTTGCTGCGGGAGGGGTTTGACGCAGCGTGGTTCGACAACGGGCAGGGTCAGTTGTTGCCGCCGTAAGCGCGGACGTTGTGGCGCTGGTGAAATGCACGACGGGCGACTCCCGTCGCCCGTCAGAAGTGCGGCCTGCGGCCGAGCATTACCTTGTCTCCGGCCGGGCCTGGGGGCCCTTAACTTCGGGCGGCGCCCGAAGTTAGCCTGCGACGGAAGACCGGCAAACCGCGCGCAAGGCGCGCGGCGGCCTTACAGGCCGGCAGCAGCGCGCAGCGCTGCTGCTTTGTCGGTCTTCTCCCAGGTGAACTCCGGCTCTTCGCGTCCGAAGTGCCCATACGCCGCCGTCTTCTCGTAGATCGGGCGCAGCAGGTCCAGCATCTGGATGATGCCCTTGGGGCGCAGGTCGAAGACTTCGGCGACGATGGCCGAGAGCTTGTCGTCGGGCAGCTTGCCGGTGCCTTCGGTGTAGACCGTGATGTTCATCGGCTTGGCCACGCCGATGGCGTAGGCCACCTGCACCTGGCACTGCTTGGCCAGGCCGGCGGCGACGACGTTCTTGGCGACGTAGCGCGCGGCGTAGGCGGCCGAGCGGTCGACCTTGCTCGGGTCCTTGCCGCTGAAGGCGCCACCGCCGTGCGGGCAGGCGCCGCCGTAGGTGTCGACGATGATCTTGCGGCCGGTCAGGCCGCAGTCGCCCTGCGGGCCGCCGACGACGAAGCGGCCGGTCGGGTTGATGAGGTACTTGGTGTCGGCGGTGAGCCATTCCTTGGGCAGCACCGGCTTGATGATCTCTTCACGCACCGCCTCGTAGAAGGCGTCGGTCATCTTGTGGCCCAGGCTGTACTCGGGCGCGTGCTGGCTGCTGAGCACCACGGTGTCGATGCTGTGCGGCTTGCCGTCGACGTAGCGCATGGTCACCTGGCTCTTCGCGTCAGGGCGCAGGAAGGGCAGGCGGCCGTCCTTGCGCAGCTGCGCCTGTCTCTCGACCAGGCGGTGCGCGTAGTAGATGGGCGCGGGCATCAGCTCGGGCGTCTCGTCGCAGGCGTAGCCGAACATCAGGCCCTGGTCGCCGGCGCCGGTGTTCAGGTGATCGTCGGATGCGTGATCGACCCCCTGGGCGATGTCGTTGCTCTGCTTGTCGTAGCAGACCATCACCGCGCAGCCCTTGTAGTCGATGCCGTACTCGGTGTTGTCGTAGCCGATGCGCTTGATGGTGTCGCGCGCCACCTGGATGTAGTCGACGTGCGCGTTGGTGGTGATCTCGCCGGCCAGCACCACGAGGCCGGTGTTGCAAAGCGTCTCGGCGGCCACGCGGCTGCGCGGGTCCTGCTTGAAGATCGCGTCGAGAATCGCGTCGGAGATCTGGTCGGACACCTTGTCGGGGTGGCCTTCGGAGACGGATTCGGAAGTGAAGAGAAAGTCGTTCGCCACGTGCAGTGCTCCAGTTGATGACATCGATGCGTCGCCGGTCGATGTGTGGAAGCCGCGGCGAACGCTTTAGCGGATTTGTTGAACCGGCGGCCTGGACTGCCTGTCCGGCGGCTTGACATATGCTCGGCGCACATTCAAGACCGCGTCGCCCCGCAAGTTGTCCTGTTAACTCGGCGACCCCCACAGTATACGAAGCATGCTGTTCCTGTTGCGCTGGCTCTCTCGCCGGCCCTTGTGGCTTTTGCACGGCTTGGGGTTCGTCATGGGGTGGACGGCCTACCTCGCCTCGCCGTCGTACCGGCGCCGGCTGCGCGCCAACGCTGCGCTGGCCGGCCTGAGTTCGGCCCAGCGCCGCGCCGCCGTCGGCCAGGCCGGCTGCCTGGTGAGCGAGCTGCCGCGGCTGTGGCTTCGGCCCGCGGGGCAGGCCATCGCCGACGCGGTGCGCTGGGAGAACGACGCGCTCATCGACAACCTGCTCGACCAGGGCAAGGGCCTGGTGCTGCTGACGCCGCACCTGGGCAGCTTCGAGATGTCGGCGCAGGCCTACGCTCAACGCTTCGGCCCGCGCCAGCCCGTCACCGTGCTGTACCGCCCTGCCCGCAAGGCCTGGCTGCGTGAACTCGAAGAAAGCGCACGCGCGCGACCCCAGCTGGCCACCGCGCCGGCCACGCTCGCGGGCGTGCGGCAGATGCTGCGCGCGCTCAAGCGCGGCGAGACCGTCGGCCTGCTGCCCGACCAGGTGCCGCCCGAGGGCATGGGTGTGTGGGCGCCGTTCTTCGGCCAGCCCGCCTATACGATGACGCTGGCGGCCAAGCTGGTGCAGCAAACCGGTGCCGCGGTGGCGGTGCTGTGCACCGAACGCCTGCCGCGCGGCGCCGGCTACGTGGTGCGGGCGCTGCCGCTGGCCGAGCCGCTGCCGGCCTCGGGCGACGAGGCTTCGGCGGCATCCCTGAACCGCTCGATGGAAGCCGTGATCCGCCTGGCACCCACGCAGTACCTCTGGGGCTATCACCGCTACAAGGCCCCGCGCAACGCATGAACATCGCAGCACGTCTCCTGCTGGCGCTGGTCTGGCTGCTGCACTGGCTGCCGCTGGGGCTGCAGGCGCTCATCGGCGAGATGCTGGGCGCGCTGCTGTGGCGCTTCGGCAAGAGCCGTCGCCAGGTGGCGCAGCGCAACCTCGATCTGTGCATGCCCGAGCTGGTCGCGCCGGTGCGCGAGCGCCTGGTGCGCGAACACTTCGGCTGGCTCGGCCGCAGCCTGCTCGAGCGCGGCCTGCTCTGGTACGCCAGCCCGGCCAGGCTGCGGCGGCTGATCCGCGTCGAAGGCGACGTGCACTTCGCCGATCGCACGGGCCGCCCGGTGATGTGGCTGGTACCGCACTTCATGGCGCTGGACGTGGCCGGCGTGGCCACGCAGATCTTCCAGAAGCGCAAGGTGGGCTCCATCTACCAGGCACAGAGCAACCCGGTGCTCGACGCCGCGATGCGCCGCGGCCGCCTGCGCTTCAACGGCGGCGAGATCTTCTCGCGCCACGACACGGCGCTGCCGCTGGTGCGCGCCATCAAGCGCGGTTACGTCTTCTTCAACTTGCCGGACATGGACTTCGGCCCGCGCGACGCCGCGTTCGTGCCCTTCTTCGGCGTGCCCGCGGCCACGCTGCTGGCCCCTTCGCGCATGGCGCGCTCGCTGGGCATGACGGTGCAGCCGGTGGTGGCCGAGATGCTGCCCGGCGGACGCGGCTACCGCGTGCGCTTCCTGGAGCCCTGGAGCGACTGGCCCAGCGACGACCCCGAAGCCGACGCGCTGCGCATGAACCAGTGGATCGAGACCGAGGTGCGCCGCAACCCGGCGCAGTACCTGTGGGTGCACAAGCGCTTCAAGACGCGGCCGCCGGGGCAGCGCTCGGTGTACCGCTGAAGAACGCGCGCCCCCGCCGCCGCACCCACCTGGCGGCGATAATCCCGCCATGCGATTGCGCTTCACCAAGATGCACGGCGCGGGCAACGACTTCGTCGTGCTCGACGGCACACGCCAGCCCGTGACGCTGAGCGAGGCGCAGTTCCGCCACCTCGGCGACCGCCG
>JALHMT010000087.1 GCA_022843905.1 Rubrivivax sp.
CAGCTGGCCGGGGCCATCGGCAGCGCGTCGGCGCGTGTCATGGTGGCCTCGGTGGTGGAAGAAGAGACGCTGGGCATGGACGACGTGCTGCGCATCCTGGACGAGGCCTCGCAATTGCGCGCCTATTCGCAGGCGCTGGAGCGCGCCACTGCCGAGCTGCGGGCCGCCAACGAGCGGCTGGAGGGCCTGGACCGCCTGAAGGACGACTTCATGTCTTCGGTGACGCACGAGCTGCGCACCCCGCTGACGTCGATCCGCGCACTGGCCGAGCTGATGGTCGACGACCCGGAAATGCCGGCCGCGCAGCGCCAGCAGTTCCTGGCCATCGTGGTCGGCGAGACCGAGCGCCTCAGCCGGCTCGTCAACCAGGTGCTGGACCTGGCCAAGATCGAATCGGGCCATGCCGAGTGGCACAACACCGAGGTCGAGCTCGCGGCGCTGGTGCGACAGGCGGCGCAGACCATGCACGAGGTGCTGCGCGAGCGCGGGGCCGACATCGAGCTGCAACTGCCGGACGATGCTGCCGTGCAACCCCTGCTGCGGGCCGACCCCGATCGGCTGACGCAGGTGCTGCTGAACCTGCTGTCCAACGCCGCCAAGTTCGTGCCGGCGCAAGAGGGTCGCATCGTGCTGCGCCTGCGCTTCGAGGCCGATGGCGCCACGGTGGAGGTGCAGGACAACGGCTCCGGCGTGCCCGAGGCGCAGCGCTCGCTGATCTTCGAGAAGTTTCGCCAGGGCGGCCAGGCCAGCCACCGGCCCCAGGGCACCGGCCTGGGCTTGCCGATCAGCCGGCAGATCGTCGAACATTTCGGTGGCCGCATGGAACTGCGGCCTGATGCGGGTCAAGGCGCATGCTTCGCCTTCACGCTACCTTGGACCCTTCCCACAGAGCCGGCACCCGCGGGTGCGACAACGGCCAGGCCTGCAGGAGACACAGATGCACCGACCCCCTGACGCGCGTTCGCGCCTGCGTGACCCCGCTGCCCCCCGGGGGGCAGCATGACGAGCAGGATCCTCATCGCCGATGACGAGCCGAACATCCTCATCTCGCTCGAGTACCTGATGAAGCGCGAGGGCTTCGAGGTCTTCGTGGCGCGCGACGGGCAGGAAGCGCTGGACATGCTGCGCCGCGAACACCCCCGCCTGGTGCTGCTCGACGTGATGATGCCGCGCAAGACCGGCTTCGAGGTCTGCCAGGAGCTGCGCGCCGACGAGACCCTGAAGGACACGCTGGTGCTGATGCTCACGGCCAAGGGCCGTGACACCGACGTCGCCAAGGGACTGGGCGTGGGTGCAGACGCCTACATGACCAAGCCCTTCTCGACCAAGGAACTGGTGCAGAAGGTGCGCGACCTGCTGGCCAAGCCCGCGCCATGAAGCGCGACCGCCGCCTGATCGCTGCCATGGGTGGCGCTGCCGGCGCCGCGGCTGCCGTGCTGGCCGGCTTCGTGCTGGGCGGCGGCGGCCTGGTCTGGTCGACGCTGGCCGCGACCGAGCGCGCTGCACTCGCCGAGCTGCTGGGCGGCCGCCTGCCGCTGCTGGTGATGGCCGCCGTGGCCGTGGTGGGGGCCGCCGCTGCGGCCGTGCAGCCCCTGTACCGGCGCTGGGTGGCAGCCCCGGCGAGACTGCAGGAACAGGCGCAGGTGTTGCTGAACACCGACGTGCAGCGTCAGCTCGAACTGCCCGGCGCCGCGGGTCCGGTGCAGGCGCTGGCGCGCACCATCAACGAACTGGCGGGCCAGCGCGACCAGCTCAGGCGCGACATCGCCGCCGAAGTGGCGCAGGCCAGCCGCGGCATCGAGCAGGAGCGCAACCGCCTGGCTGCGCTGATGAGCGAGCTGACGCAGAGCGTGGTGGTGTGCAACCTCGACGGCCGCATCCTGCTCTACAACAACCGGGCCCGCGTGCAGTTCCGCGCGCTGGCCGACGCGCCCTCGCTGGTGGGCGGGGCCGAGCTGATCGGCCTGGGCCGTTCCATCTACGCCGTGTTCGACCGCCAGCTGGTGGCCCACGCGCTGGAAAGCCTGCAGCAGCGGCTGCAGCGCGGTGCCGCCCACCCCAGCGCGCAGTTCGTCACCACCACGCGCACGGGACAGTTGCTGCGCGTGCAGATGGCGCCGGTGCGCAGCGTGGCGACCGAGGGCGAAGCGGCGCCGCCCCTCAACGGCTTCGTGCTGATGCTGGACAACATCACACGCGAGTACGAAGAGGAGAGCGCGCGCGAACGCCTGCTGCACGGCCTGACCGAGGGCAGCCGCGGCTCGCTGGCCAACCTGCAGGTGGCCGCCGAGATGCTGGACGACGACGGCCTGGAGCCCGCCCTGCGCGAGCGCTTCCTGGGCGTGGTGCGCGACGAGGCGAGCGCCATGAGCCGCCGCATCAACACCCTGGCCGAGCAGAACGCCGAAGGCCTGGCCACGCGCTGGCCGCTGGAAGAGATGCGCGGCAGCGACTTCGTGCAGGCCGCGCAGCGCCGCATCGAGGCCGTGGCCGGCATGCGCACCGCCAGCGACCCCATCGACGGCGCGCTGTGGCTCAAGCTCGACAGCTATTCGCTGCTGCAGGCCCTGGGCTACCTGGCCCTGCGTCTGCACGACGAGTTCGACATCCGCAGCGTGCTGCTGCGGCTGAGCGCCGGCGACGCTCAGCGCGTGCGCCTGGACCTGGTGTGGAGCGGCCAGGTGATGAGCACCGAGACCGTGATGGCCTGGGAGATGGACGCCATCTCCACCGGCAAGGAAAGCAGCTCGCTGACGGTGCGCGACGTGGTGCAGCGCCATGGCGGCGAGTTCTGGTTCGAGCGCGAACGCACGCGGCACGAGGCCTTCTTCCGGTTCCTGTTGCCGATGGCGCCCGGTGCGGCCGGCGGCGAGGCCTTGGACAGCGGCTTCGTGCGCAGCGAGAGCCGTCCGGAGTACTACGACTTCGACCTCTTCTCGCGCAGCGGCGACCACCATGCACTCGACGACCGCCCGCTGGCCGAGCTGGCCTACACCGTGTTCGACACCGAGACCACAGGCCTGGACCCTGCCGGTGGCGACGAGATCATCCAGATCGGCGCCACGCGCGTGGTCAACGGCAGGCTGCTGCGCAGCGAGTGTTTCGACCAGCTCGTCGACCCGCAGCGGCGCATCCCCGAGGCCTCGATCCCCATCCACGGCATCACGCCCGACATGGTGGCCGGCAAGCCGACCATCGCGCAGGTGCTGCCGGCCTTCCACGCCTACGCGCAGGACACCGTGCTGGTGGCCCACAACGCGGCCTTCGACATGCGCTTCCTGCAGCTGAAGGAGCAGGCCACCGGCCTGCGCTTCGAGCAGCCCGTGCTCGACACGCTGCTGCTGTCGGCGGTGGTGCACCCGAGCCAGGAGTCGCACCGGCTGGAGGCCATCGCCGAACGCTTCGATGTCACGGTGATCGGCCGCCACACCGCGCTGGGCGACGCGATGGTCACGGCCGAGGTCTTCCAGAAGCTGCTGCCGCTGCTGGCCGAGAAGGGCATCCACACCCTCGGCCAGGCGCGCGAGGCGGCGCAGCAGACCTACTACGCCCGCATCAAGTACTGAACGCCCCCAGGGCCCGGCGCTTCGACTGCCACCTTAGTGTGCTGGCTCGGTGTAGGCGCTGCCGAGCGCTTCAGCAACCCGGCGCAACTTCAGGTCACGAGTCCAGACCTTGGCCCCGGCGGTCAACATCACCGAAGCCAGCAGGTGGACATCGACGTAGCCGATGCCCTTGCCGTGCAGGGCGTGCCGGTCGATGAACTGCAGTACCTCGTCGTTGTGAGCGACCACGGCGCTTGGCAGGTCCTGCAGCAGTTCGAGAATCGAACTGCGATTGCGCAGGCTGCCGCAGGCGATCTCGCCGACCACGAACGGATGCATCACGACGGCCGACCTTTCCAACAGACCGACCAGGCGCGAGTCGCCCCGACGAAGGTGATCGACCCACACCGAGGTGTCAACCAGGATCAAGCCGACTTCCCGGTACGTCTGCGGGGAGCTGCCTTCAGCGCAGGCTGTGTCCCTCCCAGGCGGGCAAGTCGCCTGGCGCTCTCACGTTCGATGAGCGCCTTCAGAGCCTCACTCAAGATGGCGGTCCGATCCATGGGGCCCGTCAGCCTGGTGGCCTTGGCCAACAACTCATCGTCGATGGTGATCGTGGTCCGCATGCTCTGCCTTCCTTCACGGAAAGGCACGGAATCTAGCATCAGTCGATGCCGAACTCCGTGCCGATGCGGCAAACCCAACCACGCGGTCAGCGATAGCGCTGCGCCAGCACGCTCTGCAGCGTCTGCACCACGCCGAAGGCGTCCTTGAGCTGGCTGCGCTCGAAGTTGCTCAGCTCCGACAGCGACAGCATGTTGTCGGCCGGCAGGTTCTTCTCGATCTGCCGCGCCTGGTGGCGGATGCGCGTGGTGCCCAGGAATTCCAGCGCGTCGCGCAGGTCGCGTGCGCCCTGCTCGCTGATCTCGTGGCTCTGTGCGGCCACCGCCAGGCGGTCGGTGGTGTTGACCGCGGCATGGCCGCCGGCCAGGGCGTAGATGCGGGCCAGGTCGACGATGGGCACGATGCCGCTGTGCTTGAGGTCGACGGCGTCGCGCAGTTCACCGTGGCGCACCGTGGAGATGCCGCCGAACATCGACAGCGGCGGGCGGTGCGTGAGGGCATTGCCCACCATGTAGGCCAGGAAGATGCGGTTGTCGCGCGTGCTGCGCAGCACCTCGGCGCGAAGATCGTCGAGCAGAGAGGCGCGGCCGTAGATCAGCCGCAGGTCGAAGAAGACGCAGGTCAGCATCAGCGCCTTGGGCTCGGGCTTGTCGGTCCAGCGCTGGAAGTACTCGGCCCAGCGCCGCTGCGGCTGGCGCCACTGGTCGGTGCGCGCCATCATCTCGCCCGGGCAGTACACGTAGCCGCAGGCGTCCAGGCCGTCGTTGACGAAGTTGGCCAGCGCCTTGAAGTAGGCGCCGTGCTGCGCCTCGTCGTAGCGGTCGTCCAGGATCATGCTGTTGTCCTGGTCGCTGCGTGCGGTCTGCTCGCTGCGTGCCTGCGAACCGGCGGCGACCCAGGCGTAGTCGATCGGGGCCGGACCCAGCCGCGCTTCGGCGAGCTGCAGCAGCCGGATGGTCAGCGCGTCGGTGATGGCGGTGACGATCTGGCCGGTGCTGTAGGCGCTGGCGTCGGCGGCCACCAGGTTGCGCTGGATCTGCTTGACGCGCGTGGCGGCCTGCACCAGGCCCTCGATGCTGCCCTGCTTGTGGATGTCGCCGGCCACGTACACCGCCGAGGTGCTGAGCTGCTCGGTGAGGTCGGTGGCGGTGATCATGCCGACCACGCGCTGGCCGTCGAGCACCGGCACGTGGTGGATGTTGTGGCGCGCCATCAGCAGCAGGGCCTCGAAGGCCGGGCGCGTGATGTCGACGCTCAGCGGTGCCAGCGTGGCGATCTGGTGCACCGGCGTGCCCGGGTCGAGGCCGGCGGCCAGCGCGCGGTTGCGCAGGTCGCGGTCGGTCACCAGGCCGAACAGGTGGTCTCGCTCGATCAGCAGCACCGACGAGACGCGGTGGTCTCGCATGGTCTGTGCCGTGGCCAGGATGGTCGCGTCGGGTGGCAGCGTGACGGGCGGGCGCTTGATCAGGCTCTGCACCGGCGTCGTCATCAGGCCCAGGTAGGGGTCTGCGCCGCGGGGGCCGGCGCTGGCCTGGGGCGCGGCCAGGAACATCTGCAGCGCGGGTTGCGCGGCGCACAGGGCGGTCAGGTCGCTGGCCGTCAGGAAGGCCAGCTCGGCGCGGTCGTCGGCCCGCGCCTCCCAGCCGTCCACGTCGCCGAAGGGCGCGGCCCCGGCGCCGAAGAACTCGCCGGGACCCACCATCCAGCCCGCAGCACCCTCGCCGGGCGACTGGAGCCAGACCCTGCCGGACAGCACCCAGCCCAGACGGTCGCGCAGCGCGCTGCCGCTGGCCAGGACCTCGCCGGCCTGCGCCTGCTGGTGGCTGAAGTGCGGCGCCCACTCCTGCCGCGCCGCCGCATCGAGGTGCTGGAATGCGCGGTGATGCTGCAAGGTCTGCAGCCAGTCGGCGGGCGGTGACGCGAGGGGTGTCATGGCGGGACGGGCGGCGAGTAGGGCGGATCCCGAGTCTCGCTCATGCCGGCCCGGGACCGGCCCTGCGAGCTTGATGTCGGACAAGAGTCGCGCAGACTCCCGACGTCACGGGTCGATCGCCTCGGTCGCCGCGCGCGGGTTGCCCGCCCGGCCCGCGTCTGGCGCGCTGCTCAGCCCTCGGCTGCCAGCCGCTTGCGCACGCCTACCGCATAGGCGCCGGGCTGCCGTCTCTCGCCGGAGTTCGGCCCGACGACGGTCTGGCGGTAGCGCGCCCACATCCCGGGTGGCATCTGGTCCAGACCGGGCACCATGCCCATGGGCTTGAGCTGGCGGTCGGCGTAGGTCTCGCGCAGCAGCGGCTGCACCTGGAACAGCGGGCGGTCGGCGCTCAGTTCCACCGGCGTGTCGATGCAGGTCATGCGCAGGTTGATGAACAGGGGGCCGAACCAGCGGTCGGTCTCGACGATGCCCTCGTAGACCTCGTACTGCTTGCTGCGCGGCACGTTGGCCATCGGCCGCACGAGCGAGCTCCAGCCCTCGCGCGTGCCCACGAATAGGCCGGTCCAGAACTGGATCACACCGGGCGCCAGCGTCTGCGAGACGAAGGGTGGGCAGTAGCCGCGCACGTCCTCGGGCACGTGGCCGTCGAACCAGTCGTCGGCGCCGGGGTAGAGGTCGTTCTTCACGCTGATCCAGCGGTCCAGGCCCTCGTGCGTCCACACCGCGTCGGTGCCGTCCCACTGCACCCACACCGTGCGGGGCAGGAAGACATACCAGCCGAAGGCGCTGGCGGTGGTCAGCGCCTCGCAGTACTGCATGGCGGCGGCGGGGATGGTGCCCAGCGCGGTGCGGTCGGCGCGGATCGGGTCGCGGCCGTCGGGGATGGCCCGGTAGAAGGTGATCAGCGGATCGTCGGGCGTGGCGGGCCGGGTGGGCGGCAGTCCGGATGCAAGGTCGGCAGGCGCGTTCATGGGCGGTCGGTGCGGCGAGGGGCCTCAGGAAAAAGGGCCCCGCAGCGATGCGGGGCCCTTGATCGGGATGGTTCGACGTCGATCGTTCAGCGGGCCAGGCGCGGCACCTGCATGCCGCCGACCACCACCTTGGCGGGCGTGCGCTGCAGGTGAGGCACGGCCATGCCGCCGGTCAAGACCTTGGCGGGGGTGCGCTGCAGGTGGGGCACGGCCATGCCGCCGGTCAAGACCTTGGCGGGGGTGCGCTGCAGGTGGGGCACGGCCATGCCGCCGGTCACGACCTTGGCGGGGGTGCGCTGCAGGTGGGGCACGGCCATGCCGCCGGTCACGACCTTGGCGGGGGTGCGCTGCAGGTGGGGCACGGCCATGCCGCCGGTCACGACCTTGGCGGGGGTGCGTTGCAGGTGGGGCACGGCCATGCCGCCGGTCAAGACCTTGGCCGGGGTGCGCTGCAGGTGAGGCACGGCCATGCCGCCCGTCACGACCTTGGCGGGCGTGCGCTGGAGGTGCGGAACCTGCATGCCACCCGTGACCACCTTGGCGGGCGTGCGCTGCAAGTGGGGCACGGCCATGCCGCCGACAACCACCTTGGACGAGAGACGAACGATCGGGAAGGTCTTCATGTGGGTTTCCTCGCTGGCTTGATCTGGAGTGCGTGGCCGTGAACAACCACACACACATCCTAACGAAGCACCGAGAAGAACGCGAAATCGGTCCGTTTTCGGCCGATCGTCAAGGCCCTCGGGCTGCTGAACCCCCTATGTAGGGGGGTTCAAGTCGGTGTGTTCCGGAACCCTTCTTCACAGGCATACTGTGACTTCTGCACGAAAACTCTGACACGAAAGTTGCATTCAGTTTCATATGAGTGCTCAAGCTGGCGACCCGGGTGACGAGCCCCCTTTCCCGGCTGCGGCCGCTTCCTTCCGGCAAGGCAGCCTGGACCGCGTGCTGTTCGACAACGCGCTGAACGCGGTGCTCCTGGCCGACGACCATGGCCGCTACATCGATGCGAACGCAGCGGCCTGCGAGTGGCTGGGCCTGAGCCGTGCCGAACTGCTGGGCCTGCACGTGGCGGACCTCGTCGTGCCCTTCGACGCCGACAGCGCGACGCAGGCGCAGTGGTCGCGTTTCCAGCACGACGGGCACCAGCGTGGCCGCGTGCAGCTTCGGCGCAAGGACGGCACTCTGCTGGTGGCCGAGTACGCCGCGGTGGCCCACCTGAGGCCGGGCGTGCACCTGTCGGTGCTGCACGACGTGACCGAACGGCAGGCGATGGAGTCGGCCTTGCGGGAAGGGCTGGCCCGCTACCAGGCCACCACCGAGGACCTGCGCGAGCGCGAGGCCGAGTTGCGCGAGACCCAGCGGCTGGGCCGCATCGGGAGCTGGACGTGGTCCGTGGCCGATGGCGTGCTGCAATGGTCCGAGCAGCGCTACCGGCAGTTCGGCATTCACCCGGCACTCCCGCCGCCGCATCACGGCGACCGCCTGGCCAGGCTCTACACGCCGGAGAGCTGGCAACGCGTGAGGAGCGCCTACATCCGCCTGCGCGACAAGGGCCTGCCCTACACGCTGGACCTCGAGATCGTGCGCGACGACGGCGTGCATCGCTGGATCACCGCCCACGGCGAGGCCGTGCACGACGCCGAAGGCCGCATCGTCAAGCTTCGCGGCACGTCGATCGACATCACCGAAAGCCGCCTGGCGGACCGCCAGCGCCTGGAGGCCGCTGCCCGCCTGGAGCGCGCAGAGGCCGTGAAGGACGCGGCAGAGCAGGCCAACCGGGCCAAGAGCGAGTTCCTCTCGCGCATGAGCCATGAACTGCGAACGCCGCTGAACGCCATACTCGGTTTCTCGGAACTGCTGCAGAACGCCAACCCGCCGCTGCAGGCCGACCAGCGCGGCTACGTCGGCCATGTGCAGACCGCCGGACGCCATCTGCTGAGCCTCATCAACGACCTGCTCGACATCTCGCGCATCGAGATCGGTGCGATGAACCTGTACCTCGACGATGTCGACGTGCTGCCGGTGGTCCGCGAGGCCGTGGCCGGACTCGAGCAGGAGGCGCATGCGCGCGGGGTCGGGCTCTCCATCGTGCCTGGCGAGACGGTGCCGGGCCCGGCGCGTGCCGACCGCACACGGCTGCGACAGGTGGCTTACAACCTGGTCTCCAACGCCATCAAGTACAACCGCCCGGGTGGCACGGTCGTCGTGCGCCTGTCGGTCGAAGGTGCGTGGGTGCAGTTGCACGTGGTCGACACGGGCCTGGGCATGACGGCCGACCAGATGGCGTCGCTGTTTCGCCCGTTCGACCGGATGGGCCGCGAGCGTTCGGGCGTCGGCGGTGCGGGCATCGGCCTGGCCATCACGCAGCAGCTCGTGCAGGGCATGGGCGGTCGCATCGAGGTGCGCAGCGTCCCGGGCGAGGGCTCGGAGTTCACGGTGTCGCTGCCCATCGCCGGCTGAGCTTCCAGCCTCCCGACGGCCCGCTCCGGCGAGCGCTGGAGCGTGCGGATTCACATGCCGCACTGCGTGCTTCGCGCTACCATGCGAGCCCATGGAATCCCCTGTCCCGTCGCGTTTCGACCCCGCATCGGCGGCGGCTGCGCCGCGCACGCGTGCGCTGGCCGACACCCCGGAGCTGGCCGCGCTGGCCATCTCCATGCTGCGCACCTCCAACGCCACGGTCGACCTCAACGACACCGAGGCCCGCACGGTGCTCGGCTACCTGCGGTTGGCGGTGTTCCCCAAGGGCGCCACGCTGATGCACGAGGGCGACCGCGCCAACACCAACTACATGCTGCTGGTGCTGAGCGGCGAGGTCTCCGTCGACGTCGCCGACGACGGCCACCCCGAGGCGGTGGCGGTGTCGGTGCTGGGCCCGGGCAACCTCGTGGGCGAGATGGGCCTGCTCGACGGCGCGCCGCGCTCGGCCACCTGCAAGGCCATCAGCGACGTGCAGGCCGCCGGCCTGTCGCGCGTGGGCCTGCAGCGGCTGATCGAGGAACACCCGCGTGTCGGGGCGCGGCTCGTGGTGCTGATCTCGATGCGCATCGCCGAGCGCCTGCGCGGCATGGGCGACCAGATCGCCATGTACTCGCGCCTGGTGGCCGACCAGCAGGCCGAGATCGAGCGCCTGAAGCTGCGCTTCCGCTGAGCCCCCGCGCTGCGGCGCGACGCCTCCGCGCAGGAGCGCCCGCGGCGGCTCGGCGACAATGCGCGTTTGGGCGCGGCGGGTCCTGGCCCGCCGCCGCGAACCACTGTTTTCGAAAGCCTCCATGACCGCCAGCATCCTGCAGAAACTTCCCGTGGGCGAACGGGTCGGCATCGCCTTTTCCGGCGGGCTGGACACCAGTGCCGCCGTGCACTGGATGCGCCTGAAGGGCGCGATCCCCTGTGCCTACACCGCCAACCTCGGCCAGCCCGACGAAAGCGACTACGACGAGATCCCGCGCAAGGCGCTGGCCTACGGCGCCGAGACGGCGCGCCTGGTCGACTGCCGCAGCCAGCTGGTGGCCGAAGGCATCGCCGCCATCCAGAGCGGTGCCTTCCACGTCAGCACCGCGGGTGCGACCTACTTCAACACCACGCCTCTGGGCCGTGCCGTGACCGGCACCGCGCTGGTGGTGGCGATGAAGGAGGACGACGTCAACATCTGGGGCGACGGCAGCACCTACAAGGGCAACGACATCGAGCGTTTCCACCGCTACGGCCTGCTGGCCAACCCGGCGCTGAAGATCTACAAGCCCTGGCTGGACCAGGCCTTCATCGACGAACTCGGCGGCCGCAAGGAGATGAGCGAGTTCCTGGTCGAACACGGCTTCGACTACAAGATGAGCGTCGAGAAGGCCTATTCCACCGACAGCAACATCCTGGGCGCCACGCACGAGGCCAAGGACCTCGAATTCCTGAACAAGGGCATCACCATCGTCAACCCGATCATGGGCGTGGCCTTCTGGCGCGACGACGTGGCGGTGAAGGCCGAGACGGTGACCGTGACCTTCGAGGAAGGCCAGCCCGTGGCGCTGAACGGCCGCCGCTTCGCCGACGCCGTCGCGCTGCTGACCGAGGCCAACGCCATCGGTGGCCGGCACGGCCTGGGCATGTGCGACCAGATCGAGAACCGCATCATCGAGGCCAAGAGCCGCGGCATCTACGAAGCCCCGGGCATGGCGCTGCTGCACATCGCCTACGAGCGCCTGGTGACCGGCATCCACAACGAGGACACCATCGAGCAGTACCGCAGCAACGGCCGCCGCCTGGGCCGCCTGCTGTACCAGGGCCGCTGGTTCGACCCGCAGTGCCTGATGCTGCGCGAGACCGCGCAGCGCTGGGTGGCGCGCGCCGTCACCGGCGAGGTCACGCTGGAACTGCGCCGCGGCAACGACTATTCGCTGCTCGACACCACCAGCCCCAATCTCACCTACCACCCCGAGCGTCTGACGATGGAAAAGGGCCTGGGCGCCTTCACGCCGCAGGACCGCATCGGCCAGCTCACCATGCGCGGCATGGACATCAGCGACACGCGCGAGAAGCTGCGCATCTACTCCAGCACCGGGCTGCTGGGCAGCGGCAGCGATGGCAGCATCGCGCTGCTGGGCGCGCCCGACGCCGCGGCGAAGAAGTAGGGCGGCGAACGCGACGGTTGCGAGCCCGCCGCCAGGGGCTCACGGCGAATGAGGCGGCTCGCGGCTTGGTCTGCCGGATGAGAGAGGTCGATCCCTGAGCGGGACTTCGTCCCCTCCGATTCGAGGCGGCTAAGCGGACGGCCGCAGCGCGATCTTGACCCTTGACATCGGGCATGCCCAGGTGCAGCGCCCTGGTTCGGGATGCGCACAGGGCAGTTGAGCCTTGACTTACTACGTAAGCCGTCGTACAACGGAGGTCTGCTTTTCAGTCTGAATGCCAACATGCCGACGCTCCTAGTCTCCTCGAAAGGCCAGATCGTGTTGCCCGCCGAAATGAGGCGCCGACTCGGCATGGGTGCTGGCGCGAGGATCGAGGTGCTGGAAGAGTCGGACGGGCTGAAGCTGCGCGTCGTCCGTTCGGTCGCGACGGCCGACATGTCCGAAATGGCGGGCATGGTCAAGGCGCCAGCGCGCGGTGTTCCACGCCGCCTGGAGGATTTCGACCCTGCGTCGCTGCTGACCCGGTCGCGGCGCGGCAAGTCATGAGGGCCCTGGACACAAACGTCCTGGCGCGGTTCTTCGTCGATGATGCCGACGATGCACAGACTGCCAGACAACGGCCCGCGGCCATCGCAGCGCTCGCCGAACGATCGTATGTCTCGGTGACCGTGCTGCTTGAACTGGAGTGGGTCATGCGCGGGTTCTACGAACTGCCAGCGAGGGATGTTTCCCGCGTGTTGCGTGCGCTGGCGAGCATCGAGCACATCACGCTCGAGGATCGAGACGCGGTTCTGGTGGCGATCGATGCGTTCGACAAGGGTCTCGATTTCGCGGATGCGCTCCACCTTGCGCGCAGTTCTCGTGCTTCCGGTTTCGCGACATTCGACCAACGATTTGCGAAGCGGGCAAAGGCTCTCTCGCTGACGCCGCCGGTGGAGTTGCTTGGCTGAAGCGGCTTCTGCGCGGCCGGCGGGCTGAAAACAGAGGCAGCACTTCAGACGAGAGGTGAGGAGCCAGGTCGATCCAGATCGCTAGAGATCTTGCTCGAGCTGATGGCGAATGGCGCCGACCCGCACAGTTTCGCCGCGCACTTCGAACGCGGCAACCAACCCGGCGTTCCCGAAGGGAACGATGAGCTCACGCTGCTGGTCGTTCAGGGCGCGGGCGGCCTTGCGGCATGAGTACGGCGAGAACTCCAGCAACCGAAGTGCGCGGTCCACAGCATCGCGGAGCCGCCCCACGACATCGAGGTCGGGTGTCGCGCTGGCGAGTTCCCGCTCGATCATGAGATCCTCGATCCGCAGCAAGTCGTCGACGGCCTCCTCGGTCAGGAGGACGCGGTAGCTGGTCACTGCCCCGCGCGCGACTTGCCTGCTGCCAGCCGCTGACGGGCTGCATCCAACCGAGCATCCATCCGCCGCAGCACCTCCTGCGACGGGATGCCGTTGCCTTCACGCTCAGATCGCTCGACTGCGTCTCGCGCTCGCGCAAGAAAGGCGTCTTGGGTCCGGCGCCAGGCCACGCCGTCGCGAACGCACTTGGCCACGAAATCGGAGAGCGACTCGCCTTCGTCGAGCACAGCCTCGGCAGCGTTGCGCAGCGCCGGCTCGACACGCACGGCGGGAAGGGTGGCGGTCTTCATGCACCAATGTAATTCAAATGTGATGCATCCACAAGCGTGTGACCCAGCCGCTGTCACCTCGTCCTGAGGAGGACGCCGGTCAGCGAGACGAGAAGCACTGCCTGGGGGTGGGCGACAACATGCCCCCCGCGGGACTGCCGCGCCCTATTCGGCGGCCGCCTGCAGCGGCGGCCGGTTGGCCAGCGCGATGGCGTCGAGCGCCTTGCCCAGGTGCTGCACGGTGCGGTCGATGTGGTGCAGCTTCTCCAGGCCGAACAGGCCGATGCGGAAGGTCTTGAAGTCGGCGCCTTCGTCGCACTGCAACGGCACGCCGGCGGCGGTCTGCAGGCCCAGCGCGAGGAAGCTCTTGCTGCTTTGCAGCCCGGCGTCTTCGGTGTAGCTCACCACCACGCCGGGGGCCTGGAAGCCTGCGGCGGCCACGCTCCTGTAGCCATGGCGCTCCATCAACTGGCGCACGGCGCTGCCCAGGGCCTGCTGTTCGTCTCGCAGCCGGGCGAAGCCGTAGGCCTTGGTCTCCATCATCACTTCGCGCGTGCGCGTCAGCGCGTCGGTCGGCAAGGTGGTGTGGTAGGTGTGGCCACCGCCTTCGTAGGTCTCCATCACCTGCAGCCACTTCTTCAGGTCGGCGGCGAAACTGGTGCTGCTGGTGCCGTCGATGCGCTCGCGCGCCAGGTCGGACAGCATCACCATCGCGCAGCAGGGTGAACCGCTCCAGCCCTTCTGCGGCGCACTGACGAGCACGTCGACGCCGGTGGCCTTCATGTCGACCCACATGGCGCCCGAGGCGATGCAGTCCAGCACGAACAGGCCGCCCACCTCGTGCACGGCGTCGGACACGGCACGCAGGTAGTCGTCGGGCAGGATCATGCCGGCGGCGGTCTCGACGTGCGGCGCGAACACCACCGCCGGCTTCTCGGCGCGGATGGTGGCCACCACTTCGGCGATGGGTGCCGGTGCGAAGGGCTCCTGCACCCCCGGCTTCGCACGGCGGGCCTTCAGCACGGTGCACTCGCTGGGGATGCGGCCCATCTCGAAGATCTGCGACCAGCGGTAGCTGAACCAGCCGTTGCGGATCACCAGGCACTTGCGGTCGGTGGCGAACTGGCGTGCCACGGCTTCCATGCCGAAGGTGCCGCTGCCGGGCACCAGCACGGCCGAGCGCGCGTTGTAGACCTCCTTGAGGACGCCCGAGATGTCGCGCATCACGCCCTGGAACTTCTGGGACATGTGGTTGAGCGCGCGGTCGGTGTAGACGACGGAATACTCGAGGAGACCGTCGGGGTCGACCTGGGGCAAGAGTCCGGGCATGAGCTTCTCCTGGCTTGGGGCCGGCAGCTTAGCACTCCCGCCCGTCACCCGCTCCCCCGCGTTCCGCCCGCTGTCCTGAGCGGCACGTTCGTGGAGGCATCCTGCCGAAAACGGCCGCATCTGTCGCTGACATGCCCCCTTGGGGCCGGCCTGCAGACTCCGACACTAGGCCACGGCGTGCTTGACGTAGATGTCGGTGTCGGGCAGCAGGCGGCGCAGCGTGTGGAAGGCGTCGTCGGCCATCTCCCGGCCGCCGCCGCAGCCGGGCTGGAAGCTCAGCACGAGCTCGGCCTCGCCGTTTTCGATGCGCAGCGCCTTCACCAGATGGAGCTCGACGATGCCGCGGCCGCTGGTGGGCTCGACGACGGCGTTCAGCGCCACCATCACCTCGCGCAGCAGCTCGGCCTGGCCTTGCAGCGAGGGCGCCAGGCAGGGTTCACCCAGCGCCAGGCTGCGGCACACGGGTCCCTGGCTGCTGGGCACGCATCCGGCGCAGCCGCCGGTAGGCAGCATGGCTACGGGATGGATCGGGATGTTGGGAGGCGGGGCGGTGACCATGGCTCCATCATGTCAGCGTGACCCCGCAGCGGCTTGACGTGGGTCAATCGGATCCGATGGGCGGGAACAGATTCAGGGCGGCGTACTGCAGCAGCATGATGGTCTTGCCGTCGCAGATATCACCGGACCAGATCATCTTCAATGCCTGATCGATGTCGACTTCGAAGGTCTCGATGTCTTCACCTTCGCCTTGCAGCCCGCCCCCGAGGCCGACGCGGTCGGCCGGCTCGTACTCGGCCACGAAGAAGTGCAGGCGTTCGGTGACCGAGCCGGGGCTCATGTAGGCCTCCATCACCTGCCGCGGCGCGCGCACGCGATAGCCGGCTTCCTGTTCGGCTTCGTCACGGATGCAGTCTTCGGGCGCGGCGCCATCGAGCGCGCCGGCGGGCACCTCGATCGACAGCTTCCGCAGCCCGTTGACGAAGGCGGGGTAGCGGAACTGGCGCGTCAGCACCACGCTGCGCCGACCCGGGTGGTAGAGCAGGATGGCGGCGCCATTGCCGCGGTCGTAGGTCTCGCGCTGCTGCGTCTGCCAGCGGCCGTCGCTGCGCAGGTAGTCGAAGGTGGTGGTGCGCAGGGTGGACCAATGGTCCGACAGCAGCTTCACCTCGCGAACGCGGACGCGCTCGCTCACGGGGGGCGGGTCGGGGTGCTTCGGGTCAGGCATGTCGCAAGACTACTGCCAAGCGCGGCGCCCCCGCCAAGGTCAAGGCCCCTCAATGGCAAGGCCCCCCAAAGGCAAGGCCCCGCCGGAGCGGGGCCCTGGAGCGCCGGTGGTCCCGGCAGGATCAGGCCTGGACCTTGCTCAGATCGAGGCGGGCATCCGTTGCGCGGTGATCACGACGATCTGGTGGTCGATGGCCGCCGCGCCTGCGGGCTGCACGGCCGCGAGGTGGTCCACGCCGCCCAGGATGCCCGCGGTGAAGACCAGGGCGAGGGCGAAGGCGCCGGCTTGCTGGGTGATGCGATTGAACATGGTGGGCTCCTGGGGCTGGGCGTGTTGCGATGGGGTGGACTGTAGGCAGCGCCCCCGGCGCTTCACAGCGCCTTGCGACGAGTTGCAGCCCGCGCGCGCCGAAGCGCGGTCAGCGGCGATGGACGTCCCGGCGCGGGCCCGGATCGGTCGGCGCGGGCGACCGATCCGGGCGGTCGATGAGGGTGGTCGCTCAGGACGCCAGATCGGCCTCGGTCCACCACTCCGGGCCGAAGCGTGGCGCCAGGTAGTCGCAGAAGCTGCGCACCTTCGACGGCACCAGCTTGGGCGATGGAAAGACGGCATGGATCTCCTGCGCCGGCAGGGTCCAGCCCTGCAGCAGCGGCTGCACCGCGCCGGCCTTCAGCGACGTCCAGGCCACGTAACGCGGCAGGGCCGCCACGCCCAGGCCGCCCCGCGCCGCCGCCAGCAGGGCCGACAGGTTGTTGCTGCGCAGGGGCCCGCGCACGGTCACCGTTTCGTTGCCGCCGGCCGCACCCGTGAACTGCCATCGCTCGTCGCCCTGCACGCTGCTGTAGATCAGCGCGTCGTGACCGGCCAGGTCTGCCGGCCGCATCGGTGTTCCGCGTTGCTCCAGGTAGCGCGGCGCAGCCACCAGCACCCAGGGGTTGAGGCCCAGGTACCGCGCGCCCAGCTGCGAGTCGGCCAGGCGGCCCATGCGGATCGCCAGGTCGATGCCCTGCTCGACGAGGTTGACGTAGCGGTCGTCGAAGCTCAGCTCGATCTGCAGGCCGGTGTGCTGGCGCATGAAGCCCAGCACCAGTGGCGTGAGCACGCGGCGCCCGAAGGCCACCGAGGTGTTGATGCGCAGGGTGCCCTGCACGCGCGACTGCATCAGCGCAGCCAGGTTGTCGGCCTCTTCCAGCTCGCGCGCGATGAGCTTGCACTTGTCGTAGTAGGCCGCACCCAGCTCGGTCGGTGTGACACCGCGCGTGCTGCGGTGGAGCAGCCGGGCGCCCAGGCGGGCCTCGAGGGCGGCGATGTGCTTGGTGGCGGTGGGCTGCGTGATGCCCAGCCCCTGGCTGGCCTTGCTGAAGCTGCCCGTCTCGACCACGCGGACGAACAGGTGAATCCCGGCGACACGGTCCATCGGCCGAGTGTCGGTGCGCCGCGTGCAGCCGGGAATCGTCGATATCCCGGGGCAGCCCGGCGCGCCAGCGGATAGAGTAGGCCACCTCGGCGATGGCCTTTGCCCCGCCGCACCACCACAGCGTCCGGCGGCCTCCCCAGGCGGCCCCACCGGCGCATCGGAGACGAGCCATGCCGCGTTTTGCCGCCAACCTGTCGATGCTGTTCACCGAGGCGCCCTTCCTCGAACGCTTCGAACGAGCGGCGCGCGCCGGCTTCTCCGCGGTGGAAGTGCAGTTTCCCTACGAGGCACCGGCCGCCGAGATCCGCCGCCGGCTGGAGGCCAGCCGGCTGCGCATGGTGCTGCACAACCTGCCGGGCGGCGACTTCGCCGCCGGCGACCGCGGCATCGCCTGCCAGCCGGCGCGCGTGGCCGAGTTCCGCGCCGGTGTGGCGCGGGCCATCGACTACGCCACCACGCTGGGCGTGCCGCAACTCAACTGTCTGGCGGGCATCGCGCCGGCCGGCGTGCCCGACGCCGCACTGCACGAGACCTTCCTGGCCAATGTGCGTTTCGCTGCGGGGGAGCTGAAGAAGGCCGGGCTCAAGCTGCTGCTGGAACCCATCAACAACCACGACGTGCCGGGTTTCTGGCTCAACAGCACGGCCAAGGGTCTGGCCCTCATCGAGGAAGCGGGCGCCGACAACCTGTTCCTGCAGTACGACATCTACCACGCGCAGCGCATGGAAGGCGAACTGGCCGGCAACCTGAGCCGGCATCTGGCGCGCATCGCGCACATCCAGATCGCCGACAACCCCGGCCGCAACGAGCCGGGCACCGGCGAGATCAACTACCCCTTCCTGTTCGCCCATCTCAGGCGCATCGGCTATGCCGGCTTCATCGGCTGCGAATACAAGCCGGCGTCCACCACCGAGGCCGGGCTGACCTGGATGGAAGCGGCGCGACGCCAGTTCCCGGGCCCCTGAAGCGCGCCGCGGTGCCCTTCACCGAAGCCACCACCGGCTACTGGCAGACCCTGCTCGGCCCGGCCGACCTGCCCTCTTGCGAACCGCCCTGGCGGCAGGGCGTGCCGGCCCGCCTGCCCGATGGTCGCGTGCTGATGCTGCCGATACGGCCGCTGGCGTCGCGGGCCGACCACGCGGTGGCCTCTCTGCTGTGCAACCAGGCTTCGTTCGAGGTGCTGCAGGCGCTGGCCGATGCGCTGGCGGGCCAAGTCGAGCCCTTGGCGCCCGACCTGATCGTCGGCCTGCCCACGCTGGGCCTGGCGCTGGCGCCGCTGGTGGCGCAAGGCCTGGGCCAGACGCGCTTCGTGCCCCTGGGCACCTCGCGCAAGTTCTGGTACGACGAGGCGCTGTCGGCCGAGGTGAGATCCATCACCAGCCCCGGGCCGGGCAAGCGCATCTACCTCGACCCGAACCTGCTGCCCCTGGTGCGGGGCCGCCGGGTGGTGATCGTCGACGATGCCATCAGCACCGGCAGCACCGCGCTGCCGGCCTGGGACCTGCTGGAGCGGCTGGGCGCGCACGTGCTGGCGATGGGCGTGGCCATGCGCCAGGGCCGCCGCTGGGAAGCCGCGCTGGGCCCCCAGCGCAGCGCGAAGCTGGTCGGCGTCTTCGACAGCCCCCTGCTGCAGCTTGCCGCCACCGGCTGGATGCCCCGAACCGACTGAGGCGCCGCGCAGCGCGCCGCTTCTTCAAGCAAACGCCGCGGACGGGCTACGCCCGGCCGCCAGCGTTGCCCCCTTGAGGGGGACGCGCGCAGCGCGTCGGGGGTGGTCCCATTTCAGCAGGGACGGACCTTGAACTCGACGCGGCGGTCGATCGCGTCGGACACGTCGTCACGGCCGTTGCCAATCATCATCTCGCGCGAGCCGACACCGCTGGCTTCGATGCGCTGGGCCAGCGCCGGCGCCGTGCGCACGATCTGGCTGCGCACGAACTGCGCACGCAGCAGCGACAGCCTGTCGTTCACCGCCGCCGGCCCGCTGGCGCTGGCGTGGCCCACCACGTCGATGCAGGCGTTGCGTCTGGCGACGCTGGCCCCGATCTGCGTGAGCCACATCGAATAGGGTGCCGGCGGGCCGACCTTCGGATCGGAAAAGAGTGCCGTCGTGCCCGGCCTGAACAGGAACTTCACGCCCAGGCGGTTGGCCTCGAGCCCGCGGTCGACGATCTGTCCGAAGGCCTTGGCGGCGTCGGCGCGCCGACCCAGGCGCCAGTTCGTCAGGTACAGGCCGGTGTGCGTGCGCAGCTGGTCGCCGCCGGGTGTGCGCAGCGCCGCGTCGTAGAGCTTCAGCGAGTCGGCGTACTTCGCGTTGCCGTAGGCTTCCGAGGCCTCGGCCAAGGTCGCGGCGGTGACCACGCGGTCGATGTACATCGGGTGGATGGGGTCGCCGGCGCGCGTGCCCTGGCAGGTGCGGACGTAGCCGGTGACGGCACCGTCGTCGGTCCAGGCCGGGGCGTCTCGGTCGTAGGGCAGGGGGGTGAGGTCCACGCCCTCGGGCAGTGCGAAGGCCAGGCCCTTGCTGACCAGCTTGCCGGTCTTCAGGTCGGCCAGAGCCAGGCAGATGCGGTACGCCTCGCGCACGCCTTCCATCTTGCGTTCTGCGTTGACGCCGGTGAAGGTGCCGATCAGCACCAGCGGCGAACGCGCGACGTTGCCGGTCGTGAAGGGCTTGACGGCGTATTGCTGGCCGTAGCTTTCCCGGATGAGCTTGACGATGCGCTCGCCCATGTCGCGCGTGGCGATCGACTGCGCGCCCGTCATGCCGTCGATCAACGGGTCGATCAGCACGTCGTGCGGGCCGGCGCTGAGCTGCGCCTTGCCCAGCAGGTTGTTGGCTGCCGACAGGATGGCTTGTTCCAGCGGCAGCAGCGGCGGCGGTGCCGGCGGGGGCGGCGGCGGCGGCGGTGGTGCAGGCGCCGGGGGCGGCGCCACCGTC
>JALHMT010000088.1 GCA_022843905.1 Rubrivivax sp.
GGCAGCGCGCAGCGAAGGCCCTCGGGCCGTAGCGAAGGCGTCAGGCATGCGGAAGGCTGCCCGCAGGGCAGTCCCGAAGGGATGAGCGACAGCGAACCTGTAGAACGCCGACCCGGCGACAGCCGGGGGACGCCATGCCTTGAGTGCTCCGACCGTTTCCCACGGGAAACGCCCCTCGAATGTCACCTCTGCTCGAACGCCTCGTCGGGCTCGTCTGACTCTGCGGACAACTCGTGATCGGCCGGCTCGTGCTGCGCCTGGTCCTGCTGCGACAGCTCATCCCGAGCTTGGTCGCTTACGTGTTGAACAGGCTCCTGCTGGTCGCGCTGCTCTTGCTGCTCGGCCCAAGTTGCCGGCAACCTCGGCATCGACTCGGAGCCCGCCCGCCATTTCCAGGCATGAAGATTCGACTGCTGCGTCAGTTCCTCGATGGCCACGTCGTAATCGCCTTCGGCGTCCTGCGGCACCACGAACAGCGCGGCCGAGGCCTCGCCCGTGTCCTGCAGCACCACGCTGGCCAGAGGCTTTGTCGAAGGCAAGTTGTAGCGAAGCCCTTTCGTGAAACGTCGCTGCGACCGATGCAGCGCGTCGAGCAATTCCCACTCGAAAAGCGACTCGAACGGCAACCAATGCTCGTTCACATTCATCAAGCAAGCAGCCTCGATCGACAGCACGCCCTGCGCCGAGCGGGAGATCGTGGCCAACATCACCAGGTGCGACACCTCCAACTGGCTCCAGATCTGCAACTGGTGAGCGAACCGAGACACCAGGTGCTTGTGCAAGTCGTCGGTCATCATCAGCTTGGCGTCGGGCATGTGCTTTACGACCAAGCACTTCCCGTAGCGGGCATCCTCGATCGCCTTCACTTCGCCCAGCAAGATCATGCGGGCGGACGTGGACTCAGACAGCCGCGCGAGCGACTCGCGTTGCCGCTGCCGGATTTCGTCGGCGCGGTCCAGGTTGAAGCTCTCCGGGATATGAAGCAAGGCCGGAAGCGGTTGGCCCTTGGTCATCTTGGAGCTGGCGGCCTTTAGGAGTTCACGCCGCACGACAAACCAGGAGCGCCTGCCGGACATGGCCGGAGTCCATCGAGTCAGGCCGGCCTCGTCCATGAGGAAGTGCATCAGGCCTCGCATCGTCAGCTTCGTGCCGTCGCTGCGCACGCTCTCGTGCTCCACCTCCGACGTGGCGCCGGGCTGACGCGAGCGGCCCTTGGTCAGGGCGAAGTCGAGCGAAAGCGTGGTGGTCTGCGTTTCCAGTTCTTCGCGGATCGCGGACCCGTTCACCTGGCCAAGCCCGGACAGCTCGGGCGGCGGTTCGTAGTGTTCGCAGTGCGGCGCGTGCAGCGGTCCAGAGTAGGGGAGGCGCTTGAGAATGTATTGCCCGCGCGCGAGTGCAATGTATAGTGAAGGACCATCGCCCTTCACAAGGCACAGACAGACTGGTCGCAGTTTGATCGAGTAGCCTTTTTGCAAGATGCGCGGCCAGTTCTCGTGCTCCGACGAGTAGACATGGCTACCGAACAGGTACTTGGGCATATAACAACCTCATGGCTGGAGATCTACCAAAAGAAAAAGCGACGCGGCGTAAGCGGCGAGTGCCAGGCACAGATAAGCCACCTCGGAAAGCGTTCTCACTGCGCCTCGAAGAAAGCACCTTCGAGCGCATGAACAAGATGCTCAAGTCCTACGACGGCTCCCGCAACGAGTACATCGAAGGGCTGATCGAGTTCGACTTGCAGTACCGAGAGCGGCTCAAGCCCCTGAACACTCCCCTCCCTGCCTCGGACCCCGACAAGCCGGACAGCGACTGACCGGCAGAGTAGCACCAACATAGCCCCTTAATGTGGTATCACGTTAAGGGGCTTTTTCCATCTGGACGCGGGGGTTCACCCTGTCAATGTTGCCAGTTGACGAGCCCACGCCCAGCGTGTAACGGATGGTTTCTTTTCAGTTCCGTTCTTTCGTTCACACCCGCTCGGAGGATTGACGTGCTATCTGATACCATGCGACCATGATAAAGTGATACCACATTAAAAACAGACTGGGAGGATGCAGGTGTTGATGGACTTTGATGCTCTCGCGCACAGTTGCGCACCCAACGTGGCCCCGGCCACGCTGCGTGCAATGGCCACTGTCGAGTCAAGTCTCAACCCGCATGCCATTGGTGTGGTGAACGGCCGACTGGCTCGGCAGCCCCGGAACCTCCCCGAAGCCATCAGCACGGTGATGGCGCTTCAGCAGCAGGGCACACGGTTCTCCGCAGGGCTGATCCAGATCTACGTCAAGAACTGGCCGGCATATCAGCTCGATCACGAATCTGTGTTCGACCCGTGCGCCAACATGCGTGCGGCAGCCGGCATCCTGACCGATTGCTACAAGCGAGCAACCAACAGGACCGACGCCCCGCAAGTCGCTTTGCGCCACGCGCTGAGTTGCTACTACTCGAACAACTTCGTGACCGGCTACCAGCACGGCTATGTGCAGAAGGTAGTCGCTGCCGCATTGGCGGCGCCGCGTTCTGCACCTGGCCCCGCGCCGAAGGAAGCAGCAGCGGAGACACCCCTTTCGACGCAACCGCTCGAAACCCTGCCCAACCGGGCACCTCAACTTTAAGCAGGAGCTTTTTTCATGTACGCAAACAACACGGCAGGCATCGCGGTTCAGCGCGAGAGCAATGCAGCTCAGTGGGGCAAGGCCCTGCTGTGGTCCTTCTTCTTGGTCGCCATCGCCATGTTCTTGCTGCCCGGCCTGGCGCACGCCACCGGCACGGGCACTGGCACGGGTACGGGCGGCGCCGGTGCGGCACAGACCCGCATCAACGCGGTGGCCACCGGCTGGCAGAACATCGTGCAGGGCGTGGGCGTGGCGGTTCTCGTCATCGCCTGGTCCTACATCGGCTACCAGATCGCGTTCGCCGGCAAGACCATGAAGGACATGTTCCCGACGATGGTCGGCACGTCCATCGCTGGCCTGGCCCCGGTGCTCGTCGGCTGGCTGTTCAGCTAATCAGGTCACTCAGATAGGCGGGTAGCGATGCAGGACGATTTCTACGACCCGATCTACAAGGGCTGCACGGCACCAAGCACGATCTTGGGCGTGCCGCTCATTCCGTTCATCTTGGGCGCGCTGGCGATCGGCCAGCTCACCGTGCTCAGCTTCTATTTCATCCGGCTGAGCGTGGCCCTGGTCTTCGTGATCATCGGCGTGTTCCTGTACGCATGGGCACGCAAGGTGGGAGCGAATGATGAGCATCGCCTCCTGCAGTACCTGATGAAAGCGCGCATGCGTGGCCGCCAGTCGGCCACGCGCAAGTTCTGGGGAGCGGTGAGCTTCTCGCCTTTGCCACCGCGAAAGTGACCCACATGTTTTTCAAGAAATCAGGCGATCTCGAAGAGTCCAAGACCCTCGGCAAGGGCGAGGTTCACGTCGCGCACTACATCCCGCAGGGCGTTCACCTCACCCCCAACGTCATCAAGCTGCGCGAGAACGGGGATCTGTGCGCCACCTGGCGCCTGCATGGCATCCCGTTCGAGACAGCATCCCCGGACCAGATCTCGAGTGCGAAGCGCGAACTGGTGAACTTCCTGCATGGCGTGCGCGGCTCGGAGATTTCCGAGCCGTGCTCGCTTTGGGTTCATCGCGTCCGCCGTCGCTTCGCTGATCGGCTCAAGGGCCGTTTCCCGAGCAGCTTCGGTCAGCAGCTCAACGACAAGTATTACGACAAGCTCGGCGAGCAGTCGATGCTCAAGAACGAGCTGTACTTCACTCTGCTGCTGCGGCCCACGGTCACGGCCAGCGGTGCGCTCAAGAAGATGCGCACGCGCAACGCCGACAGCCTCAACGAGTTCGATGCGGAAGTGTTGGACCGTTTCAGCTCTCTGACGCAGCAGGTTGAAGCCAGCATGCGCAAGTACGGCGGCGAGCGCCTGGGCTGCCGCGATCGCAAGCTGGCCAGCGGCGAGACGCGCACCAGCTCCGACATGCTGGGCTTCTACCGCTTCCTGCTGACCGGCATGTACGAGCCGGTCGATCTGGAGCCCTCACCGATCTACAACTACCTCTGCGATGCACGGCTGTTCGCTGGCGATGCCAACGGCGTCGTTCAGACCCAGCATCTGCAGCGCCGCGGCTTCGTCGGCTACCTGGACTTCCTGGACTACCCGGAAGTCTCGGAGCCGGGCATGAACAACTGCCTCTTCTACGGCAACTACGAGTTCATCGAGACGCAGAGCTTCAGCTTCATGAGCAAGCGCGACGGCCTGAAGGCGGTCGAGCTGCAGCGCAATCGCCTGGTCAGCGGCGGCGAGGGCTCGCCCCAGCAGATCCAGGACATGGAGAACGCTCTCGAAGACGTGCGCAATGGCCGCGTCTACATGGGCGAGTACCACTACAGCCTGGGCATCATGGGCAGCTCGGTCGATCAGGTTCGCAAGGACATGGCGAACGCGCGCACGGCCCTGCAGGAGGACGTGGGCTACAAGGTGGCCACGATCGACGTGATCCCCGAGTGTGCCCACTTCGCGCAGCTTCCGGGCAACTGGAAGTGGCGTCCGCGTGTGGCCACGATCACTTCGCGGAACTTCGCGTGCATGTCGCCCATGCACAACTTCGACCTCGGCAAGCGCGACGGCAACCCGTGGGGCGAGGCTATCGCCATCCTGCAGACGCCGGCCAAGCAGCCGTACTACCTGAACCTGCACCAGATGGTGCTGGGTCGCAACCGCCTCGGCGAGAAAGACCCCGGCAACACGTTCATCTGCGGCATGACGGGCACCGGCAAGTCGGTGCTCTTGGGCTTTCTGCTGACGTTGCTGACTAAGGTGCTCGGGCTGCGCATCCTGTTCTTCGACAAGGACCGTGGCGCCGAGATCCTGATCCGCGCGCTTGGCGGTCGTTACCGCCAGCTCCAGCGCGGCCAGCCGACCGGCTTCAACCCGTTCCAGTGGGAGCCGACCGAAAGCACGGTTAAGTTCGTCGAGCAGCTCGTGATGCAGTGCGCTCGTCGCAGCCCTGATGAGTCACTGCCCATCGAGATCGAGAACGAGATCATCAAGGCGGTGCGCCGCGTCTTCGCGCAGCCGGAGAAGTCGTCACGGCGCATCAGCGCCATCCTGCAGCACGTCGGCGAGAACAGCGCCGTAGGCGAGCGCCTGGCGAAGTGGTGCCGCACCGCCACTCGCAAGGGCTCGAACTCCTGGGTGCTGGACAACGCGCAGGACACGACGGACTTCTCGGGTCACTCCATCTTCGCCTTCGACTACACCGAGTTCCTCGAAGACGAGGAAGTCGGCCCGATCATCCTGTCGTACATCCTTGAAGCGGCCGACACGCTCATCGACGGCAAGCCCTTCGTGTACGTCATGGAAGAGTTCGCCAAGATGGTGGCGGCCAAGAGTCAGACGCTGGTCGAGTTCGCGCGTGACAAGCAGACCACCATCCGCAAGCTCAATGGCGCCGGTGTGTTCGTTACGCAGAGCCCGAGCCAGGTCAACCAGTACCCCATCGGTTCCACGCTGCGCGAGCAGTGCGTGACGCAGATCTTCCTGCCCAACCCGGGCGCGGACTACGCCGACTACGTGGAAGGCTTCAAGCTCACTGAAGCCGAGTTCGACACGATCAAGAACCTGGCGCCCGACAGCCGGTGCTTCCTGGTCAAGCAGGGCGAGCGCAGCACGGTCTGCACGCTCAACCTCTACGGCTTCGCCGATGAGCTGGAGATCCTCACCGGCACGCCTGAAAGCGTCGAGCTGTGCGATCAGGTCCGCAAGGAGCTTCGCACGGACGATCCCGACGTGTGGATTCCGGTGTTCCTGGAGCGCCTCAAGGTGCAGAAGCACGTTTCCAAACAGGCGCTTCAACGCGCCATGGCATAGGAGAACACCAGATGGTCCTACACGCACACACCACCAAGGCCGCGCTGCTGGTCGCGTTGACGCTTGCGCTGGCTGCTTGCGGCAAGCAGGACGAGCAGCCCGCCGCATCGACGCCGGCCGCAGCCTCGGCCCCCGCGTTTCCCACGGGAAACGGGGACAAGCCGACGACGTTGGCCGACTGCGACAAGCTGCCTGACCCGAAGCCTGCCGACGACAGCGCAGCGGGTCGCGCAGCGGCCGTTGGGCAGGGGCAGGCTGCACGCGCCGCCTGCAAGAAGGAAGTCACTGCGCAGCAGGACAAGCCCAACGCCGACTTGGCTCGCATCCGCGAGATCAAAGAGAAGGAGCAGGCGGACCAGGCAAATCGCAAGATTTCCGAGCAAGAGTGGGGTAAGCGTCTGAATGAAGGCGCGAACAAGCCCATCAAGGAATACAAGTACTGAGGTCTAGCCATGGGCTTTCTTGCCGACACCGAAACAGCCATCACGACGGGATTCACTGCAGTCGCAAACACGTTTGGTGCTGGCCTGCTGGGAACCTTCCGGCCGGCCTTCATCATCGGGTTCACGATCTGGATCACGTTGATCGCCTATGAGGTGGCCTTCGGCAAGTCCGAAGATGGGTTCACGTACATCTTCACGAAGATAGGGAAGATCTTTCTTATAGGCGTTCTCGCGCTGTACGGGTGGCCAGAGGTGGCCGAGTTACTCAACGGCGTTAAGGATGGCTTCGTGGGCAGCAACACCATGTCTACGACCCTCGAAACCAACCTCATGAATCCAGTCGCGGCGCTGTGGGCGCGATTGTTCGACTGGTTTACTGCAACCTTGCGTGACGTTGGCTGGACCGAACTCGGCCGCCTGCTCTCGACGCTGGCCTTGTTTGCGATGCTGTTCCTCGGATACGCACTGATGACGGCAGCAGTGGCTGTGTTCGGTGTCATCGCGCTGGCCATGTACTTGGTTGCCAACTCGGTCTTCATCCTGCTGCTGGCGATCGGCCCGTTCTTCCTGCTTTGCCTTGCCTTTCCCTTCTTGCAGCGCTTCTTTGAGACCTACATCGGGAACGTGATGACGTCGATCCTGGCGATGGCGTTCACGGTGCTGATGGTGATGTTTGTTGCGGGCCTGTTCGGCTTGGTCGGCATTCAGAACATTGTTCCCGCAGCGACTGACGAAGCGACGATTGCCACCGAGGTGCGCTCCATGGCTGTGTTGTTCACAGCGAAAGGCGCGATGACGCTTCTCATCATCTACCTGTACTACAAGGTCTTTGACCTGGCTGCAGCGCTCGGTGGCGGCCTCAACATGGGCAACAACATGGTCGGCGGCGTGCGCTCGATCATGAAGGACTTGCAGCGCGGCGCCGCCGCTCGCAACAACACGCGCAATCAAGTGTCGCAAGGCAGCGGCGGAGGCGGGGGCGGCGGTGGCTCGTCGCAGCGCGCCGGCCGTGCGAACAGCACGTTCACCGGGATGGCTCTTGCAGCCGCAGGCCCGGCGATCTCGGGCGCAGCTCGGGCGGGTATGGCTGTCGGTGGAACGGCAGCGGCAGGTGCTGGCAGCGTGGGTCGCATTGCGGCTTACGGGGCAGGGCGCGCGGCGGGGGCGGTGGGGCGCTTTGCCTACAACCGCTATTCACAACTGACGAACCGCAGGACTGCGGGCTAAGTCTTCAACAGGAGAAGCGATATGAATCTTCGCAAGTTTTTCTCAGGCGCTGCCATCAGCGTTTCGATGCTGTTCGCAGCAATGCCGGCACGCGCCGGCATTCCGGTTCTCGATGCCGCCAATCTGGCCAACAGCATCCAGCAGGTCCTGGCCTGGTCGCAGCAGGCACAGGACATGATCAACCAGATCAACCAGTTGCAGCAGCAGTTTCAGCAGTTGCAGACCATGACCACCAAGCTGGACGGCATTCGCAACCTGGGCTCAATCCTCAATGATCCGGCCATCCGCGCGGCCCTGCCGCCGGAAATGCGCGACGCGACGCAGCTTCTGCTCAACCCGTCTGCGCTGGCCACCAGCCAGGCCAATCTGAACCAGATCCTGAGTTCGTTTGGCGTCAACACGACGGCCAATCCGAACGCGGGGCAGGCCGCAGCCGACACCATCGGCCGCATGCAGCAGATCCTTGCATCGACTCAGACACGGAACACGCAACTGGCGCAGCTCGCTAGCCGCGTTGACACGACGGCTGATGCCAAGGACTCGCTCGACATGATGAACCGCAACGTGCTCGAAGCGGCCAGCATCAACAACCAGATGACGCAGACCATGGCTGCGCTGGAAGCCGCCCGCCAGGCCGCCGAGCTGAAGAAGCTGGCGGACAACCAGAGGTATTTCAACAACCTCAACAGCGCCGCCGGTCAGCCTCTGCGGACCTACTCCTACTGAAGTTAGGAATCCCCTATGAGTATCTTCAATAAAGGCGCCAATTGGGAGGCGACGCGCGTCTCCGATTTGGAGAAGAGCCGCAAGCTGGCGTGGATGTTCGCCGGGCTGATGGGCTTCTGCCTCGTGGTTGCTGTGATCGCTTTGGCCATGCTGACACCGCTGCGCCGTACCGTGCCGTACGTCGTAAAGCAGGATGCTCAGACGGGGAACCTCGAAGTCTTGCAGGCCTTTGACAATCGCGTCATCGGCAACCAGGAGCTGTTGAACAAGTATTGGGCGCGCAGGTATGTCGTCTCGCGCGAGCAATACAACTGGTGGCTGGTGGGCGCCGACTACGACACCGTGGCGGCACTCACTGACCCCGGCATCTTCGCGGAGTACGGGAACCAGTTCCTGGGCGACAAGGGCCTCGACAAGGTGTTCGGTGACTTCACCGAACGCCGCATCAAGGTCTTGTCGATCGCACCTTCGCCAACCAATGCGCAACAAATGGTCGTGCGCTTCGAGCGCACCACGGTCTCGAAGGGCGCCGTGGTGGAAGCACCGACCGTCTTTGTTGTGAACATGACGTTCCGCTACAACCCGAACGCCTACGCCTCGGAAGCGGAGTTGATCCGCAATCCGATGGGCTTCCAGGTCTTCTCCTATCGGCGCGACGTGGAGGTGCCGGGCACTGGCGTGTCCGGCGCAACAAGTGAAGCCGGCGCCGTCAAGCCCGGCGCGGCAGGGGGTTGACCATGAAAGTGTTTTTCAAGCCGCTTGCGGCCGGCGTGATGCTGGCCGCGTTCAGCCTGGCCAACGGCGCAGGCGTGCCGGAAGCCAGCCCGAACGACGCGCGCATTCGCGTGATTCCCTACAAGGCCAACGACGTGACGGTGATCCGCGTTCAACGCGGCACGGTCACGCGGATCATGCTGGAGCGTGACGAGAAGATCGAGATCCCGGTGGTCGGCCTCAGCAGCGACTGCAAGAGCGAGATCGACGAGTGGTGCATCAGCGCCATCGTGGGTTCCAACCAGATCTTCGTGCGTCCGCGTGACAACGCCAGCCGCAACAACATGGAGTTGCACACCAACAAGCGCGACTACTCGTTCGCGTTCCAGGTGGTGGACGAGAACAAGGTTTCCCGTGGGAAACGCGCGGATTCCGACGTGGCGTTCTTCCGCGTGGTGTTCGACTACCCGAGGCCCAAGCCGTTGACCGAGAACATGTCTGGCGCGGACCGGGCTGCGGCCGTTGATGCGCTCCTGCAGCGCGTGGACATGTCGGCCGCCCGGCCCATTCCGCAGCAGGTCGATCCCGACTACGGCATGACGCCCGTTCAGCGACTGAAAGCCGAGGGCATCCAGATCCGCAACACCAACTACAGCAAGCAGGTGCTGGAGCGTGGTGAGGATGCAGAACCGACGATGGTGTTCGACGATGGCCGGTTCACCTACTTCGAGTTCCCCGGTGCGCGAGAAATCCCGGCCGTCTTTGCTCATGGAAGCGACGGCGAGCCCACGCGGGTGAACTGGCACATGAACGGGAACTTCGTGGTGGTGCAGCGTACCGCCCGCAAGTTCACTTTGCGCCTGGGCGATGCCGTGGTTGGCATCTTCAATGAAGCATTCGATCGCACAGGCATCGAAACACCCACGTCCACCGTATCCCCTGCGGTCGTGCGAGAAATCAAAGGAGCGGCGCAATGACGACGGACGCCAACAACATCGAGTCGGGTGATCCGTCCAACCTCAATGCCGCGCCTGCGGCGCCTGAGGTTGTCGAGGACATTGTTTCGGTCAACAAGAAGGGCAGCAACGACAACAAGCTCGCCAAGGCGGTCTTCCTGCTTCTCGTGGGCGCAATGATGGTCGGCGTCATGGCCTGGTTCAGCCAAGACTGGTTGAACAACCGCAAGGCGCAGATGAAGGCCAACAGCGGCCCGAAGGCAGCCGAGGACACCACCCAGGTTTTCAACCCGGAGAAGACCGGCGCCGCAGCTCCCAAGCCGAAGCTCGGATCGGAAAGCGGTCTGCCCGCGCCGTCGCAAGCAGCGGCTTCGAGCCCCACGACGCCAGGTGCTGCACGAGACGATGGCGTTCGCCCGCTTCGTGGCGCAGATGGCAAGGTCATGGTGAACGCCCAAGGCCGTGCGATGGGTGTTGACAAGGATGGCAACGTGGTGGAAGTGCCGGCCATCACGGCGATGACTGGCGATCAGCCTGGCCGCAAGCCGCTGCCGGGCGAGGGTGCAGGCGGTCAAGGGCAAGGCCAACAAGGGCAGGGCGGCCAGCAGCAACCCAAGCCGCCGAGTCGCTATGCGGGCTCTCTGTTCGTGGGCGATCCGGCCAAGCCATCGAACGTCGCTGCAGGCGGCAGCGCGGATGGTGCCGCGAACCCGCAAGGGGCGAACGCCATCGCTCAGACGCAGGCGCAGCAGATAGCCAACATCCTGCGCAGCGCTGGCCTCGGTGGCGGCACGCAAGCTCCCGTCGCCGCAACGGCTGCTCCTTTCCCAGGCACCGCCGGTTCAATGGGGGCGCCTCCTGAGCAAGCGCGCCCCGGCACGATCGGGAGCGCGCTCTACAGCAGCGCCACGCCTGTTGCGCTTGCCAAGCGCATGACGGATCAAAACCTGATCCTCCCCAAAGGCCGCCAGGCCGATTGCGTGCTGACTGGCCGGATCATCGACGAGGTTCCCGGCTTCACGTCGTGTGTGCTTGCGCAGAACCTGTACTCGGACAACGGCCGAGTGCTGCTGCTCGAGCGCGGCAGTGAACTGACCGGCGAATACGGCACGACCAACCAGCTCGGCCTGGAACGCCTGTTTGTCACCTGGACCCGCCTGAAGACACCGGAGGGCATCGAGATTGATCTGTCGTCGCCAGGCTCCGACCGCCTCGGCACCTCGGGTGTTCCCGGCCACCTGGACAACCGTTGGGGTGCCCGGATCGGCGCTGCGTTCCTGCTGTCCTTCGTGAAGGACATTACCGTCGCCATCATCAACAAGCAGACGCAGGCGAATTCTGGTGCCACGGTAAGCGTGCAGACGGCACCCGGGCAGAACACGCTCAATGCGTCGTCGGCACTTGCCGAGGAAGTCATCAAGCAGACGATCAAGGTCCGGCCGCGCCTGACGATCAACGAAGGCGACAGGATTTCGATCTACGTTGCTCGTGATCTGGACTTCTCGCCGGTGTACGCCTTGAAGACCGCTGGCGTGGCAGGCGCAACCAGGTTGCTTGCCAAATGACCGGCGCACTCGATTTCCTCACGAGTCGCAAGCCTGTCGCGACGCCGGACACCGGGTTTGTTGATACGGCGTTCGACAGCCGGTTCGACACCGACTATCACGGCTTCGGCGATGACGCTGTGTTCGGTGATGTGCTGGCCAGCGACACGGTGGTGCGCAGCTACTTGCGGCCGATCAAGAAGCACATGCTGGCTCACCAGGCCACCGAGATCTGGATCAACAAGCCGGGCGAGCTGGTGATCCAGCTTGAAACGGGCAACCTGACCATCGAAGAACCCGCGCTGGATTTCGCAGCGCTGGAAGCGTTCGCGCAAGCGATCGCGGTGTACTCGCCGCAGCAGCAGACCGTGGGCGCCAAGACTCCGCTGCTGTCGGCCACGATGCCCGATGGTGAGCGCATCCAGATCGTGCTGCCGCCGGCGGTCGAGCCAGGCATGGTGAGCATGTCCATCCGCATCCCCAAGTCGGACGTGATCCCGCTGAAACGCTACCGCGACAGCGGCGCGTTCTCGAAGTTCATCTGGCCCCGGCCGGACAACTTCGAGGCGGCGGTGAGAAAGCTCTCGCCAGAGGATCGGCACCTCGCCGAGCTGCTGGCCGCTGGCAATCTGCACGATTTCCTGATCGCGTCGATCTTGGCCAAGAAGAACACCGGCGTGATCGGCGACACCGGCTCCGGCAAGACCACGCTCATGAAGTCGATGTGCCAGCACATCCCGCGCCATGAGCGGCTCATCACGGTTGAAGACGTGCGCGAGCTGATGCTGCCCCTGCACCAGAACCGTGTTCATCTGCTGTACTCGAAAAGCTCGCAAGGCGTGGCGCGCGTCACTCCGGCCGACTTGATCGGCTCGCTTATGCGCATGGCGCCGGATCGTGCGCTGCTGGCCGAGCTGCGCAGTTCGGAGGCCTGGGACTTCCTGAAGCTGCTGACCACAGGGCACAGCGGGTCGATCACGAGCTGGCACGCCGAGAGCTGCGCGCTCGGCTCCGAACGTTTCGTATTCATGTGCAAGGAAAACGCCGAAGCCGCAACGCTTGGCCGCGAGGAAATCAAGCACCTCTACACCTTGACCATCGACGTGGTGATCCACATCACGCGCAAGATCGTGTACGACCCTCACGGCAAGCAGATTGGCTATGAGCGGTTCGTCGATGAGGTGTATTTCGACCCGTGGGCCAAGTCGCACGCGCGCTTTGGCGATCGCAAGGTGGGGCAGGGCGGCTGACCATGAAAGCGAAGACCGTCGTCGTGTCGCTGCTGATCGTCGCGTGGCTGGGTGCCGGCGCCTGGGCGCTGCGCTACGCCGCAGGCGGCCTCTACTTCATCGTCCACAAGACCGATCCGCGCCAGGTCCAGGCCGAGACGTGGCAAGAGTATTGGGACCAGTACCAGGACGATCCGAAAGAGAAGAAGCGGCTGCAGGCCTCCATGGGCTTTGCGGCCTTCGGCATCTTCGGTCTGCCTCTGATCCTCATCGCGTTGGCGTTGAGCAAGTCTCGAAGCCTGCACGGCGATGCGCGTTGGGCAACAGCCAATGAAGCACGCGATGCCGGCCTGAACGCCGAGAAGGGGCTGATCCTCGGCAAGTTCAACGGCAAGTTCCTGATGATGGACGATGCGAAGTTCGTCATGCTGGTGGCACCCACCCGTAGCGGTAAGGGTGTTGGCACGATCATCCCGAACCTGCTGAACTGGAATCAGTCGTGCATCGTTGTTGACATCAAAGGCGAGAACTTCGATGTGACCTCCGGCTTCCGTGCAAAGCACGGTCAGGAGGTCTACAAGTTCGCGCCGTTCGATGAGAACTTCGAGACGCACTGCAGCAACCCGCTGTCGTATGTCAGCCGCGATCCGCGCTTCGTGGTGGGCGAGCTGCAGAGCGTGGGCTACATGCTCTACCCGAAGAAGGATGGCGACGGCGCTTTCTGGAACGACGCTGCCCGCAATCTGTTCGTGGCGGTGAGCTTGTACTGTCTTGAGTCCGGCTACTCGCTGACCATTGGCCAGGTGCTGCGCAGGTCCAGCGGCAACGGTCGCCCGAAAGAGTTCTGGCAGGGCGTCGTGGACAGCGGCGTTTCTGCATCCGGTCAGGCCCTGAGCAAGCATTGCCTCGACGCGCTGAGCCAGTTCGTGAGCAACTCGGACAACACCCTGACCAGCATCCTGTCCACCTTCTCGGCGCCGCTCGGCGCCTTCACCAATCCGGCGGTGGACGCAGCGACAAGCCGCGATGACTTCGATCTGCGCGACATTCGCCGCCGGAAGATGACGATCTACGTTGTCATCCCGCCGAACCGACTGGCCGAGGCCTCGCTGCTCATCAACTTGTTCTTCAGCATCGCGATCGACCAGAACACCAAGACGCTGCCGGAGAAAGACCCGTCGCTCAAGTACCTGGCGCTGCTGCTGCTCGACGAGTTCCCCGCGCTCGGCCGCGTGGACAAGTATGTGAAGTCCATCGGCTACATCGCCGGCTACGGCCTGCGCTCTCTCATGATTGCGCAGTCGATGAGCCAGCTCAAAGACCGCGAGCTGTACGGGGAAGAGGGCTCGCGCACCCTGGCGACCAATCACATGGTGCAGATCATCTACGCGCCGCGTGAGCAACAAGACGCGCAGGAGTACAGCGAGATCCTCGGCTACTACGGCCTCAACAGCACCAGCAAGGGCGTTTCGCGCGGGCGTGGCTCTGTGACGAACAGCGAGAACGTCAGCGAGCAAAAGCGCGCCCTGATGCTTCCGCAGGAGCTTCGCGAGATCGGCCCGGATCGCGTCATCGTTCTGGCCGACAACTGCAAGCCGATCTTCGGCGACAAGATCAAGTACTACGCCGACCCCGTATTCAAGGAACGCCTCATGCCACCCATCAAGGTCCCGCCTCTGGACATGGACACCTTCATTGCGAAGTCCGAAGGGCGCGTGCGCGCGCTCGAACCGGGCGAGCAAGTGTCGGCCAGCAAGCTCGCGGTGAACCTTGAAACCATGCCGCCCGTGACGAACACGGCCACGCCGGTGGCGCAAGAAGTGTCGGCCATGGCCGACTGGTTGTTTAGCAACGTGCAGTGGGCCAAGCAAGCGGCTGACGACGTTCCGCCGATCGACGAGGCCGGCGCACGCACGCATCAAGAACTGGAGATCTCGCAATGAAAATCAAACGTGCAATGTCGCTGGCCGGCTTCTCGCTGTGCATGGTTGGAGCTGCGGTGCAGCTCGGTGGTTGCAGCTCGGTGCCGAAGCCGGCCGAAGCGGACGGCAGCACGCGCGTGCCTGCCAATGACACGACGCGAGTGCAGGCCTTGCAGCAGCGCGTTAATGCGGATCGCCAGCTTCTGTCGGAGAACAACCTCCTGCGCGCCCAGGTCGATGTGCTGCAGACCAAGCTCAACGAAATGACCAGCATCGTGCGCGAGGCGCTGACGCTGCCTCCGGCGCCTCGCCCGGCACCGGCGCCCGTGCCGGTGCCGGTTCAGCCGCCCGCTGCATCGCCGCAGTCGATGGCCGCGCCCGACCTTCCGGCGTATGCCTACTCCACCAATTCATCGGGCGTCGTCATTCGGGTGTTCCACCCGTTCGCGCGCACAGAGTTCGAGCCCAGCGAGCAAGTTGCCCAGGCCCTGCGGGCCAGCGTCCGCACCGCCGAACAGATCGAGGTGCGCGGCCACACGGACAGCAACGTGGTCAATCCGATCGACAAGCTGATCGCCATCGAGCGTGCCGAGAAGGCGCGGACCTGGCTCATCAACAACGGCGCGGAAGGCTCGAAGATCCGCACGAAATACTTCACTGCCGGCAACTTCCTTGTGGAGAACAAGACGCCGCAGGGCCGTTCGATGAACCGCCGCGTGGAAATCGACATTCGCAACCAGCAGCTCGCCGGCAAGCACGTCGCATCGAGCAACTGACAGCAGGGAGACTCGCCATGAGCAACACGATTACAGAGGGCAGGGATCGCGAACTTCCTCCAGACCGGCATGGCGAGATCCTGCGTGCCCCCACACCGGCCGCCATCGAGCTGAAGACGGAGATCCTTCAAGCCTCGGCCCACAAGGAAGCAGGGCAGGGCGACGCCATGCGCGAACGCTCGTCCATCGAGTCGCGCACCGATCTGCGCCTGGCCGCAACCAACGAAGCCATGCGCGCCGACCCGGCGCGTTCGGCCGCGACCCTTGCCGTCGAGCAGGACACGGCTCGGCGCTGGGCGGACCTGGACGCGGCCGATTTCGGCCGCATCAGGTCCGACAGCCGGCGCGAGGCGGCGCTTGAAGCCATCGCCGGCCACATGCGTGTCTCGCCCGAGTACGCCGACGAACTCAAGAAACGCTCGCCGGTGCTCGCCGAGTCGGCCAAGTCGATCAACGATGAGCGCGAGAAGTTCGAGCGCGAGATCGCGTTGCCCATGATCGAGCGCAACGCCGCCGCGCTTGCGCCCCGTGGCGCCGCACAGGCGCTGTCCGAGGACGAACAGCGCGAGCTGGCCAAGCAGGATGCCAAGAGCCTGGCGCTCGTGCCCGAAGGCGGGGAGCGGCACCTTGCTGCAGCGGTCGTTGGCGAGAACGCGCGCAACCATGCCGCATACCGCGATGAGCTGCAGAAGGTCGCGCCGCAGTTGGCCCGAGAAGCCTCGTCGGCCGCCGTCGAGCGTGACGCACTGCGGGCCGTGGAGCGTCGCAATGACGAGTTGCTGCCTGTCGCGCGCGACGGGCTGACTGTGGCCGAGGCGCGCGAAGCCGTGAAGCAGGATCTGGCGTCGATGAGCGCCATCAAGGACGAAGGCGCGCGCTACCAGGCGGCGGTGGCCATGGGCGACAACGCGCGGACGCAATCCAACTACCGCGCCGAGCTGCAGATCCAGGCGCCCGAGGTGGCCAAGGAAGTCCAGACCGCGACGACTGAGAACGACCGCCGCATCGCCGAGAAGGAGGACCGCAAGACGGCCGAGTTCGCCGCGATGCAGCTTGCCAAGGGCGAACGTGCTGCCGCGTGGACACCGGAGCAGGCCGCCGACCAGGTGCGCAAGGACGTGCAACACCTCCGCACGGCCGACACGACTGAACGTTACTACGCGACAGGCGACATGGCCATCGCAGTTGAGCGCAGCAAGGCCTACGCCGACACGCTGGCCAAGGAAGCACCGGACGTGGCTCGCGAGGTCGAAGCACGACGCGAGCGCGATGCCGCTGAACGAGCTGCGGCCGAACAGCGACGGGACAGCATCAGCGCGTCGGCGCAGTCGCGCGCAGCCCTGATCGACGCGGCGGCGCTCGCGGCCGTGGCAAACGTTCGCACGCGCGAGACAGCGCGCGTTGTCGAGCAGCTCGCCAGCTCGCCAGCTACGGCCACCCAGCAGCTGCGGGATGCACAGCAGTCGCTCAAGGCGCCTCCGCTGGATGGCCGCGTGACAGCGCCTGACGATCCCGATATCGCCGCGCAGCGGGCTAGGGCGCTCAAGCGGCCTGTGGGAGAGGATGAGCTGAGCCAGGCCCTGCTGACCCGCTTCATCGTTTCCCACGAGAAACGCGGCTTGCTGGACAAGGGAACAACCGAGTTCACTTTCCGCAATGGCGACGAGCAGGGCCGCGTGGCGTTCGTTGACGCCGGCAAGGCGCTGAGCACCGAGCGCGAGGACAAGGCGACCATCCGCGCGATGATCGAAGTCGCCACGGCCAAGAACTGGAAGGAGGTCACGGTCAGCGGAACCGATGACTTCAAGCGCAATGCTTGGATCGAGGCCAGCTTGAGCGGCCTCCAGGTGCGCGGCTACGAGCCTCGCGAAGCCGACAAGCAGATCTTGGCCGAGCTGCAGCAGCGCAACAAGCCGGCCAACGTCATCACGGCCGTAGAGCAAGAGCACAAGCGCGACCAGCCTCGTGAACCTGCCAGGACGCCGGCCGAGCCCGTCGCCCAGCGCAAGCACATCGACGGTGACGCCTTGACCGCGCACGAGAAGACCGTTCTGGACAACTCGCGCGCCATTCTGGATTCCAAGGCGCTCGGCGACCAGTTCACGCAGGCTGCCCTGCGCGAGCTGGAGGCCAAGCTGCGCGGTGAGCGCGTCTACGTGGGCGAGATCGTCGATCACGGCCGCGCGCCGTACCAGTTCAACAAGGACAACGACGACAGCTACTACGTGACGCTCAAGACCCGCGCCGGGGAACAAGTCATCTGGGGCAAGGGCTTGGCCGAAGCGATGCAGGAACGCAGCGCTGGCGAGCAGATCGTCTTGCAGAACATCGGCAAGCGCGATGTGACCGTGCAGGAGCGCGTGCGTGACGCGCAAGGCCAGGTGATCGGCTCGCGGCCGAAGGAATCCCAATTGAATGCGTGGAAGTCCGAGCTGCTGTCGCGGTTCAGCGAGAAGGCTCGCACCGACTTCTCGAACCGATCAGCAGCTCGCCAGCCGAGTCTCGGCGTGTATGACGCGAAGGCACCGCGCGCGCCCGTGCAGCCAGCCGCGCCTGCGCGTACACCCGACCAGCAGCGCAATGCTGAACAACAGCGCAATTCGCGCGAGCGTTGACCACTTCAAACCCGGAAGGAGAAGCCCGATGAAATCAAACAGGTTCAAAGTCAAATCGTGGTTCATGGGCATGGCCCTGGCCATGCTCTCGATGTTCGCTGCCAGCTCGGCCCATGCGGTGGACGGCTGCAAGCTCTTGCTCTGCCTGGCCGGCAACTGGCGCAACATCAGCGAGTGCCGGCCCACCGTGCTCGAAGCGTTCCGCGACATGGCGCGCGGCAGGCCGTTCCCCACCTGTGGGATGAGCGGCGCGGGCAACTCGGCGGGCAACAACTGGGCAGACCAAAGCACCTGCCCTGCGATGTACCGCCAATACGACAGCGAATCGGGCGCATACAGTGGGTGCACCTACCCGGGTCGCATCACGGTCAACATCAACGGCGCTTTGTGGTCGCACGTCTATTGGGACTTCTCTGGCAACACCACGACCTGGTACAGCGACACAGCGCGCACTCAACTGACCCAACCGAATGCGGCACCGTTGGACGACACGTTCTACACCGACTTGATGCGGTGGAACTCGCAGATCAGGCAATGCACCTCTAACGGCGGGACTCCGGTCATCGGCCAGTACGGCGCGTTCGAGCGTTGCAACTACCCGGACTACGGCGGAGGCGGTTGAGCGATCTGCAGGCATAGCGCCTGCACCTCGAACACCTTGCGCAGCGACCAGAAAGTGCTTACCCTCCCAAGATAGCCGGTCGCTATCGAAACACGCGACAATATAGATTATGTCAACTGACACCCGTACAGCGGCCGGCAGCGAACCAGTCCCGTTCATGAGCCATGCCACGCGCGCGTTCTTCATCAAGGGCGGCGTCCTGGTGGGCGTTGTCTGCCTGATCGCCCTTGGTCTGTACTTCAGTGATCAGAGCTGCAGCAACCCGCTCTACGTCACCTTCAACACCTGGTGCTCGGCGCCAAGGTAAACGCCGCAGCGGCTCGTGATGCGTCACGCCCGCGCGAAACCAGAATCTCGATTTAAGTCTTCTTCCGCACCGTTTTTTCCTCCCTGAAACTTGAGATTGGAAGGAGCAAGCCGCCGCAAGCGGCTTTCTTTTTTTAGGAGATCCAGCATGGCCGATAGCACACAAGCCGAGCAACGCAGTCCCGACGTGGACAACCCCGTGTCCAGCTTCGAGGTCGGGATCATGACCGTCAGAGGCTCATGGGTCGGCATCTGCATCAAGTTCTCGATGTACGACAAGGCAACCAAGATCACGCATTGGTCGCCACACGCTTACAGCCTTCTCGTCGAAGCGCTGAACCAGTACTGCCAGCACCTTGGCGCGAACGCCTTCATGTTCCGGGCCAAGGCCGATCCTTCGCTGGTGGCCAGCCTTCCAGCGCGTCATCCGTATCACACGCTGTTGACCGAGACGCCGCTGCTGACCGAGGCCGAGATCGGCACTGCGGGCTTCGCCAGTGGCATCGACCGCGCGACCTTCGCGGTTCGCGGCCCGACGTTCGAGCTGCGACCGGAGTTCGGCGACGGCCGTACCGAAAGCATCTACATGCACGAATACACCGCATTGAGCCTGCTCGCCTACCTTCAGGAGTACACCGAGGCCGCCAAGAAGTTGACCGGCCCTGCCGCTGGCAACGCCTGACCCCCACCCTTCTAGGAGATCTACATGTCCCGCATCCACTACTGCGCGGCGCTGGTCGCGTACCTGGCGGCCGCTTCTGGCGTTTCGTTGGCCGAGCCGATCTCGACTGTGGCAGGCCCGTACCTTTTGGCCACCGCCGCGTCGTTGACCGAGCCCGCTGCAGTCAAGTTCACCACGAGCAGCACTCTCATGGCCGGCCCAACGGCCGATGCTGGCCTCGCAACGTGTCAGCCTCTGCGCGGAGATCTCGCCGAGATTGTTGCCGCTGACCGAAAACTGACCCAGTAGAGGCTGTTCTGCCGACTGAAAACTGACCCAGGTGTTCAACTGCTTCTGCTCAATTTTTGAGCAGGAGAACACAGGGTGATCAGTATG
>JALHMT010000089.1 GCA_022843905.1 Rubrivivax sp.
CGCGGCCGGCCGGCGCGCCGCCGCTGACGCTGATCTCGCCCGCCTCGGCCCGGCGCATCTCGTCGACCCTGCTGCCCAGCGGCGGCCGCGCCGGTGAAGCGCCGCCGCTGCTGATGCACCCGCAGGACGCCGCCACCCGTGGCCTGAGCCACGGACAGGTGGTGCGCGTGCACAACGCGCTGGGCGAGGTGATGCTGACGCTGCAAGTGGGCGATGCCGTGCCGCCGGGTGTGGTGTCGTCGGAAAAGGGCGCCTGGCTGGCCAGCAGCCCCGGCGGCCAGACCATCAGCGCCCTGAGCTCGGCCGACGACCGCGCCGACCTGGCGCAAGGCGCCTGCTTCAACGACACGGCGGTGGAAGTGTCGGCGGCCTGATCAGCCATGGCGCCGGTTCGCAGGCTGAGCCCGATCGGCGCGTAGACCCTGTGGTCATCAAAGGAACCCGCTGCCAATCATCTTGCGCCGCACGGTCAGGGCGCGGCGTCTGCACGTGCCGGTCAGCGCCACATCGGTTCGAACAAGCATCCTCTTCACGCATGCTCGCACGTCGAAAGCTCCTGCTGTCTGCCGTCGGTGCGCTGGCGACGTCACCGCGTCGTTCGATCGCGGAAGCAGATGCCACGGCGGCACTTGCGCAAGAGGCCGGTTGCGCACTGTCTGTCGCCAGACTGCTGCGAGGCGAATTGATCGAACGGGGCGAGGAAGGCGACTGCGCCGCTGTTCCAGGTTCGACGCGTGTCTTCCAAGCCGCATCACTCTCGAAACCCGTGGTGGCCACGCTGGTTCTGAAGCAGGTGCTGCTCGGGAAGCTCGGTCTCGATCAACCCGTGAGTGAGCTTCTTCCAGACGGATACCCGCATCGCCAGAACCTGTTCGCGCTGCGCGAATCGCCCAAGGTCGACGTCGTTCCCACCGAGATACTTCGCAAGCTGACTGTCCGCCACCTGCTGTCCCACACATCGGGGCTTCCGAACTGGTCCGATCGCGCTCCCCTTCGGCCGGCCGTGTCGCCCGGCACCGGTTGGCTCTACTCCGGGGAAGGCTATGTCCTTCTGCAGCACATCCTCAGCGCGCAGACCGGAAAGCGACTGAACGATCTGGCGAGCGCGGAGATCTTTGAACCGCAGGGTCTCCGTGACACGGCCTTCAAGCTCACGGAGCGCATTGCGGCTTCGCTCGTTCCTGGACGCTCGTCCTCAGGCGAGATTCGCCAGCTGCGTTTCCCCTACGAGATCGCGGCGAGCTCGCTCTATACGTCCGCCCCGGACTACGCCCGCTTCATGGCCGCGACGCTCGCCGACCAAGCCTTGCTTCGCCTCGTCACGCACGCCCCGGTGCCGGTCCCGAACGCGGCCGGGGTCTTCTGGGGGTTGGGCTGGGGCCTGGAGCAGTCGAACGGCAAGCACGCGATCTGGCATTGGGGCAACAATCCCGGCTTTCGCTCGCTGGCCATGGCGGACCTGAACTCGAAGGACGCGGTGGTCGTGCTTGCAGCCCGTGAGAACGGCATGCCTCAGGCCAAGGCGATCGTCCGCAGGGTCCTGCCGGGCGCTCATCCGGCTCTCGAACTCAAGCTCGTCGGGTGACCGCGCACGACAGGCCGCACCACGACACAACCTCACGATTCACGCCACCCGCACCGCGCCCCCTTTCGTTCACCTCCGCATGAAACCCACCACCCGACGCGTACTCCAGGCCGTGCTGTATGAAGTCGGTGCCATCGCGTTCGTCGGTCCCGTCCTGGGCCTGGCCTTCGAGAAGCCCGCCACTTCCACCTTCCTCCTGGCCGTCGTGCTGTCGACGATCGCCCTGTGCTGGAACTACATCTTCAACGCGTTGTTCGAGCGCTGGGAGTCCAGGCAAGTGGTCAAAGGAAGGAGCCTTGCTCGCCGCCTGGCGCACGGCACTGGCTTTGAAGGAGGTCTGACGATCCTCCTGGTGCCGGTCATGGCCGTCTGGCTGGACACCACTTTCCTCGTGGCCTTCCTGGCCAACCTCGGTCTGCTGGCCTTCTTCTTTCTCTACGCCATCGGCTACACGTGGGCCTTCGACAAGGTCTTCGGCCTGCCGCAGTCTGCTCGGACGGCAGGTTGAGGCCCCACGCTCCCAGTCCTTGCCGAAGAGTTCCGGTCCCTGCTCGCGGCGGTGGTGGCGCACCGGATCGGTCGAACGCTGGACAAGCTCGACGCCGATTTCTCCGGCAGCTTAGAGAGGCAGCCCACGGTGGACCGCGATCACCAGCACGGTGCCGGCGCACATCACCGAGTTCCCGACGTTGACCACCACCGCGCGGCTGAAGCGCTGGCCGTTCGACTCGTACAGCCACGCTGCCATGGTCGCATTCGCACCGAACCAGGTACACCAGGTCAAAAGCGAGTGCTGACTCGAATCACCGCTCTGAACGATGGCCCAGATCGTCGGCAGATAGGCCAGCATGCGCACCGAGTTGAACAGGGTGAAGGCCCAGGTCAGCACCCGCAAGTAGATGACGCGCCCGGTGACGGGTCCAGGGCGGCCAAATGCGGTTGCGGCGTTAGAGATGTCCATGGACGCTTCCTCAGAGGTGGGCCAGGCGCCAATCGTCGGTGGCGCGGGCAGGGTCGAAGATGGGTGCATCGGTGCCGAGCACCACACGGTCCGTACCGAGAAGCGCTTGCGAAGCGCGGATGCCTACGGGGCCGAGCGAAGCGGTGTCGACGATGACCTGCGCCAGCAGGCCGGAGCGCCGCGAGGACGACTGCACGTCGTCTTCCGCCATTCGTTGAAACCGCTCGATGGCAGCCAGGAAACTGCCGCCTGCGTTGGCAAACTGAACCGTGACCCCGGGGAATCTCGCCAGCCAGCCCTCCTGGCACAAGGTGAGCATCGCAAGCCCGATCTCGTGCTGGGGTTCCAACCCCAAATGGCGATGCATGCGACGTCGTGCGAGCCCCCCGTCGCCCGCTCGCGTGTCTGGCAACCGACCTGGGTGGACGAATACGCGCAGTTGGAGCTCCTGCGCGGCGTCAAACCACGGCGCCATCGAGTCTGCCTTCACGGTGTCGCACAAGCTCCAGGCAGGCAACACGAAGCCTTCGAGGCCCAGCGCCGCGGCGCGGCGCAACTCCGAGAGCGCCGTATCGACATCGTCGAGTGGCGCCACCGCCATGCCGCGGAACCTGCCGCCCTGGGCCTGCGCCGCCGTGGCATCGTTGAACGCGCGCGACAGGGCCAGAGCTTCGTCGGTGGACAGGGCATCGAGGTTCCACAGCGGCGACCACGACAGCACCTGCTTGTCGATGCCGAGAGCAGCCAGCTGCCCTGCGCGGTGATCGAGGTCATGGGCTGCGCGGTCGAGGGGTCGCGGATTGATCGCTGCCTGAAAGACCCACCGCCCCTCGTCGCGCCAGGCCCGCGGCGCTTCTTTGCGGCGGCTGAGTTGCTCGAGCACGGCTTCCGGCAGCCAGTGCGCGTGATGGTCGATCAACACGGCCAACGCCTGCGGGCTCAGCGTGCGCTGCCGAAGACGGCAGCACGCAGGCGGTCACTCTCGGCCGCGAAATCGCGCACGTACTTCGCGGTGGTCTCGACATCGAACGGCGTCGGATCAGCGCCCAGCGCCTGCATCTTCTCGCGCACAGCGGGTTGTCGCGCCGCGGTCGCCAATGCGGCGTTCAGTCGCTGGATGGCCGCGGCCGGCGTCTCGCCCGGCGCCCAGAGGCACAAGCCCCCGTTGAAGCGGTATCCTGCCAGACCGGCCTGCTCGGCCGTGGGCACCTCTGGCAGCGCAGTCAGGCGTTCGGCCGACAACACCGCGAGCGCCTTCAGGCGTCCACCCTTGACCAGGGGGACGGCCGCAGCCGATGGCAGGACCGCGTACCCCAGCCTACCGCCGACCAGGTCGTTGACCGGGTTCTCCTTGTAGGGCACGTGCAAGGCCTTGAAGCCCAGCGTGCGGGCCAGCCGCTCGCCTTGCAGATGTGGCGTGCTGCCCTCGCCTTGCGAGGGGTAGGCCATGGGCTCTGCGGCGGCCTGCGCCCTGCGGGCGAGTTCCGAAAGCGAAGCCACATCGCTGCTGGCCGGCACCAGCACCAGCCAGTGGTCCAGCAGCAGACGCCCCACCGGCGTGAGGTCCTTGAAAAGCGTCAATGGTGCTCGGCCCTGGCTGACGAAGGCATGGGTGATGGCATCCCCCGAGCAGCCGCTCACGTTGAGCGTGTGTCCATCGGCGACTGCGGCGGCCACGGCTGCAGTTGCGATCGTGCCTCCCGCGCCCGGGCGGTTCTCGACCATGACCGGCTGCGCCAACGAAGAGGCCATGGCCTCCCCCAGCAACCGCGTGACGACGTCGGGAGACGAGCCCGGTGGCGAACCGATGAGCACACGAACCGGCTGTGTCGGGAACGCGGTCGCCGCGGTCGAAGCCGCCAGCAGAACAGCGACAAGACCCCGGCGAGGAGCCAAGGCAAGGCAAGGTCGGGCACGGGGAACGGATGGCATGGCATGACTCCTGAAGTTCGGAGGACCAATGCTGGGGTCGGGCCCATTGAACGGCAATGCTCACGTCTGCTAATCTCCCTTCAGCAATTTGCTGAAGCAACGAGCGCGCACGGTGGGTATTCACAAACTTCGCGGTCTGGAGTACTTGGTGGCGGCGGTCGACAACGGCAGCTTCAGCGCCGCTGCTCGGCGCCTCGGGGTGGCAACGCCATCGGTCCACCGCCTGGTGCAGGCGCTGGAGGCAGAGCTGGGCGTTTCACTTATCGATCGCTCCGTGCAACCCCTGCGACCGACCCCGTACGCCACGGCCTACGTCGAGCGGGCGCGCACACTGCTGACCGACCTGCGCGAACTCGACGCCAGCCTGCACGACCAGAGCAGCGCGCCCAGAGGAATCATCTCGGTGGCTGCGGACAGCGTGGTGCGTGAGTACCTGCTGCCGGACATGCTGGCGGCGTTCCACACTCGATTTCCCGACATCGAGGTGCAGGTCCTGGAGGCCGGGTCGGTTCGAGACCTGGCCCGGCTCGGCACGGACCTGCTGATGCAGTCGGGTTGGCCGCCGCCGCAGGATGCGGTGCTGCGAACATTGGCAGAGACCCGCTGGCTGATCGTCGCCGCGCCGGCGTACTGGGCTCGCCATGGTCAGCCGAAGCTGCCCGAGGATCTTGCCCGCCATGGCTGCGCGCTGTACCGCACCCCCTTCGGCGAAGTGCTCAAGCGCTGGGTGTTCGAGCGAGATGACCAGAAGCAGGCGGTTGACGTGGAGGGCTGGCTCGTCAGCGACAGTCGCAGTGTGCTGGACGGGCCGCTCCTGGCTGGTCAGGTGGTTGCACGGGTCAACGATCTCTCGGTTCGTCGCCAACTCGCCGACGGCAGCCTTCATCCGGTGCTGCTGGATTGGACCGGCCTGCATGCCCCACCCATCAGCCTCGTCGCAAAGCGTTCGCTGACGCGCCAGCCACGCGTCCGCGCCTGGATCGACTTCGCCGCGGGATACACCGCGGAACTGGCCCGGGCGCGGCTTCCCGGAGGTCTGCAGGCCGTCCGGCCTTCCGAGCGGCCCGAATGGTGGAAGCGGCGGGTATCGGCAGGTCCCCGGAATGCGCACCCATAGGGCCGCCCAGCAAGACGGGCCACCCGCGTCATTACGGCGTGGCCGCCTGGCGGCAGGCTGTCTCGTTCACACGATCGAGCAGCATGGCCCGGCTCACCCGCACCGGGCGCTGGCACCACGCGCCACACCCGGTCCGTCGACCGGGTCGCGCCCTACCGCCCCGCCCAGCTGCGCAACTTGCCCGGGTTGAGCAGCCCCTGCGGATCGAAGCGCTGCTTCATCGCCACGGCCGGTTCGATGGCCAGGCGTTGCGCGGCCGACAGCGCGGCGCGGTCCTGGTCGCGCAGCTTGCCGCCGTCTTCCAGCGTGTAGACGTGCGGGTTGTTGATGGTGGCGCCGTGGTCGCGGTAGATCTGCATGATCTGCTCCAGGCGCTCGTCGGTCGTGTACTTCACGATCTGCAGGCCGCTGCAGGTGTGCGCGCCGCTGGTCAGGCGGATGAACTCGACGTGCATCATCACCTCGGGGTTCAGCGCCTCGTACAGCGCCAGCACCTGTTCCTGCTGGCGCGCGGGGTCGAAGCGGCTCTGGATGTAGGTGAGGTTCTTGTCGACCTTCAGCGCCTGCAGTGTGGTGTGGTTCCAGCAGTATTCGACCAGCGTGCGGTTGCTGGCCTTCACCTCGGCCATGTCCTTGCGGTAGCTGATGTGGCCACCGTGTGCGGCCACGAGGTCGCGCACGGCGTCTTCCGACGACTCGGCCACCAGCATCATCACGGCGTGGCAGCCGGCCGGCAGGCTGTCCTTCAACACCGGGAAGTACTCGGGGATGGGCGCGGCCATGCAGGCCAGCTCCTTCTTCACGATGCCGGGCGAAGCGCCGTTGAGCGCCATGCAGAACGACAGCGCCGCGCGCAGGTCGTCGAAGGGCGCGATCATCTCCACCCAGGGCAGCGCCGGCGCCAGCGCGATCTCGAGTTCGAGCACGATGCCGTTGGTGCCCCAGCGGTGGTGCACCAGCATGGCCTCGGCGCCGCGCAGTTCCACCACCTGCGGCTCGGGCTCCACGGACATCACGCGCACGCCCAGCACGTTGCCGGCCGCGGCGATGGGGCCGTAGGTGATGGAGCCGGCGCCGCCGAAGCCGCCGCCGAAGAGCCCGCCCAGCGAGGCGGCGCGGAAGGTGGACGGCTGCCAGCGCATCTCCCATCCCAGCGGCTGCGCGGCCTTGTCGAAATCGCCCAGGCGGATGCCGGCCTGTGCGCGCCCGACGCCGCCGCGCGCCCAGCCGAAGGCGTTGTAGGCGCTCATGTCCAGGATCAGGCCGCCTTCCAGCGGCACGATCTGCCCGTAGTTGCCGGTGCCCGAACCGCGCACGGTGATGGGCACACGGCGGCGCGCGCACTCGCCCACCACGGCGCGGATCTCGTCTTCCGTTCGCGGCCGCACGGCGATGTCGCCGCGCTTGCCTTCCAGCGCGCGCTTGAGCACCGGGCTGAACCAAGAGAAGTCGCTGGACAAACGGATCAGCCGCGGCTCGTCGGTGATCCACTCCAGCGCGGGCAGCGCCGCCTGCAGGGCGGCGAGATCGGCCGCAGAGGTCATCAGGGGATGACTTTCAGGTCGCGCACGAACTCGGTGGTGTAGGTCTTGGAGAGGTCGACCTTGGCCGGGTCGATCAGCTTGGCCGACACCAGGAAGTCGTAGCTGGCCTTGCTGCGCGCGTCGGTGATGACGCCGATGCCCAGCCTGGCGGCGTCGCCGCCGCCCACGATGCCCATCTCCTTGAGCTTGGCCAGGCTGTAGGCCAGCTGCTCGTCGCTCATGTTGGGGTTGTCCTTCTTGATCAGCGCGTTGGCCGGGGCCGGGTTCTCGAAGTAGCTCTTCCAGCCTTCGGCCGAGGCGCGCACGAAGGAGGCCAGCGCCTTGTTGCGGTCCTTCACCGTCTTTTCCATGCAGGTCACGGTGTTGGCGTAGGCCGGGTAGCCGTAGTCGCTGAACATGAAGGCCCGGGCCTTGCCGCCAGCACGCTGGATGGCGAAGGGCTCGCTGGTCAGGTAACCCTGCTGCACGATGTTCTTGTCGGCCATGAAGGGCTGGATGTTGAAGGTGTAGGGCCGCACCTGGGAGTCGGTGAACCCGTACTTGGCCTTCAGCCAGGGCCAGTAGCCGCGGTTGGCCAGGGCACCGATCAGGATGGTCTTGCCCTTCATGTCCTCGAAGCTCTTCACGTCATCGTGGGCGATGAGCACCTGCGGATCCTTCTGGAACAGCGCCGCCACCGTCACCACCGGCACGCCGCTTTCACGCATCTGCATGGCCTGCAGGTCGCTGGAACCCATCACGCAGTCGGCCTGGCCGGCGGCCATGATCTGGTAGGTGTTGACCTGCGGCCCGCCCATGCGGATGGTGACGTCCAGCCCGTACTTCTTGTACAGGCCCGTGGCCACGGCCTGGTAGTAGCCGCCGTGTTCGGCCTGGGCGTACCAGTTGGTGACATAGGTGAAGGCCTCCTGCGCCTGGGCAGCGGCGCCGGCGGACAGGGCCAGCACGGCAGCGCCGGTGGCGCGAAGGGTGGGCAGGAAACGGAAGGTCATGGAGGCTCCGGAGTGAAGTGGGAGGTGCAGGGAGGAAAGAGAGGGGCAGATCAACCCAGTGATTGCTGGATGAAGCCGGTGTGTTGAGGCTTGCCCCAGGTGGCCTCCTCACGTGCCGCCCACCTCAGCGTGTGCAGCTCGGTGATGGCCTGGGCCCAGCTGTCGGCCAGCGAGTCGAGGATGGCGTCGCCCTGCTCGCGCGTGGCGGGCAGCGGGTCGCCGATGATGCCGCTGGGGCCGAAGTCGCGCGCCGTCCAGGCGCAGGCCGGACGGCCGTCGGGCGACAGCAGCTTGCTCGGGAACTCCGGCGGGTAGTTGGTCACCGCGCGCTCCATGTGCACGGTGTCGGGGGCCAGCGCCATCATGATCGCCGTCTCGGCATGGCCGGCGTGCATGGCCAGCTTCTTCTCGCGGTCGCTCATGTACTTGCCGGCCACGTGCGGCACGCGCCAGGTGTGCTGCGGCACGACGATGAAGTCGCCATGGCGCAGGCGCAGTTCGCGCGCGGCCATCTCCATCACCTGCGGCTGGCCGCCGTGGCCGTTGACGATGAGCAGCTTGCGGAAGCCCGAGCGGTAGACCGACTCGCCGATCTGCACGATGGTCAGCAGCAGCGTCTCGCCGTCGAGCGTGACGGTGCCCGGGAAGTGCAGGTGCTCTTCGCTCTTGCCGTAGGTGATGGGCGCCATCGCGTAGGCCGGCACGCTCTTCGGCAGGCGGGCCAGTGCATGGCCCACCACGCCGGCGCAGATCACCGTGTCCACCGCGCAGGGCAGGTGCGGGCCGTGCTGCTCGATGCTGCCGGTGGGCAGCACGATGACGGTGTTCTCCTTGTCGGGCAGCGCCGCGACCTCGGTCCAGCTCAGGTAGGGCAGGAAACGCTCGGGCGGGTTGTAGCCATGGATCATGGTGGTCCTCTCGAATCTCAGAACTTGGGCAGGGTGGCCAGGGAGACCTTGCCCGCGGCGACGTCGGCCATGATGCGTTCGCGCTCGTCCCAGCCGCGCAGCTTGCCGGGGTTGAGCAGACCCATCGGGTCGAAGCGCATCTTGGTGGCCACCACGTCGGGGTTGATCTGGCCCTGCTTGCCGTCTTCGACGACGTAGACGTGCGGGTTGGCGATGTACACGCCGTGGTCGCGGTGGATCTGCATGATCTGGTCCAGCCGTTCATCGCTGCTGTAGCGCACCAGCTGCAGGCCCGAGCAGTTCATCGCACCTTCCTTGGTGCGGATGAATTCGAGGTGCACCAGCACCTCGTCGCCCAGCAGCTGGCGCAAGGTCTTGGCCTGCTCGACGTGCCGGCCGGCCTGGAAGCCGCTCTGGATGTAGGTCAGGCCCTTGTCGACCTTCATCGCATGCAGCGTGGTGTGGTTCCAGGTGTACTCGACGATGGTGCGGTTGCTGGCCTTCACCTCGGCCGCGGTCTTGCGGTGCGTCACCGTGCCGCCGAAGTCCTTCACCAGCTGCAGCAGCGCCTCTTCACCGAAGCCCGCCACCAGCGTGAACACGGCGTGGCTGCCGGCGCGCATGGTGTCCTTCAGCAGCGGCGTGGCGGCCAGCAGCAGGTCGGGGATGGGTGCGGCCAGCAGCGTGACGCTCTTCTTCACGATGCCCGCCGAGCTGGCCAGCGCATCACCGAACTCCAGCGCGGCGTCGAAGCTGTCGAAGCAGACGATGCTCTCCAGCCAGGCGAAGGCCGGCGCCAGCGCCACCTCCAGCTCGAGCACCAGGCCGTTGGTGCCGTAGACGTGGTGCAGCAGCAGCGCCTCGGGCGCGCGCAGTTCCACCACCTTGGGCTCGGGCTCGATGCTCATGGCGCGCACGCCCAGCACGTTGCCGCTGCTGGCCAGCGGGCCGTAGTTGATGCTGCCGACGCCGCCGAAGCCGCCACCATACAGCCCGCCCAGCGTGGCGCTGCGGAAGGTGCTGGGCACGCAGCGCAACTCCCAGCCGGTACCGCCCTCGGGCGATGTGGCCTGCGTCTGGCGGTCCATCTCCATCATGCGGATGCCGGCCTGCGCGCGGGCCGTGCCGTCACGGCACCACAGCAGCTTGTTGTAGGCCGACAGGTCGAGGATGACGCCGCCGTGCAGCGGCATGCACTGGCCGTAGTTGCCGGTGCCGCTGCCGCGCACGGTGATCGGCACGCCGGCCTGAGCACAAGCGGCGACCACGGCGCGGATCTCGTCTTCGGTCTTCGGCCGCACGACGGCGTCGGCGCGCAGGCCGTCGAGCTGGCGCTTGAGCACGGGGCTGAACCAGTAGAAGTCCTGGCTCAGGCGGTCGACGCGGCTGTCGGTGATCCACTCCAGCGCGGGCAGCGCCTGGGTGATCCCGCCGGTGCGCGAGGCAGTGAGGGTCTTGTCGAACATGGGGGAGGCGAAAGGGAGAGACGGCGCGCGGGGCGCAGGATCAATGTTTCATCAGGTCGACCAGGGCCTGCGCGTCGCGACGCAGCTGGGCGATGTCCAGGCCGGGAATGGCGTCGTTCTCGACCACCGTGCGGCCCTGCACCAGCAGCGCCCGCAGCGTGGCGCGGCCGCCGCTGGCCACGGGGCCGACGGCGGCGTCGTGCAGACCGAAGAAGCGCGGGTGGTCGAGGTCGTACACCGCCAGGTCGGCGGCCTGGCCCACGGCCAGCGTGCCCACGCCCGACAGGCCCAGCACGCGCGCGCCGCCGGCGGTGCCGATGTGCACCACGTCCTCGACCGTCATCGCCCCGGCGTTGCCGCCGGGCTGCGCACTGCGCGGTGCGCGCCCGGGCGGGTCGACGCGCTCGCCGGCCCGCGTGTCGGCGCGGTGCGCCAGCCAGCACATGTGGGCTTCGCTGAGCATGTCGGCGGCTTCGTTCGAGGCCGCGCCGTCCACTGCCAGCCCCACCGGCACGCCCAGCGCCATGGCCTCGGGGATGCGCGCGATGCCCGAGCCCAGCCGGCCGTTGCTCTGCGGGCAGTGCGCGATGCCGGTGCCGGTCTCGGCGCACATCTTCAGCTCGCTGTCGTCCATGTGCACCATGTGCGCGTACCAGACGTCCTCGCCCACCCACTCGTGCTTCTCGACGAACTGCATCGGCGTGCAGCCGTGCACCTCGCGCGCCCAGCGCACGTAGTCGTAGGTCTCGGACAGATGGCTGTGCAGCCGGATGCCCAGGCGGCGGGCCTCGCGCGCCATGGGCTTCAGCTCGTCGACCCTGCAGCTCCAGTTGGGCGTGGTGATGGCGCTGGCCATGCGGCGCATGGACATCGGCGAGGGGTCGTGCCAGCGCTGCACGTCGGCTTCGATCGAAGCCAGGAAGGCGTCCAGCGTCTCGGGGGCCACCTGCGGCGGTGCGCTGCCGTCGGTCATCGCGCGCGCCTGGGTCTGCCCGCCGCGGCACAGCACCATGCGCACGCCGAGCCGTTCGGCTTCATCGAACACCGCGGCCGTGGCGTCGAAGGGCATGCCCGGGTAGTAGTGGTACTGGTGATCGGCCACCGTCGTGCAGCCCGACAGCATCAGCTCGACCAGGCCCACGCGCGCGGCCACGCGCAGCATCTCCTCGCGGTCGAAGTGCTTGCGGTAGGCCACGGGCACGGCGGCCAGCCAGGGCACCAGCGCCAGGTTGATGCCCGACGGGATGCCCTTTAGCAGGCTCTGGAACAGGTGGTGGTGGGTGTTGATCCAGCCGGGGTAGACGACGCAGCCACTGGCGTCGATCACCTTCTCGCCCGGCTCGGGCGACAGCGTGCCGATGGCACTGATGACGCCGCCGCGCACGCGGATGTCGCGGCCGCCGGTCAGGCGCATCTCGGGGCCGGCCAGGCCGGTGAGCACCTCGTCGGCGTTGCGGATGAGGACGTCGTTCTTCGTGGAAATCATGGGATCAATCGTGGTTCACTTCACTCTCGTGCCAGCCACCCAGGGCCCAGCGCGAGAGCACGGCCATTGCCGCGAACAGGAACACGCCGGTCAGCGTGATGAGCACCAGCGCGGCGAACATGCGCGGGATGTTGAGCTGGTAGCCGGCCTGCAGGATCTGGTAGGCCAGGCCGGTGCCGGTGCCGCCGGTGCCGGCGACGAACTCGGCCACCACCGCGCCGATGAGCGCCAGGCCCGAACTGATGCGAAGGCCGCCGAAGAAATAGGGCAGCGCCGAGGGGATGCGCAGCCGCATCAGGGTCTGCATGCGCGAAGCCCGGTTCAGCTTGAAGTAGCTCATGAGCCCCGGGTTCACGCTGCGCAGGCCCAGCGTGGTGTTGGCGATGATGGGGAACAGCGCCACCAGCGTGGCGCAGATCACCAGCGAGGCGGTCGGGTTCTTCACCCAGATGATGATCAGCGGCGCGATGGCGACGATGGGCGTCACCTGCAGCAGCACGGCGTAGGGGAAGAACGCCGTCTCGATGACGCGGCTCTGCACGAAGGCGAAGGCGATCACCACGCCCAGCACCGTGGCGCTCAGGAAGGCCAGCAGCGTGATCTTCAGCGTGGTGAAGAGTGCGCCGAAGAGCAGCCCGGCGTCGGTGAACAGGGTCTGCGCCACGCGGCCTGGCGAGGGCACCAGGAAGACGGGGATCTCGAAGGCCGTCACCAGCCCCTGCCACAGCGCGATGAGCACCACCGCCACCATGGCCGGGTAGAACACGCGTTGCACGTCGGGGCGCTGCAGCCAGGGCAGCGGGGTGTCGCGGCGCGGGGCGGCGGCTGGCGGGGAAGAGGTCGGGATCACGGCGCTCATGTGGGGGGCGGGCCTCAATGGGTCACGTCATGGGCCGCGCTGGCGCGCAGCAGGCTGTCCTGCAGACGCTTGGCATAGCCGCTGAAGGCGGTGGAAACACGGAACGAGGCATCGCGTGGATAAGGCTCGTCGATGCGCACCTCGTCGACCACGCGCCCCGGCCTGGCCGCCATCACCACCACGCGGGTCGACAGGTACACCGCTTCGTAGATGGAGTGGGTGACGAAGATGACGGTGAGCTTCTTCTCCTGCCACAGGTCGAGCAGGTCGCTGTCGAGCCGGTTGCGCGTGATCTCGTCGAGCGCGCCGAAGGGCTCGTCCATCAGCAGCAGCGTGGGCCGCGTGACCAGGCCGCGGGCGATGGACACGCGCATCTGCATGCCGCCGGACAGCTCGCGCGGCAGGTTGTCGGCGAACTTGTCCAGGCCCACCAGGGTCAGGGCTTCCTTCACGCGGGCGTCGGCCTCGTCGCGCGGCACGCCGGCCAGGTCCAGCGGCAGGCGCACGTTGGCCTGCACGCGCGCCCAGGGCATCAGCGTGGCTTCCTGGAACACGAAGCTCAGGCGGTGGCCCGAACTCTCGACCTGCTCGATGGGCTTGCGCCACAGCAGGATGCGCCCGTCGCTGGGCTCCAGCAGGCCGGCCACCATCTTCAGCAGCGTGCTCTTGCCGCAGCCCGAGGGCCCCAGCAGCGTGATGAACTCGCCTTCGGCCGCCGTGAGGTTCACGGGCTGCAGCGCGTGCGTGCCGTTGGGGTAGGTCTTCTCGACCGACAGCACCTCGACGGCAGGCGCTGTCGGGTCGGCGGCGGGGGATGTCGGCGTCATGGGGTTCCTGGAGACACGGTGGTGCGGCGGTACATCTCGACCAGGTGCTCGCCGGCCGTGAGCGGAGCATAACGGGGAGGGTTGTCGGCGCTGGTGCAGACGGCCAGCGGCTCGACGCTCGCCTCGGCGTCCAGATCGAAGAAGTAGGCGATGGACCAGCGATCGCGCCCCGAGCGGCGGTTGATGACACGGTGCATGGTGGAGCGCCAGCGGTCGTTGGTCCAGCGCTGCATCATGTCGCCGGCATTCACCACGAAGGCCCCTGGAATGGGGTCGACGTCGATCCATTCGCCGGCACCTTCGCCATGGGTTCGCTGCACCTGCAGCCCGCCGGCGTCGTCCTGGGCCAGCAGGGTGACCGCACCCCAGTCGGTGTGCGCCCCGCAGCCGATCTGCCCGGGGGCTGCCGACACCGGCTGCGGCGGGTAGTGCAGCAGCCGCGTGGTGCAGGTGGGATGGCGCATGAAGGCGTCGAAGTGGCCTTGCGGCAGGCCCAGCGCCGGCTCGTACAGGTGCATCAGGCGCAGGGCCAGGGTCTGCATGGCCGCCGAGTAGGCTTCCATCGTGGCGCGAAAGCCGGGCACCAGCGCCTCGTCGGGCCACTGGTTCGGGCCGATGGCCTCGACACCCGTGTAGAAGCTCTCCTTCACGTCGGGCGGCGCGCCGAGGTCCAGCGACTGCCAGCCGATGGGGTCGAAACCGCGCTTGAGCGGCCAGCGGTCGACGTGCCAGCGTTCCTTGGTCGACTGCGGCAGCGCGAAGAAGCGGTGCGAGACCTGGAAGGCCGCGGCAACCGTCTCGGGCGGCACGCCGTGGCCGGTGATGGCGAAGAAGCCGTCGTCGCGCAGCGCCTTGTCGATGCGGCGCGACAACACGGCCGGCACGGCGCCGGCCAGGTCGATCACGGGGATGCTCATGTCGGCGCCCGATTCAAGCCGCCGTCAAGGCATGATCTTCAGATCCTTCACGAACTGCGTCGTGTAGGTCTTCTTCAGGTCGACCTTGGAAGGGTCGAGCAGCTTCATCGCCACCATCATGTCGTAGGTGGCCTTCATGCGTGCGTCGGTCACGATGCCGATGCCCATCTTGGCGGCGTCGCCGCCCATGACCATGCCGGTCTCGTTGAGCAGCTTGATGCCCACCGCGATCTTGTCGTCGGTCATGTTCGGGTTGTCCTTCTTGATCATGGCGTTGGCCGCCGACGGATCACCCTTCAGGTAGTCCCGCCAGCCCTGCATGCTGGCCTTCACGAACGCGGCCACGGCCTTGGGGCGCTCCCTGACCGTCTTTTCCATGCAGACGATGGTGGTGGAGTAGGGAGGCCAGCCGTAGTCGCTGAGCAGGAAGACGTTGGGCTTGAACTTGGCTTCCTTCTCGATGGCGTAGGGCTCGCTCGACAGGTAACCCTGCTGCACGACGTTCTTGTCGGCGATGAAGGGCTGGATGTTGAAGGTGTAGGGCCGCGCCTGCGAGGGCTCGAGCTTGTAGGTGGCCATCAGCCAGGGCCAGTAGGTGGTGTTGGCCGCGCTGCTGATGAGGATGGTCTTGCCCTTGAGGTCTTCCATCTTGTTGACCACGCCGGGGTGGCCGATCAGCACCTGCGGGTCCTTCTGGAAGGCCGCGGCCACGGTGACGGCGCTGATGCCGTTCTCCCAGGCCTTGATGGTCTGGCTGTCGTAGCCCATGAAGCAGTCGGTCTGGCCGGCGGCCAGCAGCTGCATGCCGTTGACCTGGGGCCCGCCCATCCTGATGGTGACGTCCAGGCCTTCCTTCTTGTACAGCCCCGTGGCCAGGGCCTGGTAGAAGCCGCCGTGCTCGGCCTGCGCGTACCAGTTGGTCAGGTAGGTGAACTTCTCCTGCGCCATGGCGGAGCCGCTGGCGCCGACCAGCGCTGCCGCGAGCAGGACGGAACGTGAAAGGTGGAATCGCATCGAGGCTCCTCGGTTGATACGTAACGGGGTGGATCGGGATGCTCGTGCGGGCGGCAACCGGCTCGGCAGCCGATGCCGGCGCACCTCATTGTGCCGACGCCGGCCCGGCCGCCCGAATGGCTGCCGCCGCGCAACCTCGCCACAGGCAGCAAGGCCTGTGCCAGAGCAGCCGACCCGGACGGCACGCGCGACCTCCGCGCCGATTCACCAATGCGGTGCGTCGCGCCCCAATGCAGCGCTGTGTCGCGCTCCACCGGATTGCATGCAATCCGCGGGTTTGCTCAGCGTTTGAGCGGCAGGTAGGCGGTCGCCTCGACCTCGATCAGGATGTCCTCGGTGGGCAGCATGGCGCTGACCTCCACCACGGTGGACACCGGCGGCTCGGCGAAGAACAGCTTGCGCACGCGGCTGTAGTGCGGAAAGTGGTCCAGGTTCCTGAAGTACTGCACGAGCTTGAAGACGTCGCTCATCTGCCCGCCGGCGTCCTCGATCGTGGCGCGGATGCGGTCGAGCACGAACCAGCTTTGCGCCAGGATCGGGCCTTCCTTGACGTCGGTGGAGAACTCGCCGGTGCGGCCCAGCAGCGTGGCCGCTTCCGCGGGGATGTCGGCGTAGCCCTTGACGATGGTGGATGCGGCGGGGTCCACGGCGATCACGCCTGACAGGAAGACGAAGTCGCCCGCGCGACGCCAGGCAGCGTACTTGGCCAGGGGTTGTGCAATGGTCATGGAGAGTCCTACTTGGGTAGGGAGCCCAGAGTCTGCCGCAGCCGGGCCAGGAATCGATCGCGGTCCTGCGCGGTGACGTGGTTCATGTTGAAGAGCTGCAGCCACTTCATGCGGCAGCCCTTGGCGTACAGCGGGCGCAGACCCTTCATGAACAGGCTGCGGCCGGGGTCGCCGATGACCTTCAACCACCACCAGGGCGAGCCCGAGGTGGTGATGCCCACGAAGAGGCGGATGTTGCCCAGTTCGCCGCCGATGGTGCGCTGCTTGGCGGTGGCGATGCGGAAGCTCACGCCGGGCAGCCAGACGCGTTCGAGCCAGCCCTTGAGCATGGCCGGCGCGCCGTAGAACCAGGTCGGATAGATCACCACCCAGCCCTCGGCCCAGCGCAGCGCCTCGACATGCGCGGCCACGCCTTCGATGTTGCGCGCGGTGTCGGTCAGGTAGGTCTGCTTCTCGGCGCGCGTGAACACAGGGTCGAAGCCTTCGGCGTAGAGGTCGATCTGGCGCAGGTCGTGGCCCGCCGCCTGCAGGGTCTGCACCGCGGTGTCGCGCAGGGCAGCGCCATAGCTGTCGGGGTCGGGGTGGCAGAAGACCAGGAGCAGCTTCATGGGTGGCCCCGGCTCACAGCAAGCCCCCGGGTCTGCCGAGCACGATCTCGTCCCAGGCGCGCACCTTGCCCGGGTTCATCAGGCCCATCGGGTCGGCCTCGCGCTTGAAGTCGAGCTGAAGCGGGTCGACCTGCTTCATGCCGCCGTCCTCCAGCACCCAGGTGTGCGGGTCGAAGATCGTGCAGCCGTCGTCCTCGAAGCTCTGCATCAGCGCACGCAACTGCGGTTCGTCGAAGTACTGCACCAGCGGCAGCGCGAAGGCCACCAGGGCGCCACCGGCGCGGCTGAACTCGTGGTGCATCAGCACCTCGTCGCCGAAGCGCTGCATCTGGCGCGCCACCAGGTCGGCGTCCAGCGGGCCGGGATAGGCCACCTGCAGGTAGGTGACGCCGCCGTCGGTCTTCAGCGCTTCCAGCGTGGTGTGGTTGTAGGCGCACTCGGTGGCCGACGGCAGGCCCTGCGCCAGCAGCTCGGCTTCGGTGCCGCGCACCACCAGCCGCCCGCCCCACTGCGCAGCCAGCGCCTCGTAGGCCGGCAGCGTGTCGGGCGAGACCTGGGCGAACATCGCATCGGCGTCTTCCAGCCGCGTGCGAAGTCCGGCGTAGTAGGGCGTGATGCGGCGTTCGACGGCGCTGAGCTGGAAGACATCGATGCTGCCGTCGATGGTGGCCTGCCCGGCGGCCAGGCCGAAGCGCAGCACGTCGTCGTAGCGCTCGAACAGCGTGATGGTGTGCTGCCATTCGACGGCGCCGGTGAGCGCCACGTCGACCTCGACCAGGATGCCGTTGGTGCCGTAGGCGTGGTGGGCCTTCTGGATGTCGGCGCCCAGCAGGTCGATCACGCGCGGCGGGTCTTCCAGGGTCACCACGCGCAGGCGCGTCACGTTGCCGGGGTCTGCCAGGATGCCGTGGCGGATGGAGCCGATGCCCGAGTGTCCCCCGGCGATGAAGCCGCCCAGCGTGGCGATGCGCTCGGTGGACGGCCACATGCGCAGCTGCTGACCGCCGGCGCGCGCCGCCTCGTTGAGGGCATGCATCATCACGCCGGCCTGCACCGAAGCGAGGCCCGGCTCGATGCCCAGCACCTGGTCGAGCGCCGTGGCGTCCATCGTCACGCCGCCGTGCAGCGGCACGCACTGGCCGTAGTTGCCGGTGCCGCCGCCGCGCACCGTGAGGGGGACGCGGTGGCGCGCGCAGGCCCCTGCCAGGCGCAAGACGTCGTAGAGGCTGCGCGGCCGCACGACGAGGTCGGCGCGACGGCCGCGCAGGCGCTCGGCCAGCAGCGGGCTGTACCAGTGGTAGTCGGCCGCGGCGCGTTCGCAGGCGCCGGGGCGGTCGTCGATCTGCAGGCCCGCCAGATCGGCGCGGAAGGCGGGCCAGTCGACGGGTTCTCCGGGGCGGTAGTGAGTGGTCATCGCCTGTCGATTGCAAGCCATGTGCCACCGCCGCGGCCCTGGGGATTGCCAGGAGGCCACCACAGCGCTCTGGACGTGGCCTTGACGCCGCTGCAGGCGCAGTTCACGCCGGATCGCGACCTGTTCCTCAAGACCGGCGCCTAGCAGCCGACCGAAGGCCAGTGCACGGCCAGCGATAGGGCATCATCTTCGGTGATGTCCGTCGCCCTGCCCCTCCCGACATGAGCTCGCCGACCCGGGCCACACTCGGCCGCTACCAGCTGGTGCGCGTGCTCGGCCAGGGCTCGATGGGCGTCGTGCACGAGGCGCTGGATCCGCAGCTGGGCCGCACGGTGGCCATCAAGACCGTGCTGCGTGCGCACCTGCTCGACGACGAGACCTCGGGCGAGTACATCGCACGCTTCCAGCGCGAGGCACGCGCTGCCGGGCGGCTGCAGCACCCGCACATCGTCACCGTGTTCGACTTCGGTGACGAGACCGACGTCAGCTACATCGTGATGGAGTTCGTGCGCGGCCGCGAACTGGCGCAGGCCTTCACCGCAGGCGAACGCTTCGAGGCGACGGAGATCGTTCGCATCATGGGCCAGCTGCTCGATGCACTGGCCTACGCCCATGCCCAAGGCGTGGTGCACCGCGACGTGAAGCCGGCCAACGTGATGCTCGACGAACACGGCAACGTCAAGCTCACCGACTTCGGCGTCGCACGCGTGGCCGATGCCAACATCGACCGCACCTTGCCCGGCACCATGGTCGGCACGCCCAGCTACATGTCGCCGGAACAGATCCGCGGCGAGGCGGTGGGCTCGCGCACCGACCTCTTCGCCGCCGGCGTCGTGCTCTACCAGTTCCTCACCGGCAAGCGGCCCTTCAGCGGCGGTGGCGCCATCGAGGTGCAGCGCAAGATCCTGCAGGACGAGCCGGTCAAGCCGTCGGTGGCCAATCCGGAGATCCCTTCCGCCTTCGACGCCGTGATCAAGCGTGCGCTGGCCAAGAACCCGGGCGACCGCTACGAAAGCGCCGGCGCCTTCGCCGAGGCCCTGCGCAGCGCGCTGGCCAAGGGCGGCGGGCGCGGTCGGGGCGGGGCCCCCGCCCAGGGGGAGTCGCCTGCTGCGTCCTCGGCGTCGCGACCGGCCACGCGGCCCCTGACGGTGGCCGACATCGACGTGCCGATCGGCGACGCCGGGCCAGCCCCCGGGTCGCCCAGGGTCGGCTCCCGCCGGCTGCTGCTGGCCGGCGGCCTGGTCGGCGCCGCCTTGCTGGGCGGCTGGTGGCTGAGCGCCTCGCGCCGCACCGGCAGCGCCGTGGAGGCGCAAGCGCCGGCCGCGGCAGGTCCTGCCGCGCCTTCTCCGGCGCCGGCACCGGCACCGTCACCGCCGCCGTCACCAGCGCCGTCGCCGGCCCCCTTGGCGACACCGCCCACTGAAACGGCGGCTTCCTCTGCGGCACCCGCACCCGGGCCAGCGCCCGCACCCGAGCCCCCGCCTGCACCGCCGCCTGCAGCCACCGTGGCGCCCTCGCCTGCACCTGCGCCCGCCCCGGCGGCACCG
>JALHMT010000090.1 GCA_022843905.1 Rubrivivax sp.
GGCGCATTATCCCGAGCGATGTTTTATCTTGAGTACGAGACCTGCGGTCGCAGCCCACGGGTCGCACGACACCGGTGTGGCACTCCGCATAAATCCGACGCGAGCGACGCACCGCTGCATCCGGGCGCACGTGGTCGTCGTATATCGGCCGCATGGTCACTCGCTCCGGCAACTCACAGCACATCGAACGTCCGCCGACGGATCGGGACATCCTGCGGGTGTGGCACGCCGATCGCAGCATCAGCGACACCGTCGCGCAGCTCTATCTGCAATGGATCGCGCGCTTCCGCCGCTACTGTGGGGAGTTGGGTCTCGTTGAAGCGAACGAACTGACGCACGAAGGGACCAAGCGCTTCCAGGCTTGGTACGTGGCTTCGCACAAGGCCTGCACCGTCCCCATTGGGCTCGCGAACTCGTCGATGCACGCTTTGCGCCGCGTCCACGAGGTGATGGGTACCCAGATGCCAGCGTGGAGAACACCGGCAAGCCCTCAGTCTCCGTCCTCGGCCGTCCTGCGCGACTACGCCGTGCACCTGACTCGGCATCGAGGCAATCCGGACGTCACGGTCCACAAGAAGCTGGACCATGTCGGCAAGTTGCTCGAGCACCTTGCGGCCTCGGGCAAGTCGTGGCGTCAGATGCGCTTGCCCGACATCGACGAATTCCTTATCCAGTGCGCGTATGGCTACTCGCGGGCCACCACGGCGGACGTCGCCAGCACGGTCAGATCCTTCTGCAGGTTCTTGCTGGCCAGCGGACGGCTGCGCTTCGATCTGGCCGTCGCCGTGATATCGCCCGTGCAGCCCCAGTTCGAACGGCCGCGGCGCGCCTGGCCCTGGGAGGACGTTCAGCGACTGCTGCGTGCCGTGGATACGAGCACGGCCGCAGGGCTGCGTGACCATGCCTTGCTGCTGATGATGAGCACCTACGGCCTTGGCGCCGGCGAGGTGATCCGTCTGCAGCTGCAGGATGTCGACTGGAACGCCGGCACGATCCAAGTGGTGCGTCCGAAGACGGGCGTCAACTTCGTGCTGCCTTTGCTGCCGGCGGTGGGCAAGGTGCTGGCAAGCTACCTTCGCCACGGCCGACCACCTCACACGCCCACGCGTCACGTGTTCGTCCAGGCGAAGGTTCCGTTCGGCGCCCTGACGGCTTCATCTGCGGTCCGGCACGTTCTCATCAAGCATGCCAAGGCCGCCGGCATCCAGGCCACCTACCTGGGCAGCCACGTCCTGCGGCACTCGAACGCTGCCAGGCAACTCGACGTCGGCACGCAAGCCAGGACGCTGTCGGAACTGTTGGGGCACCGCGACTCCCAGTCGCTGTCGGCCTATGTTCGCATCGCCACGCAGACGCTGCGCGATGTCTCGCTTCCGGTGCCGCGATGAACACGAAGGTCACCGCCGCGGGCTTGGCGCAAGACGCCGCCGAGTTCCTAGCGTTCAAGCGCGCCATGGGCATGGGCTACCGACGCGCGGAGTTCGATCTCAACAGCTTCGTACGCTTCGTTCGTGACCGATACGGCGAACGCTTGGCGTCGCTGGAAGAGGCTGTGACGCTGTGGGCGACGCGCGACGGCGTGCGCAAGGCCATCACCGTGGGCAACGAGTTCGGTGTCGTGCGCCAGCTTTGCCTGTTCCGGCGCCGCCGTGACCCGCGCGCCTTCGTGCCCGAGCATGCGGTGGCACCGGTGCGGGAGTCGGTGTTCGTGCCCTACATCTTCAGTCAGGAAGAGGTGCTCGCCATGATCGAAGCGGCCTCACGGCACGAGGGCCGCAACCTATGCGGCGCGATGTTGCGCACGTTCACCTTGGTGCTGTACTGCACCGGCATGCGACTGGGTGAGGCCACGCGGCTGCGCATGGAAGACATCGATCTTCGCCGGGGCATCCTGACCGTGCAGCGAAGCAAGGGGCGTTCGCGCATTCTGCCGATCCGAGACGATCTCGTTGCCGAGCTGAGGCACTACCTGCGACATCGCGAGAAGGTGCTGGCCAGCACCGGCGTCGGCACCTCGCCGGCCCTGTTCGTCCGTCGGGACGGGTCGGTGCTCACCTTGCATGCCGCATCGGACGTATTGCGCCGCCTGCTTCGCGATCTCGGGCTGAAGCCGGCGAGCGGCCGGTGCGGCGCCAGGCCCTACGAATTCCGGCACGCCTTCGCGGTGCATCGGCTGACCGCGTGGGCCGTTGCAGGCGTGGACGTGCATGCCCAGCTGCCCCAGCTGTCGGCCTACCTCGGGCACGTGAACGTGCTGGGTACCGAGGTCTACCTCAAGGCGACGCCGCAGTTGCTGGAACTGGCAAGCCGGCGCTTCGAGCAGCACTCGCTGGGCAGGCGACGCGAGCCATGAGCCGCGTGGCGCCCCGTGGCCTGTTCGCACAGGTCGAGACGTACTTCACCGACTACCTGCCGAAGCAGCGAGGCGCCAGCGTTCACACCGTCCGGGCCTACCGGGACGCGCTGACGCTGCTGATCAAGTTCGTGGCTGAGCGGCTTGGCCGTGGTGTTGCCTCCCTGCAGTTGACCGATCTCGACGTCGACGCGGTCACTCGCTTCCTCGATCACATCGAACTCGAACGGTCAAACACTGCGGCGACACGGAACTGTCGGCGGGCGGCGATCCGCGGCTTCTTCAAGCACCTGCTGCGCAGCGACCTTACCCACTCGCAGCAGTACATGCGGGTGCTGGCCATCCCCGCGAAGAAGGCAAGGCAGCGGCCCGCCACCTACCTTGAGGCGGACGACGTTCGACTGATCATCAACATGCCCGACCGGCGCACGCACGACGGATGGCGCGACTACACGCTGCTGCTCTTCCTCTACAACTGCGGAGCCCGGGTCAGCGAAGCCACAGGCATGCGCTGGGATGACCTGCAGTTGACTGCGCCGCGGCACGTTCGCCTGTTCGGCAAGGGCAAGAAGGAGCGCCTGTTGCCGTTGTGGTCGGAGACCGCCAAGGCGCTGCATCGGCTTCGCGGCATCACCCGCGGAACTGATCAGCAATTCGTGTTCCTCAACCGGCACGGCCAACCGATGACGCGCGACGGGATCGCGTACGTGCTGGCCAAGCACGCCGCTGCCGCGGCCGGCGTCAACCAGGCGCTGCGGCGCAAGCGCATCACGCCTCACGTGCTGCGCCACAGTTGCGCCGTGGCCCTACTGCAGTCCGGAACTGATGTCACCGTGATCAGGGACTACCTGGGACACGCCAGCGTGGCCACGACAGGTCGCTACATCACGACCAACCTGCAGATGAAGCGCGATGCGATGCAGGCGTTCTGGAAGAAGGCAGGCATCGAGCCGGCGAGTACCAAGGGGTGGAAGCCCAAGGCGGACCTTCTTGCCTTCTTGCGGTCCCTCTGAACCGCCGAATCTTATGTGGTGATCGGGACTGCGATCCGCCGCGAAGAACTTGGCCGGGCGGACCGTTGCACCAGATAAAACATCGCTCGGGATAATGCGCCTTATCTTGAGAACCAGATAAGGCGCATGCACGGCGCAAGTTCCACGAGCTGTGGGCCAACCACCAGAGCACGGTGGGCGAGCAGGCGCTGAAGTTCTTCGGTGAGCTGTACGCAGTGGAGCGGGAGATCGCGAGCCTGGACAACGCAGGCCGGCTCGAAGCGCGACGACGGCGATCACGCCAAGTGGCCGATGCACTGCACCAGTGGCTGCGCCAGCAAAGGCAGAAGGTGCCGGACGGATCGGCCACTGCCCGCGCCATCGACTACAGCCTCAAGCGCTGGGCGGCGCTCACGCGCTTCATCGACGATGGCGAACTGCCGATCGACAACAACTGGGTGGAGAACCGCATCCGGCCGATCGCGCTGGGTCGGCAGAACTGGCTGTTCGCCGGGAGTCTGCGTGCGGGCAAGCGGGCTGCTGCGGTGATGAGCCTGGTGCACTCGGCCAAGCTCAACGGGCATGACCCGTACGGCTATCTCAAAGACGTGCTGGCCCGGCTACCGACGCAGCCGGCGAGCCGGATCGGGGAGCTGCTGCCGCATCGTTGGCGGCCGCTAAGCACCGCAGCCTGAGCATCCTCGCTGCAACTGAACCGGCGGACACTTGACCGAGCCGTACGAGCAGAACACGCAGCAGTCACCGGCCTTTGGGCGCAGCAGGGTCTTGCACTGCTCGCACTCGTAGAAGAACTGGCAGGCGTTGGTGGGCATTTGCTCGTTCTTGATGTGACCGCACTCGGGGCAGGTCAGCGCCGACTGCAGCTGCGCAGCCTCGGTCATGGCTGGCGCACCGTCGCCGGGAATCCTGCGTCCGTGGTCGCCTTGACCAAGGACGCGGCGTTGGTCTTGCTCGCATCGAATGCCACGGTGGCCGTCTTCTTGGCGAAGTCGACTCGGACTTCAGTCACCCCAGCGACCTTCTCCAGGGACTTCTTGACCGTGATCGGGCACGTCCCGCAGCTCATGTTCTTCACATCAAGCACCGCCGTCGTGGACGAGGCGGCAAGAGCCACCACGGATACCACAGTGGCCAAGGTCAGGATCAACAAGCTGCGCATGGGCAACTCCTTCAAAGAAAGTACGGCGCCACCCAGGGCACCGACAACAAGCCCAAGAGCGCGAACGCGACCAGCCAGAACACCAAGCGCTGCCGCCGAAGCACGGCGGGGTCAGCGCACGAAGCCCCGGGCTCACACACCTGCGCTTGCAGGTAAAGCTTGCGGAAGGCCAAGCCCAGGAACAGCAGCGTCGCTGCGACGAACCAAGGCCGGAAGGGCTCGAATGCGCTCAGGTGCGCGATCCAGGCGCCACTGATGCCCAGCATGAGCAGCGCCAACGGGCCAACGCAGCACACCGACGCACCGATGGCTGCGAGCGTGCCCGCCAGGAGCGAGCGATTGACCTTGAAGCTGACCATGGACCGCCGTGAGTGAGCTGTTTGCGAGAGTCTAGAGTCCGTACCACGGTACGGAGTCAAGGGGCCGCCATGTCGAATGAACTGACGATTGGGAAGCTGGCTACGGCAGCGGGCGTGAACGTGGAGACGATCCGCTATTACCAGCGGCGCGGCCTGTTGACGGAGCCGGTCAGGCCTGCCGGCGGCCAGCGGCGCTATTCGCCGAACGACGCCAGGCGGGTGCGCTTCATCAAGCGTGCACAGGTGCTGGGCTTCACACTCGAAGAGGTCGGCAGCCTGCTGACCTTGGAAGAGGCTAGCGCCTGCGCTGAAACCCAAGAGCTGGCCGCGCACAAGCTGCGCGTGATCGATCAAAAGCTGGCGGACCTTGAGGCGATGCGCAGCGCACTGGCGGGGCTGCTGCGCAAATGCCAAAGGGGCTCATCGACAGGGGGCTGCCCCATCATCCAAGTGCTGGACTCCGACTGAATACGGCGTCAAGACGGGATGGCCGGACGCTTACTCGCGGCATCGGGCTGGCGCTGGTCGATGAGCAAGCGCTACCGCTTGCGTGAACCCTTCGACGAGGCGATGGCGCGGGCAGCGCAACGCGAGGTCGAACTGAACGCGGGTCTGTCCGGACTCATGTGGGGCTACGGTGCGTTGGCGATCTACCCTCACCTGAAGGAGGTTGCCCAGATCGCCTACCCGATGCTGCTGGCGGGTTCGGCCGGCGTGGCGGCCCTGTATGCCCCGTTGGCAGGGCGTGCCTACCTCTACATGATCGTGCCGCAGGTGGCGTCGCTAGTCATCGCCCATCTGGCCTTCGACGGCCTGCGCTCGATCGGATTGGCCGCCATCGTGGCCGGGTTCGGCTTCACGATGCACCGGTCCGCGCAGTTGTCGAAGGCAGCGGGCGAACGGCTCGCGAGAGCCCTGCTCGAACGCGATCGCCTGAGGGCTGACCACGCGCGCCTCGCAGAGCTGGAACTCACCGAAGCCAAGCTGGCGGCCGAGTCCGCGCGCAACGAAGCGGCGGCCACACGGGACCTGTTCATTGCCAAGGTCTCGCACGAGTTCCGCACGCCCCTGCAGACCATCGTCGCCCTGGCCGACCTTCTCGCGCTCAAGACCGCTGACGAGAGGTCCAAAGGCCTTCAGGAGCCGGTCCAGCGGCTGTCACGAGCGGCCGACCAACTGATGCACCAGGCCAACGACCTGGCCGCCTTCGTGCGGGCTAATCAGGCCGCAGGCTACGAGATCCGTGAACGCCCGGTGCGGCTAGACGAAGTGGTGGCTGCGTCGATCACCGAACTCCGGGAGTTGGCCAACCGCAAGGGGGTCGACGTGCGCGTCACGGTCCCGGCCATCTCGCTGCATGCCGACGACATGCGCCTGCAGCAGATCATCGGGAACCTGGTGAGCAACGCGGTCAAGTACACGAGCCATGGCCACATCGAGATCCACGCGGACGTCGATGGCGACGGGCCCCACACCATGACCTTGTGGGTGAGCGACACGGGCAGCGGCATCGCCGAAGAGGTTCTGCCGAATGTCTTCGACCCGTGGTTTCGAGGCACGCGCGAAGCGCGCGGCCTGGGGCTCGGACTGTCGATCGTGCGATCCCTGGTCGCGCAACTCGGCGGCACTGCGGAGATCAAGTCGGAGAAGGGGCGCGGCACTAGGGCCACCGTGCACATCCCGGTGAAGGTGCTGGACCAGCAGCCGCACCGTCCGCTTTCCGGCTCGGCCAGCCTGTCGGGCCTGCACGTGCTTGTCGTCGACGACGAGGACTCCGTTCGCAGCGCCGTGGCGGATCTCCTGCGTGCCAAGGGCGCGGAGTGTGTGGAGGCGCTTGGTACGGACGAGGCGCTCCAAGAGCTCGGTTCGAAGGCATTCGAGGTGGCGCTGGTCGACATCCAGATGCCCGGCGCGGATGGCTACGAACTTGCGCGGCGGCTCAGGGCTCGCTACCCGGAATGCGACACGAGGCTGATCGCCATGAGCGCATTCGGACTGGCCGAGGAGCACGGCCATCTCTTCAACGCCTACGTCGCCAAGCCCTCGAAGGCCGACAAGATGGTCGGCACGATCATCCAGACCTTGGCGCGCGATCGCCCCGCCGCTGCCAATGCGGCCCCCACGAACAACTCGGGCGGCGCCTCCAGCTCCCGGTGAGTCGGCGTCGGCGCTGCAACGCGGAAGGGGGTGCCGTCGAGTGCGTCAAACGCCCCTGAAAGCCGGCAGCACCTCGTTGACCGACACGGCACGCAGATCGCCGACCAGGCGCCCCTGGCCGTCGGTGATCACCAGGCCTCTTCGCGCGGCCTCCCGACAAAGCGCTTCCAGCCGCGGGTCCGCAAAGCTTGCGGGCGGATCGTAGGCCTGCAGTTGCAGGCCAGCGACCGCGAGCAAGCCGTCGGCGCTGGCCTGATCCCGTCCGGAGGGACCACACAGGCCGGCGAGCGCGGTTCGCAACGGTGATGTCCGGGGCTTCATGGCGCAACGGGTGCAGGGCACTCCATCGTGCGGCCGTCCCCGGGACCGCGCAACTCGAAACCCCGGTCCAACCCCCCGCCGAAATCGGGCGCCGAATTCAGATGGCCAGCCGTCCCGACGCACCTGCGGACTCGCCCCTGCGTTTCACGGTGTTTGCTGAGCCACGTGCTTGATGCGCAGAATCTCGACGGTGCGAGAGCTGTCGATCACCCGATAGAAGGCAATGTAGTTTGCGTGCAGCACGAGTTCGCGAACGTCGGCCGGCAGCCCTGGCCGGCCTTCATGGCCGAGCAGCGGATGCTGGGCCAGCGGCTGGACCTTCTCGCGCAGCTTCTTGCCGAAGGTGCGCGCACGGATAGGACTGTCCTGGGCGATGTAGCGGACGATGCTGCGCAGGTCTTCCAGAGCCTTGGGGCGCCAGGCGATGCGGTAGTCGGCCCCCGGCATCAGTCCCTGAGCTCCGGCCGCCAGGCCTGCACGATGGCCTTGAACTCGGCCTCGTAGCCCAGGCTGTCGGGGTAGCGGTGAACGCGGCCGATCAGGCCGAACACGGTCGTCATGTCGGCCACGATGTCGGTGTCCAGTGCCCACAGCGAGGTCAGATCGAAGGCCCCGCAGCTGCCTGTGTTCCACCAGGCCAGCAGAAAGTCCGCAACGCCCCGGCTCTGCCCGGAGTCGCGCCTGGCATGCGCGAGCAGGCGCTCGAGTGCCGCCACTTCCTCGGTGGTGATCGCAGAGGGCGGCGCATCAGCGGCGGCGGCCAGCATCGCCTGCGCAATGACCTGATCGGGCTGGCGCGGCGTCGTGCTCATGTGCCTTTCCTTCGTGCGGAGCCGGCACGCTGGAGCTCGATCGCATCGATTTCGGCATCCATGGCCGCCATGGCCTCGTCGTGCGGGACGCTCGGGCGCGGATCGTCGAGCGATTCCTGGATCTCGGCGGCGAGCCACCGGTTGTGCGCCGCAGCCTGGTGGGCCGTGCGCATCGCTTCGGCCTGGCTGGAGCGGCTGCGGCTCATGTCCTTCTCGTCGGGGTTCCAGTCGGTGGCGTCGAGCTGCGCCACAGCGATGCCAACCTCGCGAAGCAGGATCATGGCTGAGGCTGGATTGCCGAAGCGGCGCGGCTCGGTGCTGCGGGCCTTGGCCAGCACGGCGTCCTGGCCGCTGCGGGTGGCGATGCGCAGCATGAAGGCGCCGCCCTGGCCCTTGAGCGTGACGCCGGCGACGCCGCCGGCGGCCGCGGTGGCGCGCAGTTGTTCCAAGGTCATGCTGTGCATAGGATCCACCGCATCAGAGATGGAATCATTGTGCACGGTTGACAGAAGACGTGCAACGACCACCGGCCCAAGCGCGAGATTCGATGAGAGTGCGGAAGCACCGCGACACCAGGGCGACAAGGTCCCTGGCCAAGCCAGGGCTGGCGGGAGCAGCGCTCATCTCGTATGCTTCTAGCGCGATTGTCGACCAAACCGCCAACGCGCGACAATCTTCCTTATGTCAACTCCGAGCCCCGACATCCAGCCTGGTCCCTGAGGATCCGCCAGCCAGCCAAACAGGCGGGCCACGAATGGTCGACGCACCACACAACGTTTTTGTTGTGTAGAATCGGCGCGTGCCAACCAAAGAACTTGTCTACAACGAGCGCCAAGCGCGCGATCTTGAGGCCGAGATCAGCCAGATCGCCCAAGCCTTGTCCTCCGACCAGACGCTCAAGTCCATTATTGACGGACTTCCAGAGTTGGCGATCGAGGGGATTCGCCGCTCACTGACCACGGACAAGCGCGAACTCACGAAGAAGCTCGAAGCCTTCCGGCAAGCCCAAGCGGGCAACACGGAAGCAATGAAAGAGCAGGCGGGCACCGATCTGGGCGACATCCTTATCGTCGCGCGGCTGGCACAAAACTGGAAACAGAAGGATCTGGCTAGAAAGCTGGGACTCCAAGAACAAGCCATCCAGCGGTGGGAATCTGAGCGGTATCGAAACATCAACCTCGCGAACTTCATGAAGGTCGCGAGAGCTCTGTCGGTGGAATTCTCGGCCAAGTTCCACTCATCTGAGGTGTCGAAGTGGCTGGCACCGGTCGATATCAATCCAGTCGAGATCCAAAAGGTTCTCAAGCATGCCCGCTCCCATGGGTGGCTGGACGAAGGGGATTCGGACGACAACGACGGCACCAAGCGCCTCATCAGGTACGTTTCCGAGCATGTGTTGAGGTACGGAACGCCCTCGCTTCTGCGAACTGGCCTCAACGTCAAAGACCACGCAGAGGATTGGGCCCTACTGTCGTGGAAGGCGCAGATTACCCGACGTGCTGAGCGAATCATCGAAAGTGAGCGGCCGTCCTACCGCCCACTGGAGCTTTCTTGGCTCAAGGAACTCGTCCACCTAAGTGAAAAAGGGGATGGTCCTTTGCTCGCGCAAGCACTCTTGAAAGCTCATGGAGTATTGCTGCTCATCGAGAGGAACATCCCAGGGATGGAGGTCGATGGCGCAGCTTTCATTGTAGACGACATACCGGTCATCGGGTTGACCTTGCGCCGCGACGCCTTGGACAACTTCTGGTTCACGCTGATGCACGAAGTTGCGCACGTTATCCTGCACTACAGAACAGGGCTAGCTGCTGGCTTTTTCGATGATGTCGAAAGTGTTGAGCTGGATGACCTGGAGAAGGAAGCCAACAAGTTTGCGGCCGACTTACTCGTCCCAGAAGAAGTCTGGTCGCGGTCACCAGCTCGAATCGCAAAGGTTTCGAAACCCATAGAGAATTTGGCCAAGCAATTGGGCATCGCACCCGCGATCATCTACGGCCGCATCCGCTTAGAGCGGAAAAACTTCGCCATCTTCTCCGACAAGATTGGCCAAGGCAGTGTTCGCAAACTCTTCCTACCCGAGGTAGCCAATGGTTAGTCGAAAGAAGACGATCTACGTCCCGGTGCTTCGGATGAAGATGGGGGAGCTGGAAGGTTTGCGCCTGTTGCAGAGCGACGTTGCTGACTGCATCGCGCCCTTGCTCGTCGTGCCCCCGGCGAAGGAACGCAAGCTCGACGGGCAAGAGTCTCTCTTCCCCGCTGGGCAGGATGTCCCTGATGTGGGTGGCGTTCTCGCCAAGTACTGGGCTGAACGCCAAGTTTTCATAGACCCCAGGGTGCTCTTCAAAGAACTCGGTGCGGACAATGCTGTGTCCTGGCTTCCGGCGCTTTTCAGCCGGGCTCGGAGCCAAGGTGTGCTGGCCGTTCCTGTCTCGAGCCTCACCGATCTTGAACGAATCGGGGTGGACGCATTCAAGAGTGGAGTTTCGACGGCCAATGGGCTGAGGTTCGGACTGCGGATTGAGTCCGGCGATCTAACGGACCCGACGCTCGACCATCGAGTTCGTGCGGTGATGCTGAAGATGACCTTGGCGGCATCGGAATGCGCAGTGTTTGCCGATTTCTCGGACGCCGACCTCTCTGATCCTTCGCTCGTCTCCCCGATCATCCGCGGCGCGCTGGAACAATTGCAGGCGATCGGCCAGTGGCGTTTGGTCGTCTTCCTGGGGACAAACTATCCCGAGAAGAATCCAGCCGAAGCCGGTCAAACCATCACGCAGCCTCGCAACGAATGGCATGCGTGGAGCGAGGCGGTGAGATTCGATCCTTCTACGGCGGAGCACATGATCTTCGGTGATTTCGCCGCCGACTGCGCCAAGATCGAATTTGGCGGGAAGGGCGGTCGTCCGATCCCTCACACTCGATACGCCACCGCATCAAGCTGGTTGGTGGTCCGGGGCGATTGCACCGGTTCCACTCACGAAATCATGAAGGAAGTCTTCGAGCGGATCATGGCCAGCGGACACTTCGCTGGACCGACTTTCTCGAACGCGGACGCCTACATTTTCGACGTAGCCCGCAACGGTGCCCCAAGCGCTGGGAATGCGACCACTTGGCGACAGCTCAATACCACGCACCACATAACGCAAGTAGTGGCGGACATCGCAAAGGTCCGCAAGATTCGAATTTCTCGGCTACCCGATGCTCCAGTTGGTGTGCAACAAACACTGTTGGACGCTTGAAGTAGTACTGGGCGCTAGTGAAAATCTCTACTACTCGTCGCCAGCCCACCCAACAAGGCCGTCAGATCTTCGACATGCCCGGCGATCAGGTTGCGCACATCGCCATCGCGCTGCCAGGTGCCCTTCACCGCCATCAGCTTTGAACGCAGCAGCGGCCCGCGCAGTTGCGCCTTGAGCTTGGGCCACACGATCACCTGCACGCTGCCGGTCTCGTCCTCCAGCGACACGAACATCACGCCCTTGGCGGTCACGGCACGAGATCGCCGCACACCCTGCAGGTAGACAGCAACTGGGCGTCGTCCAGTGCATCGGTCATCCGCCACATCAAGGTCCGTGCAACTGACCTGCCCCCGTTTTCCGTACCACTGGTTTGGAACATCACCGCGGGGTTGTTGAACTTTACTCTTGGGTCTTTCTGGGCTGGCCTGCGTCGGCAGCTTGCTGCCTATGCAGGGACGCGAAGCGCGCTGGCGGGATGCGACCACAGCCCTGGTGTGGCCTGACCTCGTTGAAGTCCACGCGCCACACTGCGATCTCGTGCCTGGCCTGCGCCAGTGTCTCGAACCAGTGTTCGTTCAGGCACTCGTCGCGGAACTTGCCGTTGAAGCTCTCGATGTAGGCGTTCTGCGTCGGCTTGCCCGGCTGGTTCAGGATGTGGCGCACCCCACGGGCCAGCGCCCACGCCAGGAAGGCCCTGCTGGTGAACTCGGGGCCCTGGTCGGTGCGCACAGCCTTCGGGTAGCCCATGAACTGCGCGTGCCGTCCTCGTGGATGGTCAGCTGCGTGTCCTTCATCGCGATGATCTTGCCTGTGCGCATCTGGCCGTCGCGCCAGTCCATGAAGCGCACCGTCTGGCCCATGTGCAGGTCCTTGCGCACCTGCAGGATGCGCCGTGGGTCGGCGAGCATCCGCTCGATCACGGCGTTCAGCTGGAACAACTGCAGGTTGCTGGCCTGGTTGAGCACTTCCAGCATTCGAGGGTCGATGCCCGATGGGCTCACGCAGCCTTCCTCTGGTCTTGTGGCCGTGTGATGTTCCACGGCAGCAACTCAGCAATGCGGCCGCGAAACCCCAGGCAGTCGATCTCGCCGTGGCCGTAGATGCTGGAAACCAGGATCGCCTTCGCGCCGGTCTCGATGGCGGCGTCGATGAACTCGTCCTGGCTGACCATGACACCCAGGTTGACGACGCGAAACCCCTCGCGGGTGAGCACGTTGTCGATGATCTTGTTGCCCACGGCGTGGCAATCCGCGCCAATCACGCCCAGAACGACGGCGGGCGGCGCAGTCTGCGCCGACGACATCATTGCTCATCAAAGTACCTCGTACAAGAGTGTTTGTTCGCCTGGCAGGACGGTGCTCGCCGCGGCCTGCACCGCTATGGCCGAAACTGTTTCACGTGAGGTGTTGCTTCGACGAGCCCAACACCGACAGGCCCATTTGTTGCGCAAAGAGTTCGATCGCACGCCCCGCTGCGACGCTGTTGCCGGCAGCATCCAAGCCAGGTGACCAGGCGCACAGTGCGCCAACGCCTGGCATGACCGCAACGATTCCACCTCCGACGCCGCTCTTCAGCGGCAAGCCGATGCGAGCCGCGAAGTCCCCTGCCGCGTTGTACGTCCCGCAAGTGAGCATCAAGGCGTTCACGGTTTGCCGCTGAGCCGCCGACAAGCCCCGGCCACCTTGCTCGGCGACAGCGTCGCCGCTGGCGGCCAACGCCAGCGCGTTGCGGGCGATTTGTCGGCAGCTCATCGTGAGCGCGCACTGTCTGCAATAGGTGTCGAGCACCACTTCCACATCGTTGTCGATGCGTTCATAGCTCTTCAGCAGGTGGGCGATGGCGGCATTGCGGTGGCAGCTGTCGCGCTCGGAGCGAAACACGGCCTGGTCGATGTCCACCGCCTCATCACTGGAGTGAGAGCGAAGGGCTTGCAGCAGTGCAAGCTCGGGTTGCGCAAAATGCGAGCACAACACGTCGGTCACCACCAGCGCGCCCGCATTGATGAAGGGGTTGCGCGTCGCGCCCCGCTCCTGGTCGACCTGGACCAGTTCATTGAAGGCCATACCCGACGGCTCCTTGCCGACACGACGCCAGAGCGTGTCCCCCGCGCGCTCGAGCGCGAGCATGAGCGCGAACAGCTTCGAAATGCTCTGGATCGAGAACGGCACGTCCGCGTCGCCCGCGACCGCTTCGCGACCATCGAGCGTGGCGAGGGCCATGCCAAACTGCGCCTTCTTGACCTGGGCCAGGCGCGGGATGTACTGCGGCAGGTCGCCGTGAGTGAGCAGCGGACGCACCTGGGCGGCAATCTGAGCCAGCAAGGCAGTGGGCTCGTGCACGGCCGTGCCAGACTTCAGTGGCCCGCCTGCGCCAGAAACCCGGCGATGCGGCTGCCAGCGGGAGCTGCCAGCAATTCCTCGGGCTTGCCGCTGGCGACGATGCGCCCCGACTCCATCATGACGATGCGATCGCTGACGCCCAAGGCAAATCGCATTTCATGGGTCACGATGATCATCGTCATGCCTTCCTTGGCCAGCAGCTCGATCACGCGCAGGACCTCATTGACGAGTTCCGGGTCGAGTGCCGAGGTGGGCTCGTCGAACAGCATCACGCGGGGCCGCATGGCGAGAGCGCGGGCGATGGCCACGCGTTGCTGCTGCCCGCCGGAGAGCTGATGCGGATACTTCATGGCATGGGCTCTCAGCCCGACCTTGTCCAGCAGGTTCAAGGCTTCGTCGCTCAGTTCCTGATCGTTGCCGAGCGCGTGGTAGCGGGGAGCAAGCCTGACGTTGTCGAGGACGGAAAGATGGGGGAACAGGTTGAAGCTCTGGAACACCATGCCGATCTGCGTGACGTGTTCGTCGAACTGCTCGGACAGCTTGTAGCCGTGCTGAGCGTCGATCCACTTCTTGCCGTCGAGAAGAATGCGGCCGCCGTCGATGTCTTGAAGCGCGTTGATGGTTCGGATCAACGTGGTCTTGCCTGACCCGGAAGGCCCAATGATGCTGATCACCTCGCCGAGCCGGACGTCGAGGGACACCTTGTCGAGCACACGTTTGGTACCGAACGATTTGGACACTTCCTCGACCGAGATCAGGGTCTGACCTGAAGGGGCCGCGCGCTGAGACTGGGAAGACGGATCCGCCGAGGCGGCTTTGTCGCCGTTCGGCGTGTGTGCCAGTTCGCCGGGGGTACGCTTCGTGACGTCCAGCCAGTGCTCGATGCGGCCTACCAGGTAGCTGAACACCGTGACGATGAAGACGTAGTAGCAGGCCACCGCAAGCATCGTCTCCATGACCTTGAAGTTGCGGGTGTACAGCCGCTGACCGACCAGCAGGATCTCGGCCAGCGAGATCACCGAGACCAGCGACGTCAACTTGACGATGGTCACAAACTCGTTGGCGAGCGAAGGCAGCGCCACCCGCAGCGCCTGCGGCATGACGATGTAGCGGTAGCGGCCGGCGTACCGGATGCCCAGCGCGCGCGCGGCCTCGAGCTGGCCTTTCGGGATCGAGAGCAGGCCGCCACGGTGAATCTCCGCGATGTAGGCGGTTTCGCTGATCACCATGGCAATGAGGCCCGCCCAGAACGGCGCCGACAGCACCACCGCTGTTTGAGGAATCAGCTGCGGCAGGTTGTAGACGAAGATCAGCAGCACCAGCAGCGGCAGACTGCGGAAGAACCAGACGTACAGCGCCGCGGCGAGCCGCAAGGGCTTGCGCTGCGACTGCTTGGCCAGCGCCACGAAGAAGCCCAGGAAGGTGCCGAGGGTCCACGTCAACACGCTCAGCCATACGACGAGCATGGTGGCTTCCCAGAAGTCCGCGTACGAGGCGAGGCTTCGGACGTAGGTCCAATCGAAGTCGGTCATCTGGTTCCCTCGGCTTGGGTCGGAGTCACAAACGAAGCGCAGCACTCGGGCGACGAGGACAAGGCGCAAGCGCATGTCCTCGTCGCCCGGCCACCTGCGCGCCCCGGTCCAAACCACTGGACAGGGGTTCCTGGGCCGCCGTCGATCGGCGGCGGCCCTTCGTCAATCGCTCACGGCGTGATCGCGGCCTTGAACTCTTCGGCTGTGGGCGCCGCCACGTTGTACTTGGTCAGCAGCTTCTGGTACTCGCCGGTCGCCCGCAGCTTGCCGAGCGCGGCCTGCAGGGCGTCGACCAGCTCCTTGTTCTGCTGATTCAACCCCAGCCCCACGACGACAGGGTAGAGGTTGCGCTGGCTGCTGATCACCACCCGGCCGCCGGTCTTGCGCGCCGTGTCCTGCAGCACGGCCGAGTCTTCGAGTTGAGCATCGACGCCGCCGGCCAGGAGCGCCTGTGTGGTTTCGGGCGAGGTCGGGAACTCGCGCACGTCGATGTCCCCCTTGCCCGCACAGACGGTCTGCGACACCTTCTTCAGGTTCGCGATCCACGCCGCGCCCTTGATCGAACCGACCTTCTTGCCGCAGAGTTGTTCGGGCTCCGTGGGCTTGAAACTGGCAGCCTTGGTCACGGCGATGGACACGCCGGTCTTCATGTACGGAATGAAGGTGATTTGCTGCGCGCGTTCCGGTTTCACGTACAGCGTCGACGCGATCACATCGAACTTGTTGCCCTTCACGCCGATGATCAGGTTTTCGAACCGGGTGTCGAGGAACTTCACCTTGAGCCCGGCCTGCTTGGCCATCGCGGTCATGAGTTCGACGTCGAAGCCCGCGGGCTGCTTGCTGTCGTCGAAGTAGTTGTAGGGCGGGTAGGTCAGGTCTGTGCCGACCTGCAGCAGGCCACTCTCGACCGTCGAAGCGGCCATTGATACGGGAGCCATCGCGCCTGCCAACGAGGCCAGTACGGCGACGCGTACTGCGCGGCTCACGGTGTTGCTGGAACTGATCATGTCTTGTCTCCTGAGGATTCGGCGATCTTTGGGGATTGGGCCCTGCTTGCGCGCCGACGCGGCCAGAACCCGGCTTCGTGCGCTGGTGTCAGTAGGAGGAACTGCCCTCTCCCTTCAAGTCATGCCGCTCGTGGCCTTCGATCGCCGGGTTGAACACGCTGATCAGACGCATGTCGCTGCGCGCACGCAAATAGTGCTTGTCATGCTTGTCGAGCGCGTAGATCACCCCCGGCTTGATCAGGTAGCGCTTGCCGGACATGTCCTCCACCTCGCCCTCGCCGGCGATGCAGTAGCAGGCCTCGAGGTGATTCTTGTACTCGAGCAGGGACTGCGTGCCCGCCAGCACCAACGTTTCCGCCACGGCGAAACCCATGCCGTCGCTCTTGACGAGCAGTCGGCGGCTTTGTCCGTTACCCCAAGCCACGTCGCGTGTGGTGGCTGCGATTTCATCGATGGATCGAACGATCATGCGGTGTCTCCTCGTGAGGTCGTACCCCGCGGCCGAGCAGGACATCCGCGTTCGGCTGAGGTGTGGGCGAGAGACTAACCGCGAGCTAATCTCATGAAAACTGAGATTTCTGGGCTCCCCCGTTGAGTTAAACTCAGGCCACCACATCATCACCGCCCGAGTCCGGGGCAACGGAGACGGCATGGGCATGCCCTCATACAACGCATTGCGAGCCTTCGAGGCGGTGGTTCGTCTGGGTGCCGTCAGTGCTGCTGCCGAGGAACTGAATGTCACCCAGTCGGCGATCAGCCACCTGCTGCGCCAACTGGAGCACTCGTTGGACATGCGCTTGCTTCAGCGTCAAGGTCGCGGAGTCAAGCCCACAGCGAACGGCGAGCGCCTGGCGACGGGGTTGCAGGATGGATTTGCGCGCGTGCACGCCGCAGTAGGCAGCGTGTCCCACCAGGTGCGAGGACGGCGATTGACACTCGCGTGCCTGCCTTCGGTCGCGGCCCGCTGGATGGTCCCTAGGCTTTCCGACTTCCGACAGGCGCACCCTGATATCCAACTGCGCATCCACTACAGCACGACGGGATCGGCGCTCAATAACGACCCGGGCATCGATCTGACGATCACTTGGTTGGATGGTGAGTACCGTGGAAGCGGGCGCGCCTGTCGCCTCTTCGACGGTGCGACATACCCGGTGTGCAGTCCTCTTTACCTGGACCGATTCGGCAGCATTCGCGAGCCCGCCGACCTGCTGAGGGCCGAGCTGCTGCATGACGAGACCACCGCCACTTGGCGGGCGTGGTTTCGCGCCCACGCATTGAATGCCCCATTGCGTGACAGCGAGTCCGTGTACGAGGACTTCAATCTGATGAGCACCGCGGTGCTCGCTGGTCACGGCGTTGCCCTTTCTCCATTGGCGCTCCTGAAGCCGGAACTAGAGCAAGACATGCTGCTGTGCTTGTTCGAGACAACGCCGGTGAACGTGCAACGCGGCTACTGGATCATCACGCCTGCACAGCGGCGCCCCGAGGCCGAAGCCTTTGTCGAGTGGGCGTTGGCGCAGGCGTCACAGGAGTAGATTGGGCGGAGATCCGAGGCCCTTCGCAGGCTTGCTTACCCCAATCGTGAGGCGGCGAAGAGCCGTGACCGCGAGACGATTGACGTTCCCCCGGAAGCCGGACAGTTTTGAACTAGAGGTCGGCCGCTCAAGACCGCACCGGGGTTTTCGGTCAGCGCATTTTGAAGGCTGCAACGAACAGCCGGAGCTGATCCCCCGAATGTCAGCCCGCCGACACTGGTAACGGTGAGGCAAACTCCTAAGCCGGAAATGGCGGTACTTCCTGGTTCAACAGCACCGTGCCGTGCCGCCATTCCCGCACCCCCAAACGAATCATTTGCCACTGACGAGCCACGTTGCGGCAGTCAGCGCAGATCTGGAGGTGCTGCGCAAGGGCATCACTCTGCACATCGTCCAGATGCGTGTCCATGGCGTCCGAAATAAGGCGGCTGGCGCGTCTGCAAGTGATCATCGTGCGGTCTCCGATGCAGGACAGTTGCTGCTGCGGACAACTCGCCGAGCCGTTGCTGGCTCCGACTTGCAGCGAATCGTCTGTCGCCCACCATGACTCGGTCTTTGCGCGGCGCCGTCTGATAGGCTTTGCCGGCAGTCCCAATCCCATGGGCCGAGGCTCGAATGGACTCTCTTGACGCCCTCCTCGCCTACGCTCGCCCATCCGCCAGGATGTCGTTCAGCGGCACGGTTTGCGGCTTGCTCGATCAGGATCACGACATCGATCTGGGTCACCTCCATCTGCTTCGGGCCGGCCGCATGACCGTGCAGCCCAATGTCGGCGACCCGGTGCACTTGGCAGAGCCCGGGTTGGTGCTGCTGCCTCGGCCGCTGGCCCACACGCTTTCGGCCGATATCGGTGGGAGCATGGCGCTGCTGTGCGCGACGATTGATCTGGGGCATCGCGGCGGCAGCCCGATCGCGATGGCACTGCCGGCCATCGTCGCGCTGCCGTTCGCGACCCTACCCTCGCTGCACCCTGCTCTCGAACTGTTGTTCAGCGAGTTCAATGGCACCGCCAGTGGACGCCAAGCGGCGCTGGATCGGCTCCTCGAGTACATCCTCATCTTGTTGCTTCGCCACCAGGTCGAAGCAGGATCGTCCACCACGGGCGTGCTGGCCGGCCTAGGCGATCGCCGCCTCGCCCGCAGCCTGCGAGCGCTGCACGAGCAGCCGCAGCGCGCGTGGACACTGCAGGCACTCGCCGAGGAAGCGGGCATGTCGCGCGCGCGGTTTGCCGAGCGATTCCCACAGGTGCTGGGAGTCACGCCGATGGCGTACTTGGCCGCTTGGCGCCTGAACCTCGCCAAGGATCTCCTTCTGCGCGGACGGCCTGTCAAGGCGGTGGCCGCCGAGGCCGGCTATTCGGGGTAGTCGTACTTTTCGTGCAGATTGGTGCGCTTTGCTCTGAAAACCCGTTGCACGACAAGCACTTACGTTTCCAGGACTTTCGGACGCTCCGTATTTTTCGTGCAGATTGGTGCGCTTCGTGGCTGGCAGCCCCATGCGGCCCGCGCCCTGCGGTTCCTCGCGATCTGCCGGGTCAGACCTCCTCGCTCCGGTCGCGAAACTCCAGCTTGAACTGCCAGCCCTCGAAAGCCGCCACCATGCGGCCGAGTTCGTCCCAGGAGATCTCTCGACCATCGATGACGACCATCGGTACACGATGGTCGTCGTCGGGATCGCTGTCGACAGTGCCACGCAAGATCAGGCGATCGTTCACCTGCAGGCCGTGGTCGGTGTCCTCGATGTGGGTGAGAGCCAGGGCCCGGCGCATCTTGCCAATGAGCTTGCCTAGCAACTCCAGAGGGTCGTCATCTGGCTCCCCGATCACCTGAAACTCATACCCGGCCGGGCTGCCGTCGCGCAGCTCGAACGCGTCGATCGCCATGCCGGGCCCGAACAGCCTGGTGCGAAACCGGAACTCGTGCTCGGCGCCGCGCCCGTCGACCATGCGCACGGGTTCGAAGACCACGTGCTCGAACCCCTGCAGACCGAGGCGGCTGGCGGCCGCCTCGTTGAAGCATCGGCCGCAGAGC
>JALHMT010000091.1 GCA_022843905.1 Rubrivivax sp.
CCAAGTCGCCGGATCCCAGGGTCAGGGAGCTCATCGAGGCCATCGTCGCGGTCGAGGCCCGTTACGGACCGGTGGCACTGGACATCGTGGGCAAGGCCACCAGCGGCGAGCGCGAGGTGGCCATCACCAAGATGAACGCCGAGTGCCAGCCCCTGCTGGCGGCGCTGATGCAGGCCGGCGAGGCCTACCTGGAATACGGCGGGCAGCAGGCCCGCCGGGAGGTCGAGAACGCCGGCGAGGTGTATGCCGGCGCACGCATGGCCCTGCTGGCCGTGCTGGCCCTGGCCATCGGCGCCGCGCTCGCCCTCGGGGTGCTGATCCCGCGCAACCTGATGCGAGCGCTGGGCGCCGAGCCGGCCGAGCTGGGCCAGGCCGCGCAGCGCATCGCCGACGGCGACCTCGGGCCGATGCCGGGCGCCGCGCAGGCACCGGCCGGCAGCGTGCTGGCGTCGATGTCGGCCATGCGCGGCAATCTCGCGCGCATCGTGGCCGAGGTGCGCCAGGGCAGCGACAGCGTGGCCACCGCCAGCAGCCAGATCGCCCAGGGCAACCACGACCTCTCGGGACGCACCGAGCAACAGGCCAGTGCGCTGCAGCAGACGGCGTCGTCGATGGAAGAGCTGGGCAGCACCGTGCGGCAGAACGCCGACAACGCGCGCCAGGCCGACCAGCTGGCCCAAGGCGCCAGCGAGGTGGCCCGGCAGGGCGGCCAGGTGGTGGCCGAGGTGGTGCAGACCATGAAGGGCATCAACGAGAGCAGCCGCCGCATCGCCGACATCATCAGCGTGATCGACGGCATCGCCTTCCAGACCAATATCCTGGCGCTCAACGCTGCGGTGGAAGCCGCCCGAGCCGGCGAACAGGGCCGCGGCTTCGCCGTGGTGGCCGGCGAGGTGCGCAGCCTGGCCCAGCGCAGCGCCGAGGCGGCACGCGAGATCAAGGGGCTGATCACCGACAGCGTGGAGCGGGTGGAGCAGGGCACCGCGCTGGTGGACCGCGCCGGCCAGACGATGCAGGAAGTGGTGTCGTCGGTGCGCCGCGTGTCGGACATCGTGGGCGAGATCAGCACCGCCAGCGTCGAGCAGAGCAACGGCGTCAACCAGGTCGGCCAGGCCGTCACGCAGATGGACCAGGCCACGCAGCAGAACGCCGCGCTGGTGGAAGAGAGCGCCGCGGCCGCGTCCAGCCTGCAGCAGCAGGCCCGGCAGCTGGTGCAGGCCGTGGCGGTGTTCAAGCTGTCGCACGGAGCCTGAGCCGGCGCTGCCTGGGGCCGCGCAGGGGGTGGCCGACCGGGGTCACCCGACCGCTCTGCGGCCTGCGGCACACTCGCGGCATGCACGAGTTCAACGCCGCGCCGATGGGCCGGCAGATCCCTGGTTTCACCGACCGCCTGCCGCCGCACGCGAGCTTGGGGGTCACCTGTCGATGAGCGGCCAGGACAGCCCGTGGGACGTGATCATCGTCGGCGCCGGCGCGGCCGGGCTCTTCTGCGCCGGCATCGCCGGCCAGCGCGGGCTGCGCGTGCTGCTGCTGGACCACAGCGACAAGGTGGCCGAGAAGATCCGCATCTCCGGCGGCGGCCGCGCCAACTTCAGCAACCGCGAGCTCGACCCGCAGGCGCCGCACCGGCACTTCATCGGCGCCAACCCGGACTTCTGCCGCTCGGCCCTGTCCCGCTACACACCGGGCGACTTCATGGGCTTGATGACGCGGCACGGCGTGGCCTTCCACGAGAAGCACAAGGGCCAGCTGTTCTGTGACCGCTCTGCCGAAGACCTCATCCAGGTGCTGCTGCGCGAGGCCGAGGCCGGCGGCGTGGTGCGTCGCCAGCCCTGCAGGGTGACGGCGGTGCGCCACGGCGCCGACGGCACCTATGCGCTGGACACCGACGGCGGCTGCGAGCGCGGCCGTGCGCTCGTCATTGCCACCGGGGGCCTGTCCATCCCCAAGATCGGCGCCACCGACTTCGGCCATCGCCTGGCCCGGCAGTTCGGCCTGCGCCTGGTGGACACGCGCCCCGGCCTGGTGCCATTGACCTTCGACGGCGACGGCTGGGCGCCCTACACCGGCCTGGCCGGACTGGCCCTGCCGGTGGGCATCACGACCGGCGCCGGGCGCGAGCGCGGTGCCTTCGTCGAGGACCTGCTGTTCACGCACCGCGGCCTGTCCGGGCCGGCCGTGCTGCAGATTTCCAGCTACTGGACGCCGGGCGCGCCGATCGCCATCGACCTCGCGCCCGGCACCGACCTGCTGGCCGCGCTGATGCAGGCCAAGGGCACGTCGCGCCGGCGTGTGGCCAACGAACTGGCCACCCTGATGCCCGGCCGGCTGGCCGACGCCTGGGTGCAAGGCGACGCCGACTGGCAGCGCCCCGTGGCCGAGGCGTCGAACAAGGCGCTCGCGCGGCTGGCCGACCGGCTGGCGCGCTGGCAGCTCGTGCCGGCCGGCACCGAGGGCTACCGCAAGGCCGAGGTGACCCTGGGCGGCGTGGACACGCGCGACCTGTCGTCGCGCACCATGGAATCGAAGCAGCCCGGCCTGTACTTCATCGGCGAGGTGGTCGACGTCACCGGCTGGCTCGGCGGCTACAACTTCCAGTGGGCATGGTCCAGCGCGCATGCCTGCGCGATGGCCTTGCCGCAGGGTCATTCATCCGGGTAGCGCCGGCAGAAGCTCGGTTCTTCCTGCCCCTGGACCGCCGCGCGCCGTCCGCAGGCTGCTGGTCTTCGTCCCGTCAGCTGGGTTGATCCCGAAGTTGTCAGCCCGCGTGAGATGCGCAGACCCCGCCTGGAGCCCGGGTCTGCAACGAGGTGTACTGCGCCAGACCGGGCACTCGCAGGCACTGGCAACGGCCACGATCGGGTATTGGCTGCCGGCCGGATCAGGGCGGCGAAGCTGCACGCTCGCATGGTCATGGCGAAGACTTGCGTGGGCGGGCACCGGGTCCAGGTCAGCCGTCACCAGGCAGCCCGCTACGGCTGCCTACCCCAGCAAGTCCATGTCGACCCGGATGAAGTCACCTCGATAGGTGAGCTCGCCGAGGTAGATGACGGTGCCTTCGGGATCGCAGAACACCCTGCGGACTTCTGCCACCGGCGCCGAGGCTGCGACATTGAGCACCTTGGCGGCCTCCACACCCGCGGTGCCGATGGTCAGGATCTGTCGGGCCGAGCCGATCTTCACCTTGTCCAGGTCCATCAGCACCGGGATGATCAGTTCCTTGCGGAACCGTTTCGGGGCCATCCTGAAGATGCGCTCATCCAGGTAGGCCGCGATCACCGAGGTGACCTGCCGATCGCTGCCATGTACGCGGCGCAGATAGCGGTAGGCCGGCGCAGGGCGGCCGTCTTCCGCCTCCAGGCGCGGCGCGGCCGTGCCCTCGGCCAGCGGCATCACGCGCGGCGCCAGTTCGCGGTAGAGCTGCGCCAGCCCCTTCAAGGAGCTCTCGACGCGCATCTTGGGATGGATCTGCGGCTTGTGGCGAACGAAGGTGCCGCGACCCTGTTCCGGCGCCACCAGGTCCTCGTTCTTCAGCAGCTGCACCGCCTGCCGCACGGTGATCAGGCCCACCCCGAACTCCTGCGCCAGCTCGGGCAGCGTCGGAATCTGGGTGCCGATCGGCCATGTGCCCTTGACGATGCGCTCGCGCAGGGCGTCGGCCACCTGGGCATACAAGGGGCTCGCGCTGTGATTGAAGTAGCCGTGCATGGAAATCGCGTGTGTCGACCGGGGGAGGTAGTCGCCCCGTCTTGACGAGTCTGATTAACTATAGAAAGATAGATTCAGCAGCCGGCGGTCGGCCGCACGACACCACCCAAGGACCGAACCATGCGCCAGCCTTTTCGATGGGCGAACCTGTTTTTGCTGGGCCTGTTCATGTGCCTGTGGGGGCCCTTGGGGGCGCTGGCGCAGGACTATCCTAACCGGCCGGTGCGCCTGGTCGTACCGTTTCCGCCCGGCGGTGTGGTGGACATCAGCGGTCGACTGCTCGCCGAAGAACTGGGCCGCCAGCTGGGCGTGAACGTGATCGTGGAGAACAAGGTGGGGGCGGGCGGCACGATCGGCGCTGGCGAGGTGGCTCGATCACCCGCCGATGGCTACACGATCCTGCTCGGCGGCGCCGCCACGCATGCCTTTGCGCCGTGGGTCTACAAGCAACTTCGGTACGACCCCGTCAAGGACTTCGTGGCCGTGACCCAGTTCACCGAAGGCCCGCTGGCCTTGTGCGTGGATGCCGCGTCGGGCCCCGGTACGCTGGCCGAATTCCTGAAGTCGATGAGGTCGGGCGGTGCCGCGCTGAACTACGCGTCCAACGGCAACGGCACCTTCCCCCACCTGTCCGTGGAAATGATGAACCAGGCCCTCGGTGCCAAGCCCCAGCATGTGCCGTTTCCCGGCGGCGCGCAGGCAATCACCGCACTGCTGGGGGGGCAGGTCCAGTTCACGCAGAACCACATCCCGGTGGTGCAGACGCATGTGAAGTCGGGCCGCCTGCGCGTGCTGGCCACGACCGGTGTCACCCGCTCGCCTTCGTTCCCGGATGCACCCACGCTCAAGGAGTCCGGCATCGATGTCGTGGCCTCGGCATGGTTCGGGTTGTTCGTGCCCGCGGGGACGCCGCCTGCGGTGGTCGAGCGGCTCCACAAGGCGACGGCAGCAGCGGCCAACTCAGCGGCCCTGCGCGAGCGACTGGCCGCGCAAGGTGACGAAGTGAAGGTGGAAGGACCCGCCCGCTTCCAGGCCTTTCAAGTGGCCGAGTTGGAGAAGTGGCGGCGTGTCATCACGAGCACCGGCCTGAAGCTGGACTGATGCCATGACGCGGCCGAACATCATTCTCATCATGACCGACCAGCAGCGCGCCGACACGATCGGTGCGCTGGGTGCGCCGTGGATGCAGACGCCGCATCTGGACCGGCTGTCCCGTGAAGGTGCGGCCTTTACCGAGTGCTTCGTCACGTCGCCCGTGTGCGTGGGTGCCCGCGCCAGCCTCTTCACGGGCAAGTACCCGCATGGTTGCCAGGTGTTCAGCAACTTCCAGCCCTGGCAACCCACGTGGGTGAGTTCGCTGGCCGAGCAGGGCTACCACTGCGTGAACATCGGCAAGATGCACATCAACCCCTACGACGCCCCCGGGGGTTTCCACCAGCGACTGATCATGGAGAACAAGGACCGGCCCTTGTTCCTGGAGGAACGCGATCGGGCGATCTACGACGAGTGGGACAAGGCCTTGCATGCGCGCAAGCTGATCAAGCCGTCCCGCTACAACCGGCATGCTGCCGACCCCGAGGGCTACAAGCAGGCGCTGGGCGCTTTCGCCTGGGACCTGGACGCCGACATGCACCCCGACAACTTCATCGGGGACACCGCCTGCTGGTGGATCAAGGACCGCAAGAACCAGGATCCGCTGTTCCTGCAGATCGGGTTCCCGGGCCCGCATCCGCCTTACGACCCGACGCCCGAAGCGCTGGCGGCGTACGCCGATGCGGACATTCCCTTGCCCAGCACCACCGAGGCGGAACTGCGTGCGCAACCGCCCGCCCAGCACCAGCTGCGCGACAACATGATCGAGTTCAACTTCGACTCGGTGGCCTGGCGACGCGACATCAGCCCGGCCGACCTGCTGCGCCTGCGCCGCCACTACGCCGCCAACGTCAGCATGATCGACCATCAGGTGGGCCGCATCCTGGCTGCGCTGGATGCCCGCGGCTACCTCGACAACGCGCTGGTGGTCTTCACGTCGGACCACGCTGACGCGCTGGGCGAGCACGGCCACATCCAGAAGTGGACGATGTACGACTCGGTGGTGCGCGTGCCGCTCATCTTCTGGTCGAAGAACCTGCCCATCCAGCAGGGAATCAGGAATGAACTGGTGCAGCTGTTCGACGTCGCGCCCACCATCCTGCAGGCTGCTGGCCTGAAGGTGCCGCCCGACTTCGAAGCCAGGACGCTGTGGGGCGCCTTGTCGGGCAGTCCCGACCATCAACCCCGCGACGCCGTCTACGCCGAACTGGCGCGAGACCACATCCAGACCGGCAGCGAGTTCATCCTGATGCGCCGGGACAAGCGCTGGAAGATCGTGCTGTACCTGGACGATGCGGCGGGCGAGCTGTATGACCTGGAGGCCGATCCGGGTGAGCACAACAACCTCTGGCAAGTCCAAGCGCTGCAGGCCTTGCGCGATGAGCTGTCCGCAACCTGCATGCGCTGGCTGGCGCACGGTTCGCTGTTCGCCAACCAGCGGGCCAGCCGAGCGCCGCAGCGGGCGATGAAGATCTGAGTGCTGGCGTTCGCGGGGCAGGCTGTCTTCAGGCGAGCGGCGGCCCCTTCTCGTCGGTGCTGCCGTCACGGTCAGGCGCCGCCGGCGCCACGTAGGGAAAGCGGGCGCGGGCCTTCACGCTCGTCGGCCCCGCGGCACCCGAGCCGCGAATGAAGCGCTTGCTCTCGTCGGTGAACGGCTGATAGGCCCAGTTCGGGTAGGCATCGGAGCTCGCCGCCACCGCGCCCAGGAACAAGCGCCGGCGCTGGCTCGCCAGGATGCGCGCATGCATCTGTGGCGGGTCCCATTCGCGCACCAGGCGGGCATGCAACCGGGCTTCGACTTCGGCGTGTTCGGGCCGGCCGGCCAGGTTGTCCAGTTCGTCCGGGTCAGTGCCCAGGTCGTAGAGCAATGGCGGCAGGCCGTGCGTGAGGATGTACTTCCAGCCGCCGTCGCGCAGCATGCGCGACGGTGCGCACACGCCCTCGGAGCTGTACTCCGAGATCACCACCCGGTCGGCGCCGTCGTCCTGGCCTTCGAGCAGCGGCAGCAGGCTCGTGCCGTCCAGCGCGTCGACCGGCTCGATCGGCCGCCCGCCGGAAGCGATGTCCAGGAAGGTCGGCAGCAGGTCGACCAGGGACACATGCGCCCCGCAGCGGCCCGCCGCAAAGCGGCCGGGCATCGACACGATCAGCGGCACGCGCACCGACCATTCGAAGAAGCACTGCTTGAACCACATGCCGCGTTCGCCGAGCATCTCGCCATGGTCGCCGGCCAGCACGATCAGCGTGTTGCGGTCGAGCCCGGTCTCGGCCAGCGTGCGCAGCACGCTGCCCAGCTTCTCGTCCACATAGCTGACCATGCCGTAGTAGGCGTGGCGCGCGTTGCGCACGTGTTCGGGCGTCACCGTGTACTCGTTTTGCGCATGCGCGACGTGAAGCCACTGGCTGTGCGGGTCGAGCTGCCCGTACGGGATCTCGGGCACACGCGGCAGGTCGATGGCGTCGTGTGCATACCGGTCCCAGTGCCGCTGCGGCGCCACGAAAGGCGGGTGCGGATGGGTGAAGGACACGGTCAGGAAAAAGGGCCGCTGCTCGGGCGCGCGCGCCAGGTCGTGCAGGCGCTGCACCGCCCGGTACTCGACTTCGTCGTCGTAGTCGATCTGCAGGCTGCGGATGCACGGCCCGGCTTCGACGACGGGGCGCATGCTCACGCCGGTGGGACGGTGCCCGGGTCCGCGGCGCCAGTCGGGTGTCCAGGCGTAGTCGGCCGGGTAGATGTCGGTGGTCAAGCGCTCCTCGTAGCCGTGCAGCTGGTCGGGGCCGATGAAGTGCATCTTGCCGCACAGGATGGTGCGGTAGCCGGCGTGGCGCAGGTAGTGCGCCATCGTGGGCACCGACGCCGGAAACTCACTGGCGTTGTCCCAGGCTTCGATGGCATGCGGCAGGCGGCCGCTGAGCAGCGAGAAGCGCGAAGGCGCACAGATCGGGAAGTTGCAGTAGGCGCTGTCGAAGACCACCCCCTGGCGCGCCAGCTCGGCGATCGCGGGCGCCTGCACCAGCGGGTGGCCGTAGACCGGCAGCGCCGGCGCAGCCAGCTGGTCGACCATGAGGAACAGGATGTTGGGCTGGGCCATGGTTTGCAGCCTCGCTCACTCGGGCCGGATGTTCTGGGTCTTGACCACCGCGCTCCACTGCGCCAGGTCCTGCCTGAGCATGGCCTCGAAGGCGGCCGACGTGCCAGCACCCGCCGGCGTCATGCCGGCCTTCAGCAGCACCTGGCGCAGTTCCTCGCTGGCCAGCGCCTTGTTGACCTCGGCCACCAGCCGCTCGCCCACCGCCTGGGGCAGTCCACGGGGGGCCAGCAGGCCCAGCCATTGGTCGGCCTCGAAACCGGGCACGCCGGCCTCGACCATCGTCGGTACCTGCGGCAGGCCCGGGAAGCGCTCCTTGCTCGTCACGGCCAGCGCCTTGACCTTGCCGGCGCGAATCTGCGGCAGCGCCACGGTCATGTTCGCGAACTGGTAGTCGATGCGTCCGGCGATCTGGTCGTTCAGCGCCGCAGGGGCGCCTGCATAGGGCACGTGCACGGCAAACAGTTTCTTGTTCGTCTTGAACAGCTCGCCGGTCAGGTGCGCCGGCGAGCCAATGCCGGCCGAGGCATAGCTCAGCCTGCCGGGCCTGGCTCTTGCGACATCGACCAGTTCCTGCACGGACCCGGGGGCGATCGACGGGCCGACGACCAGCACCGACGGCACGGTGGCCACCAGCGCGAGCGGCTCGAAGTCCTTGCCGAAGTCGAAAGGCAGCTTCGGCTGCAAGGCTGCGTTGATGGTCAGCGCGCTGCTCGTGAACAGCAGCGTGTAGCCGTCGGCCGTCGCCTTGGCCACCTGGTCGGCGCCGATGTTGCCGCCGGCACCGGTCTTGTTCTCGACCACCACCGGCTGGCCGATCGCGGCCTGCAGCCTGTTGCCCACCTGGCGCGCGGCGATGTCCACCAGTCCGCCCGCGGGCCAGGGCACGACGATGCGCAGCGGCTTGGTCGGGTAGGCCTGCGCCGAGGCGAGGGTGGCGATGGTGCCGAAGGCACACAAGGCCAGGAGGTTGCGGGCTGCGCGGCGGTAGTTCATGGGTGGATCTCCTTGCCGGCGATCAGGCTCGCGCCCTTCTCGCCGATCATGATGGTGGCGGCGTTGATGTTGGTCGAGACCATGCGGGGCATCACCGAGGCGTCGATCACCCGCAGGCGATGCACGCCGCGCACGCGCAGCTGGCCATCGACCACCGAGCGTTCGTCGCTGCCCATGCGGCAGGTGCCGCTGGGGTGGAACAGGGTGCCCCCCTTCTCGCGCGCAAAACGCGAGAGTTCATCGTCGCTGCGCAGGGCCTGGCCGGGCATGTACTCGCTGTCGCCCATCAGCGGGCGGAAGGCCGGCTGCTGGAAGATGTGGCGAAGCGTCTTCAGCCCCTGCACCAGCGTTGACAGGTCCTGCTTCACGCTCAGGTAGTTGGGCACGATGCGCGGGGGAGCCAGCGGGTCGGCAGAAGCCAGCTCCACGGTGCCACGGGACAAGGGCCGGGCCTGCGTCACGGCAGCCGAGAAGCCGGCGAAGCGGTGCAGCGGCTCGCCGGGCTTGTCCACCGACAGCGGCATCACCAGGAACTGCAGGTCCGGTCGGCCATCGGTGGCGAGCTCGCTGGCCACCACGCCGCCCACCTGGCCGGCGCCGACGGTCAGCGGCCCGCGCTGGCCGAACAGCCACTGCGCGCCCATCTGCGCCAGCTTGAGCGGGTTGCGGACATCGTTGTTCAGCGACTTCGGCTTGTTCAGGCGCACGATCACGCGCGCCTGGTAGTGGTCCTGCAGATTGGCGCCGACCTCGGGCGAGTCGCAGTGGACCTCGATGCCGTGCCGGCGCAGCAGCGCGGCCGGGCCGATGCCCGACAGCTGAAGCAGCTGCGGCGACTGCAGCGCGCCGGCCGCGAGCAGCACCTCGCGCTCTGCACGGGCGAAGCCGCTGCGGTCGCCGTTCACCCAGTGCACGCCGGTGGCCGTGCCGCGCTCGATCTGCACGCGGGTGACCTGCGCGCCCGTCAGCACGGTCAGGTTCGGCCGCGGCCGCGCCGGGCGCAGAAAGGCGGTGGCCGCACTGCTGCGCCAGTGGCCTGCGAGCGTCAGCTGGTAGGTGCCCAGCCCGCTGTCCTGGGCGCCGTTGAAGTCGTCGGTCAGGCCGAAGCCGGCCTGCGCGCCGGCTTCCAGCCAGGCGCGGCAATAGGGATGGTCGTTGCGAAGATCGGAGACGCCGAGTTCGCCGTCGGCACCGTGGTACTCGCTCGCGCCGCCGGCGTAGCGCTCCGAGCGCTTGAAGTAGGGGAGCAGCTCGCGGTAGCTCCAGCCGCTGGCGCCCAGCCGTGCCCAGTCGTCGAAGTCCGAACGCAGCCCGCGGATATAGACCAGGCCGTTGATCTGGCTCGACCCGCCGAGCACGCGACCACGAGGCCAGACGATCGCGCGGTTGCCGCTGGCGGCTTGCGGCTCGGTCTGGAACTGCCAGGTGTAGCGGCTGTCGTAGATCGTCTTGAAATAGCCCACGGGCAGGTGCAGCCACAGGTTGCGTGACTCCCCCCCGGCTTCGAGCAGCAGCACGCGGCAATCGGGGTCGGCGCTCAGCCGGTTGGCCAGCACGCAACCGGCCGAGCCGGCGCCCACGATCACGTAGTCCCAGGCGCTCGTGTTCACGACTTCAGGTACGCCGCATGTTCGGTGGTGTAGAAACCGATGGCCGATGGCCCGACCGACGAGTACACGCCAACACCCGAGTGCTTGATGCCGCCGAAGGGCATGTGGTTGTCGGGCACGGTGCCGTGGTTGACGTGCAGCATGCCGGTCTCGCACTCGTCCAGGAAGCGCTGCACCAGCGTTTGCCGGTCGCTGAACAGCGCGGCCGTCAGGCCATGCTCCACGCCGTTGACGATGGCCAGCGCCTCGTCGAAGTCGGCGTAGGACTGCAGCGTGATCACCGGCCCGAAGATCTCGTCGCGTGCGACTTCCATGCCGGTCGTCACGCGCGCCAGCACCGTCGGTTCGTGGAACCAGCCCTCGGGTGCCGACGCCGGTTGCGCGAAGCCGCCGCCGGTCAACACCTCGGCGCCGGCCTGCCTCGCTCGGGCCACCATGCCCTGCACCTTGTCCCGGTGCGCGGCGTGGATCAGCGGGCCTGCGGTGGTGTCGGGTTGCAGGCCATCCCCCAGGCGCAGCGCGCGGGCGCGCTTGACCAGGCCAGCGGCGACCGCATCGTGAAGCTCGCGGCGCACGACGATGCGACTGATCGCGGTGCAGCGCTGGCCACAGACCGCGAACGCCGCCCCGCTGATCGCATCGAGCGCGGCGTCCAGATCGTCGGCGTCGTTGACGATCGCCGCGTTCTTGCCGCCGAGTTCGAGCGACACCTCGGCCAGCGTCTGCGCAGCCGCAGTGGCGATGCGCCGGCCGGTGGCAATCGAGCCGGTGAACGTGACGCCATCCACGCCTTCGTGGCCCACCAGCGCCGCGCCGACCGCGCCGTCACCGTTGAGAACCTGCACCAGTCCGGGCGGGAAGAAGGACCAGGCGCTGTCGGCGACCACGCAGGCCGCAGCGGGCGTGAACTCCGAAGGCTTGATCAGCACCGCGTTACCGTACATCAGGGCCGGCGCCAGCTTGCGCAACGGTGTCATCACCGGGAAGTTCCACGGGCACACCGCCACGATCACCCCGCGCGGGCGGCGCAGCACCAGGTTGCGGAAACCCGGACGCGCGGCCGGCATCACCTCGCCATGGCCGCGCGCCGCCAGGCCGATCATCATGCGGGCCTCGGCCAGCCCCTTGTCGAACTCGGCGCGCGCCTCGGCCAGCGGCTTGCCCTGTTCGAGCACGATCGCCCGCGCGACCTCATCGCGCCTGGCCCCCAGCGCGTCGAGCCAACGCGCGACGACCGCGCCGCGCTCCAGCGGCGGGCACTTCGCCCAGGCACGCTGTGCAGGGCGCGCAGCCTGCACGGCTTGCGCCACCTGGTCGGCGCCGGCAGCCGCGTAGCGGCCGACCACCTGGCCCGGGTGCGCCGGGTTGCGCGTCTCGAAGGACCCGCCCTGGCCGGCTTGCCAGCCGCCGGCCGTCAGCAGACCGAACGCGCAGGGGGAATGGGGCGAAGCGGTGGTCGGCATCTCGGGGTTGCACGTCAATGAAGGCAATCGTATAGTTGACTGTACGTTTGGATGTTTAGGTGATGACCCTGGATTTCAGCAGTGCCGCACCGCGCTACCTGCAGATCGCCGACCTGATGCGCCAGCGCATCGCGCGCGGCCAATGGCCGCTGGGCGACAAGCTGCCTTCGCTGGAGTCGCTGGTCGAGGAATTCGGCGTCGCGCGCCTGACCGTGCGCCAGGCGATGGACCTGCTCGCGCGCGAAGGGCTGGTCTCGCCGCAACAGGGTCGCGGCACCTTCGTCATTGCCGTGCCGGCGAGGCAGCAGTGGCTGAAGGTGATGACCTCGCTGGACGATCTGGCACGCGCCTACCGCGACGACAAACCCGAGATCGTCACCTTCGACGAAAGCGTTGCTCGAGCACCGCTGACGGCCGACGACGGCACGCCGGCCGAGCAATACGTTTACATGCGGCGCGTTCACTTGAAGGACGGCCGGCCCTACTGCGTGATCGACCTCTATCTCGACGAGCGCGTGTTCCGCCGGCATGCCGAGCGCTTCCGGCGCGAGACGGTGATCCCGATCCTGGCGGCCATGCGCAACGGCGTGGCCCACGCGGAGCAGGTGCTGACCATCGGTACCGCCGACGTGGAGGTGGCGCGCCGGCTGCAGGTGCCGGTGAATGCACCGGTGGCCGAGGTACGCCGCGTCCTGACCGACGCCGCCGGTCGCGTGATCTACCTCGGCGAGGTCAAGTACCGCGGCGATTTCATCCGGCTGCAGATGACCCTGAAGTGAGCCACTCGTCATGACCCGCCCGCTTCGTTTGCGCCCGGTGCGCGTCGACACCCACGTGCTGCGCCACCCGATTGCAAAGCCGGTTCGCACCGCGTTCGGCACGATGCACGAGCGTCCCGCCTTGCTGCTGCGCATCGAGGACGCCGAAGGTGCCCACGGCTGGGGCGAGATCTGGTGCAATTTCCCGGCCTGTGGCGCCGAGCACCGTGAGCGGCTGGTCCAGAGCGTGCTTGCGCCCTTGCTGGCAGGACAGGACTTCGCCACGCCCCAGGAGGCTTTCGCGCGGCTGAGCGAGGCCACTGCGGTGCTGGCCCTCCAGTCCGGTGAGCCGGGTCCTTTCGCGCAGGCCATCGCCGGCATAGACCAGGCGCTGTGGGACCTGGTGGCCCGGCGTGCCGGGCAGCCGCTGTGGCGCCTGCTCGGCGGCGCGGGCGACGAGATCGGCGTCTACGCCAGCGGCATCAATCCCGAAGCGCCCGACGAGACCGTGGCGCGCAAGCTGGCGGAAGGCTACCGTGCCTTCAAGCTGAAGATCGGCTTTGGTGAGCAGCGCGACCTGGCCAACCTGCGGCTGGTGCGCGACGCGGCTGGGCCGGGCAACGCGGTGATGGCCGATGCGAACCAGGCCTGGGACCTGGCGACTGCGCTTCAGCGGGTGCCGCGGCTGGCCGAGTTCGACCTCGGCTGGCTCGAGGAACCCTTGCGCGCCGACCGCCCCTGGGCCGAATGGCAGGCGCTGCGGGTGCACTCACCGGCCGCACTGGCCGCGGGCGAGAACGTCGGCGGCGTCGCCGCCTTCGAGGCACTGGTCGCCGCCGGCGCGGTCAGCGTGGTGCAGCCCGACGTCGCCAAGTGGGGCGGCATCTCGGGCACGCTGCCGGTCGCGCGGCGCGTTCTCGACACCGGGCTGCGACTTTGCCCGCACTTTCTCGGCGCCGGCATCGGCCTGCTGCATTCGGCTCACCTGCTCGCCGCCGTGGGCGGCGGCGGTTGGCTCGAAGTCGATGCCAACGACAACCCGCTGCGCAGCCTGCTGTGCGGGCCGATCAATCGGCTTCACGACGGCCGCGTCCGACTTGGCGACGCGCCGGGAATCGGCATCGAGCCCGACCTGGCCACTCTCCGGGCCAGTTCACATGCCTGACGACCGGCCTCTCCTTGGGCGAAACTGCGTTTTCGAAGTCGCACCAGAGCAGCGGGAACTCCGTCACCCACCAGGTCCGTAGCCCTGGAATGCCGCGGCGCCTGCGAGTGTCGGCGAGTGTCGGCGAGCCGATGCCAGGATCGAGTTCCATCCGGTCAAGCGCGGCGTTGGTGGCCTTGGCCACCTTCACAGCCAGGCGGCTGCCACCCTCCTTGCGGAAGTACCGGACCTCGCCCTGCTGGTCGCGAAGCGCCCGCGGGCGGGTAACCGCCGGCTTCAATCGATCTCGCCGCGAGCAATCGCCAGCAGTTCCTTCTCGTCGGCCTTGGTGCGACGACGGCCGGGAACGGATGCCAGCCCTTCTTCGATGAGGTCGCGAAGCCGCTTCCCGGCCTGCTCTTCCTGGTCGCGCCGGACCAGGTCGCGGATGTATTCGCTGGTGTTGCCATAGTTGCCGGTGGCGACCCGGTTGTCGATGTAGTCGCGCATCGACTCAGGCAGGGCGAAACTCATGGTCTGGCGGCTCATGCAGGGTTCTTTGCCGGCTTGACAACGGGTGTCAACGCCGCTGGCCGACATCTCTCCAGTCCAAGGGGCGTGCCAGGCTGCACCTGCATCAGGCAGGGCGACATGCGCAGAGGTCGCATGGAGCGGTCAGCGACGCTGATCCGAAGCTGCCAAAGGCAGCTTCATGCCCTCGTGGCTGGCCACGAAGCCGAGCGATTCGTAGAAGCGGATGGCGTCTGGCCGGGACTTGTCCGAGGTCAGCTGCACCAGGTGGCAACGACGCTCTCGCGCGCGCTCGATGGCCCACAGGAACATCGCCCGGCCGATGCCCGCGGCACGGGCTTCGGCGGCCACGCGCACGCCTTCGATGAGGGCGCGCCAGCCGCCGCGGTGGCTGAGGTTGGGGATGAAGGTGATCTGCAGCACGCCGACGACGGCCTCGGCCTGCACGGCCACGATCAGTTCGTTGTTCGGGTCGGTTGCGATGGACTCGAAGGCCCGCAGGTAGGCGGGATCCAGCGGCACGCTGAACACCTCGCGGGTGCTGCCCAGCTTGTCGTCGGCCAGCAGTTGCACGATGCGTTCGAGGTCGGCGGCCTGCGCCTGGCGGAAACTCACGGGGGTCGAGGTCATGGCGGTGCGGAAAGGAGAGCCCGGCGAGGGCCCGATCGTCGGGCCGAATCATGACCCGGTTTCACGGCTGCCGGCACCATTGACAGCGCACGATATACCTTATGTCAACTTACAACGGATGACCCTTGCGGAGCAAGGTCACGGCGCCGCCCTCCACGCATGCCCCTTCCACCAGCCCAATTACGGGTAAACCCTTATCATCAGGACCGTCCGGCTCCCCGAGTTCCCCATGCTTTCCCTGTACAGCTTCCTTCACGCGTTCTTGCCGCGTTCATACCCCGGCGCCACTTCCCCCGCCGACCAGGACTACCTGAGCGGCGCAACCGACCTGCAGGACCTCGAGCGTCGCATGCGCGCCGTCGACGACGGCCGCCGACAGGCCTTGTCGGGCGTCGCGTTCGGCCAGTACCTTTACTGATCCGCTGGCACCACCCAGCCGCAAGGCCCCAGCCCTCGGGGCACCGGGTCTCTGCGGCCGACCTACCGCTCGACGGTGCGACAGGCGACACTCCTGGCATTCGTTCCCCACAGGAGTCCGGCATGCAAGGCGATCCCCAGGTCATCCACTGGCTGCAAGCCCAGCTCAAGAACGAGCTGACCGCCATCAACCAGTACTTCGTGCATTACCGCATGTTCAAGCACTGGGGCTTCGAACGCATGGCCAAGAAGGAATACGAGGAGTCGATCGGCGAGATGAAACACGCCGACGCCCTGATGGAGCGCCTGTTCACCCTGGACGCCCTGCCCAACCTGCAGGACCTGGGCAAGCTGATGATCGGCGAGACGCTGGTCGAGGCGCTGGGCTGCGACCTGAAATCGGAACAGGCTTCTCAGGCCACGCTGAAGGACGGCATCGCGCAGTGCGAACTCTCACGCGACTACGTGTCGCGCGACCTGCTGCAGCACATCCTCGAAGACACCGAGGAGCACATCGACTTCCTGGAAACCCAGCTCGACCTGGTGGGCAAGGTCGGCGAGCAGAACTACCTGCAGTCGCAGATGGGGTCCTGAGCCCCTGACCGGTTCGCCATGGGTCGGCCGATCGGCATGATCCCTGCCCGCGGCGGGTCGGGAAGGCACTTGTCAATGAGAACAAGTCGCATTACACTGCGGCCATGATCGTTTGCGTGTGCCACCGCATCTCGGATCGCGACATCGCCCGCGCCGCCCGGGAAGGCTGTGCCAGCTTCGACGAGCTTCAGTCCGAGCTGGCCGTCGCAACCTCCTGCGGCCGCTGCCATGACTGCGCGCGCGAGACCTTCCTGAAACACGCGGTGAATGCAACACCCGTGGCCGACCCGGCCGCGCGGATGGCCTGCCCCCCCTGACGCTCTGCGCGCCATCCGCAGCGGGCCCTGCAGGTCGCGCGCCGCAGGCGCCGTTCAGGGCCAGAACACCACGGCCCAGGTCAACGCCGCCAGCAACAGGGTCAGGGTGACCGCCGCGCTGGCCATGTCCTTGGCTCGCTTGATCAAGGGGTGCGGCTGGGTCGTGACGGCGTCGGCGGCGGCCTCGAGCGCCGAATTGAGCAGCTCGACGATCCACACCAAGGCCACGCTGGCCGTCAGCGCCAAAGCCTCCAGTCGACCCGGCGCCAGTGCCCACGCGGCGACGAGCGCCGGCAGGCCGATCGCCAGTTCCTGCCGGAACGCGGCTTCGACCCGCACCGCCTCCCGCAGGCCCGCCCAGGAATGGCCGCAGGCGCGCCACACCCGCCGCCAGCCCGTCTGTCGTTTGAAGGGTGGCACGCTGGCCTCCATGGATCTCTCGGTCATGTGCGGCGACCCGGCAAGGGAATGGCGCGCATGTTCTGCGCCAGGACTGAAGACTCCCTGAAGGGGTCATCGCATTTTTCCTGCAGATTGACACGCTGACCCGGAAAAACTCTAACCGCGACAAGCACTTGCAAAACCGGCTCTCGGAGACCCCTTGTGCTTTCAGTGCGGATCGACACGCTTCAAGGCTGCCAAGCAGCGGCGTAGCGGGGTTCCACTTTGCTGGCGTCACGGGGGGCCCGGCTGAGCCAGGTGCCGGTCGCGGCAAGCGCGTCCGCATCGGGCAGCGAAAGCGCCCTTGCGGTTACAGACAGCCCGGTTTCCGCGCAACGCAGTTTGCGACGCTGACAGTGCTATGCCGCCAAGTCCAGTTATCGGCATAGCATCGACAAGAGTCTGCCCGTTCAAGGCTTGCACCGCCGGCTTCGGGCTCGGCTCGGCCGTGGTCAGCACGAGCGGGGAACCGTCGCGGCCGTCAGCCGTCAGCCGTCAGCCGTCCCCCGTCACCCGTCGGCGTTGGCGGCTGACTTCATTTGCCGCATTTGCTTGGTTGTCTTGATTTGCTTAGAATCTGCCTATGAGTACCGATCTCAGCACTCCCGTCCTGCTGCGCCGCATCGCGCAGCTCGAGGCCACCGTTGGGCGTCTCAGCGAAGACCTCGGCACTCTCCGCTCGGCGGTCAGCAAGCAAGGTCTGCAGCTGCCAAGGACGCAGGGTGTTCGAGCCCGAGTGGCGCACGCCCAGTCACCTGCCGCGGACAACCAGCATTCTCAGACCACTGGTGGCCTCGCTGGTGCAACCGCCCGGGGCGAGGCAGCGCGTGTCCAATGGGTCAAGGATGGCCTCGTCGTGCCCGGCGAGCAACTGGCGCAGGCCTGGGGGCTCACGCGCCAAGCCTTGGCGCCGGCCGCCGACCGGGGTGAAGTTTTCGCCGTGAAGGTCGTCAATCGGCTGTACTACCCGCAGGCATTCCTCGGAATGGACCGCGAAGCCGTGGCAGCCATCTGCCGCGCCCTCGGCGACCTCGGCGCCAGCGAGAAGCTGGTGTTCTGGCTACGCGAGCACGGCGCCCTGGCAGGAAAGAGCGTCGCCGCGGCATTAGAAGCGGGGACTGGCCTGACCAAGGTAGAGCGCCTGGCTGCGGCGTGGGCGCGCGAGCGAGGCGCCTCGCCTGGTACCCGAAGTGCGGCTGCGGCTGCCTGATCCCGGTTCCTTCGAGGATCTGCTTCGACCAACCAGGATCGAAGTCGCGTCGCTCGTACGCTTGAGCCGGCATCCGGCCACCGAGCCGTACTGGTCTGCTGGGGTCTACCGATTTGATGATCCAGATCCTGGCGGTGCCGGCCCGTTCGGCACCTGCTACACCGCGAGCACCATCGAAGTAGCCTTCGCGGAGAGCGTCATCCATGAGTGCGGGCGGTTCGTCAGAGGCAGCTACGAGGTGCCGGCCGCAGAACTGACCGAGCGCTCGGTCGTGCGGTTTGCCTGTGAACGGCGCAAGACGCTGGTGCTGGCTGACCTGACCGGGGCAGCGCTCAAGGCCCTGGGCCTGAACAATGACATCAGTGCATCCGCCGACTACACGACGAGCCAAGCCTGGGCACGCGCCATCCACTGCGCAAGCCTACGCTGGGACGGGATCCGGTACGTGTCGCGGCAGATGAACAAGGGGTTCGCCTACGCCGTATTCGAGCGCAGCGGGCTCCGCAAGCTGC
>JALHMT010000092.1 GCA_022843905.1 Rubrivivax sp.
TGACCATCCGGCGTGCCCTGGACTAGGGGGCCGCCATGCTCACCCATCGTTGCAACAGGTTCGTCGTCCTTCTGACGGGCATGCGCCACTACACCACCGAACAGCTCCTGGCGGTGATGTACGAGCGGCGCTACCCACCGCTGTTGCGGGTAGCCGCCCTGCGGTGGCTCATCCATTGGGCTCCCTTGGAAGTCACCAAGGGCGCCCCCTATCTGCAGCGGCGACGCTACGTGCGCCAGCACTACCACGTGTAGCCCGCCAACACCCGCGATTCGAAGGTCACGGCCAACCAGCCGTGGCCTTTCGCTCCTTCAAGGAGTCAGACCATGTACATCCGAACCCCACGGATCGGCGCTGTTTGCTCAGCCGATCCGAACGACATTCACGCCCTGGCTCGCGACTTCGCGTACGAGTTGCGCCAGTTCATCAAGACCGACCGCGATGGCGACCGGCGCCGCGTCTCGTTGGCCGCGATCGACGACTTCGAGGAGGCAGGCGACGACCCGGAGGCTCTTCAGGCCTTCGTCGACGGCGCGGGCCTCGAGGCCATCCAGGCGTATTGCCATCCGTTCATGAGCTTCTCGCTCTCACCGTCCGGCGACTACGGCTTCTGGCCGGACTTGGAGGGCCTGGAGTACGCGGCCCGATCGAAGGATGGCGTCATCAAGGTCAACGCGGGCGACGCCTGGCCGCCCCTGTGGACACCAACCGGCCGGGAGGTGCAGTTCGTCATCGAGGTCAACGATCACGGCAACGTGACGCTGTACAACCGCCGCCGACAGGAGGTTTGGAGCTGCATCTAGCAGCGCTCTCAGCAGCGATGTTCGTATGCCATCGCGAGTGAGAGGCAAGGACGTCGATCGTGCGAGCCCTCCGCCCTGCACGCGCAACTTCGCGGGGCCAGTCCTCTTGGACTGGCACCCGCTCCCCTTTCAGCGCCTGTCTTGCAGCGTGAGCGGTCGCCGCCGAGGGCTGTACTTACGGTCTCTGGCACCTAGCAGTTATCCAGGCGCGGCCGATTGCACCCGGCCGAGCCGCGCCATCGAGCCCCGTCGACTGAGCCAGCAGCAGCAATGGGATCCGGCCCCCAAATCGATCATCGGTCCTCGGGGCGACTAGGCGGCCAGAAGTCAGAAGCACGCGGAAGACACAGCAGCGTCAGCACGCTGTCGTACTGATCGGCACTGATCTTCATCTCGCGCAGCTGCACCTGCGCCTCTGCGAACCGGAACCAGACCGAAGCTTGGATCGTCGCGCCGGCGCGCTCGTGGCGAACGTTAGCGTCGGCCGCCAGGGAACCGCTGGGCACCTCGATCGTTGACGTGCGCGCCTTGAAGAACGCACCGGACTTCAGCGCCGGCTCGCTCGACCAAGCCCAGTCGATGAATCCGTCCTTGCACATGACAAGGACGGCCTTCTCGTCGGTGTAGCTCAACCACTTGAGGATGGCAGCGGTCAGCGAGACGCCGTAACGCTCGGCGCATCGGCCAAGTATGTCCAGGTCGACCGTGGCGCCCACCTGCTCGCGGTAGTCGTCCAGCGGCATGAGCAGATAGGAGGCGAACAAGTCAGCCTGCCCCTCCATGTCCTTTTCGTCGTGACTCCAGTTCAGCATGTCAGCCGGGCTGCACTCGAACGAGTCACGCCGCAGGCGGTGCAGGATGTAGTGCCCGAGTTCGTGGGCCATCGTGAATCGGATACGGCCCGGCGAGGTCAGCGCCTGGTTGTAGAGCAGGAGCCACCTGGATCGATCGTCATCGGGGAATAGCGCACCCTCAAACTTCTTGATCGGGGCGGCCTGGACCTCGGCAATCGGGTCCTTCCAGCCGAAGATGTCAGCCGCCCCAAGTGCCAGTTGTCTGACGTCGACCGGAAAGCGCCGCAGCCCGTGCGCGTCGCTGAACGTCTCGGCGATGCGCACCAGCCGTGTGGCGGCGCGCTGCGGCGTCCAGACCTCGGGCATCACGACTTCTTGAACGTACTGAGTATTTTGCGCAGCTGCTCCTTGGCGTCAGCATCCAGCTTCTGGTAACCGCGGAAGAACGCCTCGTCCAGATGGCGTTCCTGCGGCGCACGGGCATCTTCTTCCAGAAAGTAGCTGGTCGACACGCCCAGGGCGTCACCAAGCGCGGTCAGCTTTTCCGCAGACGGCCGCTGGGACTCCCGGTTCTCAAGCTCCCAGAGGTAGCTCTTGCTCAGACCCGCCTGCTCGGCAAGCTTCTCCAGGGTGAGTCCTCGTTCCTTGCGCAGGTCGCGCAGCTTCTCTCCAAGGCGCGTGGGCATGGGCAAGTCTCCTAGGGTACTGGGGGAATCTAACACTACCACGGTTCCGAACTTTTCATTTGACAGCAGCATTAGGTCGTGCAACACTTCTCGTGTTCGCTATTCCGAACTTTTTGTTCGGACGTACCGCTACACAGTAGTCCATCGGCCTGTCAACCGCCTAGTCCATCGGAGCCTTATGTCGAGAACCCACATCGATCACCGCGACATCGTCCGATTCGCGGAAGAAAAGGTCAACCTGCCCAAGGACAAGGCCGACGAGTACCGCGCGCAGGTCAGGCGCCTGCGCGAGAAGCTCGAGGGCTACCTGGACGAGCACCCCGACTTCGCCCTGCGCAAGATGCTGCTGTCCGGCAGCCTGGCCAAGGGCACTGCGCTGCGCTCGCTGAACGACATCGACGTGGCGGTGTACATCACCGGCTCCGGTGCGCCGCACGACCTGCGCGGCCTGTTGGACTACCTCGCCGAGCGGCTGCGCAAGGCGTATCCCAACTTCCGCCCCGACCAGGTCAAGCCCCAGACCTACTCCGTGACGGTGTCCTTCCAGGGCAGCGGGCTGGACGTCGACGTGGTGCCGGTGCTGTACGCGGGTGACCCCGAGTGGCGCGGCAACCTCGTCAGCCAGGAAGACGGCTCGTTCCTCGAGACCAGCATCCCGCTGCACCTGGAGTTCACGCGCAAGCGCAAGCGCAAGCAGGAGACGCACTTCGCGCAGGTCGTGCGCCTTGTGAAGTTCTGGGCCCGGCGCATGAAGCAGGAGCGCGACGGCTTCCGCTTCAAGTCCTTCATGATCGAGATGATCCTGGCCAAGCTGTGCGACGACGGCGTCGATTTCTCCGACTACCCCGAGGCGCTGCAGTCGTTCTTCACCTACATCGGGCGCAGCAACCTGCGCGAGCGCATCGTCTTTGCGGATCACTACCCCGCGTCCGACGCGGCGAAGGTCAAGGACCCGGTCCAGATCTTCGACCCGATCAACTGCACCAACAACGTGGCGCGCCTGTACACCGAGGCCCAGGCCGACGCCATCGTCGAGGCCGCGCTCGATGCCGGTGACGCCATTGATGCGGCGCTCGCCGCGCCCACGAAGCAGCTGACCGTCTACTACTGGCAGAAGGTCTTCGGCAACGCATTCCAGGGTTGAACAAGAACATGAGCACCAGCTACACCACCAGCACCGCCAACACCTTCACGGTGGTGCATGCGCGCGACATGGCGGCCAAGGTATCGACCGATCTCAAGCGCATGCAGCGCCTCTATGGCCTGCCTTCCGACGCCGCCATCGCGGCCTACGAGACCGAGGTTGTCGAGTTGCTTCGGCGCGGCTACCTCGGCACCGCCTTCTACGGCTTCCGTCGCGACGGCAAGTGGATCGAGCCGACCCTGCGCTACACGGCACACGAGCTTGCCGCCGGGGAGGTCAACGATGACCCGGGTCGCGTCCGCCCGGGCCAGGATGTCACCGGGGCCACCTTCTACAGCTACCTCACCCACAGCAGCGCGTGGGATCGCCTGACCTCAGCCGAGCAGGCGCAGATCGAGCAGGCACTGCCCATTCAGCGCGTCGGGGCAGAGCTGCCTGCGGTGCACAACGGCTACTTCGCCGACGACAAGACCTATTCGGCCGGCGGCCGCTCGCTCGCCCGCGCCAGCGTCAGGAGCTACGCATGAGCCAGCCGAACACCAACGCCCTGTTCGAGCGCTCGATCACGCTGCCCGACTCCGATGCGCGCGACCGGCTGGCCCGGCTGGTCGGCATGGAAGACAAGATCAAGCGCCTGACCAACATCCTGAGCGTGCTAATCAACCCTCACGGCCTGCAGAAGTGGCAGAAGGACCACCACCCCGACGCGCCGCGGCTGATGGATTCGGTCCTGCGCCGCCCGCCCCTGGTGGTCCTGAGCGGCGACGTCGGCTCGGGCAAGACCGAGCTGGCCGAGACCATCGGCGACCCGGTCGCGCGGCAGGAGGACATCGACATCACGCTGCTGCCGATGAGCCTGTCCTCGCGCGGCCAGGGCCGCGTCGGCGAGATGACGCAACTCGTCACGGCCGCCTTCGAGCACGCCTACGCCGAGGCCAGCAAGTTGAAGTCGGCCAAGGGTGCGGCACGCGGTGGTGTGATCCTGCTCGTCGACGAGGCCGACGCGCTGGCGCAGTCTCGCGAGACCGAGCAGATGCACCACGAGGACCGGGCGGGCGTGAACGCGTTCATCCGCGGCATCGACCGCCTGGCCAGCGGCAGGCTGCCGGCGGCCGTGATCATGTGCACCAATCGGCTGAGCGCCCTGGACCCCGCTGTGCGCCGCCGCGCGGCCGACGTGCTCACCTTCACGCGCCCGACCGATGACCAGCGGCGCGACGTGCTCGAGCGCTGGCTCGGTGAGGTGGGGCTCAAGAAGGCCGACATCGAAGCCCTGGTCGCGGCCACCGGGCCCCAGGCAGGACGGGCCTACGGGTTCACGTTCTCCGACCTGGCGCAGAGGCTGCTGCCGACGATCATCCTGGACGCCTACCCCGCGGGCCCGATCGAGGCCGCGCAGGCGATCGCACTGGCGCGCAGCATCGAGCCGACGCCGCCCTTCAACAACGCGTAGGCTGGCCCCGCCCGGAGACACCCGATGACCCAAGCCGTTGCCACCGTCAGAGACGGGCATGCCTACCAGGCGCGCCAGTTCTGGCTGAAGGCTCTGCGCCTGCTCGACCCGGCCGGCTCGATCGTGAAGGTCGGCTTCGAGTGCGGCCCCAAGGGATTCGACGACGTCTGGGTCGAATACGCACCCGGCAAAGGCCGCAACGACCACCATGGCGTGCCGCTGCTGCGCGAGCATATGCAGTGCAAGTGGCATGTCGCCAGCGGCGACTTCGGGTACGAGGACCTGACCAGCCCCGACTTCATCAACGCCAGCTCGGTCTCCCTGCTTCAACGGGCCCTGGATGCCCAGCGCACGCATGCGCCGGCCGGTGCTGGTTCGCGCTTCCGACTGGTGACGAACTGGCATCTGCGGCGTGGCGATCCGCTGCGCACGATGGTGCACCAGCGCCACGGTTTCATGCGGCCGGACCGCCTGTTCGATGGCACCGGCGACGGCAGCGTCGCGGGCAAGGTGCGCAAGATCTGGCGCGACCACCTGGGTGTCGACGAGGCCCAGCTGCGCACCCTGGCCCGCACGCTGGGGCTCAGCACCGACACGCAGTCATTGCTCGACTTGCGCGACAACCTGGATCTCCTGCTCGAACTGCGCGGCATGCGGCGCGTGCCCGACAACGAGGACACCTGCTGGTACGACGACCTGACCTACCAGTGGTTGGCCGCGGGCCGCATCGAGTTCGACCGCGACTCGTTTCGTGACGCCTGCCAGCAGCAAAAGCTGTTCGAGGCCGCGCCCAGAACGCACGTCGTCTTCGGCGTCAAGTCGTTCGAGCACCCTGTCGACAGCCTGGAAGACCGCTGCGTCGCCGTGCTCGACCTGGTCCACCACTTCGATGACCGGCCGATCAGGAACCAGGCTGCCTGGGAGGCCGCGCTCTACCCGGAGCTCAGGTCGTTCCTTCTCGCGGCCGCCGGCGCCAACGAGCACCTGCGCCTGATCCTGGACACGCATGCCACGCTGGCGTTTGCGGCAGGCGCGGTGCTCAACATCAAGTCCGGCCGCCACGTCGAGCTGGAGCAGCGCGTGCTGCACCGTGTGATCTGGCGCGCCGGCGACACCTCGCGCGATCCCGCCTGGCCCAGCTGGGACTTCACGCTCGCTCAGGTCGACACGCCGGGTTCCGACGTGGCCGTCGGCGTCTGCCTGACCCATGATGTCGGGCCCGCTGTCAAGCGACATCTGGCAGCCGCGTTGCCAGGTGTGGGCCGTCTGCTGCTTGCCACCCCGCAAGGCGGTGCCAACAGCCGCGCCGTGGCAAGCGGCCAGCATGCCTTCGACTTGGCCGAGTCGCTGGCACAGCGCATCAACGCCGAGCGACAGGTTGGCGGCCGCGTCCACCTGTTCATCGCGGCGCCCAACACCTTCACCTTCTTCCTGGGCCAGCGCCAACCGAGCATGGGCTCGATCACGCTCTACGAGTTCGATTTCGAAGGGCAGAACGGTGGCGGCTACGCGCCCTCGATTGCGCTTCCGATCGTCTTGGCCGCGCTTGGATCTTGAGTCAGGTCCGACCCCTGATCGGCGCCGCCCATTGGCAGTTGCTGCAAACCGCTCGTCGTTCGTGCGACTTGAACGTCACGAATTCGAGTGTGAGCTGACCTTCGTCAGGCCACTTCGAGCATCCGCACCCAGTCTGGTCCGGACGAACGGACGAACGTCTCAAGCCGATCTACAGGGACGGACTTTGTCTCAGCGCTGTTGAGAGTTGCCCGGTTACTCCTGACCTCCAGATCTAGCACGGTCACACAGCGGCCACGTTGAACAGATCGCACAAGGCGTCGAGCTGGCCAACCTTGAGCTTCTCCGACCGAAGCTTCTTCAACCCGCTTCGCTCGAAGATCGCGTAGGCGAAGCCCTTGTTCATCTGGCGCGACACGTACCGAATGCCCTGCCATCGCGGATCGGCATCGTGGATGGCCTGCGCCCACGCCTGGCTCACCGAGTAGTCGGCCAGCGCGCTGATGTCGTTGTTCAGGCCCAGGGCCTTCAGGGCCGCGCCGGTCAGGTCCGCCAGGACCAGCGTCTTGCGCCGATCGCACGCGAAGCGCACCACCGATCGCTCCGTGAGTTCGGCAGAGGGCACCTCGTACGCGCCATCGACGAAGCGTCCCGACTCGTGGATCACGCTCTCCGCGAAGGCGACCTCGATCGAGCCTGCGGTGTAGCAAGCACCGAACTCGCCTGCGCGACCTGGGTCCGGGTCATCGAATCGGTAGACGCCCGACGACCAGTACGGCTCGGTCGCCGGGTACCGGCTCAGCCGGACCAGCGAGGAAACCTCGACTCTGACGGGCCGAAGCAGATCCTCGAACGTCCCGGTCTCAGGCAGCCGCAGCGACACGCGCGGCTCCCCGCTCACGCGCCCAAGCCGCAGCCAACCGTTCCACCTTGACCACCGCAACTCCTGCGTCCAGGGCGGCGCCGACGCCCTTCCCCCCCAAGGCCCCGTGCTCCCGCAACCAGAACGTCAGCTTCTCGCTGGCACCCAGGTCGCCGAGCGCGCGACACACGCTGGCCACGGCCCCACGGTCCAGCCCCAGAAAGGCTTGCGGGTAGTACAGCCGGTTGCCGATCTTCACCGCGAAGACCTCGCCCCGGTCCGCTGCGGGCGCCAAGGCCTGCCGCGTGAGCCCCCAGGCCTGGGCGAGTTGCTCTCCGGGCACCACGAGGCCATCCTTGACCCATTGCACCCGCGCGGCCTCTCCGCGTGCGGTAGCACCGGCCAACCCACCGGAGGTCACGGACTGAGGCGGCGTCCCAGCGGGAGGCTTGGAGTGCGCTGCGCGCGGTCGAGCGCCACCGGCCTTCGGCGGCTGCAGCCCATGGCGGCTGACTACCGACCGAAGGCTACCCAGGTCCTCGCTGAGCCGGCCCACGGCAGCTTCAAGCTGCGCGATCCGGCGGAGGAGGACGGGGGTGCTGACATTGGTGCCCATGACTGAATTCTAGGCAAGAGGAGATAATAAAGCAAACGCGGAAATCGTAGCAAATGACGGCAGCGGCGGGACTGCGCGGGGCGAGGCGCAGTCAGAGAGGGGTTCGCTGCCTCTTGCTTCGATTCCCTCCATGCGGCGCGGCTACCTTTGGCCGGTTCATGCCCGATGAACATGCGCCGGCGCGGCGCGGTGTCTTTCCCTTCCTGCGCTCTTGTTCCATACTCGTTTCGCTTCTTGGCCACCGGCCACAGCCGCCCTTCGAGGCGTTCCGGCACTGCCGGCGTTAGCGGTCGTGACCCGCACGTAGATCCTCGCTGGGCCCTGCCCCGCCAAAGCCGCCTCTTTTGGCGGTGAGTCCCCTCCGGTGTCCGCCTGAAAGGCGGTTGCACCGACCCCAGATCCGTTCGCATCAGCCCGCTGCCCCTCAGCAGTTCGGCTGGTCGACGCTCGACCGCATGCCGCCTCACCGGCCGGCGGATCCCCTCCCACCGGGAGCTCACGCTCCCCAGGGGGGCGTGTGCTCTCTCCACATCCACGGAGAACACATGTCCCCATCCAGCCAGGGTGGCTACACCCTTTCGCTACCGGGCTTCGACACCGAAGCCCCTGCATACCCCGACCTGTTCGCTGAAGCTGCGGAGGCCCCTGCCCCCACAGTCGAAGTCCAAGCAATCGAGGAAGTGCAAGTCTCCAAGGCATGGCGTCCCGCCATGTCCGCCTCGGCCCATACCACGCAGTTGCTCGAGTGGCCGACATGGGACGACCAAGTCCTCGACCACATCGAAGGCCAGGCGACCAAGTTCGACGCCAACGTGACGGCCATCAACGCGCTTCGCTCTATCGAGGGCGAAGCCAGGCAGGCGAGCGCCAGCGAACGTCGCGCACTGCTGCGCTACACCGGCTGGGGCGGCATCCCGGCGAGCTTCAACGACGAAGGCCGGGATCCAGCCTGGGTCGAGCGAGCCGGTCGCCTGCGCCAGTTGCTCTCGGCCGACGACCACGACTCGGCGCGGGCATCGGTCAACAACAGCCACTACACCGACCCCATCGTCATCCACTGGATCTGGGCAGCCTTGCGCCGCCTGGGTTTCCAGGGCGGCAACATCCTCGAACCGAGCGCCGGCGTCGGGCACTTCCTTGGCTGCATGCCGGCCGACATTGCCCAGCGCAGCCGCGTCACAGCGATCGAGCTGGACCGCATCTCTGGCCGCATCCTTCGCAGCCTCTACGGGGCCTGCGGGGTTGATGTGCGGATCGGTGGCTTCGAGGCCGCGACCTTGGCCGAAGGAACCTACGACCTCATCCTGTCCAATGTTCCCTTCGGCCGCTACGGCGTGATGGACAACCGCAACCGGCCTTACAGCCGAGCGAGCATCCACAACTGGTTCGTTGGCCGGGCGCTTGATGTGCTCCGCCCTGGCGGCTTGGTGTGCTTCATCACCTCGACCTACTTCCTGGACGAGAGCGATGCCGGCATGCGCGCACACGTGGCATCCGAGGCCGACCTGGTCACCGCGTTTCGACTGCCGTCGGGCACGTTCGAGCGCATCGCATCGACCAGCGTGCAGGCCGACCTGGTCGTGCTCAGAAAGCGCGCGCCGGGAGAGGCGGCAGCCCCAGCCGAGTGGCTCGACCTGGACTACGTTCCCAAACCGATGCTCCGAGAAGGCTGCCACGAGCAGTACCTGCGGATCAACCGTTGGCTCGTGCGCCATCCGCAGCACGTGCTGGGTCGGATCGATCGGGTCAGCAATGGCTTTCAGGCGGTGCCGACGGCCATGCTCGATGGAGACCTTGAATCCGCGCTGCTCAGCGCCCAGGCCTTGGTGCCCCATGGCGTGTACAGCGTGCAGCCCACTGCGCAGGCCAAGGTGCCGCGCGACATCGTGGCGGCACCCGCGGGCACCCGGCCGGGATCGCTCGTGGTCAGCGAAGGCCGAATCGGCATTGTGGAAGGCGATCACGTCGTGGACATGCACGACCGCTTCAACGCCACGGTTCGGCAACGGATCGCGGGCATGGTGGACATCCGAGATCGAGCCCGCGCGTTGCTCAGCGCACAGCTGGGCTCAACTACGGATCAGGCGCTGGTCGAACTGAGGCGACGCCTGAACCAGAGCTACGACCGGTTCGTGGGCAAACACGGCTTCCTGTCTTGCCGCGCGAACGCCCTCGCCTTCCGGCGAGACCCGGACTATCCGCTGCTTCTGTCGCTGGAGCACTACGACGAAGAGGAAGAAGTGGCTACCAAGGCCGCGATCTTCTCGAAGCGAACCGTCTCGCCAGTCCGAGAGGCCACGGTCGCCGAGCATCCTGACGAGGCACTCGCCCTGTCGATGCAGTGGAAGGGACGGGTCGATCCCGACTACATGGCCCGGCTCCTGCGGGCCACGCCCGAAGACGCCCTAGCGGACCTGTCTGCACGGGGCATGATCTATCTGAATCCCGAGGGCCGCCGGTACGAACCGGTCGATGAGTACCTCTCCGGCAACGTGAAGCGCAAGCTGACCGTGGCCCTTGCCGCCGGCGAAGCCTACCGGGCCAACGTGGCGGCACTGGAGAAGGTGATCCCCGAGGATCTGCCGCCCGGCGACATCGCGCTGCGACTGGGCGCGGTCTGGGTCCCTGCCGACGTGGTCGAGACCTTCATCAAGGAGGTGCTCGGCCTGCAGGACGCCGCCGTACGCTACCTGGCAGTCGCCGGCACCTGGTCGGTGACCTTCAACGACTGGGCAGCCAAGCAGAGCGTTGCGTGTATCCAGGAGTACGGCACACGGCGCATGCACGCGATCGATCTGATCCAGCACGCGCTAAACGTGCAGACGCCCACGGTGCGCGATCCGCACCCCGAGAAGGACGGCGTCTACATCGTCAACAAGGAGGAGACGCTCGCAGCGCGGGAGAAGCTCGGCTTGATCCGGGACCGGTTCGCAGCGTGGGCCTACGAGGACGCTCCGCGGCGCGAGCGGCTGTGCAGGATCTACAACGACCTGTTCAACTGCATCCGGCAAAGAGAGTTCAATGGCTCGCATCTGAAGCTGCCTGGCTTCTCGCAATGCTTCGAGCTCCACGCGAGCCAACGCAACGCGATCTGGCGCGTCGTGCAGTCCGGCAACACAGGGCTGTTTCACGCGGTGGGTGCCGGCAAGACGGCCATCATGGTGGCCGCGAGCATGGAACTGCGCCGGCTGGGCCTGGCCAACAAGCCGGCCCACATCGTGCCGAATCACTGTCTCGAGCAGTACGCCGCCGAGCTGGTGCGGCTCTACCCCTCCGCCGCGGTGCTCATGGCGTCGAAGGAGGACCTTGCCGGCGACCGCCGGCGGGAGTTCGTGGCGCGTGTGGCCACCGGCGACTGGGATGCGATCGTGATGACGCACTCCACGTTCGAGCTGCTGCCCATGTCTGCTGGATTCACCGGCGACTTCATCAAGGACACCATCCGCGAGATCGAGATGGCTGTGCGGATGTGCAGCGCAGACAGCCGGTCCAACCGGATCGTCAAGCAGCTCGAGCGCATGAAGAAGACCTGGAAGATCCGGCTCGAACGCCTGGAGAACCAGGAGCGCAAGGACGACTTTCTCTGCTGGGAAGCACTGGGGGTCGATTGGCTTGCGTACGACGAGGCCCACTCGGCCAAGAATCTGTTTCGCCACACCAAGATGGCACGCATCGCAGGCCTGCCGCTGAGCAACTCGCAGCGCGCATTCGACCTGTACCTGAAGACGCGCCACACGATGAGCCTCTACCGAGGCGAACACCGTGGCGTCGTGTTGGCCACGGCAACCCCGGTGGCCAACAGCATGGCCGAGGTTCACACGTTCCAGCGCTTCCTGCAGCCCAGCACGCTGCGGTCGTTGGGGCTCGAGCAATTCGACGCCTGGGCCGCCACCTTCGGGGAGACGGTCACGGCGCTGGAGATTGCGCCTGACGGCAGCGGCTACCGCCTCAACACCCGGTTCGCGCGCTTCATCAACGTGCCCGACCTGATGACGGTGTTCTGCGACGTGTCGGACATCCGCACTCGCGAGATGCTGAAGCTTCCGGTGCCGATCCTGAAGGGCGACAGGCCCAGAACGGTGACGTGCAAACCGAGCGAGCAGTTGCGTGCCTTCGTACGATCGCTTGTGAAGCGCGCCGAGCGCCTGAAGACCGAGCGTGTGGACCCGCGCGAGGACAACATGCTCATGATCGCCAGCGAAGGCCGCCTGGCCGCGCTGGATATGCGGCTGATCAACAGCCGCCAAGCTGCCGACCCCAACGGGAAGGTGGCGCAGTGCGCCCGCGAAGTGCACAACATCTGGCAGGAGACCGCCAGCCTCAAGAGGGCACAGCTGGTCTTCTGTGACCTGTCCACTCCCAGGAGTGGCATGGCATTCAGCGTCTACCAGGCGCTGCGCGAGCAATTGATCGAGATGGGCTTACCGGCCGAGCAGATCGCTTTCATCCACGATGCCGAGACCGACTCGCAGAAGGCACGCCTGTTCCGCCAAGTGCGCGAGGGCAAGGTTCGTGTCCTGCTCGGTTCGACCCCGAAGATGGGCGTCGGCACGAACGTGCAGCGGCGCCTCGTGGCCCTGCACGAACTCGACTGCCCATGGCGTCCGTGTGACGTCGAGCAGCGCGAGGGCCGGATCCTTCGCCAGGGCAACGAATGCGCCGAGGTGGAGATCATCCGCTACGTCACCGAAGGTAGCTTCGACGCGTACAGCTGGCAGACGGTGCTCACCAAGGCCAAGTTCATCGCGCAGGTGATGAGCGGGGACAAGGGCATCCGGTCTGTCGAAGACGTCGAGCTCGCAACGCTGACCTACGCGGAAGTGAAGGCGCTTGCGTCGGGCAATCCGAAGATCATCGAGAAAGCCGGTGTCGACGCGGAGATCGCGAAGTACGCCTCGCTGCTGTCTGTGTGGCGCAACCAGCTCTACGCGAACGAATCTGAGGTGGCCAGCTTGCCGATGCGCATCGAGAGCAATGAGCGGCTGCTCGCAGCCCTTGAATCAGATGCCGAACGGGCGCATGCGGTTCTCGGATCGGACCTGATGGTCAACGTCCACGGACGCACCTACCGCGGTCGTGAAGAGATCGGCGAAGTGCTTCGTGCGACCGTGCGCAGCGCGAGGGCATCGATCTTGCGGTCTGCGCGTGACGAGGTCATCGGCACCGTAGGGGCCTTCGACCTGTGCGTGTTCATCGGACGCGCAGAGGACGAGGTGCATCTGTTCGTGAGGGGCGCGAGCTCACACGAATGCAGACCGTGCCAGACCGGACCGGCACTCCACGCCGCCTTGGTCGAGACGATCCGTGAGATTTCGCCGCACCGCGATGACTGCGCCCAGCGGCTCGCGAGTATGCGATCGAAGCTGGAAGGCCTCACTGCTGAACTGCGGCGGCCGTTCGAGCACGAGGACCGCCTGGCGGCTCTGATCGCGAGGCAGCGTGAGCTCGAAGCCGAGTTGGACCTCGGCAAGGACGAAGTCGGCAGCAATGCTGTGGAGGATGTCCCGGAGCAAATTGCCGCCTAGTCGCCAAGCGCCCTGCCCCACTGCACACGCAGTGGGGCTTTTTTTTCTCGATCCAGGTGCGGTGAGTTCTAGCCCACGTCTCGCTCGCTGCCGGCGTCGATGGACATGAGGTTCTCGAACTCAGCCAACGGCAGCGTCGCCCAGTCCTCGCCCAGTTCGCTCCTCGCGTAGTGCTGGATCACCATCACCTGAACCAGCGGCGACTGCCACTCACCGCGGGCGAGCCGCTTCATGATGCTGGGGCTGGGTGCCGTTGAAGCGTCGGCCTCGTCCCGCACGCGCCTGACCCATTCCAATTGCTCCTCTTGGTCCAGCTTGGCGAACTGGTCGCGGATCAGGCTGAAGCGCCGGTGCCGTTCAGCGTCCTCGACATCACGTCGTGAGGCGGGCACCGCAGGAGCGGTCTTGTTTTCCACCACGACAAGGGCCGTCCTCTCGGGACCGGCGCCCTGCCCTGCCGGCGCTTCCTCGCGCGCCTTGTTCGCGATGATCGTTCGAAGGTAAGCCCCTGCATTGCCGATACGCGGACGATCCGCACCGCTGAGAAATCGCTCGTAGCGTTCGAGCCCTTCGGTCACGGCGACCACGCCGTAGGCACGCTCGAGTTCCTCGATGACCGTATCGCGAATGCCCAGCTTGCCGCCTCTCAGGATGTTGGTCACGTCGGGCGGCATGGGCGCGATCCGCTCCGGGCGTCGCGCGCTCTTCTTGACGGCGAACTGGACGAACTCGACTTCTCGGCCGCGCCTGAACTCGATCAGATCTATCTCGATGTCGCCAAGGTCGTTGATCTCCTTGATGGCGGGCGTGACGAACTCGTTCTTGAACTTGCGCCAGGCGCGCACCTTGGAGGTCGGAGAGCTCCGCAACGACTCGGCCCACCATGACCAGTGCTGGCGACTCGTGACGCCCGCCGGGCTGTCTCGGTAGCGTGCACAGATTTCATAGAGCGCCACCGCGCAGTAGGTCGTGAGCTGGCGCAAGACCGCGAAGTCGACCTGGGCCCACCGTGAAGGGCTGACCAGCTCTTCACGGATGGATGGTGGGTAGTACCAGGTCACCCAGTTCTCACCCGCGCGCTTGTAGATGCGAACCTCGGCGAGCAAGTTGAAGATGCGCAGTTCGTCGGTGATCTGCGATGTCGAGGCGCCCTCCTCCTTGCCGTCGATGCCGAAGGTCAGCGGCAGCTGTTGCTCGGACTTCGACAGAGGCCTCCACTCGACTTTGGTCGACACCATCTGGTCGATGTACTTTTTCGCGTCGCTGGAGATGCTGTTGGTGGCACCGAAGCCTCTGAGGATGGAGTTCAACGGTGCAGCAAAACCACCGTCCATGCTTTCCGTACCGGCCGCGGCTTGCATCTGGGCAAGGTGCAACATCACCGAGTACGCTTTGCGTCCGGTCACTGTCAGTGAGCGGTTCGTCGGGACGATCGCCAGAGCGATGACGGATTTGTGCAGCATGCCCTGCACCACATCCATCTGCTTCACGATTGCTGCACCGCTCATACGTCCATTCTAGGGCGCGGACCCCGGTCAAGTGTCCGGGTTGACCAGAGTCTCTTGGACGCCACGTACTTCCTAGGCTTTTGCTCAGAACTGATGAGCGACAAGGCTCGTGGGGCCTGAAATCCCGGACGCATCGACCGCTCCCTGGGTCACCTCGAGGTGTGTCTCCGGACCTCTCGTCGTGCCAGCCAGGGGCCTGAAATCCCGGACACTAAGTTATCCACAGGCTGAAGAGTTATCCCCAGGACTTCCGGGACGCATCCCGATGGCTTCAGGGACACCTGTGGAGACTTGTCCGGACGGCAAGTGCCTAGAGCCCGGACGGAAAACTATCTAACCGATTGATTTTGAATGACTTTTCGGGCTGGGAAGTCTTGAACTATTGAACTTCTAAAACTGATCGACGACTGACCCTTTGAAGAAGCCATCAGAACGTCCTGAAATCCAGGTTCTCTGCCGTCTGCACGCCATCACTTGCACGACTAACGTGGAATCGACCAATGTCTTGAGAAAGGACTGTCTCACGTAGAATTGCGTCCATTGTCATAGCGCACTGCAAGGAACGCATGGATCCGACCACACCTGGGCCCTCGGCTACGCACCCGATCTCACTGAAGGCGATCACAGAGCAGGCAGAGCGCGCAACATCGATCGTGGCGCAGGCGCGTGGCGTGATGCTAGCGCCGGACTCGCGAAAGCTGCCGCCAACATTCTCTGCGACCCAGCTCATCGAGCGCTTGCAGATCGAGCGGTCGCAGTATGAGTACCGGGTGCGCAATCCAGGCGGACTTCCGACCGGTCGGCTGACCTCGACGGGTGCTCGACGCGAGTTCACGCTCTCGGAGATGCGGCAGTGGGCGCGCCACTACCGGTCAGCTCATCTGCGGCCCGAAGGCGGTGAGGCGATCACGATCTCAACAGCGCACTTCAAAGGCGGGAGTTCGAAGACAACAACGGCCACCACCCTTGCCCAGGGCCTGAGCATGCGTGGCCACAAGGTGCTGGTCGTCGACGTGGACCCGCAAGGCAGCATGACCACGCTCTTCGGCTTCCTTCCGGACGCGGAGGTCGATGTGACCCAGACGCTGCTGCCGCTGCTCAGCGGCGACGAGCCCGACGTCAACTATGCGATCAGGCCGACCTACTGGGATGGTGTGGACCTGGTGCCCTCCTCCTCTCCCCTCTTCTCGGCCGAGTTCATTCTGCCGACACGGCAGCTCAAGGAAGCCTCGTTTCAGTTCTGGCGCACGCTCGATTTTGGCCTGGACCCGATTCGGTCCAAGTACGACGTGATCATTTGCGACACGCCGCCGTCGCTGTCGTTCCTCACGGTCAATGCGCTCATGGCCAGTGACGGCATCATCATGCCGCTGCCACCCAGCAATCTGGACTTTGCCTCGAGCGCGCAGTTTTGGGATCTGTTCAAGGACCTGGCAGACGACTTTGCCGGCCGCGGCGCCGGGAAGGACTTCGCTTTCATCAACATCCTGCTGTCGAAGGTGAAGTACGCGGCTCCCAAGGACAACACCGGGCAGTCCACGGCCATCATCCGGGAGTGGATCCAGGCAGCCTATGCCGAGCGGGTGCTGCCGGTGGAGATTCCCGACGTCGAGGCCGTTCGCACGGCCAGCAAGGAGTTCGGGACCGTCTACGACGCGAGTCGCGACAACGCTTCGACGCGCACGTTCAAGAGCGCCTTTGAGGCCTACGATCGTTTCGTGGACCTGATCGAGCAACAGATCGAGACGTTCTGGCAGCGCCAGGTGGGAGGTTGATGTGGCCACGCCGAAGAAGGGGCAAGGGATCGCCTTCAAGATCCCCGACCAAGCCGCGGAGCCGCCAGTGACCCCCGAAGCGCCGTCCACTGCCAAGCCTGGGAACCCGCGCACTGGTGTTGGGATGCTTTCCCGAATGATCTCCGGTGCGCAGGCCGACACTGAAGCCGTCACGAAGCTCAACGCGGAGATCGAAAAGCTCAAGTTGCAGGTGGGCGAGCAACTCATCGATCCTCGCCAGATTGCGTTGACACGGTGGGCTGACCGCCATCCGGACTCGTTCTCCAGCCAGGCCTTTCTCGAGCTGAAGCAGGAGATCGAGAGTGCCGGGGGCAACGTGCAGCCGATCAAGGTCAGACCGATCCGCGGTGCAGGCGCTGACCACGTCGACGGCCCGCGCTTCGAACTGGTCTACGGTTCCCGTCGGACTCGCGCGTGCCTCGAACTCGGCTTGCCGGTGCGGGCTGTGGTGGACGAGAACATCGACGACCAGTCGTTGTACGTCCAGATGCAGCGGGAGAACCGGGGCCGCGCGAATCTGTCGGCCTGGGAGCAGGGCGTCAGCTACCACAAGGCTCTGAACGAGGGCCTGTTTCCCAGTGCGCGGCGCCTCGCCGAACAGATTGGCCTGGACCACAGCAACGTGGCCAAGGCCCTTCGTGTTGCCGAACTCCCGCAGGAGATCGTTGGCGCGTTCCGCAGTCCGGTCGACATCCAGTTCCGATGGGCTGTCGCGCTGGACAAGGCCTACCAGCAGGATCCAGACGCGGTTCTGTCGGCGGCCCGCTTGCTCGCCGGACGGTCGCCGAAGCCCGCCGCCGCGGAGGTGTTTCGCAGCCTGACCGAGTCGGTCTCTGCAAAGGGCAAACCCAAGGCAAAGGACGCGACGCGCACCTTCGCGATCTCCGACGGCAAGAAGGGTGTGATACGCGCAGGGAAGGGCGGCGCCGTCACGGTTGAACTGCCTCGCGGCATCCTGTCGCCGGCCCGCTGGGCGGCCTTCGAAACGGCCCTCCAGAAGCTGCTTTCCGAGCTACCGGAAGCACCTTGAAAAGCCCCGTGGTACCGTACCACGGAGGCTGTAAACGCCTCGACGAGCTTCCTTTGAGAAGCCGCTGACGGCTTCGTGGACGGGCTCCAGGGCGTCGCCCGCGGTCTCTGTGGCCCCGTACCACTGGCGTCCGGAGACCATTTCCCGGGGCTCCAAAACCAGGGTGTGGTTCCGTACCACACCCCCCCTGGGCAAGGCTATTTCGGTGGGGTCACCACGGTCGCCACGCGGCGGCGCGGCACATCCGAGGTGGGCGGGTTCGCCGCTCGCTGCATCGCCCGCATTCCCCTGACCAGGTCTGCGGCGTCGGCCTTCACGTAGACCGACGTCACCCTGAGATCTGAGTGCCCCAGCAGGCTCTGCAGCACCT
>JALHMT010000093.1 GCA_022843905.1 Rubrivivax sp.
ACATCGATCCGTAAGTCTTTGATTTGTAAGGAAACCGTGTCCGCCGCCGTTCGCTGCCCTTCGCCGATACCGGCCTGTCACGCCGGGGGTCGCGGGTTCGAGTCCCGTCCACTCCGCCACACATACAGCACACGGGCCCCTGGGGCCCGTGATCGTTTCACACGGGCCCCAGGGCCCGTGTTCGTTACATACGGGCCCCCAGGGCCCGTGTTCGTTACATACGGGCCCCACAGGGCCCGTGTTCGTTTCGGCCCGGCCCCTCAGCGGCCACTTTCTCTATCGGCCATGGCCCGGAATCGTTCCTGTCGCCGCAGCAGCGTCAGTGCGCAACCGGGTCCCGGGTGCCGTCTCCCTCGATGGTCGCGTTCGCGAAGCGGTCGGCGATTTCGCCTACGATCGCCCGCGCAGAACAACACCATCAGTGCGTGGAGACGATGTTCCGAGACCTCAACAACACCCGACGGGTCGTCCAGGTGGCCCAGGCGGCTGAACCGAACCGAGCGGAACGAGCGCTGCAAGCGTCGCCCGCCCCCGCTGGGGCGTTGCCACTGCTGGCATCACTCGCTGTCCCGCTGGCCGTCCTGAGCTGGCTGGCCCTGTGGCCTGCGGAGGCCCGCGCGCAAGCTGCCGTGGCCGAGCAGGTGGTCGTCACCGGCTCGGTGGTGCAGCGGCGCGTCGAAGAGGCGCCTTTTGCCATCGGCGTCGTCGACGCCGACGATCTGCGCAGCGCCGGCCCCCAGATCAACCTCAGCGAGTCACTGGTGCGCGTGCCGGGGCTGGTCATCAACAACCGCTCGAACTACGCGCAGGACCTGCAGATCAGTTCGCGCGGCTTCGGCGCGCGCGCCAATTTCGGCGTGCGCGGCCTGCGGCTGTATGCCGACGGCATCCCGGCCAGCGGTCCCGACGGCCAGGGCCAGGTCTCGCACTTCGACCTGATGGGGGCGCAGCGTGTCGAAGTGCTTCGAGGCCCCTTCTCGGTGCTGTACGGCAACAGTTCCGGCGGCGTCATCTCGCTCGTCGGCGCGCCGCTCGACAAGGCCGAGATGGGTGCCGGCATCGATGTCGGCAGCTTCGGCCTCCGCCAGCTGCGTGCCAGCGTCACCGCGCCTCTGGGCGAGGGCTTCGGCATGCGCCTCGGCGCCTCGGCGATGGCGATCGACGGCTTCCGGCCGCAGAGCGAAGCCGAGCGCAAGGTCGCCCATCTCACGCTGGGTTGGCAGAACGCCACCGACCGCGTGCGGGTTGTCGTCAATCACTTCGACCAGCCCGCCCTGGACCCACTGGGCCTGAGCCGCGCACAGTTCGAGACCGATCCCTACGGTGTCGCCCCGGTGGCCACGCAGTTCAACGTGCGCAAGGAAGCGACGCAGCTGCAGGCCGGCGTCTCGTGGCGCCATCTCTTCGTCAGCGGCGCGCTGCGCGAGAGCCAGGTCGCGGCCTACACCGGCGATCGTTCGGTGACGCAATGGCTGGCCATCGCCCCGGGCACGCAGGCCAATGCGCGCCACGGCGGCGGCGTGATCGACTTCGACCGCAGCTACAGCGGCGTCGACGCGCGCCTGCGCTGGTCTCTCGGGCCGGTGGACCTGTTGACGGGCCTGGCGCTCGATCGCCAGCACGATGACCGCCGCGGCTACGCGAACTTCACCGGCACCGGCGCCAGCCAGGTCGTGGGCGTCACCGGCTCCTTGCGCAGGCAGGAAGACAACCATGCCGACTCGCGCGATGTCTACGCGCAGGCCGAGTGGTCACCCGTCGAGCCGTTGATGCTGAGCCTGGGCGTGCGCACGGGCCGTGTGGCGATGCGCTCCGAAGACGCCTACCTGTCCAATGGCGATGATTCGGGCCGCGTCGACTACGACTACAGCAACCCGGTGGCGGGCCTGCGCTGGACGCTGCTGCGCAGCCGGGCCGAAAGCCTGCAGCTGCACGCCAGCGTCGCGCGCGGCTTCGAGGCGCCGTCGCTGGGCGAACTGGCCTACCGCGGCGACGGCACGGGCGGCTTCAACACGGCACTGAAGCCGCAGCGCAGCCGCCAGGGCGAGATCGGGCTGAAGTGGCGGCGCGCCGATCTGGCGGTCGACGTGGTGGCCTTCCAGGCCCGCGTCAGCGACGAGATCGCCACGCTCACCAACGCCGGCGGCCGCTCCAGCTTCCAGAACGTGGCCGACACCACACGGCGCGGCGTCGAACTGGCAATGGGCTGGCAGCCCGCTGCCGGCCTGCGCGGCCAGCTCGCGGTGAGCACGCTGAATGCCCGGTACGGCAATGCCTTCCTGACCTGTTCCGGAATTCCCTGCACCGTGCCGAGCACGCCGGTGGCAGCGGGCAACCGCATCGCCGGCACGCAGAGCGGCAGTGCCTGGGCGGAACTGGCCTGGAAGAGCGCGGGCCAGGGCGAGTTCGCCGTCGAATGGCGTGCGGTGGCGCGTACCGCGGCCAATGACACCAACACCGAGTTCGCGCCCGGCTACGGCCTGGCCGCATTGCGCTGGAGTCGTGACCTGGCGCTGGGCGCGGGCTGGAAGGCCGAGCTGCTGGTGCGCGTGGACAACCTCTTCGATCGGGTCCATGCCGCCAGCCTGATCGTCAACGACGCCAACGGACGCTTCTACGAAACCGGTGCGCCGCGCAACGGCCTGGTGGCGCTGCGCCTGACGGGCTGGCCCTGAGCCGCCGGTGGCCGGGGCGCGACGTCATCAGCCTGCAGGCAGGCGCATCACCTTCTGGTCCGCCACGGCGGGCAGCAGGGCGGCCAGGGGCCCTCGGCCCGGCAGCAGGCCGTCAGGCGCCAGTTCGATCATGGGGGCGAGCACGAAGCGGCGCAGGTGCGCGCGCGGGTGAGGCAAGGTCAGAACAGCATCGCTGCTTTGCAGCTCGCCGTAGCAGAGCAGGTCCAGGTCCAGCGTGCGCGGCGCGTTGCGGTAGGGGCGCTGGCGGCCGTGCTCGGCTTCCAGCGCCTGCATCGCCTGCAGCAGTTCATGCGCGCCGAGTTGGGTGCTCACCCGGGCCACCGCATTGACGAAGTCGGGACCGCCGGCGTCGATCGGACTGGAGCGGTACAGGCTGGACAGCGCCAGCAGCGTGGTGTGCGGCAGCCGTGCGATGGACTCGGCGGCTTCGCGCACGGTGGCCACGGCGTCTCCGAGGTTGGCGCCGAGCCCGATGAAGGCGATGACGGGGGGGCGCAGGTCCATGGCGGGCGGGCTACACGAAGGGGGTCCGCCACGACTCGGACGACGGGCCGGCTACAGTGAGACCATGGTAACAAACGACCCCTGGGCCACGGGCCGCACGGCTGACGCCGGCCACTGGCAGACCGCCCGCTTCCGGCTGTCGCTGGACCGTGTGCGCGTGATGGGCATCGTCAACGTCACGCCGGACTCCTTCTCCGACGGCGGACAGTCGCTGGACACCGGTGCCGCACTGCAGCGCTGCGAGGCGCTGATGAAGGAGGGGGCCGACATCCTCGACATCGGCGGCGAGTCGACACGGCCCGGCGCGCCCTCGGTGCCGGTGGACGAGGAACTGCGCCGCGTGCTGCCGGTGGTGCGAGGCGCGGTGTCGCTGAACGTGCCGTTGTCCGTCGACACCAGCAAGCCGGAGGTGATGCGAGCCGTGCTCGATGCCGGCGCCGACATCGTCAATGACGTTCGCGCGCTGCGCGACCCGCAGGCGCTGGCCGTGCTGGCTGCACACGCCACTGCCGGCGTGTGCCTGATGCACATGCCCGGCGAGCCGGCCACCATGCAGTCGATGGCCGTCTACGACGATGTCACGCGCGAGGTGGGACAGGCGTTGGCTGCGATGGCGGCACGCCTGCGCCAGGCCGGCATCGCCGCCGAGCGCGTGGTGCTCGACCCCGGCTACGGATTCGGCAAGACGCTGGACCACAACTGCCAGCTGCTGCGCGAGCAGCGCCAGTTGCTCGCGCTGGGTCACCCGCTGCTGGTGGGGCTGTCGCGCAAGAGCATGCTGGGCGCGCTGACCGGCGGTCGTGCAGCGCCCGAGCGCTTGGCCGCCAGCATCGCCGCGGCGCTGGCGGCGGTGGATGCCGGGGCGCTGGTGCTGCGTGTGCATGACGTGCAGGCCACAGTCGACGCGCTGTCCGTGTGGCGCGCGGTGCGGCCTGCTGCCGTGTCGCCGGTTGCCGGCCGGCGACCTGGCGACTAGGGGTTTCGCGGGCGGGCGGGGCAAAGGCCCTGCCGGGGGTGCGACGTAAGATGGCCCGTCATGTGCCTCCACCCTTGGTTGCGATGAAACCGCAGGATGCAGCGCCCGCGCACCGGGCCGGGTCCGATGCTGTCGTCCTCGTGCCCGGTTCGGCTGCCGCCGGCGAAGCCCTCGCCGTGCTGAGTGGCTCGCCGGTCTTCTCGCGTTTCGAGCCCGATGACCTGGCGGCCCTGGCGGCCCGCCCCCGCGCGCTGCGCCGCCTGCGCGTCACGGCAGGCAGCGACATCGTCGCCGAAGGCGATGCCGCGCTCGACCTGATGGTGATCGTCAGCGGCCATGCGCAGGTGCTCAAGCGCAGCGTGCGCGGCGAGCAGCACGAGGTCAATCGGCTCGGCCCGGGCGCGTCCATCGGCGAACTGGCGGTGATCGACCCGGCCCCGCGTTCGGCCACCGTGCGTGCCGTGGTCGATGTCGAACTGCTGGCCGTGCCCATCGCCGACATGCTGGCGCTGGCGCACCAGCGGCCTTCCTTCGCCATCGCGCTGCTGGGCACGGCGCGGCAGGTGGTGGACCTGCTGCGCAGTTCGACGAACACCGCCGTCGAAAGCCTGCAGCGCTCGCTGGACGAGTCTCGCACGCGGCAGGCGCTGGGCCAGTTCACCTTCCTGCTCATCATCGCCTACACGCTCTACACCTGGGTGCTGGGCACGGCGGTCGAGGTCAAGCAGGCACTGGGCCGCAGCGAGTTCATCACCGTGCCCTTCGTGCTCGTCTGCACCAGCTTCCTGCTCTACTTCATGCGCAGCACGCGCTACCCGGCGCGCTTCTTCGGTCTGACGCTCGAAAACGCCGGGCGCGACGTGCTCGAAGCCGTGCTGTGGACGCTGCCGATGCTGCTGGGCACCGTGGCCCTGAAGTGGTGGCTGGTCAACCACGTGCCGGCCATGCAGGGCCAGCCGCTGCTGCAGATGTTCGGCAGCGCTGCGACGGGCCAGGCGACCTACACCTTCAACCCCTGGCTCACGCTGGCCTACCTGGTGTTCGTGCCCTTCCAGGAGCTCATCTACCGGGGCGGCCTGCAGGGTTCGCTGGCGCACTTCCTCACCGGCCGCTGGCGCACGGTGATGGCCATCGTCGGCTCCAACGTGATCTTCTCGGCCGCCCACCTCTACGTGTCCATCGGGCTGTCGGTCACGGCCTTCGTCGCCGGCCTGTTCTGGGGCTGGCTCTACAGCCGGCAGCACGGGCTGGCCGGGGTCTCGGTGTCGCACCTGATCCTGGGCTTCTTCGCCTTCGAGGTGGTGGGGCTGGGCGTGCTGGCCTGAGGAGGGTCCGCAGGCGGATGGATCGCTCGAGACCGACTGTGCTTCTGCGGTCCTCGAGAAGTCAGTCCATGACCAGGCCGCGTCAGCGCGTCGAAGCCCTGGACGACTTCGCCGCTTCGACGCGAGCCGCCAGCTGCTCGTCGCTCTGGTAGTGCGGCACACGCAGCGTCTTGCGCAGCAGCCACTGCGCATAGGCGTTGCGGCCGGCCGCCTCGTCCTGCCAGTAACGATCGGCCAGGGGCCGGTGGCGCGCGACGTCGAGCTCGAAGGCCTCGCGCGCGGCGCGGTCCTCGAACAGATAGAGCCGGCCGTCGATGAGCCGCCAGGCGCCGGGGTCGCCCAGGCGCGGTATGCCGTACACCATGCCACTGGCGCACAGCCCGCCGTAGGCCGGCAGGTACTTGTGCGGCTCGGCGTCGAACAGCGCCTTGTGCGCGGCGCTGGTGAAGCGATGCGTCACGCCCTGGTAGGTCGACTGGAACTTCGCCTGCCCATAGGCCTGCATGCCCATGGTCTGGTAGGCGACGACGTCGACGCCCTCCAGCATCACGGCACGCACCTGGCCGACCGGCGCCGCATTGAGCGGCTTGCGTGGGTAGCTCGATGCGTCGAGGTTGGGCATCATCGTGCAGCCGCCCAGGGCCAGGGCAGCCAGCAGGACGAGCACGCGGGAGGAGGTCATCGGGGTAGGCGCAGTCATGGTCGTGATTGTCGTCGCTCGGCCTCAATCCACGTCGTGCGCCAGGCGCAGCCCGCTGAACTGCCAGCGCGTGTCGGTGGGGAAGAAGTTGCGGTAGCTGGCGCGGATGTGCGAGCGCGGCGTGGCGCAGGAGCCGCCGCGCAGCACCGTCTGGTTGATCATGAACTTCGCGTTGTACTCGCCCACCGCGCCTTCCCAGGCGCTGAAGCCGGGGTAGGGCGAGTAGCTGCTGGCGGTCCACTCCCACACGTCGCCGAACATCTGCAGCGGCCACGGGCCCGGCTGGGCCACGGCGGGCCGAGGCTGCAGCGCACCGGTCTCGACGAAGTTGCCGCGAGCCGGCGCGTCGGCCGGCAGCCGGGCGGCCGCGTGCTCCCATTCGGCCTCGGTGGGAAGACGCAGCGCGGGCCTGCCGCCTTGCTGTTGTGCCGTCGCCCATCGGGCATAGGCGTCGGCCTCGAACAGGCTCACGTGCACCACCGGCGCTGCCGCATGCAGCGGTTGCGCGCCCTGCAGCGTGAAACACCGCCAGGCGACACCATCGCGCCGCCAGTACAGCGGGGCCTCGACTCGCTGTTGGCGCACCCAGTCCCAGCCTGCCGAAAGCCACCAGCGCGGTTCACGGTAGCCGCCGTCGGCGACGAAGTCGGCCCACTCGCCCTGGGTCACCGCCCGGTTGGCCAGCGCGTAGGAGCGAAGGTAGTGGCGATGCCGGGGGCTTTCGTTGTCGAAGGCGAAACCGTCGCCGCCGTGGCCGATCTCGACCACGCCGCCTTCGAAGGGCAGGAAGCGCAGGGGCACGGCCGGCCCCGTCGGCAAGGGTCGAGGCGCCTGGTAGTGCGGCGCCAGCGGGTTGCATGAAAACAGGTGCAGCAGGTCCGTGAGGATCAGCTCCTGGTGCTGCTGTTCGTGCTGAAGGCCCAGCTCGATCAAGGGCAGGGCCTGGGCATCGAGCGGCGTGGCCAGCAGGGTCTCGATGCGCTCGTCCACCGCCACACGATAGGCCTGGACCTCGGCCAGGCCCGGCCGCGTGACCAGTCCGCGCTGCGGCCGCGGGTGCTGCTCGCCCACGCCGTTGTAGTAGCTGTTGAACAGCACGCGGAAGTCGGCGTGGTGCGGTGCGAAGCCGGCTTCGAAGCGTTCCAGCACGAAGGTCTCGAAGAACCAGGTGACATGCGCCAGGTGCCAGCGCACCGGGCTGGCGTCGGGCATGGACTGCACCTGGCAGTCGGCCTCGCTCAGCGCTGCGGCCAGGGCCAGCGTCTGCGCGCGCACGGCGGCATAGCGCTGCGCCAGCGAGTGGTTCCGCGCGGTGTGCAGGCGCGGCGCGGCCGTGTCCGTGTCCGTGCGCGAGACCGCGGTCAAGTCATCGCTCCACGCCCTGATCGGACGGCGGGCGCAGAGGGAGCCTTCCGGGCACAAGGCATCGTCGTGCTCATGGTTGCATGCGTGTGGGCAGCGGGTTGTAGCAGAGGGATGTCAGGATCGGCAAGCTGAAACGACTTCAATGCAGGTCCCTCAGGCAGGCGTCGGGCTCCTGTCCCGACCGGAATGGAGCCCGCTCCGGCCCATGGCAAGCCGCTTGCCCGGGCCACGCTCGTGCCACCAGACCCGGTGGTGCGGGCCGGCGCGCGTGCTTTCTCGATGGACGCCTGTCGGCATCCTGCGGCATCATGGTTCACCAAGGCCCCCTCATCCATGCCCCTCGCCCCCGCTCCCCGCTTCATGCAGATCGCATCCCCCGCCGGGCGATCTCCTGCCGATGAACTTGCTGCCGGACTGCTGGCGGCCAGGCCGTCGATCTCGCCGAAGTTCCTCTACGACCGGCTGGGCTCGGCGCTGTTCTGCGCCATCACCGAGCTGCCCGAGTACTACCCCACGCGCACCGAAGCGGCGATCTTCGCCGCCCATGCGACGCAGATGGCGCAGGCCCTGCACCGCCGCGTGCCGCCGGGCGGCACCTTGATCGACCTGGGCGCCGGCGACGGCGCCAAGGCGGCCGGCCTGTTCGACGCCATCGGACCGGCGCGCTACCTCGCCGTCGACATCTCGGCCGACTTCCTGCGGTCGGCGCTGGACGCCCTGCATCGCCGCTTCGAGGCCATCGAGATGATCGGTGTGGGGCTGGACTTCGCCACGCGCCTGGCGCTGCCGGATGGCCTGGTGCAGGCGCCGGCCGTGGTGTTCTACCCGGGTTCCAGCATCGGCAATTTTGCCCCCGCAGACGCGCTGCGCCTGCTGCGCCAGGCGCGCGAAGCCTCGCAAGGCGGTGCGCTGCTGATCGGGGCCGACCTGGTGAAGCCGCCGGCACTGCTGGAAGCCGCCTACGACGACGCGCTGGGCCTCACGGCGGCCTTCAACCTGAACCTGCTGCGCCACGCCGACCGGCTGCTGGGCAGCGACTTCGATCTGCGGGACTGGCGGCACGTGGCCTTCTTCGATGCCGCCGAGTCACGCATCGAGATGCACCTGGAGGCGCGCCGTGCGCTCAGCGTGCGCTGGCCCGGCGGCGAGCGCGATTTCGCGGCCGGTGCGCGCATCCACACCGAGAACAGCTACAAGTGGACGGCCGAGAGCTTCGAGGCCCTGCTGCGCGACGCCGGCTGGCACGACGTGCGGCGCTGGGTCGATTCACAGGGTTGGTTCGGCGTCTTCGCCGCCGTCGCCTGACGATGCCTCGCCGGGCGCCCGCGCCTTCGCCGCGGCGCAGCTTCGACGTCGTGCTGTACGGCGCGACCGGTTTTGTCGGCCGGCAGACGGTGGCCTATTTCGTGCAGCACGCACCGCCCCGATTGCGCTGGGCCGTGGGTGGCCGCCACGCCGGCCGCCTGCGGAGCGTGCTGCAGCAGGCGGGCGCCGACCTGGCGCGTGTGGGTGTCATCGAGGCCGAGTCGCAGGACCCTCACGCGCTGCATGCGCTGGCCGCTCAGACGCGCGTGGTGCTCTCCACCGCTGGCCCTTTCGCGCTGCATGGCAGCGGCCTGGTGGCGGCCTGTGTCGATGCGCAGACGCACTACTGCGACATCACCGGTGAAACACCCTGGGTCAAGCAGTTGATCGACCGCCACCACGCGCAGGCCGAGCGCCAGGGCACCCGCATCGTGCCCTTCTGCGGTTTCGACTCGGTGCCGTCCGACCTGGGCGCGTGGATGCTGACGCGCGAGATGCTGCTGCGCCACGGGCAGCCCTGTGTCGATGTCAAGGCCTGCTTTTCCCTGCGGGGCGGCTTCAACGGCGGCACGGTGGCATCGGCGCTCAACGCGATGGAGCAGCATGGCCACAAGGCCTTCGGCGACCCCTTCATGCTGAACCCGCCGGGCAGCGCGCCCGCCGACGCCGCAGCGCACGCCGATGTCCATGCGCCGCGTCACGATGCCGATTTCGACGCCTGGGTCGGCCCCTTCTTCATGGCCCCGGTGAACACGCGCGTGGTGCGGCGCAGCGCGGCCCTGCTGTCGGCGGCGGGCGATCGGGCATACGGCGCCGGGTTTCACTATCAGGAGTCGCTGCGACTGGGCCGCGGGCCGCTGGCGGCGCTGGCCGCGGCCGGCGTCAGCGTGGGTGGCGGCTTGGGACAAGGCCTGATGGCCTTCGCGCCGGGACGCCGCCTGGTGAAGGCGCTGGCGCCGGCGCCGGGTGCAGGGCCGTCCGAGCGTGCGATGAACCAAGGTCATTTCCGCTGCGAACTCTTCGCCCGCAGCGCCGCCGGACACACGCTGCGTGGCCGGGTCGCCGACCGCGGCGACCCCGGCAACCGTGCCACCACCAAGATGGTCTGCGAAGCGGCGCTGGCGCTGGCGCTGGACATCGAGGACGACGAAGGCGAGGGCGGCGTGCTCACACCCGCCACCGCGCTGGGCGAGCGGCTGCTGCGGCGCCTTCGCGCGGCCGGCATGACCCTGCAGGTCTGAGCACGAAGCAGGGGTGAACCCCGATCTGCCGGGCCTGGGCAATCCGGCGCTGCTGTGCCACAGTGGCTGATGGCCACACTCACCCCTGACGAAATCCGGCACTACCAGCGCGACGGCTGGGTGGTGCCGCAGTACCGCCTGCCCGCCTCCCGCGTGGCCGGCATGGTCGACGCGCTCGAGACGCTGCTGCACAACAACCCCGGCGTGCGACCCGAAAAACTGGTGTCGGCGCACGTCGAGGGCGGCGACGGCCACAACGGCGAAGGCGTCCGCGGCGTGCGCGCCTTCCTCGACCTGGCGCGCGAGCCCGAGATCGTCGATCTGGTCTCCGGTGTCATCGGTGACGACGTCATCCTCTGGGGATGCCATGTCTTCTGCAAGCCCGCGGGCGAGGGCTTCGAGACGCCCTGGCATCAGGACGGCCACTACTGGCCCATCCGACCGCTGGCCACCTGCACGGTGTGGGTGGCGCTGGAGCCCTCCACCCGCGCCAACGGCTGCCTGCGCGTGATCCCCGGCTCGCACACGGCCAAGCACACCTTCGACCACCTGCACGAAGACCGCACCGATCTCACGCTGAACCAGCGACTGGCCGCCGACTCCTTCGACGAGAGCACCGCCGTCGACATCGAACTGCAGCCCGGCCAGATGTCGCTGCACGATGTCTACATGATCCACGGCGCCATGGCCAACCGCAGCGCGCAGCGCCGCACCGGCGTGGCGCTGCGCTACATGCCGGCCACCTCGGTCTTCGAGCGCGACCTGCGGCCGGTGGACGGCAAGTCCGGCGTGCCGGTGAACTTCGCCAACCGGCCGCTGTGGCTGCTCAAGGGCGTCGACCGGTCCGGGCGCAACGACTTCGAGGTCGGGCACCGGCGCTGACGTCCGGGCTCCGGGCTCAGGGGGGCGAGGCCGACAGGCCCAGGTTCACCGCCTCGGGCAAGGTCATGCAGGCACCTTCGAGCCGCAGGGTCTCGAGTGGCGCCGCCCCCAGCCGTCGCCGCAGCCAGCGGCGAGTGCGCCGCACGTCGCGTTCCAGATCGTTGTAGAAGCTGCCGAACTGGCGTTGCCAGTGCGGCACGGCGAACCCCATCAACCTGGCAGCCTGCTCGGGCTGGCCGCTGAAGGCCAGGCCGCCGGGCAGCAGCACCAGCGCGTCGGCGGCATACGCCAGGCGCTTGTGGTCCCAGGCGCCTTGCAGGCAACGCCGGTAGGCGGCGAGTGCGGCAGCGTGCTGCCGCAGCGCCAGCAGCACGCTGCCGAGCTGCCACGACGACATGATGTAGCCGGTGGGGTAACGTTCCTGTCGCGCCACGTTCTCGCAGGCGGCCAGCGCCGTGGCGGCCTCGTCCAGCCTGCCGAGGTGGACCCAGCACGAGGCGCGGTCCATCAAGCCGCTGTAGGCGTTGCGGCGGTGGCCCAGGCGTTCCCACAACTGCTGGACCCGGGTGGCCATGGCTTCCCCGCCCGCGCGGTCGCCGTCCCGGTTGACGGCCACCAGGAACTGCATGCGAACGATCAGCGCCTGCGCTTCGAGATCCCCGGCGTCTTCGGCCAGCTTCAGCGCCTCGGCCAGCGGCCGGTCCACGCCGCTCTGGTCGCTGGCCGAGAACATCTGCGCCTGCACCTTGCGCATCACGGCGTGAGCGCGGACCCGCGGCCTTGTCGTCGCCATCGCCTGGTCGGCCAGCACCAGGGCCTCGTGGACCGTGCCGGCCATCACATGCGAGTAGGTCAAGAGCACGCAGGCTTCTGCGCGCAGCTCGGCATCGTCGACCAGGGGCAGGGCGGCCTGCACCGCCTGCATGATCACGGCCGGCGCTCCGGCGCGGGCATCGATCTCCCAATGGCGCCGCAGCGCCACGGCCAGTTCGACGGCCTGGCGGCTGGCCTGCGGGCCGTCGGCCGCGGCCGCCTGGATCGCGGCCTGCACATGGGCCAGCTCCGTTTCGACCTCGGCGATGGCCTGATGGCCGCGCACGGCGCAGCGCCGCGCGAAATCGATCAGCCACAGGCGCAGCCGCTCGCGCATGAGCGCCAGGTCAGCCTCGTCGGCCTGCTCGATCACGAACTCCCGCACCGGCTGCAGCAGCACGTAGCGTGACGTGCCACTGTCGTCCTTGCGGGCGACCGCCAGCGAGTGATCCCGCAGTTGTTCCAGGCGCTCCTGCGCCAGCCGCGGTTCGAGCCCGGCGACGGCCGCCAGCATCGCGACCCCGGCAGGCTCGGCGAACACCGACAGCGCCCGCATCAGCTGCACCAGCGACGGGCCGAGCTGCTGCCAGCTCCACCCCACGACCTGGCGCAGCGAGGCGTGGCGCTGTGCCCCGCGGCCGGCGGCAGCGTCGCGCGCCAGCAGGTCCAGCATCGGGGTGCCGCGTTCGGACAGCAGACCCACCAGGGCCCGCGGCGTCAGGGCTCGCATGCGCGACGCGGCCAGTTCGATGGCCAGCGGCATGCCCGACAGCAGCCGCACCAGGTCGTCGATGGCGGCGTCGTGCGGCGGACCGGCCGTGAAGTCAGGCGCTACGGCCCGCGCGCGGTCGATGAACAGCGCCACCGCGGCGTTGCCGGTGGGGCAGTCGTCGCTGGGTCCGGCGCTGCCTTGCAAGCCGGCCGGCGGCACCGGCAGACCGGCCAGTTCGAAGACCTGCTCGCCGGGGATGCCCAGTCGCAGTCGCGAGGTGAGCAGCAGATGCAGCGTGGGCGTGTCCGTCAACAGGCGCTGCACCAGGCCGTTGGCATGCCCCACGAGCTGCTCGCAGTTGTCCAGCACCAGCAAAGTGCGCTGGCCCGCCAGCACCTGGGCGATGGCCTGCAGGGGGTCCTTGCCCGAAGCCTGCAGTGCGCTTGCCAGGGCGTCGACGGCGCGCTGCTCGCTGGTGCAGTCGACGAGCGAGACGAACAGCGCCTGCGAGAAGGCCGGTGAGTGGCCGCCGCCGGGAGCCCAGGCGGTCGACTCCAGCAACGCGCGCGCGGCTTCCACCGCCAGCCGCGTCTTGCCGCTGCCGCCGCTGCCGAGCACGGTGACCAGGCGCTGGTGCCGGGCCAGTTCGCGCAGGCGTGTGGCATTGATCTCGGTGCCGAAGAGCCGCGTCCAGTAGGCCGGCAGCCGGCCCGGAACGGACCCGCCGGCTGCTCGCGGGGCCGGTGTTGGCGCCGAGTTCGAGAGTCGCGGCATCGCCTGCAGCCGATCGGCCAGCGCGATCAGGCGGGCCCGTTCCTCCTGCACCCACTCGTCGTAGAAGCCGGGCATCAGTTCGCCGCGGACCAGCAACTCGGCTCGCCCCCAGTCGCCGGCTCGCAGCGCGCGCTCGAACTCCAGCGCGTCGCAGGCCAGGGCCCCCGGCACCGCCCTCAGCGCCTGGCGATCGGCGCTGATGACCGTGGCCGAGGTGCCGGGTTCCAGCAGGCCCTTCAGGGTCGACAGCGCCTGGCGCAACCGGTTGCGTCCCACGTCCAGTGCCACACCCGGCCACAACAGCTCGATCAACTCTTCTCTGGGGTGCAGACGGTCGGGCGCCAGAGCCAGGCGGGCCAGCAGCAGGGCCACCGAGCGGGTCGGCCAGCGGCCGATGTGGCCGGCCGGCCCGGTGGCCTCGACGGCGCCCAGCAGGCGCACCGTCCAGGCCGCCTGCGGCGCACTGTCGGCAGCCTTGGTCTCGGCCGCGCGTGGCGGCTCGGCCGAAGGTGGGGGGGAGGAAGCGTTGGCCACGGTGCCGGTCCTGGGTCGGCGGCAGCATAACTGCGCACTTCAGATCCGGCCTCACCTGGAACCGGTGGAAGTTCTCATGTGCGCGTGGCGCGCATCGACACCCCTCACCTGCGGGGCCAGCGCAGCAAGCCCGTCGTCAGGGCCGTGCCCAGCACGATCACCAGCCCGGCCCCCAGCATCACGGGCGTGATGCGCTCGCCCAGCAGCAGGCTGCCCCAGCTGACGCCGAAGAGCGGGATCAGGAAGGTCACCGAGATGGCCGAGGTGGGACCCAGCCGCGCGATGAGACGGAAGAAGATCACATAGGCCAGCCCCGTGCACAGCACGCCCAGCAGGGCGGCGCTGCCCCACGCCAGAGCCGAGGGGTTGACGGCGGGCCACCACCAGACCGTGGGCACCAGCAGCGCCAGCGTCACCGCGATCTGGCTGCCGGCGGCCACGGCCATGGGCGCCACACCCTTGAGCTTGACCTTCACGAAGTTGGCGCCGATGCCATAGAGCAGCGTGGCACCGACGCAGGCCAGCACCGCGAAGCCGGTCACCGTGCCCGCGGCGTCGGGTTTGAAGCTGGCCTTGTCCCACGACAGCCAGGCCACGCCCGCCATGCCCACGGCCAGGCCCAGCGCACGAGCGCCGCCCGGCTTCTCCCGCAGCCACAACCAGGCCACCACCGTGGCCCACAGGGGTGCCGTGGCGTTGAAGATCGACGACAGCCCCGCGGTGATGTAGAGCGCCGCGTAGTTGAAGGCGATGAAGGGCAGGGCCGAGTTCGTCAGGCCGACCACCGCGATCGGCTTCCAGTGCCGCCGCAGCTCGGGCCACAGGCCCTGCAGGCTCAGCAGCGGCGCCAGCATCAGCACGGCCAGCGCGCAGCGCAGGCCGACCAGCGCCACCACGCCGAACTCGGGGGCCGCCACCTTCATGAACAGGAACGAGGCGCCCCACAGCGCCGCCAGGGTGATGAGTTCGAGGGCGTCGCGCGGTGTCACGTCAGCAGCACGCCTTCGTGCTGCAGCAGTGCCAGCTTGCGCGGCAGGCCGCCGGCGTAGCCGGTGAGCGAGCCGCTGGCGCCGATGACGCGGTGGCAGGGCACGATCACGCTGACCGGGTTGCGGCCGATGGCCGCCCCCACCGCGCGTGCCGAGCCGGCCTGGCCGACCTCGGCGGCGATCTCGCCGTAGGTGCGCGTGCGGCCGCGCCCGATGCGCAGCAGCGCCTGCCAGACGTCGCGCTGGAAGGCCGTGCCCTGGAGGTCCAGCGGCACCTCGATGGCGTCGGTGGCAGCGCCGTGCCAGTAGGCATCGAGCCACTGGCGAGCGGCCATCGCGTGTGCATGGTCGTCGCTCACGGGCGCATCGATCGGGCCCGGGTGGTGGACCTGGGCGTCGAACCAGAGTCCGGCCAGGCCGCGCTCGGTGAGCAGCGCCGTCATGGGGCCGACGGGCGTGGCGATGCGGCACTGCGCCAAGCCTTGAAGGTCTGCGAAAGCGGGGGTCATGCGGGATTCTCCAGGGTCTGCCACAAGGCCATCAGCGCATACGCGCGCCAGGGCCGCCAGGCCTCGGCCCGGGCCTCGACGGCACGCACGTCGCGCGTGCCCAGGGCGTTGAGCAGGCCGATGTCGGTGCAGGGGAAGGCGTCGGGCCAGGACAGCGCGCGCATGGCGATCAGCTGCACCGTCCATTCGCCCACGCCGGGCAAGGCGCGCAGCGCGTCCATCGTCGCCTCGAGCGGCGCGCCGCGGTGCAGCTCGATGGCGCCTGCGTCCACCGCCGCGGCCAGCGTCTGGATCGCGCGCACGCGCTGGCGCACGATGCCCAGCGTGCCGATGTCCTCGGCCGGCGCTGCGGCCAGCGTTCGTGCCGAGGGGAACAGGTGCGTCAGCGCCGGCCAGGGCGTGTCGACGCGCTCGCCGAAGCGCTGCACCAGCCGGTGCGTGAGCGTGCGGGCGGCCTTCAGCGTGACCTGCTGCCCCAGGATGACGCGCACCGCCGACTCGAAGCCGTCCATCGCACCCGGCAGGCGGATGCCGGGCCGCGCGGCGACGGGCAAGGCGGCCAGTGCGGGGGCCATGAGCGCCGGGTCGGCGTCGAGGTCGAGGCCTTGCCGCACCCGCTGGAGCACGTCGCCCAGCAGCGGCGACAAGCTGGCCGAGGTGCTCAGGTGGACTTCGTGCCGCTCGGGCACGAACGTCGCCGAGATCCAGCCCGCGACGGCCTGTCCGTGATGCAGGCCGCCCAGCGTGCGGCGCAAGCTCAGGCCGTGCACCTGCTCGACGCCGGGCACCTCGCGGTGCGCCAGGAAGGCCAGCACGCCGGCCACGTCATAGGGCGGCCGCCAGGCCAGGCGCATCGCGGTGTCGGCCGGTGGTGCGGCGCGGTGCTGCCGCAGCTGCGTGGGCTTGAGCCTGTAGCGTGCGGCGAAGGCGGCGTTGAAGCGCCGCAGGCTGCCGAAGCCGCTGGCCAGCGCCACCTGCGTGACGGGCAAGGCGGTGTCGGTGAGCAGGTGCTTGGCCAGCAGCAGGCGCTGCGTGCTCAGGTAGTCGTGCGGCGACACGCCATGGGCCGCCTGGAAGATGCGGCGCAGGTGGCGGTCGGTGACGCCCAGCCGGGCGGCCAGCGCCGGCAACGCCACATCCTGGCCGCTGTGCACCGCGTGCTCGATGCGCCGCGCCGCGTCGTCGGCCAGCACGCGCGAGGAGTCCATCGCCGACAGGCCCGGTGCGATCTCGGGCCGGCACTTCAGGCAGGGGCGGAAGGCGGCGGCCTCGGCCTGCGCACGCGTGTCGAAGAAGCGGCAGTTCTCGCGCCGGGGGGTGCGCACGCGGCATACCGGCCGACAGTACACGCCGGTGCTGGTGACGCCGACGAACAGCCTTCCGTCGAAACGCGCATCACGTGCCTTCAGGGCGAGCCAGGCGGAGTCATCGGTCAGGACCATGCAGCCATGATAGGCCGCAGCCCTCTGGCGACTGGCCGTTTCCGGACACGTTCCTCAGGCCGCGTCGCAGCAGCGCAGCAGTGGCCGGCGGGCCCCTGCCGGCCTGCAGGGCTCAGCGCCGATGGATGTCCTCGACCTCGCGCACTTCGATGTCGATCACCTCGCCGCCCCGCGGCTGCGCGCGCTGCGTCGGGCCGGTCGAGGTCTTCCAGCGCATGTTGACGAACTTCGGGCGGCGGCCACGCAGCAGCGCCCACACCACCGCACCGGCCGCCAGCAGCAGGCCCAGCGCCAGTGCCCCGGCCATCAGGAAGAAGCCGAAGATCGCGACCACCACGGCCAGCACGGCACCCAGGATGCGGGTGAGCAGGGAGGGCGAGCGCAGGTTTTGCAGGTGGATGTGCATGGCAGGTGGGACTGGTCCCGAGGGCGTTGGTTCCGTGGATCCGGTGGCCCATCATCGCCGATCCCGGCGCCAGGGTGCCGGCCCTGTCCCACGTGGGGCCATGCCTCGCCTACATGGCCTTGAACAGGTGCACGTAGGCGCGGCTCACCGGCAGCTCCTGCGCATGGCCGCGCAGGCGCAGGAACAGGCGGCTGGCTTCGTCGCGGCGCGTGCCGGCCAGGTGCTGCAGGTTCACCAGCGTGGAGCGGTGCACCTGCTGGAACTGCTGCGGGTCCAGCTGCTGCACCAGTTCGGCGATGGGGGTGCGGATGAGGTGCTCGCCGCCGGCGGTCTGCACGCAGGTGTACTTGTCGTCGGCGCGGAAGAACAGCACGTCGTCGATGGCGATCTGGTGCGTCAGCTCGCCGCTGCTGGCGCGCACCCAGCGCAGGCGTTCGGCGGGTGCCGATGCCGAGGGCAGCAGCCGCTGCAGGGCCGCCAGCAGGCGGGCACCGTCGGGCCCCTCGCCGTTGCCACTGTGCCGGCCGCCTTGTGCGGGCTCGAAGGCTCGCTGCAGGCGCTCCACCGTGCGCTGCAGCCGTTCGGTCTTCACCGGCTTGAGCACGTAGTCCAGCGCGTTGTGCTCGAAGGCCTGCACGGCGTATTCGTCGTACGCGGTGACGAACACGACACGCGTGTCGCCCTCGATGCCCTGCGCCACCTCCAGGCCCGTCAGGCCCGGCATCTGGATGTCCAGGAAAGCGAGGTCGGGCTGCAGCGCCGCGATGCGTTCGGCGGCGTCCAGGCCGTGGCGCGCCACGTGCACGATGTGCAGCGCCGGCCACAGAGCGGCCAGCTCGGCCACCAGGGCGCGCGCCAAGTGGGGTTCGTCGTCGGCAACGAGGGCGGTGCGGGAGGGGGGGACCGTCGTGCTCA
>JALHMT010000094.1 GCA_022843905.1 Rubrivivax sp.
CCTGACCGGCGATTACCTCTGGCGCAGCAGCGCCAAGATCGGCGCGGGCAAGTTCAGGCCGCTGCGGCCGTTGCAACCTGCTTAGCGTGCTTTATTTTCCGTTTTCTGAGACGACCCCAAGCATGACCCAGCCTGCGCGCCACATCAACGAGCGAATCTCGCACATCGGACAGGTCATCCACGACTAACACACTGAGTGCTTCGCTGCCCTCGAAGAGGTCGGCTTCCGGCGAAATGCGCTTCACCTGCAGCGCCGGAATGCTCACGGTGGACGTGGTGCCCTGCCCTTCAGGGTCCGCAGCATCGCGGGTTTGGACTTCAAGGCGACCGCCCAGCTGTTGCAGAACGTCCCGAACCACGAAGAGTCCGATTCCTGTGCCATCGTCACTCGACGCAAACGGCACAGTTGCGCTTCTCAGCCGCTCCAGCGCTGTAAGAGGCAGACCTGGCCCGGTGTCATGAACGACAAAGCGGACCACGCCGTCTGATGAGGTGTGGTCAGAGGCGCCCGCGCGAGCAATCTCTGGCGTCGATGCTGCATCGCCAGCAGCACTTGCCTGAGTCACGAAGGGTTCAACGCGAACTCGAACACGGCCCGTGCTTGTGTAGCGCACGGAGTTCTCAACGAGGTTTCGCAAAACCTGCGCAGTGCGGATCGGATCGGCGCTGACCGTCACCGGCGACGGCGGAAACTCGACCTGAAACGCGAGGCCCTTGGCCATGGCTGCTTCTTCCAGGCCGGCGCAGACATCTTGAACCAGCTCGCCGAGGTCGAAGGTCTCGACCTGTGTGGGCAGCTGCGCTGCGTCACTCCGCGCGATGGTGAGCAGGTCACGCAGCTGTCCCTGCAGGACCGTCACGGCATGTCTGATGCGGCGGATGGCACCGGCGCTGTCTGGCCGGCTGTCCTTCATGGCGAGAAACTCCGCCGAGGCAACGATGCTCTGCAGCGGCGAACGAACTTCGTGGTTCACCATGCTCAGGAACTTGCGCTTTGAGGCGTTGGCTTGCTCCATCGCCTCGACTGCCTGCTTTCGATCATGTGCCGCCGCACGGTAGCGGCGTCGGGACCGGATCGCGTAGAACAGCCAGAGCGCCAACGCGACCCAGCAGAACGCAAAGCCACCCCATGCCCACCAGATGCGCCTGGTCAGCGTCTGGGTCATCTCGTCCTTGGCAGTGATCTCGGCGAGGCGCACGTCGCTGGCGAGTTGGCTCAGAAGTTCTTCGTCGCCTGCGGCCTGGAACAAGCCCAGCACCGCAATGGCGTCCGCTTGGCCAAACGGGCTCCTCTCAAGGATCGGCCCGACACGGCTCTGAAGCTCAGCGACACGGTGCGTCGCTTCGGCATAGCCAGGCACGCCGTTGAGGAGACTCTTGATCTCGGAGGGCTCGCTGAGAATGCTGACCCTTGAGGCAACCACGGCAGCGCGCCGGCTCAGTTCCTGTGCGTTCACCGCCTCGCCGGCCGCAACAGCACGCAGCTCCTGCTTCAGCCTGTGGTGCGCGATCTGGTACTGGGCAACGGACCAGTAGAAGCCTTCGTTCGGCACGGCATTGGCCGCGCGGGAGAGGGTCAGTTGCTGGCTAAGCAGCGCCGTCGTGGCCGCGACAGCGGACAGCACCACCAACACCAGCAAGGGCCACCAGCCCATCCCCTTCGGAGACAGACGGTCGCCCGATCGCCGATCGAGCCGCACAGGTTCAGCGGAAGGCTGCGCCGCGCCCCGGCGCTCCGCCCTTTCACTCAACCGCCCGCTTCGATCCTGTCGACTTGCCAGATGAACCTCGATTCCGCTATTGGGCCCTTCAGCGCGGCCGGATTCTGGTCGCGAGGGTAGATTGTCCACAACGGGCCCCAGCGCTTGTTGCTCAAGCGCTGACCGTCCTGACTGTGCGCCAGGATCACGCCGTATCGGACGAGGTCGTCCCAGGGGATCGGGGCCGAGTAGTCATCGAGGGTTTTGAGGACTAGCTTGCCCGACGTGACGCCGGCTGCTCGCATGACATCGAGCAGCAGGGGCCCGGCAAACACCGAGGTCGGCGTCCACAGTGTGCCTGTCGTGATGCTGGTCGTACCCAGCTTCAGAAATTCGGCTTCGGTGAATTCGAAGGTGTCCGTTGCGTCGTTGTTGATCCGACCGATGCGGCCACTCACCGTGAGGAGCACCTTGGGTTGAGGTCCCGATGCCATGCTCGGAAGGGCGGCAAGGGCCATCGAACCGAGCAGCGCTCTACGTTTCATGTATTTCCCTGGGGTATGGCGAGTTGAGATCAACCCGTTCTACCCCCTGCAGGGGCTCGATCCCGCCGGGCGGCGTAACAATTTGCGCGCGTGGTCGCTGCCCACTTGGACGACAAATCGGCCTGCGAGCCGCCCAGGCTATGCAATACCAAAGTGAGCGGTGAATGCCGGCCACACTTCTTTAGGGAATCAGCCAGGATGAAGCCAGAAATCACACATAGGCTCAAACGTTATTAATTACGCCCCGCTTATGCATTCCTGGCCAGATACGGGCCAAAAATGATACGTAGGCGCCAAAGTCGCCAAGACCCCCCGTGCTTGGGCCTACGCCTTCGACGCAGGCCTCTTGCGCGCAGGTGCCACCGGCTTCGAAGCTTTCGCCGCCACTGCTTTGTCTAACCGGCGACTCAGCATGTCCCGAGCCGCTCGCGTTTCCGCCAGTGCCCCTTCCACTTCACCCAGCCGCTGGCCCAGCTGAGCACGCTCCTGCTGCAACGCACTGAGCGCAGCCCGGTGCTTCTCGGCATGCTCGGTGGTCGATCGCCTGGCCTGCTCCAACTCCTTCTGAGCCTTGGCCGCGGCCGAGCGCTCGCGGTCGACGTCGAGCAACGCACGCCGCAGATCTGCCGCATGCCGCTCCTGTGCGGCCGCGGCGGCTGCACGCTGCTGCTCCAGCTCGTGAGCGAAGCGCTTCTCGCTGCTCTGCATCGCCTCCTGCAGTTCACGGCGCTGCTGGCCAGCATCTTCGACCTGACGCTGCAGCGCTGCCGTCTCGCCGCGCTCCCTGGCCAAGTCTTGCTCGGCGCCGCGCAGCGCGGCTTCGCGAGCCTGCAGCTGCTCGTGCGCCTCGGCAAGCGCCTGGCGAAGACCTTCAGCCTCGGCGGCGGCCGCTTCGGCCGCCGCCTGGGCCGCCAGCACACTCGCCTGTGCATCGCCGCGCACGGCCGCCAAGCTCTCCTGAGCCATGGCCTGGGCGCGTTGCCACAGCGCGCCGATGGCCTCGCCGGCGGCATCGCGCAGCTCCACCGGCAGATCCGGGTGCTCGATGCGGACGCGGCTCTTCTCACGCAACGCTTCCCAGAACCGCGTCAGTGCCTCGGACGGCGCACTCATGCTGCCCTTGCGCACCAGCTGGTAGAGCTTGTTCGCCGTGGGTGTTATGCCATGCCGGAAGAACAGCAGCGTGCACACCTCGCGGTACAGCTCCTGCGTGTCGGTGAATCGCGCCCGCAGCGCGTCGATTTCGGCCTGGAGACGACGATCTTCGGGGGCGGTTGCCTCGGGCATTGGTGCTGATCCTTCGCTTTCGATGAAAGTAATATAACGTAATGCGTTGTATTTCTTGATAATGACGTTATAGTTTTGACATTATTCAAATAGTGTCAAATTATCGACAGCGCCCCTCTTTCTGGGTGCGTCAGACCGCAAAACGCCATACACATGCCCGCGAAGCGTCCCACCACCATCGTTGTTCGGCTAATCCGCCCCGAGCCGATTGAGAGCCTGGTGGTCGCCGAAGAACTGTCCGGGCGCGTGGGCAGCAACCGCTCGCCGGGCCACCGCCAGATCAGCGCCGACACCGACCGCGAGGCCTTGCTCGCCTGGCTTGCGCGCAGCGCCGACAGCCCCAACACGCTGGCGAACAGTCGCCGAGAGGCCGAACGCCTGCTGCTGTGGGCGCTCGTCGAGGCCGGCAGGCCGCTGTCCTCGCTCACGCACGAGGATCTGCTCGTCTACCAGCGTTTCCTGGCCGACCCACAGCCAGCCGAGCGCTGGGTGATGACCGGCCGCAAGCTGCCGCGCCAGCACTCCGACTGGCGCCCGTTCGCCGGGCCGTTATCGGCGAGCAGCGTACGCCAGGCGATGGTGGTCATCAACTCGCTGTTCTCCTGGCTGGTGCAGGCCGGCTATCTCGCTGGTAACCCGCTGGCGCTCGCGCGGCAGCGCCGTGCGAACGCCGCACCGCGGGTGGTGCGCTTCCTAGAAGAAGACCTGTGGGCACAAGTCAAGGCGACGATCCAGGCCATGCCCTCCGTGACCACGCGCGAGTTGGCTACCCAGGCGCGCGCACGCTGGTTGTTCAGCCTGCTCTTCCTGTGCGGGCTGCGCATCTCTGAGGTGGTCGGCAACGCCATGGGTGGCTTCTTCAGCCGCCCCGACCCAAAGGGCGAGCCACGCTGGTGGCTGGAGGTTACCGGCAAAGGCAACAAGACCCGGCTGGTGCCGGCAACCCGCGAGCTGATGGTCGAACTCACGCGCTACCGTCGTTCCCTCGGTCTGGCCGCGCTGCCGACTGAGCACGAACCCATGCCCTTGCTGATGCCTGTGTGGTGGCGGGTACCGGCAAATGAACGGTTGGCAAACATCGAAGTGCCCGAGGCCTTGACCCGCGCCGCCGTGCACCAGATCGTCAAGTCGGTGTTCGAGCAAGCCGCGCAAGGCCTGGAGTCGCAACACCCGGATCTCGCACCGCGTGCCGAGCGCCTGCGCGCCGCCTCGGCGCATTGGCTTCGCCACACCGCGGGTTCGCGCATGGCCGATCAGGACGTGGATCTGCGGCATGTGAGAGACACCTTCGGTCATGCCTCGATCAGCACCACCAACATCTACCTGCATGCCGAGGACAATCGACGGCATCAGGCGATCGAGGCCGCCCACCGGCTTGGTTGGGACTAATCTGGCCACCATGGACATGCCGCATCGGGCGCGAAGCATTGAGGTGTCAAAGGCACCCCACAGAGTGATCGGCTACGCTGCCGCCTTCGGCTGAATTCCATCCAGAACTCGATTGCGGGGAGCCACGCGCCATGGCGAGCATTGAACGGACTGCATATCCTCGATTCCCGAGAACGCTGACGCTCAAGGACTTGCAGGCTTCCTTCACGCCGCGCCCCGATGAGACTGAATGGGCACTGCGCTATGCACGCCGGCCGCAGGGTCGGCTCGCGCTCCTGGTGCTTCTCAAGTGTTTCCAGTACCTGCGCTATTTCCCGGCGCTCGAAGCCATCCCGCCGGAGGTGGTGGAGCATGTGTCGGCCACGCTCGGCGTCACGCCCGAGCAAACGATCCAGTACGCTGGGTCGCAAACTGCACTGTATCGCCACCACAAAGCGATCCGCGACTTGCTGGGCGTGCAGCCCTACACCGATGCCCATACACGCAAGCTGGCCATCCGCATTGCGCAGGAGGCTGCGGCCGTCGTCGAGACCCGGGTCGACATCATCAACATCGTCGTCGAAGATCTGGTGCGGCAGGGCTACGAGCTGCCGGTTTTCCGCACGCTGGATGACATTGCCGAGCAAGCCCACGCGTTTGCCCAGGCCGAACTGCATGTGCGCATCGCCCAGCGCCTGTCGGCGCAGCAGCGCAAGTGGCTCGACCAGCTGATCGAGGCCGAACTGCCGGCACGGCGCACGCTGTACAACCAGCTCAAGCGCTCAGCGAAGAAGGCATCCCGCAAGCACCTGGGTCTGTTGCTCGACCAACTGCGCTGGCTGGAATCGCTGCCCGACAGCGATGCGCTGCTGGCCGACGTGCCCGCCACCAAGCTCAAGCACATGGCGGAGATGGCCGCGGTGCTGGATGCCGGCGACATGAAGGATCTGTGGCCGGCCAAGCGGCACGCGTTGATCCTTGCTCTGATTCGCCAGATGAGCATCCGCGCCCGCGATGACCTGGCCGAGATGTTCATCCGCCGGCTTGGTGCCATCCACAAGAGCGCACGTGACGAGCTGCAGGTGATCCAGGCCCGACGGCGAGAAACCAGTGAAGAGCTGGTGGCAACCCTCGAACAGGTATTGGAAATCCTGGCCGAGAACCTCGACGACGCGGCCACCGGCCAGCGCGTGCGCGAGCTGCTCGCGCCGCACGGCAGCCTGGACAAGCTGCGCGCCGACTGCGAAGCCATCCGCGTGTGGAGCGGGGGCAACCATCTTCCCCTGACCTGGAAGCCATTCAGCAGCTGGCGTGCCGCCATGTTCCGCATGGCCGAGGTGCTGGACTTCGAGGCGGCAACGCAGGATCGCAGCCTGCTCAAGGCGCTGCAGGTGGTGATGGACAACGAGAACCGAAAGGCCGAGTGGATCACCGACGAGGTGGACATGTCCTTTGCCTCGGAGCGCTGGCGCAAGCTGGTGCGCCGCTCGCATGCCCTGGGCAACCCAACCAACCGGCGCTACCTGGAGGTCTGCGTCTTCAGTCACCTGAGCAACGACCTGCGCAGCGGCGACGTGTGCATCGCCGGTTCTGAATCCTTCGCCGACTACCGCAAGCAGCTGCTGTCGTGGGAGGAATGCCAGACGCGGTTGCCGGACTATTGCGACCGCATGAGCTTGCCCGCCAATGCGGCCGGCTTCGTCGACGGCCTCAAGAAGCTTCTGACGGACACCGCAGGCGAGGTCGACAAGGAGTTCCCGCAACACGCGGGCGACGTGGTTATCGGTAGCAGTGGCGAGCCGACGCTGCGCCGGACAACCGCGCGCGAGATTCCGGCCAGTGCGATTGCTCTCCAGGCCGCGATCGAGAACCGCACCTCGGCGCGCAACCTGCTCGACATCCTGGCCAACATCGAGCATTGGACGGGCTTCACGCGCAATTTCGGGCCACAGTCGGGCGACGACCCCAAGCTGCGCAACGCTCGCGAGCGCTACCTGCTCACCGTGTTCGCCATGGGTTGCAACCTCGGGCCGACGCAGGCGGCGCGGCACCTGTCCAATGGCGTGACGCCGCACCAGCTCTCCTATGCCAATCAGCGGCACATGGGGCTGGAGCAACTGGACAACGCCTGCCGCGACCTGACCGAGCTGTACCTGCGGCTGGAGCTGCCCAAGCTGTGGGGTGACGGCAAGAAGGTCGCGGCCGACGGCACGCAGTACGACTTCTACGAGCAGAACCTGCTGGTGGGCATGCATTTCCGGTACCGCAAGATGGGGGCTGTGGCCTACCGCCACGTGGCCGACAACTACATCGCCGTGTTCCGGCATTTCATGCCGCCCGGCGTGCTCGAAGCGGTCTATGTGATCGAAGGTCTGACGAAGGCAGCTCTGTCAGTGCAGGCGGACACCGTCTACTCCGACACCCATGGGCAATCCGAGACGGTGTTCGCCTTCACGCACCTGCTGGGCATCCAGCTGATGCCGCGCATTCGCAACTGGAAGGACTTGCATTTCTACCGGCCGGAGAAGGGCACCAAGTACCGCCACATCGACCGGCTGTTCACCGAAGTGGTGGACTGGAAGCTGATCCGAGACCACTGGCAGGACTTGATGCAGGTGGCCATCTCGATTCAGGCCGGGCGCATTGCATCGCCAATGCTGCTGCGCAAGCTCAGCCACGAAGGGCGTCACAACCGTCTTTTCGCCGCGGCGCGCGAACTCGGGCGGGTGCTGCGCACGGTCTACCTGCTGCGCTGGATCTCCAGTAAGGAAATGCGCCAGGAGGTCAGCGCCACGACCAACAAGATCGAGTCGTACCACGCCTTCACCAAGTGATTGGATTTCGGCGGCGATGTCATCACCGAGAACGATCCGAACGAACAGCAAAAGCGCGTGCGCTACATCGACCTGGTGGCCTCGGCCGTGATCCTTCAGAACACGGTGGACATGATGCGTGTGCTGCAGGAGCTGTACGCCGCCGGTGAGCCGATCTCGGTCACCGACGTGGAGTACTTGAGCCCGTACATGACTTACGGGGTCAAGCGCTTCGGCAACTACCACCTCGACCTGAAACGTCCGCCGGAACCGTGGGTCAAGGAATCGCAGTTCAGGGAGGCCGCCAAGCGGGCGCGGGCTGCGGCGGCCGAGGCGCAGGGCGCCGCTTCATCGACGGGAGCAGCATGAGCGAATCCGAAGACACCATCGCTACGCCTTACGGGCGGCTGGACAGGGCTGCGCTGCTTGAGCTGGAGAACACTTATGACACGCGAGCGCTGTTGACGGCAGTCGATCAGCTGGACAAGGTGCTTAGCGCCGTGCGTGGCCAGGACGGCCTACGCGACATGCTGCTGAGGTTGCACCGCATGGCACAGACCGTGATCAACGGTGCCGGCCTGGCCGGGGACACGGGGGGGGAGACGCTGCCAGAGCTGGCGTTCGACACGACCTCGGAGCTTCGGGAATTGATCGCCACGTTGCAGCGGTGGGTCAAGCAGATCGAGCCGCTGGAGAGGCTGCAGGCGCGCGACTGAGGGGCTACGTCAGGCCTGTGTGTGATTCTGGCTTTATCCCGGCTGACCCCCTGGAACGCTCCTCATGCCGTCAGAGAGGTTGGTATTCCGCTCCATCTATCCACGATGTCGATGAGTCGCTGAGCGCTCATGCCTGCAGGCCGGGAGCAGCAAGGGACGGATGTTCGGTACGTACTTTGAGTCGGCATGACTCAGGCAGGAACCTCAGCGTTCATCAGATTTCGTCCAGCGCCAATCAACGCCTGAGAGTGTGCTCGGTGTACATCCCTTTGGAGCTCGACCGAGCGCTCAGTGCGAGGGCGCACGATATGCGCACAACAAAGGGTGAACTCATCCGGCAGCTCCTACCAGTGGGCATGGCTGCTTTGCGAACCAGCTGGGCAAGGCCAGACAGCGAAAGACCAGGAAACTGATTTGGCGTTCTCAAGGCGTTGACAGGACCGAACGGTCTGGGCCGAAACCGAGGGCGTAGGAAGTACGAATGGCGCGAGCAGAGGAGGCGTCTCGTTTTCCGCGCGGGGCCCGAAGCCTGCGCTACTACGCCAGAGCCTTCGCAATCGTGCCGACTGTCTTCAGCGCCGACTCGAACTTCCCGTCGTCGGGGTGGCCGAAGTTGATGCGGACGTGGTGTTTGTAGCGGTGGTCTGCCGAGAAGAGATGCCCAGGAGCGAGGCTGATGTCGTGAGACAGCGCAAGCCGGTGAAGCTCAAGGGCATCGACCGATTTCGGCAGTTCCACCCATACGAAGTAGCCGCCCTCGGGCTGAGTCACCCGGGTTCCTGCAGGGAAACACTTGGCGATGCCGCGAAGCGCGACATGCCGCTGCTTCGCCAGGGTCGCGCGCAATTGACGCAGGTGCCTGTCGTAGCCGCCATGCTGAAGGTACTCGTTCAGGCCCTCCTGTGACGGTAGCGGCGCCGCGAGCGAGCTCATCAGCTTGCGTTTGGCGACGTCCTGCGTAAAGCGACCTGCGGCGGTCCACCCAACCCGGTACCCCGGCGCCAGCGTCTTCGAAAACGAGCTGCAGTGCATGACCAGCCCGTTGCGGTCCCACGCCTTCGCCGGCTTGGGCTTTTGGCTGCCAAAGTACAACTCCCCATAGACGTCGTCTTCGATGAGGGGCACCTCATGCTTCGCCAGCAGCTCGACCAGGTCTCGCTTGGCGCTGTCGGGCATCAGGCTCCCTAGCGGGTTCTGGAAGTTCGGCATGAACCAGCACGCCTTGACCGGATGCCGCTCGAGGACGGACGCAAGTGCGGTGATGTCCACGCCGGTGCGGGGATGGGTCGCTACCTCGACGGCTCGCAGCCCGCGCCTCTCCAGCGCCTGCAGTGCCGCGTAGAAGGTCGGCGATTCGACGGCGACAAGGTCCCCTGGCTTCGTCACCGCCTCTAGGCACAGGTTCAGGGCCTCCATCGCTCCGTTGGTGATGACCAGTTCTTCCGTGTCGACTCCGCAGCTCATCGCCAGGTACCGAAGACCAATCTGCCGGCGTAGAGCGGCGCTACCCGGTGAAAGGTCTTCGACTGTTCGCCACGGGTCAAGACGGCGCAGGGCCTTACCGACGGAAAGGGCGAGCTTGGGCAGCGGGAACAGGGTCGGGCTCGGGAACGCAGACCCCAGCGGCGCCATCGTTCTGTTCTTGGCATGCCCGAGGACCTGGAACACCAACTCAGAGACCTCGACCTGGCGCTCGTCGGCTTGCGGCGCCGAAGAGTCGGGCTCCGCCTGCTTCGTTGCCGCATGGCTCACGAAGTAGCCCGAGCGGGGCCTTGCCTCAATGAGCCCGCGGGCTTCGAGCAGGTAGTACGCCTCGAAGACGGTCGACGGGCTGACGCCATGACTGCGGCTCGCCTCACGAACCGACTGCACCCGGTCACCAGGTCGAAGCTGACCGCTGGCGATGGACTCCGCCATCTCGTGTGCAAGAGCTTCGTAGCGCTTCATACCAGTGCAGTTGGCGGGAGGTCGGATTGCATCTGATATGGGCGCTTTTCTGTTACCCATTACTGTACTGCCACGCTGACACCCGCAGGCAAATCACCCTGCGATAGGCATCTGCTACGCACTTTTTTCCAGGATCTGAGCCTGGGATTTTCCTCGCCTGTTTGGCACAGTTCATGACGGAAAGCGAGGTGCTGCTGCTATGGGAACGTTGAGCTACATCCGGATGGTGCTGTGGAGCTTCTTCGGCATTCGCCGTCGGGCGGCTGCGGGCGAGGAGCTGGCGAAGGTCAAACCACTGGCGCTGGCTGCCGTAGCACTCGTACTGGCTGCGGTTTTCGGCCTGACGCTGTGGACGCTCGCGAACCTCGCTGTCCACTCGCTGAGCAATTAGGAGCCCGGATTGCCCCGTCTCGGGGCTACGCCTGCGTAATACCAACATGAACGTCTCACGGACTCTTATCGCCGCAACCCTCGGGCTCGTCGCCATCGGCGCCTATGCCCAGACAGCCACCCCGCCAGCGGGGGCGTCCTCGCCCGCACCCGTTCAAAACAGCATGGCTCAGCGGATGCAGGCGTGCGTGATGTGCCACGGCAAAGAAGGCCGGGCGACGAACGCCGGCTACTTTCCGCGCATTGCCGGGAAGCCGCAGGGGTACCTGTTCAATCAGCTGAAGAATTTCCGCGAGGGACGTCGCCACAACCAGGCGATGAACCACCTGATGCAGCACATGTCCGACGACTACCTGCAGGACATCGCCAAGTACTTTGCCGAGTTGGACCTCCCCTACCCTGCGGCGCAAGCACACGGCTTGACGGCCCAACAAGTCCAGCTGGCCGAGCAGTTGGTTTTCAAGGGCGCGCCCGAGCGGAACGTACCTGCCTGTGTGTCGTGCCACGGCTCGAGCATGGCTGGACAGCAGCCGGCAATGCCCGGACTCCTGACGCTGCCCGCGGACTACCTTATTGGGCAGCTCGGGGCCTGGCGCACAGGTTCTCGCAACGCCAACGCGCCTGATTGCATGGCAGAGGTGGCTAAGCGTCTGACTCCAGAGGAAGTCGGCGCGGTGTCCCGCTGGCTCTCTGCGCAAACATTGCCGACGGGCACCAAGCCTCAGGCTGGTTCGACCGAGCCGCTTCCAATTCGGTGTGGGAGCGGCGAATGACGAACGCGAACAAGCAACGGTCTTGGCTCCGCCCGCTACTCGCCGGCCTCGTGGGCCTTGTCGTCCTGCTGATTGCCCTTGTGGCTTGGTTGAATGTGCGAGGGGAGGCGCCTGTAGAGCCGGGTCCTGCCAATGTGCAGGCGTCGGCCTCGGTGATTGAGCGCGGCGCCTACCTTGCTCGCGTGGGCAATTGCATCGGATGCCACACGACGACGGGCGGTGCAGCGTTCGCCGGCGGCCGTGGTGTCGATACCCCGTTCGGCGTCGTCGTTGCTCCCAACATCACCTCGGACGTGAAGACCGGCATCGGTAGCTGGTCTGCCGGTGAGTTTTGGCGGGCGATGCACCACGGTCGGTCCAAGGACGGTCGGCTCCTCTACCCGGCATTCCCGTACCCCAGCTTCACCTACGTCACACGCGAAGACTCCGACGCGCTCTACGCGTTCTTGAAGTCCACGCCCGCCGTGGAGCGCCCGAACCAGTCTCACCGTCTGGGCTTTCCGTACAACACGCAGGCGGCACTTGCGGTTTGGCGAGCGCTGTACTTCCGGGCCGGCGAGTTTGAGCCACAGGCTGAGCAACCTGCGGAATGGAACCGCGGGAAGTACCTCGTCCAAGGGCTGGGCCATTGCGCGGCGTGCCACTCCGGTCGGAACTTCCTTGGCGGAACGAGCCTGAACGCCGAATTCGCCGGAGGGCTGATGCCCGACGCCACGTGGTACGCGCCTTCTTTGGCTTCTCCGGGAGAAGCCGGCGTTCAAAAGTGGAAACGAGATGAGGTGGTGAAGCTCTTGAAGGACGGCGTCGTGTCTCACGCCTCAGTCTCGGGACCGATGGCAGAGGTCGTCTTCAGCAGCACGCAGTATCTGAGCGGCGCTGACCTTGACGCAATGGCTCGCTATCTCGCGGCCATCCCCCAGCGAGACAACGAGCCGCGCGAGGTAAAGCGCGCCGACGGCGATGTCTTTGCGAGAGGCGGGAAGCTGTATGACCAGCACTGCGCCTCATGCCACGGGAACAAAGGCCAAGGCGTAGCCGGCATCTATCCGGCCCTCGCCGGGAACCGAGCCGTGACCCTTGCCTCCCACAACAACTTGGTGCAGGTCATTCGCCAAGGTGGCTTCATGCCGACGACAGCGGGCAACCCTCAGCCATTTGGCATGCCGCCCTTCGGACAGGTGCTGAACAACGACGAAATCGCGGCGGTGAGCTCGTTCATTCGCCAATCATGGGGCAACTCTGCTGCTCCCGTGTCCTCATTGGATGTACTTCATGTCAAGTGAACTCACTGCCCCGTCGACAGCCACGCTGCGTCGGCAGTTGGGCAAAGAGGGCCTGTTCAGGCTCGGAGTGCCGCGTTCCCTCGGGGGGCACGGTGGCACCAAGGAGGATGTGGTTCGCGCGGTCGCGGTAGTTGCCAAGAGGCACCCGAAGAGTGGTGTTCTGTTGGCGTCCCAGCGGTTGCTCATCGAGGTTCTCCTGCAGGCAGAGAACATCGGAGTCATGGAGTACCAGTTGCCGGACCTGCTCGATGGTCACATCGGCGGAAACTGTGCGTCATCTTGGCCGAATGAAACTGCTGTCTCGCTGGCCGACGCCCGAGACACCGGGCGCGGTTGGCGGATGTCGGGCCGCTTCCCAGCGCTTCCGAACCTAGACCGCAACTGGTTCGTAGTCGCGGTGCCGGTGGCGTTTGGCACTGGAAAGCCCTATTCGATGGTGCTGCTCAAAAGCGAAGAGGATGGCATCGTCCAGCGTGATGAAGCATCGCATGGGTGCTCGGGCATCGCACTTGAACTGCGGAACGTCTTTCTGCGCGAGGACGAAATCCTGTTCTCGGATGGAAAGAGTGCTGCTGAACGACTGACGGTTCTGTCCGAGTCGATGAAGGCCGCACTCGTCGCGGGCGCTCTGCGCCGGGCCGTGAACAATGTTGAGAACAACAGTTTGGTGTCCGCCATCGACAACCACCTTGCAGCCGCAGCCCGTGTCGCCGCGCAAGGCCGGTTCGACCGTGGGCCCAGAGTTGCCTTTGAACAGCTCCTGGCCAGTTTGCAAGGAGCAAGCGCCTGTGTGCTGTCAACCGGGATGGCAGTGGCATAGCAGCTCGCCTTACGGAGAAAAACAATGGACGTCGACGCCCTCCTTCTTGCACGCATCCAGTTTGCGTTCACGATATCGTTCCACATCATTTTCCCAGCGCTGACCATCGGCCTTGCGAGCTATCTCGCAGTGTTGGAAGGGTTGTGGCTCAAGACGAAACGCCAGGTCTACCTAGACCTGTATCACTTCTGGGTTAAGGCATTTGCGGTCGCCTTCGGCATGGGGGTCGTCTCCGGCCTTGTGATGGCCTACCAGTTCGGCACCAACTGGAGTGGCTTCTCGAAATTTGCTGGAGGCGTCACGGGTCCATTGCTCGCCTATGAGGTGCTGACAGCGTTCTTCCTTGAAGCTGGTTTCCTCGGCGTCATGCTCTTCGGCTTGCAGCGGGTAGGCCCGGGTCTTCACTTTCTGTCCACCGTCATGGTGGCCGTGGGAACGCTCATCTCAGCCACATGGATTCTTGCGTCCAACAGCTGGATGCAAACGCCCCAAGGTCATGAAATCATCAACGGCCGCGTTGTGCCCGTGGACTGGTTCGCGGTCATCTTTAACCCCTCCTTCCCATACCGCCTGGCTCACATGGTGGTTGCCGCTTTCTTGTCCACGGCCTTGGTGGTCGGCGCCAGCGCTGCGTGGCATCTCTTGAAAGGGCGAGACAACGCGCCGGTCCGGACGATGCTGGTCATGGCAATGGGCATGGTGCTTGTTACTGCCCCAATCCAAGCGTTCATTGGTGACCTGCACGGACTGAACACGCTCGAGCACCAGCCTGCGAAGCTCGCTGCAATCGAGGGCCATTGGGAGAACAAGCCAGGGGAAGCAGTCCCCCTCATTCTGTTCGGCTGGCCCGACATGGAAAGCGAAACGACTCGCTTCGCTGTTGAGGTGCCGAAGCTTGGGAGCCTCCTGCTGACGCACTCTTGGGACGGGCAGTTTCCAGGCCTCAAGGAGTTCCCGCGTGAGGACCGGCCTCCTGCAGCGGTTGTTTTCTGGAGTTTCCGAGTCATGGTAGGCCTGGGGATGTTGATGATTCTCCTCGGCTTCCTGGCGCTGGTCGCGCACCTGCGCAAAAGGCTGTTCACCTCGAAGCCCTTGTTGCGGTACGCCCTCGCAATGGGACCTGCCGGGCTCGTAGCCATCTTGGCCGGTTGGATTACCACCGAGGTCGGCCGGCAGCCTTGGGTGGTATACGGCGTCATGCGCACCGCCGACGCGGTCTCCGCGCACAGCCTGGAGCAGGTCGCGCTCACGCTCGCAATCTTCGTGGTTGTCTACTTCCTCGTCTTTGGTGCCGGAACCGTCTACCTGCTGCGCATCATTGGCAAGGGTCCTTTGACCGGTGAGAGCGCCCACCCAGTTGACGGGGGTCCCGGAGAAATGCGGCAGCCGATGCGGCCACTGTCGGGAGCACCGGAGCGCCTTGACGTCGAACCAGCAACCCCGTCAGGAGGGAATTGAGATGGGCATCGACCTTCCCCTTATCTGGGCCATCATCATCCTCTTCGGAGTGATGATGTACGTGGTCATGGACGGCTTTGACCTCGGCATCGGCATCCTCTTCACCGCGGTCGATGGCAAGGAAGACCGCGACGTAATGATGAACACTGTCGCACCGGTATGGGACGGGAACGAAACGTGGCTCGTGCTCGGAGGCGCCGGGCTCCTTGTTGCGTTCCCCGTTGCATACGCCGTGGTGCTGAGCGCCTTCTACCTGCCGCTTATCCTCATGCTCGTCGGTCTCATCTTCCGTGGCGTGGCTTTCGAGTTCCGTTTCAAAGTACCCGCTGGCAAGCGCCGGGTCTGGGACAAGTCTTTCGCGGGCGGGTCACTCCTGGCGACGTTCTTCCAAGGTGTCACCCTCGGCGCCTATCTTGATGGCATTCCCATGAAGGACGGTGCGTACGCGGGTGGCCCCTTCGACTGGTTGACTCCGTTCTCAGTCTTCGTCGGTATCTCGCTGCTGTTCACCTACGCTTTGCTGGGAAGTACTTGGCTGGTGATGAAGACCGAGGGACCGTTGCAGGGCCGCATGCGCCGAGCCTCGCGCCGACTGTCATGGGTGCTGTTGGGAGTCATCGCCATCATCAGCATGTGGACGCCATTGGCGCATCCAGCCATCGCTGAGCGTTGGTTCTCCTTGCCGAACATCTTCTGGTTTGCACCGGTTCCCCTGCTGGTGGTTGGTGCGATGTGGTGGCTGTGGCGCACGCTGGCAGATGAGACGAGTCACGCCATGCCTTTCGTTCTCACCCTAATCCTGATATTCCTGGGCTACAGCGGCCTTGGCATCAGTCTGTGGCCGAACGTCATCCCGCCGTCGACCTCCATCTGGGACGCGGCCGGCCCTCCGCAGAGCTTGGGTTTCGCTCTCGTGGGAGCCCTGCTCATCATTCCTCTCATCCTGATGTACACCGCCTGGGGGTATTGGGTCTTCCGTGGAAAGGTAAGGCACGGAGAGGGGTACCACTGATGCAGCCATCTTCCGCATCGCTGCAGAAGCGCAAGTGGCCCGTCAGGCTTGCATGGTTGGTCGTCATCTGGGCTTGCAGCGTCGGTGCTCTTGGGTTGGCAGCATGGCTCATGAAAATGGCGATGCGAGCGGGCGGGTTGGTCACGTAGCACACGGGTTTTCCTCGGGCGGCTCGTGGCGCGACAAACGCCGGCATGCTGTGTACATGCCCAAGGTACCAGCAGGCAGCCAAGAAGTCGGGCGCCACTCCGCACTGGCCGCTCGACGCCTTTTGCAGGCACTCAAACACCTCGAAAATGTCGACGCTGGCCCTACGCATGTCCCAGCGCTGCAGCGCCCACCAAACGCAGCGGCGCCACGCTCGGCGGCGGGCCTCCTCTGCGAGATTGCCTTGCAATACGGACCAGGACCACCTCGCCCCTACGCAGGTGCAAAGAAGGTCTGCTTGAGGCAAATCGGTTCCCCCCTCCGCGTTGGGAGGGAACATGCGGGCCAGTCAAGTGATTCGTGTCGCTGCGCAGTTTTGACAACAACCCACGGTTGATCGCCACGCTGCAGCGGTGGGTCAAGCAGATCGAGCCGCTGGAGAGGCTGCAGGCGCGCGACTGAGGGGCTACGTCAGGCCTGTGTGTGATTTCTGGCTTTATCCCGGCTGACCCCCCAAAGGGGTAACTTCGCGAGCCTGGAGTGCGCGCAGAAGCCTCACCTGACTGTCCAAGGGCAACTCACCCACTTCGTCTAGAAATAGCGTGCCTCCTTGCGCTTCCTGAAAGTGCCCCTTTCTGTCCGACGAAGCGCCGGTGAAGGCGCCACGCTTGTGCCCGAACAGCTCCGAGCTAGCGAGCTCTGGCGGAATGGCGCCACAGTTCACCGCGATGAATGGCCCGGCAGCCCGAGAGCTTGCTGCGTGGATGGCTTCGGCGAAGAGTTCCTTGCCCGTTCCGGTCTCGCCGAGTATCAGCACGGGTACGTCGTGAGCTGCCATGCGCCGAGCCATCCTCACCTGCTCTCGCATGGCGTCGCAGGCGTGAATGATGCGGTCGAACTCTGGAGCAAGTGGGTCTGCCCGTTCTACCAGGCGAGACATTCGGGCGCTGTTCCGCTTGAGGTACTCGGGCAGGAAGTCGCCAGCCAGGTCGAATGGGAAATCGACGGCCTCAAGGCCACGCTGCGTCGAAGTCTGGATCAGGCCAGCTGGGAATCTCGTCTTCGACAAGATGATCCAGATTGCCGCCATGGCTGGCGTGCCTGGACTGAGGTGGAAGGTCACATCGACATCGTCACTGGGCAACGACAACCCGATCAGTTGTTCGCTCACGCATCGGTAGATTTCGGCGTAGTCGATGGGACTGTCCAAGCGCACGGCCGACAGCACCACCGAAGACTCTGGATACCGCGCAGTTGCCGCCAGCCACTTGCAGAATTTGCTGCTGCGTGGCTTGGGATAGTTTGTCAGCAGCACGACTCGGTCGAATCGGTCGGCGGCCTTTAGAGCTGTCGCGATCGGTCCCGGGTGCTCAGGGCGGGTGCCTTCGGCGGCTTCGTGATCGGCGTTGCCGATCCAGCTCACCAGCCAGCGTTTTCGTCCCATGGCGTTGCTCCTCCTCAGGTCGCAGTCTTTGGGCGGAGGTTAGTACACCCTGCCACGGTCACCTGATGCACGCACACCCAGACGAGAACATTCAGCACTGTCGGGACTTCTGGCAGGGTGTTCGGCCGCTGCCCCCTTCGGGACCATTGCGGGAGGAGAGCGCCATACGCCTCTTCCGGGCGGCGTTCATTGGCAACGGGGAGGCTGTTCAACAGCCGCTCCGAATTTACGCTACGAAATGACGTCCTGATAAGAACACTTTTCAGGGCGTCAGAAGCAGGCCCAGGCGACGTGCGTCAGGAAACGTCGCGAAAGATTCAGGGGTCGGACCTCCTCATCGATGGGCAGGCAGCGCTGGC
>JALHMT010000095.1 GCA_022843905.1 Rubrivivax sp.
AGCGCTGCGCTGTGCAGCACCAGCACCGAGGCGATGAAGAGGAAGTCGACGATCTGCGTGTGCACGTAGAGCCCGAAGGTGCCGCCGCGAAGCAGCTCGCCGTACCAGCCCTTGAGCTGCTCGTGGTCGAAGGACAGCTGGGCCTGCCAGTAAGGCACGGGGAAGCCCGACGCGGCATAAGCCGCGGTCAGCACCTCACCGGCCCAGAAGTGGAACAGCAAGGCAGCGATCGTGATGGCAGCCAGTTGCGACAGGGTCAGCCTGGACTGCAGGCGGGAAAAGGTCGTGTACATGAGAAGAATCCTGTGGATGGGGTGACGCAGATGATTCCTGCGCCGACCCGCCGGAGCTTTTCCGCCGCGCCACGGAAGGTTTCGTTTTGTGTCGGACGGAGGGCCGACGAGGCGTTGGGCCGCCGGCGCGACCGCGAGCGACCTCGCCCAGGCGCAGGCTGCCGAGGCTGCGCCACCAGCTCTGCATCGATGCCCCGAAAGCATCGATGTCGTCGTGCAGGCTGCGGCGCACGACGATGCACACACGGCCTGCGAGGGCGTGGTGCAGGCCCTGGCCTTCCTGTCCCGTGCCGGCATCGAGGCGCCTTCTGAAACTTCGATCTTCACCCTGCCGGGAGTGCCCGGCGACCTGAGCGGGCCGGCTGTTGGCTGCTACCTGCGTCCCATCAGCAACGTCCTGCTTACTGGAATACGGGAGCTTCGAGGCCAGCCGACCCTGGTTCCCCATGCCGGGGGACGGCGAACTGGATCGCGCCGTCGCAACGCGCGAGAGCGCACGCCGAGATCCGCCGCCACATCCAGGCACAGGGACTGCCGGTGGCGGCTCACGAGCAAGTCGCCTACGTCGTGCTCTTCGCGACGCTCGAACCGGCTCGGCCCCAACGGCCTTTTGCAAAGTTCCCGGGCACGGGTCTCGCCAACAGCCTGCAGATCAACGACATCAACCGCATCGTCGACCTGCACCAGTTCGGCGTAAATGCCAGGCATCAAAGCCTGCGGCAGCCCGATCGACAAGGCTGGCTGCGTGATGTGATGGCCAAGGGCGTGGTGCGACAGATGCCGAGGATGGACCTTGATTGGGTGGCATCGACGTTGCATCGCGAGTGAGCGCGCTCAATGGGGCCAACTGCGCCACGGTCAGACTCGCCATGGCCTCATTCATGGTGAGTGGGCGCGGTTCAGTCAACCGATCGGGAGAATCCTTCATGAATACGCATCTGTTCAGGCTCGCGCGTTCGGCAGTGGCGGGAGTGGCTGTTCTCATAACCACGGCAGTCTGGGCCCTACCGTTGACGGACCCCGGCGAGTTCCGATACATCAGCGCGCAAGGAGCCGACAGGTCTTTCGGCGGAACACCAAGCGCCGGATGGGAACAGCCTGGGTTCGACGATAGCGACGCGGCCGGATGGAGCACTGCGCGCGTGGCGTACCCGGCACCCGCCAGCCCGGCTCGCCCGATTCCATTCGGCGACCCCGCACAGTACGTGCAGGCGGGCTACATCTGGCACGATCCGGACTGGGTCAGCAATGGCATGACGGGCGTCAATTCAGCCTACTTCCGCCGTGAATTCGTGCTGCCCGAGGTGGGCGGCAAATTCTTCCCGTTCGAGGCCCTGCTGCAAGTCGTGGCCGATGACGACTTCGAGGCATGGATCAATGGCGTGAAGGTCATGACGAATGCAGACTTCGGCACGCCGAATGATCGAGGCCCAGGGCACATCTGGAGCGTGGACATCACTGACTATCTGATCTTCGGCCAGCCCAACGACTTCGGACGGAATGTGCTTGCCATCCATGCCACCGACGGCGCGCTCAACGCGCCCAGTGATGTTCTCTACGAGCATTTGGCCTATCAGTTGCGCATCCGCACCATCGACGAGCCGGGCACGGCCATCATGGCACTCACGATGCTGGCCTGGATCGGCATGGGCAGTCGGCGGCGCCGTGACCCTCGCGGCGATTGCGGCCAGAGCCAAGCGGGGGGCGGCACAAACTCATAGGCAGGCCCCTCAACGCTCCGCCAGCCGTGCTGCCGCACAGGACTTCGATCAGCGTACGTGCTTGCAGCGGGGCGCAAGACGAGACAGCGCGGGCACGGCAAGAGCTCCTACGACGTCCATCGGTCAGGCCGGATCCGCCGCCTCGTACAGCGGTCGGATCTCGGTCCCGCTCGGCCTCGGTATGGGGTTGAGTCAGCGTCTGGCCGAGGCGAAGACCTTGTGCACGTCCCTGACCTGCCAGAGCCAGTCGCCCGCTACGAGTTGCCCGGTTTCGGGGAAGGGGCTGTCGATCACGCGGCGCCCAAGGCCGTCGAACGCGATGGGCTTGCGTTGCACCGAAGGCTTCAGGCCTTCGGCACCGAGCAGGGTGCCGGCCCTGCGCAGTTCATCGTTGAATCGGCCCAAGGCTTGGAGCATGTCGGTCGGCCAGCCTGTCGGGAAGAACCCGCGTTCGCTGACCACGATGGCCTTCACGAGCACCACCACGCGCATCATCGATCTCCCTCAACAAGCGCCGACCGGAAGAGGCCAACCAACACCCGACGATCAGCGCCGGTGGCCATCGACAGGCTGGCACATCAGGACCAGCCGCCCTCAGCGCGCGACCCAGCCGCCGCAGACAGGAAAAACCTGCCCGACGAAGCAGTCGGCGGCGCTGCTGCACAGGTAGGCGGCGAACAAGGCATCCTCGCGCGCGCCCACCAGTCGGCCCAGGGGCACCTCGCGCGCCAGGCGCGCCTGGAAGCGCGGGTCGGCCTGGACCTCGGCCGGGAAGTAGGTCGGGTTGTCGACGAAGTTCTGGGCGATGGCGTTGACCTGCACGTTCTGCGGCGCCAGCTCCACGCCCACGGCCTGCACGTAGGCCAGCTGGGCGCCGCGCGCGGCGCTGTAGCTCGAGGCCCTCTTCATGCCCCGCAGCGCCGAGGCACTGCCCATCACCAGGATCTTGCCCCCGCCCCTGGCGACCATGCCGGGCACGGCCGACCGGACGAGCCGGGGCAAGGGGTCGACCAACGCGGCGAAGACCTGTCGCCATTCCGCTTCGTCGACGTCGACGGCCCGCGTGCTGGGCGCCACGATGGACAGATTGGCCACGAGGATGTCGATGGCCCCCGCCTGGGCGACAAGGGCTTCGGCCGCGCCGGGGTCGGTCAGCCGGGCTTCGCTTCGCAGGACCTGCGCACCCTGCTCGGCGAAAACCTCACAGAGCACGGGACCCATGAAGTCGCCGGCCTGTGTGACGAGTACCTTCCGTCCAACGAGTGCGTTCTGCATCTGCTCTCCAAGGCGCTGCTGCAGGGAGCTCCGCGCGGCTTGCCGCAGGACACTTCCATGTTGACCCCTGCCGTTGTAGCAGAGCATCGCCCCGGACCTCAGGCCGGCCGTCGACCCGCCGCAAGCGCCTCCAGCGCCGGGCATCTCGACTTCGCACGCACTTTGCCGGGCGGCCAACCGTCCGTTGCGCAGCGTGCTGCCCTGGCCCGACGGCGGAGCGCCCCAGGGACTGCAGTGGCGCGCAGGGCTATGCCGTCGGCGCTCGGCGGCGCCGGAAGCCGGCCGCCAGACCCAGAGCGCCGAGCACCAGCGCTGCACTGGCCGGCTCGGACAGCGGCGCAGGCGGCGACTGTCCATCGTCTGCCCGCAAGGTGAATCCCATCACGGCCATGTCGATCGCGTGGGCACCGATGCCGATGATCGGGAAGGTCTGAACGACGCTGCCGACCTCGAAGGTCAGATCCAGGAGACCAATGTCCAGGGGGTCGAACAGCCCGAGTTCCAGGACGTCGTCGAACACGAACGAGTCATGGTAGCTCAGCTTGTGGCCAAAGACAGGGAGACAGAAGGGCGCACCGAGAACGTTGGGTCGGCATCGCCACAGAGCGATCTTCACCGACGCGCCGCCGCTGGCCTGGCCCAGCCCGAACATGGCATCGTGGGACGCAAAGTAGCCCAGGTCCAGGTCGAGATGCAAGTGGATCGGTTCATCGGTCGGCTGGCCCGGACTGGTCTTGAAAGTCGACGTCCAGTGAACCTGCGCGACCGCCGCCGCGTTCTTGCCGGTGAAGCCGCCACCCCCCACCACGGCCGAGGTGTTGGCCCCTGCGCCGCCGCTGTACTGGCCATCGGCCCAAGCGCCTTCGTTGCCCAGGATGGCCGCCTTGGCCTCGAGGCCGCAGTAGGGAACGCAGAAGGCGTCCGTGGAGATCCGGGAACTCCCCTGCAGCAACACCGGCGCAGCCTGCGAACCGGCACCGGTCAGCAGGCCCAGGACCAGCGCGCCCAGGCCCAGCAGCGATCGCAGGCCTCGGCCTGCCGAGCGATTCAGCCTGGCGGCTGGCCGGGCCCCGCGCTGGCCGACGCCCCAGTTCGCTGCGACAGCCGGGTTCTGCGGGAAACGTCGCGGGTCGAGGTCGCAAGACATGGCACAGCTCCTTTTCGCAGGTCTTCTTCCCCGGCGGGTCGGGCCGGTGCAAGGACCTGTCGACATCCTGTAGGGATGACTGCATCGTAGGAGCGGCACCGACGCCGGCCGCTGCGCTTGCTCAACGGCGCGTGTCGGGGTGCGGCCGGAGCCCTCCGGCACGCTCACCGCGCAGCGTTGCGCCGCTGCCGGGTGAACAGGTATTCGTGGTTGGTGCGGCCGATCCAGGCGATGTCGAATCCTGCCCCGCGCAGCAACGCGATGGCCTGCCGGGTCTGGGCCGACGTCAGACCGGGCAGGAAGTGATGAAACTCGACCAGCACCTGGCCGACCTCGTCGAGCCAGCCGTTCGTGACCGCTTGCTGGATGACGGCGTACTCGGCGCCTTCGATGTCCATCTTGACGATGTCGAGTCGCTGCAGGCCGAACCTGCTGCGCGCCGTCGCCAAGGTCAGACTGGGCACGTCGACCGTGCCCGCGGATGAAGGGTCGTAACGGGCGACGGCCGACGCGCTGACCTGATCGGCCGCCGATGCCGGTGGCAGGGTGAACGTGAGGGTGCCATCGGTATCCGAGAGGGCGTACGGAAAGGCACTGAACCGAGGGTTGCGCACGTGCTCCGTGACATAGCGGACGGACCGGGGCGTGGGATCGAACCCATAGACCTGGCATCCGAAGCGTTCGATCAGTGAGGCCTCGAAGGTGACGTCTTCGCCGAGTCCGAAGGACGCCACCGTCGTCGAACTGGAGATCGCGCTGGCGTCGATTCCCCAGCCTCCGTACTTGGAGCCGAGTTCAAGCACTTCCGGTCGCGCGCTGACCCAATGGAACGGCTCACGACCCACGATCGCCTTGAAGATCGTTCCCTTGCGGATGGCCCGGTAGAAGTTCATCGATGACTCGTCGTTGCAGAACCCCGCCAATGCTAGCTGGACATCATCCCCCGCAAGTCCCGTGACCCCTTGTCCAGGCACCTGCCGCGAGCGCCACAGCACCATCTCCTTCCAGTCGTCGAAGGGCGGATAGAAGGGGTCCCGCAAGGCATCGCGGAGGGGCACCGCCTCCGGCCCGGTGGGGTCGCCGTGGTTCCACAGCCAGTGATCGGCCTGCAGCACGCGCCCGCCGCGCGGCGGCTGGTAGGTGCCGAACTCCAGCGCCACGAAGGCGATGTGTGCGTGGGTCAGGCAGCGTTCGTAGCCGAACCTTGTCAGACCGAACTTCTCTTGCGAACTGCTGGTGCCCAGCACAGGTGCACGGCCGACCCGATGAGACAACTGCGCTAGCTAGGCCGGTGCCGGCCAGTCGCGCCGCAGCAGGCCGAACATGGCGGCGTCGGACACCTCGCCGTCCACGATCCAGCGCTCGCGGAAGTGCCCTTCCTTCACGAAGTGCAGCCGCTCCAGCAGGCGCATCGAGCGTTGATTGCGCGGGTCGGTGTCGGCCTCCAGGCGGTTCAGAACCAACTCGTCGAAGGCGTGGCCGATGAAGGCCCGCAGGGCTTCCTGCATGAGGCCCTGCCCCCAGGCCGACGACGCCAGCATGTAGCCCAGCTCAGCCCGACGGCATTGCTCGTCGATGTCGAACAGCGTGCAGGTGCCCACCAGCATCCCTGGCACCGCATCGGTCGGCATGCGCTCGATGCCCAGGCGCAGGTGGCCGGTGATCGCCGGGTCGAGGTCACGCGCCACCATGTCGCGACCGCGCTGCTCGTCCTTCCACACCGGCGCGCTCCAGTAGCGCATGGCCAGCGGGTCGGCGTGGATGCGGAAGAGCGCCGGCACGTCGGCTTCGGCCAGCGGGCGAAGCGTCAGCCTGGCGGTGCGCAAGGGTGGGGTGGTGAAGGCACGCATGGCGATATCATGCGACAGGCTCAGCGGCTTGCCGGTTTCGACTGCCAGGCCGCTGCGCTCCACGACGGCGCGGCTTCGGCGATGAGTTCGAGGATCTGCGGCGGCAGGTCGGCCGCTCCGGTCAGCTGGCGCACTTCCAGGATGTCGTCCTTGCCGAAGCCCGACGGCGCGCGCAGTGCCCATGACACGGCTTCTTCGAGCGATTTCACCTCGATGAGATAGAAGCCTCCGATCAGTTCCTTCGATTCGGCAAAGGGCCCGTCCACCACGTAGCGTCTGCCCTGCGCGACAGCGATGCGGGCGCCCGGCGCCGACGGGTTGAGACCTTCGGAGGCCACCAGCACGCCGGCCTGGTGCATCTCTTCGTTGAAGCGCATGTAGGCCTTGAAGAGCTCCACGTCGAAGGCGGGCTGCTCTTGCGAAGCCTCGTTGCCGGTGGCCGACTGTGCCGTGATGATGAACCGCATGGACTGATCTCCTGTTGAACGTGCCCGACAAGACGACGATCGGGCGCCGGCCGGATCGACACCTCAACCCGCAACGGCACAGCAGCGCGTGGTCGTCCTGCGACTGGATGAACCCTCAGCCCCGCCGGGTGAACCGAGCGACCAGCCAGACCGCCCCCCGCCAGAAGCCACCCCAGAACAGCGCCAGGACGGCCCAGCCGAGGACGCTCGGGCTCGACCAGCCCCAGCCCCCTGTGGGGGCGAAGACCGGAGCGCCGAGAGCCTGCAACGGCCAGAGGGGACCGTAGACGCTGGCGGCCAGGAGGGGGGCGATGGGCTCCGGGACGCCGGAGGCAAACACCACGAGCAGCGCGTGCGCGGCGAGAAGAAGCAGTGCGGCCAGGGTCTGCATGGGGTGGTTCCGACAGGCCTGGCGTTCGGGGCGAAGCAGGACCGAGCCAGGCCCTGCACCCCGTCAGGCCGCGATCTCGACGGCGTGCGCGGGGATGGCTGTCACCCGCGGCCCGAAGCTGGAGATGTTGGTCAGCGTGGCGTTGTGATGAGCGATGACCAGTGCCGGACCGATGGCGCCATTGCCCGCCGAAGTGTGCGCGTCCGAGACCAGCACGACCGGGTACCCCAGAGCGAGCGCGCGTCGGGTGGTGGTGTCGACGCAGAACTCGGTGTGCATGCCGCAGACGATCAGCTTCGACACCCCGTGGCTTCGAAGCAGTGATTCCAGCTCCGTCTTCAGGAACGAGTCGGGCGTGGTCTTTCTGATGCGCAAGTCGGTGGCCTGCACATCGAGGCCCCGGGCCAGCTGCCAGGCTGCCGACCCGTGTTCCAGGTAGCCGCCCTTGGACTCGTGCTGGACAAAGATGACCGGGGCGCCGGCAGCTCGCGCCTTCGCGGTGACTTCGTTGATGCGGCCGATGGTGCCGGCGCAATCGAATGCGGCGCCTTCGCCTTCACAGAGGCCTTGTTGAACGTCGATGACGAGTACGGCGGTGGACATGGGTATAGGTGTGCGTCGGGGCCCGGGGCGGCTGGCTTCGGGGTGCCCATGTTCGCCGCTGGATCACGCCGACGCAAGCAGGCTGAGGGGCCACGTTTCCTGAGGCGGCGTCAGCATCGTTCGCCGTGCATGACAGCGCTACGGAGCCAGTGCGACAGTAGCACGACAGTTGTAGGGTGGCGCGACGACATTGGTCTTTCGGCGGCCTCAGGTTGGAGGTGTGGCGCAGACTTCGACAGACGGGCCTCGCACGCGCTCGCAGACAGTGATGATCTCTTCACTTGCAGAAGTGAACGGTCGACCGTCCCAGGCTCCATACCGCTCCTTGACACGCAGGCCTGCCGCGTTCAGAAGGGCGTCCAGCTCTTGAACCTCGGTGAAGCGGCACGCGATGTCGGAGCGATGCAGTGTCGGTCCGCCGTCGGTCGACCAGCGACGCGACGTCGTCCATGTGAGCACCTGTCGAGTCCGATCGTAGGACTGGGTACCGGAGACTTGCACCTCACTCCCCGAAGCGTTGACGTAGGCGAACCACGGCTCCTCTTCTGCGGAACTGGCGAGGTCCGTACCTGCTGGGTTCCTGGTCTCGAAAACGAACTCCCCCTCGTCGTCGAGGTGCCGCGCAACTGCATGAAGGAGCATGGACTGATCGGACTGAGTGAGAAGCGCCTGGAACGCGTGGCCGGTCAGCGTGATGAACCTGAACGTCCGCTGCAAGTCGAAGCACCTCATGTCTTGTACGGAGAAGGAGGCCTTGACGCCCAGCGTCGCCGCCTTGTGGCGCGCGTGCGCGACCATGGCGTCCGAGAGATCAAGGCCAGTGACCGACAGGCCCATCACCGCAAGCGGCAGGGCGACGATGCCGGTACCGCAGCCCAGATCGAGCGCAGGCCCCGCTACGCGAAGAGCCCGCCTGCACATGAAGGCGATTCGATCTGCCGACCCCGGAAGCTCCTCAAGATCGTAGTTGACGGGGTCGCGAAACTCTTGAAGGTTGTCCATGTGTGCTTCCAACGGGGGCCCGGGCCGGGCCAACGAGGGGCCCAAGGAAGGTCTGCTCAACTTGATGCGCAGTTCGATCCACGATGATGCTCTGGGATGGCGTCGACATTTCTGCAATGCGCTCCGGCCCCGAGGTTTGCGAACCCTGCCCCAGCGGCCATTCCTGCACCGACTGCGCCTGCCGAGGCGGGCTGTTCTCTGTTCAGTTCTCCAGGCCCACGTCGCCGACATCAGCGACCGATTCCGACGAAAAGGCAAAGACCCATGGCGAGAGACGGAAGGGCTTCACTTCGCCGCGCACTTGAGCGCGGACTGACGGACGACGGCCTCCACGCTGATGGCGCGAGACAGCTTGGTGCTGGGGTCGGTCCAGTTGACGACCTTGTCGCGCCACTCCGGATACTGAGCCTGGACGCTGCGGGCAGACCCTTGAACCCGGCTCAGCTGCGCCTGGAATCGACACGCACAGTCGATGGGCGTGCCCTTGCCGGACTCGACGCACGGCGTGACCAACCCGGCCAGAGCCTGCACCTCCTGGAACAGCGACTCGGCAGTGCGAACCGCCTTGTTGTCGGTGATCACGAAAGGCTGTGGAGGGGGCGACTGGGCGAGGCAGGCTGATGCCATGACGATCAAGCAAGCTGCCAGGGTGGAGCGGTTGGGTCTCATGTAGCGCCCCGTGTTTGTTTGCTCACATCGATGCCGGCATTGAGTTTGACCGCGCCGTCCGCTACCGCGCCTTGCTGATGCATGTTCATGATCGACAACTGCTCGGGCTACACGATTAGATGAAAAGAGCCGATGCGTTGACCTTGTGCTAACCCGCGAGCTGCCTGCCCATAGGCGTATCGGGTTCGGCGCACCAACCGCGAAAACTTCAAACTTCCATCCTTATTGCTGACAGCTGGAATGTACAAGTCCTCACTCAGTGGCAGATGCTAGCCGCAAGAATGTTGTAGCAACACATAGCCTCAATCTTGAGGCAATCTACAAGCAGAGAACTAAAGCTCAACACCGGAAGTGCAGACCAATGGTAATCTCGGATACCAACGGTTTGCGCCCCATAAATCACTTTGGATACCTGCCGCACTCAATCATTACTCGACTAGAGTAAAGCGCACTCTTTGATACTCCTGGATTCCCGGGCTCTTCCAGACCATTCCTCCAAAGGCATTTGTCTCTTTCAGAAAGCTTATCGTAGTCTGCCTGCAATTCGCGCTGGCGAGCGTCCCGCGAGGCCAATGCTCGTTCCCTTTCTGCTCTTTGTTCAAGGCGTGACCGATTTGCGCCCGCCGATGCCTGCAGTTTCACCCACGCGTCTTGACCCCAGACCAATACAAGTGCATCGCCCCACTTAGCTGGGCAAGCGGTGATTGCAGTGTCAGCAGTGATTTCTTCCTTCGTTGCCCACTTGTTAATATCTTCTTTCGAGATGCCTCTATCAATAATGGGGCGCGCTGTGTTCCAGAAGACAACGGAGCGATAGTTGTTCTCAAAACCGTAATTGCATCGGATGGTTCTGCCCCACTTCGTATTGTTTCCGCTCGTACCCGGAAGGACGACAATTCCTAGCCGAGGCGGCATATTCCTACCATTGTTTAAGGTCCATGCGTTTTCGCTCTCTCTGAAGTGGCCAACACTCATAGGACTCCCGTGATTCACCGCTGGCGCAACAAAGCGCTGAGTCTGAGAAGTCCCGGGTTGTTCGATTGGATACTGAGCCCGAGTTCGCTCATCCTCTTCACGGATCATGCGATCTAGCTTAGCCCGTGGAGACTCAACCCCACGGCCGTGGAAGCCTGGTCGTTCCGGCGCTGTTGGCAGGGTTAAGCAACCAGCAAGCAAAGAGATTACTGGCAAACATAAGAACAGCTTCGACATCTCAATACAAGAAATTAGAATCAACTTCCTCAAAAAGTTCTCCTGTTGAATTCAAGGGTGAAAGTACGCTATCGAGATCGGGGGAAATTTCCCTCTTGTTCTCTAAGGATGTCTGAAGAATGCCTCATCCAGTGGTCCATTGCATCGTCACTGAGCCAGTTGGAGCGACCTGATGCGCTTCGATTCGATGCAGCCTCGGCGAAAGTGCAAATGTGCTGCGTCTCGGCGCTTTTCATGCCGCTTTCGCGCGCAGCGGACGGACCTGTCCATCCAGTGCCATCAGCTGCGCTCGCGCCATCCACAGGTTCGACAGCGCGAACAAGGTCTTCAGTTGCACCATGTTTTTGAACAATCCGCGGTAGCGCACCTTGGTGTGCCCGAACTGCCGCTTGATCACTCGGAAGGGGTGCTCGACCTTGGCGCGAATGCTGACCTTGAGCGTCTCGATCTGGTCCAGCACTGCACCCCGCTCGGCTCCTGCCCTCAGCCTTTTGCGGTCACTCGGTCGTACGGCGATGTGCCACTCCACACCGGGCTTCGCATCGGGGCGCTTGTGGGCGCCACGGTAGCCCGAGTGCGCGAAGACGGTGGTCTCCTGGCCATGCAGCAAGCCGTTTGCGGGGACGACGTCGTTGACGTTGCCCGACGTGCCGATGACGGTGTGCACCAGGCCCGACTCAGCATCCACGCCAATGTGCGCCTTCATGCCGAAGTGCCACTGGTTGCCCTTCCTGCTCTGCTTCATCTCGGGGTCTGGCTCACCCGACTCGTTTTTGGTCGAGCTCGGTGCCGAGATCAGCGTGGCGTCGACCACGGTGCCGGCCTTGAGCATCAGGCCCTTGTCGCGCAGCAGGTCGTTGACGCAGGCCAGGATCTGATCGGTGAGCTTGTTCTTCTCCAGCAGATGCCGAAACCTCAGGATCGTGCTCTCGTCGGGGATGCGGCTGTCCCAGCCCAGGCCAGCAAACTCCCGGAACAGGGCGATGTCGTGCAGCGCCTCTTCCATGGCCGGGTCGCTCAGCGTGAACCACTGCTGCATGAAGTGGACTCGCAGCATCGTCTCCACAGAGAACGGCGGCCGACCCTTCTTGCCCTCAGGCGCGTGCGGCACAACCAGTTGCACCAGTGCGGCCCAAGGCACGACGCGCTCCATCTCCGCCAGGAACTCGCGCTTGCGGGTCCGCTTGGTGGTCAGGTTCAGACCGGGGTCGGTTTGCTTCATGGCTCGAATGTTCGCCGCCGGATCACGCGTTCGCAAACAGACTTGACCCGGAGTTATTCAGACTGTCCTTAGGCATCACTGGCTCGCCACCTTGCCCACCGATCAAGATTGGCAACTCTGGATGCGCCTGCGGCTTGTCTCTAGTGTCCGCAGCACCTGGCTTCGTTCATTCAATTGAGCGCGCGCTGCTGATATCTGCTTCAGCGAGTCGGTTGACCTGGCAACCAAGGCTTCTTGGCGCCGGCGATCGGCGTTGCACTGTGCAAACAGCTGGCCTGGCTCGCTCCGAATACGAATAGATTCTTGCTCCCAGCGTTCTACAGGTGCGTAGTGCCGCTCAACAAAGTTCGCCGTGCACGATCGGGCTTCCTGGACCTCCAAGTAAAGCACACCGCCGATCAGCAAGGCGCCAGCTAATGTTTCCGTCGCATCTCCGCGCAATAATTGCTTGCCTTTGTCCAGGGCGGCCCCCTTCACTACGTCTACAAATAGGCGATCCAGTCCGTACTTCTCTTCGGCTAATGCGGCTGCACCGGCTGCACATGATGGGCTCGATAGGAGTCCTGGAAGCTTTAGCCAGCCTAGCGCAACAGCACAGCCCTGTTCTCCAACAAAGCGAGTAAAGCAGATTGCAGCACCTTCGGATGTGCACTCATCTCGATTCGCACACTTTACTATAGGGCGCGGCGGCACCGGTGTCTGCGCTGGAATCGAGCAAGCATTAGCAGTCATCGCTCTATTTCCCAGAAGTCTGCTCGCTATTTGTCTTTGTTCGCTGTCAACAATACTTGCATCACGTTGGGCATTTTCTAGCGCGACTTGCGCAGCACGAAGCCTAGACTGTTCTGCCAGATAGTCGTCACGAACCGAAAGCCTGAACCAGCTATCTGGTGGGGTGCGCGCTCCGCTCGGGAGGATCGCGACACAACTGCCAACGGCTTGCCTGAGTGGTACTTGGAAGGTTAGTCGACCGGAGCGGGAGCGTGCCGAAGCCAACACCCGAAACTGCCGATCAAAGAGGCCGAAGTTTGTGTCCCCCGCAAGCAAAGGGGCGGCCACATCCACCACCTCGAGCGACTCGTAGCCGTCTGTCGGAGTTGTGGCACATCCTGTGGCGAGGACAGCAAGCAGACAAAGAGACCTGAAGCCGCGAACTGTTTGCGCTGTGAATCGAGGTGGCACGCTGGACATGTTCGATCCTCTGCGAGGGTTGATTTCTGGACAGCCGCGACGCAGGCTAGGCGTTGTGATGAGAGGCCTGATGCTCGAGCTAAGCTGCCCTCAGAGTAAGGTGCCCTCAGCTAGGGCTGAGACAATGTATGTAATACCTCTGGCCAGGCCTACAGTGCCTGCCATGCGGGTCAGCTTGAGCAAGGAGTTAGGCCTCGCTGCTCAGCGCAGGCTAGTTCCCGAAGATGTTTATTGCAATCACTATCGCCGCGAGAGCGAGGGCAAACTTCCAGACCTTTCTGGCGATGAAGGCGGCGATACACCCGACAATCAAAGCAGAGATTGGCTCATTCGTCCTCGAGTACGTCAGGCCGCCAGCAACCAGAAAGCCCGCAACGGTGAAGAAGTCATCAGCGGTGAAGTTGCTCGAGCTTCCATTCGCGGAGCTTGAGTTGGAGCCAGTTCCGGCCGCGGGCGCCCTCGGCGCGGGAGCCGAGGGGCGGCTGGGCCGGGGGCTGGGGGCTGGCGAAGCGACTTGATACCGATCATCACTGCCCGAACTACTGCTGCCCATGCGTTTCTCGTAGTCGCGGATTGCGTTCTGTGTGCGACCGGTTCCATCGCCCTCACCGAACATGCGGCCTCTCTGTTCACGATTTTGGGCGTCGATTCTCTCTTGCTCGTTCACGGCAGAACTCCTTAGGTGAAGATCGGGTGACAAACTAGGTCGGCGCCTTTCAACGTGCAGAAGACATTCATGCGTCTCCATATCGTGTTGGGGCTGAAACGAGCTTATGTCCAATCGCCGCAAGAGAGCGATGCTTTTTTTGCATGACCGTGCATGAGGTCGCGCATGACTACGCCTTGGTGTGCCGCGGTGGTGTGTGCTGCAAGGCCTGAGGAAGGTCTGCACAACGCGATGCGCAGCTCGATCCAAGGTGATGTTCTGACATTGCCTCGCCCATTGAGTGACGCGGGCCGTCCTCGCGGTCCACGAATCCCGCGTCAGCGGCGATCAGTGCGCCGCCGGAGCCTGCCAAGGCCCCCGCAGACGCCCTCATCCCCGCGCCCCCATCAACTGCCGCCGCGCCATCCACAGGTGGGACAGCGCGAAGAGCGTGACGATCTGCGAGGTGCTTTTCGTCAGCCCTCGGTATCGCACCTTCGTGTAGCCGAACTGCCGCTTGAGCACCCGGAACGGATGCTCGACCTTGGCTCGCACGCTGGCCTTCCACTTCTCCAAGCCCAGTGCGTCGAAGTGCGGCGCGATGAACGCGTTGAGTTGGCGCCGCAGCCACGGCCTCATGGCGACGTGCCACTGCGGGCCCGGCGCTTCGATGCGCTTGTGCACGCCCTGGTCGCCGGCGTCGGCGAAGGCGTCGTCCTCTTGCCCATGCAGCAGAGCGCCGGCCTGCGTGACGTCGTTGACGTTGGCCGCGGTGCCCACGACGCTGTGGACGAGCCCCGAGTGCGCATCAACACCGATGTGGGCCTTCATGCCGAAGTACCACTGGTTGCCCTTCTGGGTCTGCTTCATCTCCGGGTCCCGCTCGCCCTCGGCGTTCTTGGTCGAGCTCGGCGCAGCGATCAGCGTGGCGTCGACGACGGTGCCCTTCTTCATCATCAGGCCCTTGGCCTGCAGGATGTCGTTGACCACCCGCAGCATGTCGGTGGCCAGGTCGTGCTTCTCCAGCAGGTGGCGGAATCTCAGGATCGTCGTCTCGTCGGGCAGCCGCGTAACGCCATCCTCCAGCTTGGCGAACTCGCGGAAGACCGGCATGTCGTGCAGCGCCTCTTCCATCGCCGGGTCCGACAGCGCGAACCACTGTTACAAGTAGTGGATGCGCAGCATGGTTTCGATGCGGAACGGAGGCCGGCCGGTCTTGGCCTTGGGGTAGTACGGTTCCACCACCTGCACCAGTGCCGACCAGGGCACCACGCGTTCCATCTCGTCGAGGAACTCGCGCTTGCGCGTCTTCTTCGTCGACAGGTTCAGTCCGAGTCCGAGCTGCTTCATGGGCGTGATCGTCGCTCGTGCTGGGCGGTCAGGCTATTCGGACTGGCACGGAGTTTTGCAGACCGTCCTTAGGCCCCGTCGAACTTCCGCGCAACTGCCAAAGCTTCTTCGGTGACATTGCCGCACCTCAACTGATGCTCGCGCATCCACCAGCACCGGCAGAGAACGGGACGGAATGGGAACCTAGCAAATTTCGGTTCGCAGCGGTCGAGTTTCCCTAGGGCCTCTCTTACGGCACAGTACCCGCCGTACGTCCCAAGGTACCGATTGCGCCAGTCTTCGGAAGCCCAATGCTCGGACGCCGGTATCTGGAAGCCGAGGGCTTGCAGCGAGAAGGAGAACTGCTGGTCATTGATGATGACGATCTCATATGAATCCGGCCTTGGGTTCAGATAGTTCCAACCGAAGATCCAATAAGGGTATCTAGTCTTCGCGCTCTCATTGAAGCGAACGATGTACTCTGCAACGACGTGGACGACAGAGCGCGGGTCAATGCTCTCCAACTTGCCGTAGATGTCATGCCCCTGTGTCTTGGGGTGCGTCAAGTCGCCTCGTATGTCGTTGAAGTCAATGAGCAGGTCCATCGCACCGTCGCTGAGCGGGAGCGTCGTGCCTAGAAGTTCGACTGGCCACTTCCTTAGCTTGGAGACGATCTTGCCCTTGCGCAAGTAGTCGAAGATCTCGGTCTCGGACTTAGTGCCCTTGAGATGGGCACGCATCTTCTCGTTCAGGAATGCTTCGAGCGCTGCGATTGCAAAGTAGAGCGAAGCGGTCACGTGATGGGAACGCTCCATTTCGGTCTTGCTGTCGATGGCGGTTGTCGCCTCTCGGTACAGGGACGAGAAGTTCTGCCAAGCGGGATTGACTGCCCAAGGACTCATGATGGGTACTACGGGGCCTAACGTTCGAGCTAAGGAAGGTCTGCACAACGTGATGCGCAGCTCGATCCAAGGTGATGTTCTGACATTGCCTCGCCAATTGAGTGACGCGGGCCGTCGTCGCGGTCCACGAACGTCGCGTCAGCGGCGATCCGTGCGCCGCCGGAGCCTGTCGAGGCCCCCGCAGACGCACTCATCCCCGCGCTCCCATCAACTGCCGCCGAGCCATCCACAGGTTGGACAGCGCGAAGAGCGTGACGATCTGCGCGGTGTTCTTGGCCAGCCCTCGGTATCGCACCTTGGTGTACCCGAACTGCCGCTTGAGCACCCGGAACGGATGCTCGACCTTGGCTCGCACGCTGGCCTTCCATTTCTCCAGGCTCAGTGCGTCGAAGTGCGGCGCGATGAACGGGTTGAGCTTGCGCCGCAGCCCAGGCCGCATGGCGACGTGCCACTGCGGGCCCTGCGCTTCGATGCGCTTGTGCACGCCCTGGTAGCCGGCGTCGGCAAAGGCGTCGCCCTCTTGCCCATGCAGCAGAGCGCCGGCCTGCGTGACGTCGTTGACGTTGGCCGCGGTGCCCACGACGCTGTGGACCAGCCCGGAGTGCGCATCGACGCCGATGTGGGCCTTCATGCCGAAGTACCACTGATTGCCCTTCTGGGTCTGTTTCATCTCCGGGTCCCGCTCGCCCTCGGCGTTCTTGGTCGAACTCGGTGCGGCAATGAGCGTGGCGTCGACAACAGTGCCCTTCTTCATCATCAAGCCCTTGGCCTGAAGAATGTCGTTGACCACCCGCAGCATGTCGGTGGCCAGATCGTGCTTCTCCAGAAGGTGCCGGAATCGAAGGATGGTGGTCTCGTCAGGCAGCCGCTCTATGCCATCGCCCAGCTTGGCGAACTCGCGGAAGATCGGCATGTCGTGCAGCGCCTCTTCCATCGCCGGATCGGACAGCGCAAACCACTGCTGCAGGTAGTGAATCCGCAGCATGGTCTCGATGGGAAACGGAGGTCGGCCGGTCTTGGCCTTCGGGTAGTACGGTTCAACCACCTGCACCAGCGCCGCCCAAGGCACCACGCGATCCATCTGGTCGAGGAACTCGTGAACGGCACCGGGTTTCGAGGAGGCCTGTTGGCTTGAGTCAAACCGGGTTGGTTTGACTGTCTTGGGTTAGGACTTCTTCTCCTTCAGCCCCCCGCAGGGGCCGCCGGAGGCACCCC
>JALHMT010000096.1 GCA_022843905.1 Rubrivivax sp.
GGGCAAGCGCATGGGGCATGCCGGTGCGCTGATCAGCGGCGGCGCCGACACGGCCGACGCCAAGCTGGCCATCATGGAGGAGTGCGGCTTCACCGTGACGCGCAATCCTTCGGAGATGGCCAAGCTGCTCAAGGCACTTCTGTAAAGGGATAGCTGGGCGCGAAGACGCGCCTGGCACCCGAGGGATCGGCGCCCGCATCGGGGCAGCCCGCCTTCTACACCGCCGCCACGGCCTCGACCTCGAGCAGGAAGCCGTAGTGCAGCTTGGGGACCGGTACGACCGCACGTGCCGGCCTCGCCTCACCGGCCCATTCGGCATAGAGCCGGTTGAACTCGGGCCAGCACTCGATGTCGGTCAGGTAGACGCGCACCTGCACGAGCCGGTCGAGGCTGCTGCCGGCAGCTTCGACCACGGCCTGCACGTTGGCCAGCACCTGCAGCGTCTGTTCCGCGAACGATGCTTCCGAGAGCTTGCGGCCATCGGACGCGATCGGCAGCTGGCCTGCGACGAAGACCAGCCCCGCCGCGACGACACCGGGGCTGTAGTGCCCCCCGGGCGGCGCCATGCCCGCCGGCAACACACGCTTCAGATCGCCTCGCTCACCATCGCCGCGCAGGGGTTCACCAGCCATTGAAGCGCTCCCAGACCTGCACATCGGCACCATCGGCCAGCACGCGGTACTCGCCGAACTGGGCGGCCGTGGCGCAGGCGTGGTTGGGCAGCAATCGCAGCTGCGAACCGATGGGGAAACGCTGGACGAGATCGTCCGGCAGGGCGCCATCGCGCCGCGAGACGATGCCGTGTTCCTGGTTGGCGCCGCTCATCAGCCACTCGGACATCAACGTGCCGTCGCTGCTGCAGACAGCGCCATAACCCCAGTCGACGGCCTGAGCCTGCGTGCCGCGGTCGCGGCTCATGGCCATCCAGCCGGCATCGGTCAGCACCCAGCCCTTCTCGACCTGGTGGCCGATCACGGTGGCCAGCACCGACAGCGCCACGTCCTGCGGCGAGCACACGCCCACGTTGCACATCACCAGGTCGTGGAAGACGTACACGCCGGCGCGCACTTCGGTCACGCCTTCCAGCGTGCGCGCTGACAGTGCCGTGGGGGTCGATCCCACGCTGACCTCCGGGCAAGGCAGGCCGGCCGCGCGCAGCCGCTCGGCAGCCCGCACGCACAGGCTGCGCTCCTGCTCGGCGATGCGCTGCAGGCCGGCGGTCGTGCTTTCCCCATAGGAGGCGCCGGCGTGCGTCATGACGCCGTAGATCCTTGCACCGCCGTCGTGCAGGGCGCGACCGATGTGAATCAGCACCTCGGCCTCCGGCTTCACGCCGGCGCGGTGGCCGTCGGTGTCGATCTCGATCAGCGTGGGAATGGCGATGCCGGCGGCGCGGCTCTTGTCGGCGACCGCCTGCGCGCCGGCCAGAGAGTCGACCACCACCTTGAGCTGGCACCCGCGTTGCAGCAGGCCCAGCGCGAGGTCGAGCTTGTTCGGCGTGATGCAGACCGCATAGAGGATGTCGTCGAAGCCGGCGCTGAAGAACTGTTCGGCCTCCTTCAGCGTCGACACTGTGATCCCCGCGGCACCCGCGGCCTGCTGCAATCGGGCCACGGGGATGCACTTGGCCGTCTTCACATGAGGGCGCAGTCGTGCGCCCAGCGAGGCGACGCGGGCCTGCATGGTCTGGATGTTGCGCTGCAGACGCGCCGTGTCGACGAGCGCTGCGGGGGTGGGGATGGTGCTGAGGTCCACGGACATGCCTGTTGGGTGCGTGAGGCACGGATCATCGCATCGAGCTTGCCGCGGATCGCCCCGGGTCGATCAGGTCACCCACCCCTTCGGGGGCGCCCTTGCGTCGCCCGCAAGAGCGATGGGCAGGCCCCGAACCCCGCCACAGACTGCAGGCCGTCAACCCCGTGGAGCCGACGATGAACCCCTTCACACGACGCCATCTGCTGGCCTGCCTGATGGCTGCGACCCTGCCGGCCTGGGCACGCGATGCATCGCTGCCGCTGATGCTGGCGCAGACCGCCGACCCCGGCATCGATCCGGCGGGATGGCTGGTGAGCGAGAAGTACGACGGCGCACGTGCCTTCTGGGACGGCCGGACCCTGCGCTTCCGCAGCGGCTTGCCCGTGGCCGCACCCGCGTGGTTCACGGCCGACTTGCCCACCGAGCCGCTGGACGGCGAACTCTGGCTCGGCCGGGGTCGCTTCGAAGCCCTCGTGAGCATCGTTCGCAGACAGTTGCCGGTGGACGACGACTGGCGGACGGTGCGCTTCATGGTGTTCGAACTGCCGGGTGCAGGCGGCACGTTCGAGCAGAGGGCTCGCCGTATCGAGGCGCTGGCACGGACTCATCGGCCCGGTCCCTGCGAAGCCGTTCGGCAGCAGGTCGTGCCCGACCGTGCCGCCTTGCAGAGGATGCTGCAGGCAGTGGTCGACGGGGGCGGCGAAGGCCTGATGCTGCACCGCGCCGACGCGCTCTTCGTCCGGGGCCGCAGCCCGCTGCTGCGCAAGCTCAAACCCCTGTCCGACGCCGAGGCGCAGGTCATCGGCCATCTCTCCGGACGCGGCCGGCACGCGGGCCGCATGGGGGCGCTGCGCGTGCGCACCACCGAGGGCGTGGTGTTCCACATCGGCACCGGGTTCAGCGACGCGCAGCGCGAATCGCCGCCTCCGCTGGGCAGCTGGATCAGCTTCACGCACCACGGGCTGACCGGTGCCGGCGTGCCGAGATTCGCCAGCTACCTGCGCCTTCGCAGCCTGTAGCGCGGGGCAGGCGCGTCAGCGCGCCCTGCCGGTCGGCTGCGCGCCGAGCCGGCCCCAGCGCACCAGATCGTTCACCGCCTGCGGCAACCATTGCACCATCGGCCCCACGGGAACGATCTGCGGGTTGACCGCCGGCTGGTACAGGTAGACCTGACCCTGCTTGACGGCCACGTAGGTCTGGGTCGCTGCAAAGTATCGGTAACGATAGCCGTCGAGCACGCCGGCCACCGGAGGTCCCTTGAAGAGGTCAGGAAAGGTCGTCTGCGCCCAGTCGAGCAGGAGGTCGGTGAAGTGCTCTTCGGTGGCCGAGCCGAAGGCGATCAGCCGCTCGGGGCCGATCTCGGGCTTGCTCTGGTAACCGGCGATGCGGTCGACCGCGAAGATGATGGGGGTGATGATCTCGGCGGTGATGTCGTCCACCACCTCCGAGCCCTGGCCTTCAGGTGTGCCATTGCTCTGCACGAAGACGGTCAGCATCGGCCCGCGAGGGGCCCTTGGCGTCGAGGTGAAGCCATTGCGGGCGCCCAGGACGCCGCCCGTGTGCGAGAGCTGGTGGTCGTCGGGCGTGAAGGCGTTGTTGGACTGGATGCCCAGGCCCCAGTAGCGGGTGCCATCGGCCAGCGTCTGCTCGCGGAACATCGTGGTCCGCGTGACCGCGCTCAGCAGTTCGGGCTGCCGCTGGCCGGTCATGCGCTGCAGGAAGCGCACCACGCTGAGCGGCGACATCACGTAGCCACCCGACCCGCCATAGCCGACCAGCGTGAAGGACCCGTCTGGCCGCGCCACGGTGGCGGGCGCCGGCTCGGGGTAGATGCCAGGCACCGGAGGCAGGCGGGCAGCGCCGACGTGGTCATGGTAGGTCGGCTCGAACAGCGTCAGCTTCGAGGGCAGGACCTCGCCGAAACGCGCGCGCCCGGTCGAGAGCGCCTCCCCGCCGAGGGCCGAGGTGATCTGCTGTTCGATGGGTCGCCCATCCACGCTTTCGGCGATCATCTGGAGCCACACGAAGCCGGTGTTGTTGTAGGCGTGGCGCGCACCGGGGGTGAAGTTCAGCGTCATGCGCAGCAGGTGGTAACGCAGCATGTCGCGCGCCGTGCTGACCACCGTGCTGCCGTCGCGGTACCAGACGCCCACCGGATCGGGTGACACCGAGCGGTCGAGGCCCCAGGTGTGGGTGAGCAGTTGCCGCACGGTGACCTGCTGCAGGCGCGCATCGACCGGCTGGGAGCTGCCGACCACCGGCGCGATATAGCCCCAGGCCGGGGCGTCCAGGTTGACGCGGCCTTGCTCGACCAGGCGCATGACCATGGTGGCCGTGATGGGCTTGCTGACGCTGCCCAGGCGGTACTCCAGCCACGGCGAGCTGGGGATGCGACGCACCGGGTCGGCCCAGCCGTAGCCCTGCGCGTAGATGATGCGGTCGCCATGGGCGATGACCAGCGAGGCTCCCGGGAACTTTCGCGCTGCCACGTAGTTGCGCATCAGCAGGTCGACGGCGCCGAAGTCGGGATCGATCGGCCCGGTCTGCGGCTGGGCGAACGCGGGGGCCGGAATCACCAGCGCCAGGGCAGCACAGGGCAGCCACGTGCGAACAAGGGAACGAAGCAGGGCGAGCATCGGAAGGCCTGGCAGTGGGGAATCCCTCATGCTGGACTCCGACCGTTAAACCAGCGTTAGAAGCAGCCGGTGCCACCCCCGGCCCCAGGGGGTCCGGCGGCCTTCGAGCAGATCGTGGGGCCCCAAGGCCAAGGGCCGCTGTGAGCGGCCCTTTTGGCGGGAAGGGCCGCAGTGAGCGGCCCCTTTGGCGAGAAGGGCCGCAGTGAGCGGCCCTTTCGGCGGGAAAGTCGAGGCGCCCGCAGGCGCGTGCGGTCAGCGCTCGGCGATCGGCTTGACGGTGCGGTGCGCCGCACCCACGAAGAGCTGGCGCGGACGGCCGATCTTGTACTCGGGATCACCGATCATCTCGTTGAGCTGGGCGATCCAGCCCACCGTGCGGGCCAGCGCGAAGATGGCGGTGAACAGGCTGACGGGGATGCCGAGCGCTCGCTGCACGATGCCACTGTAGAAGTCGACGTTCGGGTACAGCTTGCGCGCCACGAAGTACTCGTCTTCCAGCGCGATCTTCTCCAGCGCCATCGCCAGCTTGAACAGCGGGTCGTTGTGCAGGCCCAGCGCACCCAGCACCTCGTGGCAGGTCTCGCGCATGAGCTTGGCGCGCGGGTCGTAGTTCTTGTAGACGCGGTGGCCGAAACCCATCAGCTTGACGTTGGAGTTCTTGTCCTTCACCTGCTTGATGAACTCGCCGATCTTCTCGACGCCGCCGTTGCGCTGGATGTCTTCCAGCATGTTCAGCGCCGCCTCGTTGGCACCGCCGTGGGCGGGGCCCCACAGGCAGGCCACGCCGGCCGCGATGGCGGCGAACGGGTTGGTGCCCGACGAGCCGCACAGGCGCACCGTCGAGGTCGAGGCGTTCTGCTCGTGGTCGGCGTGCAGGATGAAGATGCGGTCGATGGCGCGCACCAGGACGTCGTTGGGCTCGTAGGGCTCGCAGGGCGTGGCGAACATCATGCGCATGAAGTTCGCCGAATACGACAGGTTGTTCTGCGGGTACATGTACGGCTGGCCAATGCCGTACTTGTAGGCCATGGCCACCAGCGTCGGCATCTTGGCGATCAGGCGGATGGCGCTGATGTCCCGGTGCTGCGGGTTCGTGATGTCCGTGCTGTCGTGATAGAACGCCGACAGGGCCCCCACCAGGCCCGTCATCACCGCCATCGGGTGCGCGTCGCGGCGGAAGCCGCGCAGAAAGAACTGCATTTGCTCGTTGACCATCGTGTGGTTGGTGACGAGCTTGGTGAAGTCGGTCTTCTGCTGCGGGTTGGGCAGGTCACCCTTCAGCAGCAGGTAGCAGGTCTCGAGGAAGTCGCACTGCGTGGCGAGCTGCTCGATGGGGTAGCCGCGGTACAGCAGCTCGCCCTTGTCGCCGTCGATGTAGGTGATGGCCGACTGGCAGGCTGCGGTGGACAGGAAGCCGGGGTCGTAGGTGAACTTGCCGGTCTGCCCGTAGAGCTTGCGGATGTCGATGACGTCGGGCCCGACGCTGCCCTTGTAGAGCGGCAGATCGATGCTGGGGCTGCCGTCGGAGAACGACAGGGTGGCTTTGACGTCGGAGGGGGTCATCATGGCATCGGTCCTTCGCTTCAGGCGTTTCGGTTCGGCGGGTTTGTCTCCGCTCGGCTCTTCTCGCGCAGCTGTGCAAGCACGTCGCGCACTTCGGCGGTGTCGAGTTCTCCCTGCAGCTCGCGCCGTGCAAGCAACAGGTCCAGCAAGTCGTTATCGGCCAGGTCCATCAGGAGCTGAAGCCCCTCGGCCTGGCGCACGGTGAGCGTGTCTTCGTGGCGCTGGAAGAACCGCTCGATGAACAGATCGTTCTCGAGCAGGCCGCGGCGGCAACGCCAGCGCAGCTTGCTCTTGTCGCGTTCACCGAGAAGTACTTCCATGTGTCGTATTCCATCAAGCCGCTTGCGCGGGCCGGCTCCGCCGGTCCGCTGCAAGAGCCCCCTCGGGGGGCAGCGACCGGGAGGGAGCGTGGGGGCCCACTACACCGCGCGGCGCACCATCAGTTCCTTGATCTTGCCGATGGCCTTCGTCGGGTTCAGGCCCTTCGGGCAGACGTCGACGCAGTTCATGATGGTGTGGCAGCGGAACAGGCGGTAAGGATCTTCGAGGTTGTCCAGCCGGTCGCTGGTGGCCTGGTCGCGGCTGTCGGCGATGAAGCGGTAGGCCTGCAGCAGGCCGGCCGGGCCGACGAACTTGTCGGGGTTCCACCAGAAACTGGGACAGCTGGTCGAGCAGCTCGCGCACAGGATGCACTCGTACAGGCCGTTGAGCTCGTCGCGCTCTTCCGGGCTCTGCAGGCGCTCCTTCTCGGGCGGCTGGGTGTCGTTCACCAGATAGGGCTTGATCGAGTTGTACTGCTTGAAGAACTGCGTCATGTCGACGATGAGGTCGCGGATGACGGGAAGCCCGGGCAGCGGCTTGAGCACCACGGTGCCGGGCAGCGTGCGCATGTTGGTCAGGCAGGCCAGGCCGTTCTTGCCGTTGATGTTCATGGCGTCCGACCCGCACACGCCTTCGCGGCAGCTGCGGCGGAAGCTCAGCGTGGGGTCGACCGCCTTCAGCTTCATCAGCGCGTCGAGCAGCATGCGCTCGGAGCCGTCGAGTTCGACCTCGAGCGTCTGCATGTACGGCTTGGCGTCCTTGTCGGGGTCGTAGCGGTAGATCTGGAACGTGCGCTTGGTCATGATCAGTGCCTGGAAATCGAACGAGTCACATCAAGCTTCCCGCCGCGGAACCGGCTTTGCCGGGCCGCAGGCGGACGGCCCCCTCGGGGGGTAGCGAGCGATAGCGAGCTTGGGGGCACCATCAGAATGTTCTTACCTTCGGTGGAACGCTCTCGACGGTCAGCGGCTTGAGCTTGACCGGCTTGTAGTCGAGCCGGTTGCCTTCGGAGTACCACAGCGTGTGCTTCATCCACTCGGCGTCGTTGCGGCCCATCGGGAACTCCGGGCTGTCGGCGTAGTCGTCCACCGTGTGGGCGCCGCGGCTTTCGTGGCGGGCAGCGGCCGAGACGATGGTCGCTTGCGCCGACTCGATCAGGTTCTCGACCTCCAGCGCTTCGATGCGCGCCGTGTTGAAGATCTTGCTCTTGTCCTTCAGTGCGATCGACTTCACGCGCTCCGCGAGCTCGGCGATCTTCGCAACGCCCTGGTCCATGCTGGCCTGGGTGCGGAAGACGCCTGCGTGCTGCTGCATGGTGTTGCGAATGTCGTTGGCCACGTCCTGCGCGTACTCGCCGGAGTTGCTGCCGTCCAGGCGCGCCAGGCGGGCCAGCGAACGATCGGCGGCGTCGGCCGGCAAGGGCTTGTGGCTCTTCTGCGTCGCCACCTGGTCGACGATGTGCAGGCCCGCGGCACGGCCGAAGACCAGCAGGTCGAGCAGCGAGTTGGTGCCCAGGCGGTTGGCGCCGTGCACGCTCACGCAGGAGCACTCGCCCACGGCATAGAAGCCGTTGATGACCGCGTTCGGGTCGCCTTTCTTCGGCGCCACCACCTGGCCGTGGATGTTGGTGGGAATGCCGCCCATCTGGTAGTGGATGGTCGGCACCACGGGAATCGGTTCCTTGGTGATGTCGACGTTGGCGAAGTTGTGCCCGATCTCGAACACGCTGGGCAGGCGCTTCATGATGGTGTCGGCGCCCAGGTGGGTCATGTCGAGCTGGATGTAGTCCTTGTTGGGACCGCAGCCGCGGCCTTCCTTGATCTCCTGGTCCATGCAGCGCGAGACGAAGTCGCGCGGCGCCAGGTCCTTCAGCGTGGGGGCGTAGCGTTCCATGAAGCGCTCGCCGTTGCTGTTGCGCAGGATCGCGCCTTCGCCGCGGCAGCCTTCGGTCAGCAGCACGCCGGCGTTGTGCACGCCGGTGGGGTGGAACTGCCAGAACTCCATGTCTTCCAGCGGCACACCGGCGCGCGCCGCCATGCCCAGGCCGTCACCGGTGTTGATGAAGGCATTGGTGCTGGCCGCATAGATGCGGCCGGCGCCGCCGGTGGCGAACAGCGTGGTCTTGGCCTCGAGGATGTGGACCTCGCCGGTTTCCATCTCGAGCGCGGTGACGCCCACCACGTCGCCTTCGGCGTCGCGGATGAGGTCCAGCGCCATCCACTCGACGAAGAAGTTGGTGCGCGCCTTGACGTTCTGCTGGTAAAGGGTGTGCAGCATGGCGTGGCCGGTGCGGTCGGCCGCCGCGCAGGCGCGCTGCACCGGCTTTTCGCCGTAGTTGGCGGTGTGGCCGCCGAAGGGGCGCTGGTAGATGGTGCCGTCGGGGTTGCGGTCGAACGGCATGCCGAAGTGTTCGAGCTCGTAGACGACCTTGGGCGCCTCGCGGCACATGAACTCGATGGCGTCCTGGTCACCCAGCCAGTCGCTGCCCTTGATGGTGTCGTAGAAGTGATAGTGCCAGTTGTCTTCGGACATGTTGCCCAGGCTGGCGCCGATGCCGCCTTGCGCCGCCACGGTGTGCGAGCGCGTGGGGAAGACCTTGCTCAACACCGCCACGTTGAGGCCCGCACGGGCCAGTCGCAGGGAAGCCTGCATGCCGGAACCGCCCGCGCCGACGATGACGACGTCGAACTTGCGCTTGGAGATCGAAGAGACAGACATGGGCTCAGAGCCTCCAGAGCACTTGCACGGCCCAGCCGGCGCAGCCGACCAGCCAGACGATGGTGGCCACCTGCAGCACCAGGCGCAGGCCCACGGGCTTGATGTAGTCCATCCAGATGTCGCGCACGCCGACCCAGGCGTGATACCCCAGCGAGACGATGACGACGAAGGTCAGCACCTTCATCCACTGGGCAGCGAAGATGCCGGCCCACTTGTCGTAGCTCATCGGGCCGGGCATCAGCACCTGCACCAGCACGATGACCGTGAACAAGGCCATCAGCGTGGCCGTGATGCGCTGGCTGAGCCAGTCTCGCATGCCGTAGTGCGCCCCGACGACGAGGCGCTTGGAACCGTAGTTGGTGGACATCGGATGTGCCTCAGTACAGGCCGAAGAGCTTGGCGCCCAGCAGCAGCGTGAGCAGCACGCTGGCGGCCAGCGTGACCACGGCCGACGAACGACCGAACTCCTTGGTGACGCTGTGCGTCATGTCCATCCACAGATGGCGGACGCCGGCGATGAAGTGGTGCAGATAGGCCCAGATCAGCGCCAGCACCACCAGCTTGATGAACCAGCCGGGCAGCACACCCAGGCCGATGCCGAAGGCGCTGCTGAACTGTTCGTACGAGGCTTCGGAGGTCACGCTCTTGTCGAACATCCAGATGATGAACGGCAGCAGCACGAACATGAGGGCTCCGCTGATGCGGTGCAGGATCGACACCACACCGGCCAGAGGAAGCCGGTATTGCAGCGCGTCGACCAGCCGCATGGTGCCGGGTCTTTGCTTTGTCATTTCGGGCATGTGGGGTCTCGTGGAACCTGCGGGTAACCTGATGAGTTTATTGCAACGCAGCAGTCTTACGTGGAACTGGGCAAACGCGGCTCAGCTGAGCACGTTGCGGTAGTGATGGCGGGTGGTGTCGTACAGACCGCGGCGGAACTCCACGGGCTTGTCGTCATAGGTGAAGGCCAGCCTCTCGACCGACAGCAGCGGGGCACCGGGTGACACTGCCAGCAACTCGGCTTCTTCGTTGGTGGCAGCCACGGCACGGATCTTCTCCTCTGCGCGGATCATGCGTACGCCGAATTCACGCTCGAACAGCCCGTACATCGGACCGCGGTAGCTGACCAGCTTGTCCAGCGTCAGACCCTTGAACTGCGGCGCGGGCAGCCAGATGTCGTCCAGCACCACCGGCGTGCCGGCGGCCAGCAGCAGGCGGCGCACCTGCACGGCACTGTCGCCGGTCTTGAGATCGAGCGCACGCGAGACCTCGGCCGGCGCCCGCATGCGGCGACAGTCGAGCAGCCGGCGCTGCATGCCGGCCGGCGTGTTGGAGGCCCCGCCGCTGTCGGGCTGCAGGCGCAGGAAGCGGTACTGCACGTTCTGCTCGGCGTGCGTGGCCACGAAGGTGCCCTTGCCCTGCCGACGGACCAGCAGGTTCTCGGCAGACAGTTCGTCGATCGCCTTGCGCACCGTGCCCTGGCTCACCTTGAAGCGGGCAGCAAGTTCGATCTCGCTGGGAATGGCTTCACCGGGCTTCCACTCGCCACCCTGCAGGCTGCGCGTGATCAGCACCTTGATCTGCTGGTACAGCGGGCTGAACGAGGGCGTGGCCTCGGCCGCCTCGGCGGGGGACGGTACCGGATCGGGCATCCCGGGATTGCATCACAAAGGGTGTACCAGCGTCCACGGACATTTGTCTTACATAAGACAGAAGAGTCAGGATTGCACGCCCGCAACGCCCTGCGATGCCTAGAATCCAGGATACCCCCAGACCCGCAACCTCCAGGAGTTCCCCATGAGCAAGAAGCCCGTTCGAGTGGCCGTCACCGGCGCCGCCGGCCAGATCGGCTATGCCCTGCTGTTCCGCATCGCTTCGGGCGAAATGCTGGGCAAGGACCAGCCGGTCATCCTGCAACTGCTCGAGATTCCCGACGAGAAGGCGCAGAAGGCCCTGAAGGGCGTGATGATGGAACTGGAAGACTGTGCCTTCCCGTTGCTGGCCGGCATGGAGGCGCACAGCGACCCCATGACCGCCTTCAAGGCCACGGACTACGCGCTGCTGGTCGGCTCGCGTCCGCGCGGCCCCGGCATGGAGCGGGCCGAGCTGCTGTCCATCAACGGCGCCATCTTCACGGCGCAGGGCAAGGCCCTGAACGCCGTGGCCAGCCGCAACGTGCGCGTGCTGGTGGTGGGCAACCCCGCCAACACCAACGCCTACATCGCGATGAAGAGCGCGCCCGACCTGCCGCGCAAGAACTTCACCGCCATGCTGCGCCTGGACCACAACCGCGCTGCCAGCCAGATCGCCGCCAAGACCGGCAAGCCGGTGTCGAGCATCCAGAAGCTGGCCGTGTGGGGCAACCACAGCCCGACCATGTACGCCGACTACCGCTTCGCCACCATCGACGGCGCCAGCGTGAAGGACATGATCAACGACCAGGTCTGGAACAAGGACGTCTTCCTGCCCACGGTGGGCAAGCGCGGCGCGGCCATCATCGAGGCGCGCGGGCTGTCGTCGGCCGCCTCGGCCGCCAACGCCGCCATCGACCACATGCGCGACTGGGCCCTGGGCACCAACGGCGCCTGGGTCACGATGGGCGTGCCCAGCAACGGCGACTACGGCATCCCGAAGGACGTGATGTTCGGCTTCCCGGTCACCTGTGCGGGCGGCGAGTACACGGTGGTGCAGGGCCTGGCCATCGACGCCTTCAGCCAGGAGTGCATCAACAAGACGCTGGCCGAGCTGCAAGGCGAACAGGACGGCGTGAAACATCTGTTGTAAGGACCACCCCCGCAGCGGCTTCGCCGCTCCCCCTCAAGGGGGCGACCCCGGCGGCCGGGCCAAGCCCGTCCGCGGCGTCCGCTTGAAGGGCCTGCCTCGCAACGAGTGCAGGCATCGCCAAGCACCATTGAAGCCGGCCCTCGCGCCGGCCTTTTTTCATGCCGGCCTGCTGCGCAGCGCCGACCAGCCGCGCTTGAGCAGCGGCGAACACCAGATCAGCAGCGTCAGCACCCCCAGCGTGGCGGCGATCGGCCGATCGAAGAACGCGAGGAAGTTGCCGTCGGCCTTGATCAGGCTGCTGAAGAAGTGCTCTTCCAGCATGGTGCCCAGCACCACACCGAGGATGGTGGGCGCCACCGGGAAACCCCAGCGCTCCATGAAGAAGGCCACCACGCCGGCGACAGCCATCACGATGACGCCGAACAGGCTGTTGTTGATGGCGAAGCTGCCCACCACGCAGAAGAGCAGGATCAGGGGCATCAGCACGCCGGCGGGGATGCGCAGCAGCTGCTTGGCGGCCTTGATGGCCATCCAGCCGAAGGGCAGCATCAGCAGTTGGGCCAGGATGAAGACGATGAAGACGGCGTAGATGTTCTGCGGGTTGTCGACGAACAGCATCGGCCCCGGGTTCATGTTCTTCATGTACAGCACGCCGATGGCGATGGCGGTGATCGAGTCGCCCGGGATGCCGAACACCAGCGCCGGGATCCAGGCGCCGCCCAGCGCGGCGTTGTTGGCCGCACCCGACTCGACGATGCCCTCGACGTGCCCGGTGCCGAACTTCTGCGGCTCCTTCGAGAAACGCTTGCTGATGCCGTAGGACATCCACGATGCGATGTCAGCGCCGGCGCCGGGCAGTGCTCCCACCGAGGTGCCCAGTGCCGAGCCGCGCAGCAGTTGCAGCGGGTACTTCTTCAGCAGCGCCCACATGCCGGCGAAGACGCTGCCGAAGGGGCGGTCGACCACCGGGCTCGGCTTGTCGACGACCATCGCGTAGCGCAGCACCTCGGAGACGGCGAACATCCCGATCATCAGCGGAATCAGCGGAATGCCGCCCATCAGTTCGGCGTTCCCCAGCGTCCAGCGTGGCGCGCCGGCCGGGTTCTCCAGGCCCACGCAAGAGATCAGCAGGCCCAGGAGCAGCGAGATCATGCCCTTGAGCGGGTCGTTGCCGGCAATGAAGACGGCACAGGTGAAACCCAGCATCACCAGCCAGAAGTACTCGAAGCTGCTGAACTTCAGCGCCACCTCGGCCAGTGCCGGGGCCGCCACGATCAGCACCGCCACGCCGAAGATGCCGCCCAGCACCGAGAACACCAGGCCGGCCCCCAGCGCCAGTTCCGGCCGGCCGCTGCGTGTGAGGCGGTAGGCCTCGTCGGTGTAAGCGGCGCTGGCCGGCGTGCCCGGCATGCGCAGCAGAGCGCTGGGGATGTCGCCGCTGAAGATGGCCATCGCCGTGGCCGTGACGATGGCGGCCACCGCCGGCACCGGCGCCATGAAGAAGGTGACCGGCACCAGCAGTGCGGTGGCCATCGTCGCCGTCAGTCCCGGGATGGCGCCGACGAACAGGCCATACAGTGCCGACAGCACGATGACCAGCAGCACGTCGGGCTGGAAGACGAGCCCGAAGGCGGTACCGAGCGCGTCCATTCAGTAGAAGGGGCGGAACACGCCCCAGGGCAAGGGCACGCGCAGCAGCTTGTAGAACGCCAGGTGCACGACCAGGGTGCCGCCGACCGCCCATGCCAGCGAGGGCCACCAGGCCCCTCGCAGCGCCTTGAAGACCGCCAGCAGCACCAGCGGCGCGGCGATCAGGAAGCCCAGCTTGTCAGCGGCGAGGATGTAGAAGCCGATGGCCCCCATCACCACCAGCGAACTGCCGATGTGCTCTGCTGCTCGCGTGGGCTGCGGGTTGTTCTGGTAGTGCCGGCCCCGCACGCTGCGCAGCACCAGCAGCAGACCGCAGACCAGCAAGCCGGCCCCCACCAGCATGGGCAGGAAGCCGGCGCCGATCTTCTGTCCGGGCACATCGGGAAAGCTGCGCGCCGACCACAGCACGGCCGAAGCGAGCAGGGCCAGGACGACGCCCAGCCAGCGGTCGGTGCTTTGCACTTCGTGGGAAGACGGGCGTGCGCCAGCGGACCTACTTGGCGATGCCCACGGCGGTCATCACGGCCTTCATGTCGGCGTCACCCTTGGCCATGAACTTCGCGAAGTCCTGCGACGTGCCCCACAACATGCCGAAGCCGCGCTGGGCCATGAAATCCTTGTATTCCTTGCTGTCGTAGGCTTTCTTCACCGAAGCCTCCAGGCGGGTCGCCACCGCCGGCGGCAGGCCCTTGGGTGCGGCGATGCCGCGCCAGGCCCCGGTGGCCCAGTCGGAGCCGGTGGCCTCCTTCAGCGTGGGCACGTTGGGGAACAGTGCCGAGCGCGACTGCGACATCACGGCCAGCGAGCGCACCTTGCCAGCGTCGATCAGCGAACGCGCCTCGGGCAGCGAGACCGGCGCGAATTCGATGCCGCCGGCCACGAGGTCCTGCAGACCCGGCGCCGCGCCGTTCGAAGGCACCCAGGGCACGGTGGCGGGATCGACCTTGGCGTCGCGCAGCCAGCCGGCCAGCGCCAGGTGCCAGATGCCGCCCTGCCCCGTGCCCGAGGCCTTGAACTTGCCCGGGTTGGCCTTGACGGCGGCGAGCACGTCGTTCATCGACTTGTAGGGCGAGTCGGCGCGCACCTGGAAACCGGCGGGATCGAGGTTGACCAGGGCGATCGGCGTGTAGCCGGTGTGGTTCAGTTCGGTCAGCTTCTGGTGGTGCATCATGGTGATTTCCACCGTGATCATGCCGATCGTGTAGCCATCGGCCGGTGCGCTGGCGATGGCCGTGTGGCCCACCACGCCCGAGCCGCCGGTGCGGTTCACGACGTTGACCGGTTGCCCGAGGTCCTTCTCCATCAGGTTGGCGATCATTCGCGCCACGGCATCGGTACCGCCGCCGGCACCCCAGGGCACGATCATCGTGATGGGACGGTCGGGATAGCTCTGCGCCAGCGCACCCATGCTGCAGGCGGCCAGGGCCAGCGACAGCACGGCACGGCGCTGGAAGCCGGCGCGGGGAGCGGCGTGGATCTTCGGACGGGGCGTGGCAGCGTTCATCGGGCTTGTCTCCGTATGGTCATATGATATTTTGAGAGGGGGCAATCTCCCATCGCACGCCGGCCCGGGCAATGGGGAAAACCCAGTGCTGCAGTGCGACGCCTCGACGATCGCACCCGCGCCGCCTGCACGGACAGCGCCGGCGCGACGCGGTAGGCTCCGGCATCGGCCGGCCGCCGGCTTTCCCCGCCGAATCACCATGTCCATCGCACCCCCTGTCCACCCGCGAGACGCCTTGTTCGATCCCGACGAGCCGGCCGGCGCCCTGCTGCCGGTGTGCGACCACTACTGCGGGGTGGAACTGCGCATGCGCAAGAGCCTGGAACTGCAGGCCGAGATGGGGCCGGTGTTCGACATCACGCTCGACGGCGAGGACGGCGCGCCGGTGGGGGGCGAGATCGAACAGGCCCACCTCATCGCAGAACTGGTCGGTGGCCCGGGCAACCTCTTCGGCCGCATCGGCGCGCGGGTGCTGCCGGTGGGCCATGCGCGCTTCGAGGACATGGTCGACGTGCTGGTGGCCAAGGCCGGCGTGCGCCTGGCCTACCTGATGCTGCCCAAGCCGCGCCACGCCGCCGACCTGCAGCGCGCCGTCGCGACGGTGGAAGACGCGGAGCGGCGCGCCGGCCTGACCAGGCCGATCCCGCTGCAGGCGCTGGTCGAGACGCACGGCGCGCTGCGCGACGTCGCCGCACTGGCCGCGCACCCGCGCATCGAGTCTCTGTCCTTCGGCTTGATGGACTTCGTCTCGGCGCACCGTGGTGCCATTCCCCTGTCGGCGATGAGCGCGCAGGGACAGTTCGAACACCCGCTGGTGCTGCGTGCCAAGCTGGAGATCGCTGCGGCCTGCCACGCCTTCGGCAAGGTGCCCTCGCACTGCGTGGTGACCGAGTTCAAGGACACGCGTGCGCTGCAGAAGGCCGCCGAACGCGCCAACCGGCTGCTGGGCTACACCCGCATGTGGAGCATCCACCCGGCGCAGATCCGGCCCATCGTCGACGCCTTCGCGCCGACCACCGCCGAGGTCGACCAGGCCATCGAGATCATCGGCGCCGCCCAGGCCGCCGGCTGGGCGCCGATCCGCCACCACGACACCCTGCACGATCGCGCCAGCTACCGCTATTTCTGGCAGGTCATCGAACGCGCCCACCGCACCGCCTTTCACGGCGGCCCGCAGCTGCCCGCCGAAGTCGAGCTGGCCTGGTTCGGCGAGCGCGTGGCGTGAAGACGCTGCTGGCTCTGCCGCAAGGCCAGCGCGCGCTGGCCCTGCCCACCTTCGGCTCCGTCGTCGAGCTGCGGACCTCGCGCACGCTGCTGCGCGCCTGGCGCGACGACGACCTGCCCGCCTGGGTGGCGATGAACGCCGACCCGGCGGTGCGCCGCTACTTCTCGAGCCTGCAGACCGAGACCGAGGCGCTGGGCGAGGCCGGCCGCATACGCGCCAACCTGGCGCGCCGCGGCTGGGGCGTGTGGGCGCTGGAGATTCCCGGCAAGCTGCCCTTCGCAGGCTTCGTGGGCCTGAACGTGCCCGCCTTCGAGGCCCCCTTCATGCCGACGGTCGAGATGGGTTGGCGCCTGCCCGTCGCCGCCTGGGGTCAGGGCTGGGCCAGCGAAGCAGCGGCGGCGGCCGCCGCCTTCGGTTTCGAGGTGCTGGGACTGGACGAACTGGTGGCCTTCACCACCGTCGGCAACCAGCCTTCGCGACGCGTCATGGCACGTCTGGGCATGCAGCACGATCCGGCCGACGACTTCGAACACCCCACGGTGCCCGAAGGCCACGCGTTTCGCCCGCATGTGATGTACCGCCTGTCCAGGAGCCGCTTCCTGCGACGCTGATCACGCCCGTGAGCCGCGGCGGACACCGCCGGCAACAGCCGTGCCCGCGCCAGGGCACACAATCGGCGCACTGCTGGAAGGAGAAACCCGATGAGCGCAACAAGACGCATCCTGGCTGGCCTGAGCCTGGCAGCCCTCGGCCTGGCCACAGCCGCCTGGGCCCAGCCTGCCGCCGCCCCCGGGGCGCAGAAGCCACCGCCGCCGAGGCCGGCACCCCGGGCCCGCCCGCCGCAGCCGGCCCCGCTGCCGCCCGCACCGGGCGAACAGCTGGCAGCCGCAGCGATGGCGCACTACGGCGACTACGCGTGCGAGT
>JALHMT010000097.1 GCA_022843905.1 Rubrivivax sp.
CCGGCTGGGCCGCCCTGGCCGCGGAAACCGGCTTCTCCGACCAGGCCCACCTGTGCCGCGAGTTCCGCCGTCATCTGGGCCTGCGCCCGGGGGAACTGCGGCGCCGGCTGCAGGACGAGAGCGCCTGGGTCTACCGCATCTGGAGCTGATGCCCGTGCAGCGTCCGGGGCGCGGCGCTCAGTCCAGCTCGATCCACACCGGCGCGTGGTCGCTGGACTTCTCCCAGCCGCGCACGTCGAGGTCGACGCCGCCGGCACGCAGGCGGGGCAGCAGCGCGGGGCTCAGCAGGAAGTGGTCGATGCGCAGCCCGGCATTGCGCTGGAAGGCGTTGCGGAAGTAGTCGAAGAAGGTGTAGATCGTGGCGTCGGGGTGCAGCGTGCGCAGCGCATCGGTCCACCCCTGGGCCTTCAGGCGTTCGAAGGCCTCGCGGGTCTCCGGGCGGAACAGCGCGTCGTCCACCCAGCGCTCGGGCTTGTAGACGTCGCGCCCGGTGGGGATCACGTTGTAGTCGCCGGCCAGCACCACGGGCTTGCCGCTGGCCATCAGCTCGGCAGCGCGTCGGATGAAGCGTTCGAACCAGGCCAGCTTGTAGTCGAACTTGGGCCCGGGCGCCGGGTTGCCGTTGGGCAGGTACAGGCACACCACCGTGAGCCCGCCCACCTCGGCCTCCAGGTAGCGGCTCTGCGCATCGTCGGCGTCGCCGGGCAGGCCGCGCAGCGTCTCGACGGGCAGGCCGGCGCGCGCCAGGATGGCCACGCCGTTCCAGCTCTTCTGGCCGTGCCAGATGGCCTCGTAGCCCAGGTCGCGAAGCTCCTGCTGCACGAAGCGCTCCTGCGGCGACTTCAGCTCCTGCAGGCAGGCCACGTCGGGTCGGGTCTGTTCCAGCCAGCGCATCAGCACCGGCCCTCGGGCGTTGAGGCCGTTGATGTTGTAGGTGGCGATGCGCATCGTCGGGGCAGGACCAGCAGACTCGATGCCGCGATGTTCGCACGGGTCGACGGGGACCAGGCCGCGCCGGGCCCGCTTCGGCACGAGCGACGGGAGTGCGCCTGCGGCGGCCCCTCCCCTCGCGAAGGCGCCCGGCTCAGTCCTGCGAGATCTTGCGTTCCTTGACGATCACCGCGTAGCGGGCGCGGTCGTCGGCGATCACCTTGCCGAAGCCCGCGGGCGACAGCACGTGCGGCTCGGCGCCCAGACCGCGGATGGCAGCCACCACCTCGGGCATCACCAGCGTGCGGTTGATCTCGGTGTTCATGCGTTCGATCATGGCCGCCGGCGTGCCGGCAGGGGCCCAGAAGCCGTGCGTGGTGCCGGCGTCGAAGCCCTTCAGGCCCAGTTCGTCGAGCGTGGGCGTGTCGGGGAACAAGGGTGAGCGCTTGGCGCTGCCCACGGCCAGCAGCCGCAGCTTGCCCGACTTGATGTGCTGGAAGGCCACGCCGGGGTCGAAGGAATAGTCCAGCCGCCCGCCCAGCAGGTCCTGCAGCACCTGGCCGGACCCGCGGTAGGGAATGTGCACCGTGAAGACGCCGGCCTGCGACTTCATCATCTCGCCGGCGATGTGCGGCGACGTGCCGTTGCCCGGCGTGCCGTAGGTCAGCCTGCCCGGGTTGGCGCGGGCGTGACGCAGGAACTCGGCGAAGTTGGTGAAGGGCAGGTCGGCGCGGGACACCAGGAACAGTTCGAGCCGCGCGCCGCCGGCCACCGGCACGAGGTCGCGGTTGGGATCGAAGGGCATCTTGTTGTTGATGAGCGGCACGATGGACAGCGCGCTGCCCGAGGACAGCAGCCAGGTGTAGCCGTCGGGCGCCGACTTGGCCGCGGCATCGGCCCCCAGGATGCCGCCCGCGCCGGCCCGGTTGTCGATCGCCACCGGCTGGCCCAGCGCCTCGGACAGCGGCTTGGCCACGGCCCGGGCCACGATGTCGGGCGAGCCACCGGCCGGGAAGTTCACCAGCATCCGCAAGGGCCGGGTGGGCCAGGGGGCGGCCTGGGCCCGCGCGGCCGGCAGGCCCGCGGTGACGGCCAGCAGCGCGGCGGCGCCGCGCAGAAAGTGCTTGCGTTGCATGGAAAGGGTCTCCTCTGTTCTCGATGGCTTAAACCACCCAGCAGCATAGACCCTGCCAAGAGCGGGGTCAGCCCATCACCGCAGCGCCTGAAAGGACTTGGCCCGGTCACCGAGAGCCGACGGGCCAGGCTTCGCGGACGTGGTCGGCACGCGCTCAGGCGTGCGCATGAACGGCACGAAGCTCGGCCCGGGCCTGCCGGACGACCGCATGCGAGGCGCTCAGCGCCAGCACGCCCATGACGACCGCGACCACCAGGTCGGGCCAGCCGCTGGCGGTGCCGAACACGCCCAGCGCCGCGACCATCACGGCCAGGTTGCCGATCGCATCGTTGCGGCTGCACAGCCACACCGACCGCATGTTGGCGTCGCCCTCGCGCCAGGCGTAGAGCATCACGGCCACGGCCACGTTGGCCAGCAGCGCGAGGGCGCCGATGACACCCATCGTGAGCGGCTCGGGCACGGTGCCCGCAGCCGCCGACCAGGCTGCGCGGCCGAGCACGAAGATGCCGAAGGCGCCCATGCTCAGGCCCTTCACGAGCGCCGCGCGCGCGCGCCAGCGCAGCGCCATGCCCAGCACCACCAGCGAGACGCCGTAGTTGGCGGCGTCACCGAAGAAGTCCACCGCGTCGGCCAGCAGCGACACCGACCCGGCGTGCAGCCCGCCGGCCGCTTCGACGACGAACATGACGAGGTTGATGACCAGCGCGGCCCACAGCACGCGGCGGTAGCGCGGGCTCTGGGTGGCGGGAAGGGGGGCGCAGCCGTGGCTGCCGCAGGAGTCGCTCATGACGGGGATTCCGGGAAGGTTCACGACATTGGAAACCCTGAAGTGGCTGCAGGGTCAAGGGGCCATACTGCGGGGCCGTCGCGGTGATGGCCACGGGGCAGGACCATGAAGATCGGCGAACTGGCCAGGGCCACACAGACCGCGGTCGAGACCATCCGCTACTACGAGCACGCAGGCTTGCTGCCGCAGGCGCCGCGAAGCGAAGGCAACTACCGCATCTACGGGCCGGAACACGTCGAGCGGCTCGCCTTCGTGCGGCACTGCCGGTCGCTGGACATGACGCTGGACGAGATCCGCGTGCTGTTGCGCTTCAAGGACCAGCCGCAGGCCGACTGCGGCGAGGTCAACGCGCTGCTGGACGAACACATCGGGCATGTCTCGGTCCGCATCCGCGAGCTCAGGCGGCTGGAAAGGCAGCTCCACGCCCTTCGCGACCTGTGCGGCCGCGCGGCCAGCTCCGAGAACTGCGGCATCCTGCAGGAGCTGACCCAGTCGGCCCGGCCTGCCGCTGACCGGGCCACCGAGGCCCACGTGCACGGGACTCACGGCCGCCGCCGCTGACGGGCGCGTGGCATTGACATGACTCAACCGGTCGGCGGGTCGGGTGCAACACCATGGGTGGGGTCCAACCCGATCCCCGGTCGCCCAGGAGTCACCATGTCCATGATGAAAGCCGCCGTCTTCGTCGAACGCAACCGCATCGAACTGGTCGACAAGCCCCTGCCCTCCGTCGGGCCGAACGACGCGCTGGTGCGCATCACCACCACCACCATCTGCGGCACCGACGTGCACATCCTGCGCGGCGAATACCCCGTCGCCCCGGGCCTGACCGTGGGTCACGAGCCGGTGGGCGTGATCGAGAAGCTGGGCAGCGCCGTGCAGGGCTACAGCGAAGGGCAGCGCGTCATTGCCGGCGCCATCTGTCCCAACTTCAACTCGTACGCCGCGCAGGACGGCGCGCCCTCGCAGGACGGCAGCTACCTGGTGGCCTCGGGGCGCTGCGGCTGCCACGGCTACAAGGCGACGGCCGGCTGGCGCTTCGGCAACCTCATCGACGGCACGCAGGCCGAGTACGTGCTGGTGCCCGACGCGCAGGCCAACCTGGCGCCGATTCCCGACGGCCTGAGCGACGAGCAGGTGCTGATGTGCCCGGACATCATGTCCACCGGCTTCAAGGGCGCCGAGAACGCGGGCATCAGGATCGGCGACACGGTGGTCGTCTTCGCGCAGGGACCGATCGGCCTGTGCGCCACGGCCGGGGCACGGCTGCTGGGGGCCAGCACCATCATCGGCGTGGACGGCAACGACCACCGGCTGGGCATCGCCAGGAAGCTGGGCGCCGACATCACGCTGAACTACAAGCAGTGCGACGTGGTCGATGAAGTGATGAAGCTCACCGGCGGCCGCGGGGCCGACTCGTCGATCGAGGCCCTCGGCACGCAGGGCACCTTCGAATCGGCGCTGCGCGTGCTCAAGCCCGGCGGCACCTTGTCCAGCCTGGGCGTGTATTCCGAAGACCTGAAGATCCCGCTGTCGGCCTTCGCCGCGGGCCTGGGCGACCACCGCATCGTCACCGCGCTGTGCCCCGGCGGCAAGGAACGCATGCGCCGGCTGATGAACGTGCTGGCCTCCAGCCGCCTGGACCTGGGGCTGCTGGTCACGCACCAGTACAGGCTCGACGACATCGTCGCGGCCTACGAGCTGTTCGCGCACCAGCGCGACGGCGTGCTGAAGATCGCGATCAAACCCTAGAAGCCGGCGCGGCACCGGCGCGTGCACGGTGCATCATGGGGGCATGCGACACCTCTGCACGATGCTCGCTGCGCTGCTCGTCCTGGCCGCACCGGGACTGCGGGCAGCCGAGCGCATCGTCACCATCGGGCCCGGCCTGCAGGGCGCCTGGGCCACCCCCGACGCCGGCTGGGACGGCCGCACCGTGCTGCTGCTGCACGGCTTTGCCGACGACATGGATGGCGCCGGCGACCTCACGCGCACCCTCGCGGCAGACCTGGCGGCGCGCGGCATCGCCAGCCTGCGCATCAACTTCCGCGGCGAAGGCGACAGGGCCCGCACCGACATCGAATCGACGCTGGCCACGCGCATCGCCGACACCGAGCACGCCCACGCGTTCCTGCTGCGCCAGCCGGGCGTGAAGGCCGATGGCATCGGCGTGCAGGGCTGGAGCCTGGGCGCCACGACCGCGATCGAGGTGGCCGCCAGACAGCCTTCGTGGTTCAGGAGCATGGTGCTGTGGTCCAGCCCCAGCGGTGACGTGTTCGCACAGTACCTCCAGGGTGCGACGGCGCGCACGGCGCTGCGCGACGGCGTCGCCACCGAGGACGTGCCGGGCTGGAAGAAGATCACCACCCGGCGCGAGTTCTACGAGAGTTTCCGCGGCGTGGACCTCGACCGTTCGCTGTCGAAGTACCCGGGGGCCCTGCTGTCGATCCGCGGCGCCCGGGACTTCCTGCCGCAGCGCGATGCCGCGCTGCTGGCGGTCGCGCCGGGCCGGCCCGCCGAGGCGGCGCTGCTCGGCGGCGCCGACCACATCTTCAACGTGCTCGTGCCCGGTGCGCCCGAGCCGGCACGCGTGCGCCAGCTGACCGTGGCCTGGTTCGAGCGCACGCTGGGTCCTGCGCTGTCGCGCCCGCCCTGAGCCCCGAGGGCCGCCGCAGCCGCCAGGGCCACGGTTCAATCCCGGGCGCGCGGCAGCCGGATCGTGAACGCCGTGCCCTGAGCCGTCGACGACTCGACCGTGATCGAACCCGCATGGGCCAGCACGATCTCGCGCACGATGAACAAGCCCAGTCCCAGGCTGGTCCTGGTCAGATCGTGTCCTTCGGCGCGCGTGTCCGGTGCCTGCACCCGTGGTTCGAAGACCGCCTGCAGCAGGTCCGACGGCATCGGATCGCCCGCATGGGCGACCGTCAGCACGACGCCATCGGGCCCGCCGTCGGCCGTGAGCGTGACGGGCGACTCCCGGTGGCCGTGCTGCACGGCGTTGTTCAGCAGGTTCGACAGGACCTGCCGCATGCGGGCCGCGTCGGCCTGCACGCTCAGGTCGCCGGACAGCCGTTGCATGAACTGCTGCCCGGGGTGGCCGGCGCGGATGTCCTCGAGCGCGTTCCCGCACAGCGGCCCCAGATCGCAGACCCTGCGGTCGATCGGGATGCCGCTGCCCAGGCGGGTCTGCGTGTACTCCAGCAGATCGGTGATCAGATGGTTCATGTCCCGGCAGGCGCGCCTGACGCGCGCAGCCGCCTGTTGCCTGGCCTCGTCCGACAGGCCCGGCTTGGCCAGCAGCACCGCCGACATGCCGATGCCCGACAGCGGGCTGCGCAGGTCGTGCCCCAGCACGGCCACGAACATGTCGCGCGAGGCCGCGACTTCGTCGGCGCAGCGGTGCACCGACCGGGCCAGTGCACTGTCCAGACAGTCGTTGAAGCGCGCGAGCTCCTCGACCGACGAAGGGCCCGACACCGCCGGTCCCTCCCGCAGCCACGAGGCCGTGACGCTGGCCCGCAGCGCGTGGAACTCGGCGAACAGCTGCACGAGGTCGAACCCCGCCAGTGGCCGCAAGGTGCCGTGCTCGGCTGCTGCACAGGCGGTGGGCTCCTCGGTGGCCACGATGTCCTGCGGCTGACGGGCTCCCTCCTGGTCGGCATGCCGGCGCTGCATGTCGCCGGCGATGGCCAGCAGGATCTCCCGGCCGTGGTCGCGCAGGGCCGGTGCGTTCAGGGTCCGGCCCGCGGGCAGCGGCCTGGCGAAGGTCTCCCACTCGGTGACGATCGCGTCCAGGTGGTCCTGGATGAAGGCACTCAATGTCATGCGCGGTTCCTGAAAGGGCGTCGGGGCCGGCCAAGCCCGCCAACATCCTAGGCCTTGTGGCTTGACCGTACCGTTCGCTGGCACACGCTGCAGCGCGGGCCCCGACCCCGTTCCTGGCTTCACAGGCGCCGGGGCCGGAGCCTGCCCGGCCCCGGAAACCCGCTTCGGCCCGGCCCGCCTACAGCCTGTGACTCGGCAGGTTGATGGTGAAGATGCAGCCGGTGCCCGGCAGGTCCTTCACCGTCAGGCTGCCCGCCTCGGCCTCGATGGTCCGCCGCGCGATGGCCAGGCCCAGGCCGAGCCCGCTCCTGTCGAAGCCGCCCTGGGTGAACGGCCTGAACATCTTCTCCGAGAAGCCGGCAGGAAGACCGCCGCAGTGGTCCTTCACGTCGATCAGGACGCGGTCGCCGACGGTGTAGGCGTGCAAGGTCACTTCCGCGTGCGCGTGCGAGAACTTGAACGCGTTCTGCAGCAGATTGACCAGCGCCGCGAGCAGCCGGTCCCGATGTCCTGCGATGGCGACGCCGGCATCCACCGCGGGCACGGTCAAGGCACAGCCGCGGGCACTCGCACCGAGCGAGCCGATGCTCTTGGCATCGGCCACGAAGTCGGCCAGCGAGAAGACATGGGCGGTGTCCTTGTGGCCCGCCAGGACACGCACCTCGGCCAGAGAGCGGTCGAGCAGAGCGGACATCGTCGCCAGGCCGCGCTTCATCACGGCGCCGGTGGACCCACCGACGGGCACCTTGCCGGACTCCAGGGCGGCAAACGCCAGCGTGAGGGTCTGCAGTGCATTGCGCAGCTCGTGCACGAGCACCCCGACGCGCTCGTTCTCGCTGTCCAGGTGCTGCCGCGACAGGCGCACGTCACGGTGGGCACTGAACTCGCTCACCGCGTCGGCGATGGCGTTGTCCAGGCATCGGTTCAGCGTGCGGAACTGATCGACGGAGAACGGGGCGTCGCGTTCGACGGCCAGATCGGTGATCGACTGGCAGAGATCACCGTACACATGCACCACCTGGTCGACGGTGCAACCGCTTTCCAGCAGGTCGTAGCCATGCGCCGTGGCGGTGAGGCCGATCTGGGACAAGGCCGCGATGTCGCCTCCGGCGGGGCCGGAAATGCGCTCGCCTTCCGCCAGGTCGCCCTGCTCCTCGGCCGCCAGCGTCCTGGTCAACTGGTCCAGGAACATCGGGATGCCGTTGGCAAGCTGCTGCGGCGTGGCGGGCCGATAAGGCCGCTGCGCGACCTTCTCCCTGCAGCGGGCGATCAATTCGTCTCGGTTGTTCGTCAGGAAGCTATGCATGGGGTCGTGCTGATGAAGCCTCGGAGCCCTGGGGCAGGCGTGCAGGAGGGAAGCAAGGCCAGCGATGACCCGCGTGCCACGGCCCCTGCATCAGGCGCCGCCGGTGCGCCGCAAGGGGCGGCCGCACCCGGCTCGCCACGCTCATCGGCTGCAGCCTGGGAGGTCTCCACGCACGCGCGATCGGCCCGCGGAGAGGTCCGCTGCTGAACCCGTCGCCGGACCGGCGGCGCCGTCCGCCGCCAGGGACGGGACCTGCAGCAAGGCCAGGCTCATCTCGAACTGGCTGCCGCAGCCCGGTCCGTCGCTGCGGACGCTGATGCGCCCGCCGTGGGCGAGCACCAGCTCGCGCACCACGCTCAGGCCCAGGCCGATGCCCGAAGCGTCGTAGCTCACGGCCAGGGCCTGCTGGAAGTAGGGATCGAAGATGCGCTGCAGGTCCTGGGGCGCGAGACCGATGCCGTTGTCTCCGACGACCACGCTGGCCCGCCCTTCCGCGCTGCGCACGGCCAGGGTGATGACACCGCCGCGCGGGGTGTAGCGTGAGGCGTTGGCCAAAAGGTTGTTCAGGATCTGGGCCAGCCTGACGGCGTCAGCATCGACCCACAGCGGCTGCGACGCGAGGTCGATGTGCAGCGTCTGCGCCCGGGCCAGCATGCTCGGCCGGCAGGTCTCGGCCGCGCCGGCCACGACCTGGCCCAGGTCGACCACCCCGCGCTGCAACTGCAGCTTGCCGCTGCGGATGCGCGCCACGTCCAGCAGGTCGTCGACCAGCCGCGCAGCATGGGCGGTCTGACGTTCCAGCAGGCTGCCGACGAAGGCGTTGGTCTCCGGTGAACAGGTGGCACCGCCGAGCAGCGCGGCGGCCGTGCGGATGGGCGACAGCGGGGCACGCAGTTCATGCGCCAGCACCGCCATGAACGCCGCCTGGCGCTCCAGGGACTGCTCGGCGTCCAGCCGCTTCTGGTGGGCCCGGGACAGGGCCTGCTGCAGCTGCCGCACCGTGCGGCTCAAGGGCATCGCCGCGCCTGCACGGCTCTGGCGATGGGCGGTGAGCACGGCCCGCCGCAGCTTGCGTGTCGCACCGGGCGCCGGGGGGTGCGGCGCATCGGCCGCAGACTCGCCGATCGCGACGTTCAGGCCGGGCCCCGGCTGGCGGGGCGCTGCCTGCTCCAGCCCGGCGCGGGTGTCATGGCTGTCGGTCATCGGGATCTCCTGTCTCTGGCACTGCATGGGCTCTCGCAGGCTCGATCGCCCGGCGAACAGTTACATCTTGCCTTCAGCACGCCACCGGGTCTGTGCGGCGTCGAACATTGCCGGCCGCAGCTTCGCAAAACGACAGGCCCGTGAATCGGATGGTCCTCCTGACCAGGATGGGGTCGCGCCTCGTCGCGGCCCCGCATCGGCGCAGAAATAATCGCGGGCGATGGCTTGGTGATCGTGAGCAACTGCGATACCGTCGAGACAGGGTCTGGATCGCCAGTTCAACTTTGGGATGATGCCGTGCCCGTCACGACCAAACCCGCCGCCAACCAGTTGTTGGCGGCCCTGCCCGTCGAAGAGGCAGCCCGGTGGCACGAGCACCTCGAGCCCGTGGAACTTCATCTGGGCCAGGTGTTGTACGAATCAGGTAGCCCGCAAAGCCACGTCTACTTCCCGTCCACCGCCATCGTGTCCCTGCTCTACGTGACCGAAAACGGCCAGTCGGCCGAGATCGCCGTGGTCGGCAACGAAGGGGTCGTCGGCATTGCCTTGTTCATGGGGGGCGACACCACCCCCAACCGGGCCGTGGTCCAGAGTGCCGGTCTGGGCTATCGCCTGGCGGCAGACACCATCAAGGCGGAGTTCGGTCGATCGGTCCCGGTGCTGCACCTGCTGTTGCGCTACACGCAGGCGCTGATCACGCAGATGGCCCAGACCGCCGTGTGCAACCGTCACCACTCGATCGATCAGCAGCTCTGCCGTTGGCTGCTGCTGAGCCTGGACCGCCTGCAAGGCAACCAGCTGAACATGACCCAGGAGCTGATCGCCAACATGCTGGGCGTGCGGCGCGAAGGCGTGACCGAAGCCGCGCTGAAGCTGCAGCGCGCCGGCCTGATCAACTACTCGCGTGGCCAGATCGAGGTGCTGGACCGGCCGGGCCTGGAGAGCCGGACCTGCGAGTGTTATGACGTCGTCGCGGCAGAGTACGCGCGCCTGCTGCCGCGGCGCACGGCCACCTAGCCGACGGCGGATCAGGCGCCGAGGGAACGGAGGTCCTGCCGGCCGTCCGCTACCGGCCGGGCCGGCATCAGATTCAGCAGGTAGCGGTGGGCCGCCGGATCGGCGCCGACGTGGGCCAGCACCTGTTGCCCGTCGCCGTCCCGCCGACTCAGACTGAGCATGCACGAGACACCCGGCGTGCCGGCTTCGACGCTGGCCAGCGCCTGGCCGAGCCGGCGCGCACTCTCTGCGCTCAGGAAGGCGTCCAGCGGCAGGCCGAAAGCCTCGTCGCGCACGATGCCCAGCATCCCGGCACCGGTCTGGTTCAGTTCGTGCAGCAGGGACTTCGCATCGATCGTGAAGCAGCCCACGGGCTGGTGGTCATAGAGCTCGACCTGCCGCCGCAGGGCCGACTCCAGCTCGGCCCGCGACTCCTGCAGCTCCTGCGCCTGCAGATCGAGTTCGACCTGGTGCACCTGCAGTTCGTGCAGCAGCACCAGCGCATCGCAGGCCGTGGCCGGCGACGACGCCAGCGCATGCAGCACGGACAGGGCATCGGCGGCATGGACGCTGCCGCCCTTGGCGGCCGCGGGCCCGGTCAGGCATGAAGCAGCCCGGCTGCGGAGGTCCGCCAGACGTTCAGGCTCGATGGCATGGACGGGCAGGTCAGTCATGGGGACCTTGGGGTTGGCGGGCATGGACCTGACACTCTACGCCTTGCGCAGACGGGATTCGAGTTCTTTTGCGACGGTGATGTCGACGAAGGTGATCACCACGCCCTGGATGACGTTGGCCAGCGTTCGGTAGGGCATGATGCGCACGGTGAACCAGTGCCCGTCGCTGGTGGCGATCTGCTTTTCGCTGAAGGCCAGCGTGCGCAGGGTCTCCTTCACGTCGGCATGCAGCTCGGGGTAGAGCAGCGTGCTGGCCAGCTCGCTCAATGGCCGTCCGATGTCGCCTTCACGCAGGTGGATCACACGCGCGATCTGCTCCGTGTAGCGGCGCACGTTCAGCTGGTTGTCCAGGAAGAGCGTGGCGATGTCGGTGCTGTTGAGCAGGTTCTGCATGTCGCTCTGCGCCAGCGCCAGGTCGTCGAGCTTGGTCTGCAGCTCGCCGTTGATGGTCTGCAGCTCCTCGTTCATCGACTGCGCCTCTTCCTTGGACGTCGTCAGCTCCTCGTTGGCCGACTGCAGTTCCTCGTTGGTCGACTGCAGCTCCTCGTTGGCCGCCTGCAGCTCTTCCTGCGACGCCCGCATCTCCTGGCGCAGCGCCTGGATCTCCTCGCGCGAGCGGAGCAGTTCCTCGGCCACCCCAGGATCGGCCCCGCCCGACGACGCGCTGCGGCGCCCGCGCCGGCGCCGCGCGGCCGGCACGTCGCGAAACACGATGATGGCCATGCCGGCCAGCGCCTTGGGCTGCACCACCTCCTGCACGGTGATGTCGACCGCAGCGGCGGCAGCGTCGTCGTCCAGCCGCAGCGCCCGCAGTTCGACCGTGCTCTTGTCCTGCAGCGCCGTGCGCAGCGCCACGGCCAGCTGAGCGCGGATGGCGGGCCGCGCCATGACGTGGATGTTCCAGTTGGCCTTGCCCGCCGCAGGCTCCAGGTAGCGGCCCGTGCGCCCGCTGATGTAGACGACGTCGCCGCTCTGATTGACCAGCACCGCGGCGGGCGCGTAGGACTGCAGCAGCAATTGATCGGCCAGGGTCTGCAGGTTGGCCGGCGGCGTGTGGTGGTGCTCCAGGGCTTTCTCCTGCGAAGAGGAACGGTGGGCGTGGCGCGCCTGGGTCGGAAAGACCACGGCGCCGCCCGCGGCACCGGTCGTGCCATTGTCGCGGCGCCAGTAGAGCCGCGTCTTGGTGTCCAGCGGATGGAACAGCGACTGCGCCCGGCCGACCGTCTCCGAGCTGCCCAGCAACAGCGCCCCGCCGGGCCGCAGGCTGTAGTGGAACAGCGGCACCAGGCGCTTCTGCAGCGCGGCGCCGAAGTAGATCAGCAGGTTGCGGCAGGACAGGAGGTCGAGCCGGGTGAAGGGCGGGTCCATCGAGACATCGTGCTGCGCGAACAGCACCATGTCGCGCACGCGCTTGTCGATCTGGTAGCCGCCGGGTCTCTCCGCAAAGAAGCGCTGCAGCCGCTGCGGCGTGAGGTCCCGCGCGGCGTTCGCTGCGAAGCGGCCGCTGCGCGCTGCGGCGATGGCATCCGCATTCAGGTCGGTGGCGAAGATCTGCAGCTCGTGACGGTCGGCCGCGGGCACGGTGTCGAGCACCTCGATGAAGGCCATGGCCAGCGAATAGGCCTCCTCACCGGTCGAACAAGCGGCCACCCAGGCGCGCATCGGGCCGGCGTCGCGGGGGTGGCGCTGCAGCAGGACGGGCAGCACCTTGTCCTGCAGGTCGCGCCAGACCTCGGGGTCGCGGAAGAAGGAGGTGACGCCGATCAGCATCTCCTTGAACAGCAGGTCCATCTCCTGCGGGTTGCCGGCCAGGAAGTCGGCGTACGCCGCCATCGAGTCCAGGCCGTGCACGGCGATGCGCCGCGCGATGCGGCGCACCAGCGTGTTGGACTTGTAGAGCGCCAGGTCGTGCCGCGTGTGCCGGTGCAGCAGCGCCAGGATGCCCTCCAGATCGCCGGCCGAGTGTTCCGCCGCCTGTGCAGGCGCCCGCGCGGGGTGCGACTGCGGACCCGTGATGGCCACGATGCGGGGTGCCATGTCGGCGGGCAAGGCGACGATGTCGACACAGCCGGCGGCGATGGCGCTGCTCGGCATGGAGTCGAACTGCGCCGACGCGGGCTCTTGCGCCAGGGTCAGTCCCCCCTGGTTCCTGATCGCCTGCAACCCCTGGGTGCCGTCCGAGCCCATGCCCGACAGCACGACGCCGATGGCACGCTCGCCGAGTTCACGCGCCAGCGAGCTGAACAGCACGTCGATCGGCAGCCGCTGTCCACGCGGCTCGGCCGGCCTGGCCAGATGCAGGGCGCCGGCACGCACCGTCAGTTCGGCATCGGGCGGAATGACGTAGACCGCGTCGGGCTCGATCTGCCGGCCCTGCACCGCCTCCTGCACCGCCATCGGGGTGCTGCGCTGCAGCAGCTCGCCGAGCAGGGTCGTGTGGGTGGGGTCCATGTGCTGCACCACCAGGTAGGCCAGGCCGCTGGCGGGCGGCACGCCGGACAGGAACTGTTCGAGCGGCGCCAGGCCCCCGGCCGAGGCTCCCAGCCCGACGATGCGCACGGCGGCAGAGGGCGCGGAGGCGGCTTGCAGCGGCGGCGGATCGTTCATGCGCGAGTATGCGGGCTGGCGACACCGGGCGCGAAGGCGGCACCCGCCCGGCTGCCGCCCATGCCGCGGCTACAGTCCGCGCCATGAGCTACGAACTCCACTACTGGCCGGGCATTCCCGGCCGCGGCGAATTCGTGCGGCTGGCCCTGGAAGCCGCCGGTGCGCCCTACATCGACGTCGCGCGCGAGAGCGTGACGCGGGGCCGCGGCCTGCCGGCGATGATGCAGCTGCTGCAGGACAGGCAGGCGCGCCATCCGCCCCTGGCGCCGCCCTTCCTGAAGGACGGCGACTTCGTCATCGCGCAGACCTCGGCCATCCTGCAGTATCTGGCGCCCACGCTGAAGCTGGTGGGCCGCAACGAGCAGTCGCGCAGCTGGACGCTGCAGATCCAGCTCACCATCGCCGACATGGTGAGCGAGGCGCACGACACGCACCACCCGGTGGGCGTGGGCCTGCACTACGAGGAGCAGCTGCCCGAGGCGCTGCGTCGCGCCACCGGCTTCTGCCGCGAGCGCCTGCCGAAGTACCTGCACTGGTTCGAACACATCGTGGCGCACAACCCCGCCGGGCCGCGCCACCTGGTGGCCGGCAAGCTGAGTTATGCCGACCTGTCGCTGTTCCAGCTCATCGAAGGACTGCGCTACGCGTTTCCGCGCGCCACGGCCCAGGTGCTGGCGGGCACGCCCCACATCGTGGCGCTGCACGAGCGCGTGTCCGAGCTGCCGCGCGTGGCGGCCTACCTTGCGAGCCCGCGGCGCCTGGGCTTCAACGAGCAGGGCATCTTCCGCCGCTATCCTGAACTGGACATCGTCTGAGCCGGTCGGCACGGGCTGGCCTGCGACAGAACACACGTCCGCCCTCGTGTCGCATGGCACGGGCCGCAGCGGGCTTCCTAGAATCACTTCCCGAGTCCTGTCCCGGATGCGCCGGCCCCGTGCCGGTCGGCGCGGCAAGCGCCGGCTCACTTCTTCGATTCCCCGATCTCCCGATCGCCTGCAACCCCTTGCCCCGGGTGGACCATGCGGCTGCGCTGCACTCTCTCTCGCCTGCTGCTGGCCTGCAGCCTGGCGGCGTGCTTCAACCTCGGGGCTGCTGCCGCAGATCCTGCCGCAAGGCGCGACGTGCGCCCGGCGACCGTCACGACGCACCCGGCGCATCCGGGCATCAGCGACGCTGCTCGCCAGTTCGCGATGCAGGTGCTGAACAGCCGGGACCACGGCGGGCGCCCTTTCGCCATCGTCGACAAGCATGCCGCCCTGATGGTGGTGTACCGCGCCGACGGCACCCTCGCCGGCAGCACCGGCGTGCTGCTGGGTCGCGTGCGCGGCGACCATTCCCAGCCGGGCGTGGGCGAGCGCACGCAGGCCGGTCGCCTGCGTCCCGAAGATGCCACCACGCCGGCCGGACGCTTCAGCAGCCAGCCAGGCATCAACCGCAGCGGCGAGGCCGTGGTCTGGGTCGAGCCCGAAACGGCGTTTGCCATCCACCGCCTGCGCAACGACGCGTCGGCCGCCTCGCGCAAGCGGGCGCTGGCCTCGTCGCGGCTGCAGGACCGCCGTGCGTCGGCGGGCTGCGTGGTCGTGCCGGTGGCCTTCTACGAAGCGGTGGTGCAGCCCTTGCTGGGCGCGCGGCGCGCCGTGGTCTACGTGATGCCCGAGCGCAGCCACTGGCAGTCGATGTGGGACGGATCGGGCACCGCGGGGCTCTGAAGTCCTGCTAGGGAGGGGCCTGTTCGCCGGCTGACCCCGCCGCCCCTGCCGAGCGGCCCGCCATCAGCGCCTGCAGCCGCGCCATCAGCACCTCGTGCTCCACCGGCTTGACGAGGTGCGCGTCGAAGCCGGCGGCCACGGAAGCCTCGCGATCCGGCGCCTGGCCCCAGCCGGTGAGCGCCACCAGCACGACATCGCGGCCCCAGTCCTGCTGGCGAAGGCGGCGCGCCACCTCGTGACCGTCGAGCCGGGGCAGGCCGATGTCCAGCAGCACCACGTCGGGCCGGAAGCGCTCGGCCTGCGACAGGGCGTCGAGGCCGTCGTGTGCGATCGCGACGACGTGGCCGGTGATCTCCAGCAGCAGGGCCAGCGTGTGCGCCGCGTCGACGTTGTCGTCCACCACCAGCACGCGCCAGCCGGCAGCGGCAGCCCCTGGTCCGGCCAGAGGGGGCTCGGCAAGCGGCCACGGCGACGGCCCGGGCGGCCCCGACGATGCGACGCCGGGAAGCACATCGGACGCGGCGTGCAGGGCCCCCTCGCCCGCCTCCCCACCCCGGGGCAGGCGCACCACGAATTCGCTGCCGCGGCCGGGGCCGTCGCTGTGCGCGTCGAGCCGGCCGCCGTGCAGTTCGGTCAGGCGCCTGGCCAGCGCCAGGCCGATGCCCAGGCCGCCCTGAACCTGGCCGGGTTGCACATCGCCCTGCGTGAACATGTCGAACAGCCGTGGCAGGGTCTGCGGCGCGATGCCCGCGCCCTCGTCGCGCACCGCCACCTCGTAGGCGCCGTCGTGTCGGCCCACCTTCAGCCGCACCGGGCTGCCCGGCGGGCTGTACTTGCCGGCGTTGCCCAGCAGATTGCTGAACACCTGGCTCAGGCGCACCGGGTCGGCCTGCAGCCACAGCGGGCCGGCCGGATGCTGGAAGTCCAGCGGCTGTCGGGCTGCCGCCAGCGCCGGCCGCGCCGCTTCGACGGCGTGTTCCAGCACGGCCAGCAGGTCGACGCGCTGCGGGCGAAGTTCCAGCCGGTCGCGCGTGATGCGGCTGACGTCGAGCAGGTCGTCGATGAGCCGCACCATGTGGCGCATCTGGCGCTCCAGCGTGCTCAGCGCGCGCGCCGCCGCCGGGGTGGGCGGCTCGGCCCCGGGCCGCTTGAGGATCTCCAGGGCGTGAGCCGACGGGGCCAGCGGGTTGCGCAGCTCATGCGCCAGGGTGGCCAGGAACTCGTCCTTGCGGCGGTCGGCGTCGCGCAACTGCTGCACCAGCTGGGCGTTGGACTCTTCGGTCCGGCGCAGCGGCGTGAGATCCAGCGCCACCCGCACATGGGTGTCATCGCCGCTGCCCGGTTCGAGCAGCGCGGCGGCGCCGATGTAGGGGGTGCGCCCGCCGTCGGGCCGCAGGAAGGCGCGTTCGTAGCGCGCCACCTGTCCGTCGCTCAGGAGCCGCGCGCGCCAGTCGTCGTGCAGAGGGGCGAACTCGGGCGCGACCGCCTGCACCCAGTCGATGCGGCCCGACTCGAAGTCCTCACGCGTGCGGCCCATCATGCGCAGCATCTCGTCGTTGATGTAGCTCACGCCGCCACGCGTGTCGCCGAAGGCCACGCCGATCAGGTTGGCGTCCGCGATGCGGCGGAACAGCACCTCGCTGCGCGCCGAGGCCGCTTGTGCGGCCGGTCGGTCGCCGGGGTCGCCGCCCGGATGGCCGGCGGGCGCGGAGCCGCTGTCGGCACCGGCGCCGCGATCGGAGGGCAGCTGG
>JALHMT010000098.1 GCA_022843905.1 Rubrivivax sp.
GGTTCGCGAGTCAATGCTGCCTCCTTGTACTGGAGCAGTGCGTGGCTCCAGTCTTCGGGCAGTTGTCCAGCCACGATGCGATCGAACTCGTTGCGACGCGGCGCCGGCATGGCCGCACGTCGTTTCTCCCACGCCCCTCGCACGGGTTGGCCTCGGCGCCCGGCTGCGCGCCAGGCCGCCAGGATGCTGTCGGGCACAACGAACGGCGGGTGTGGCCAAGCCAGCGCTTCGCGCGCTGCATTGGCGTCGTCCGGATAGAGCTTGCCGCTGTGCCCACCGCGCTGACCCTGTAGCCGTGCAATGCCGCGTGCGATGACGGTACGGCACGCAATGAGCGAGGGTCTTGGATCGTCTTTCGCCGCAGCGATCGCCGCCGAGACGGACTCGACGTCGTGCCCGTCCACTTCCACCACATGCCAGCAGGCCACTCGAAACCGCTGGGCGACATCCTCGCTGATGGACAGGTCGGTTGAGCCGTCGTCGGTGATTCGGTTGTCGTCCCACAGCAGTGTCAGCTTGCCGAGCCGCAAGTGCCCGGCGAGCGAGATCATCTCCTGTCCGATGCCTTCTTGCAGACAGCCGTCGCCGACGAAAGCGTAGGTCCGATGGTCGACAACGCTGCTGCCGAAGCGCGCATTGAGGTAGGCCTCGGCAACCGCCATGCCGAAGGCATTTGCGATGCCCTGACCGAGTGGACCCGTGGTCACTTCGATCCCGCTGGCGGGATCGAATTCCGGATGACCTTCGCAACGTGATCCGAACTGCCGAAAGCTTCGGATCTGTTCGATGCCGATTCGTTCGTAACCAGTGAGGTAGAGCAGCGCGTACAGGAGCATCGACCCGTGACCGTTGGACAGCACGACGCGATCCCGGTCGGCCCAGGTGGGGTCGGAGGCATCGAACTTCAGGTGTCTCGTGTAGAGGGCGGTGGCGATCTCGGCCATGCCCAGGGGCACGCCTTGGTGCCCCTCGCCGGCGGCGACGATGGCGTCGATCGAGAGAAAGCGGATCGCGTCGGCGAGGGGCAGTGGCGTTCCGTGTGGGCTCGCGACTGCGGTGCCTCTTGAGATTGCTTGACTTGGCTGTGACATTCCGGGTGTGCGGGCCATTGTTTCGGGTTGCTGCGGCGGCTACAGCGCCACCGTGGACAGCCACGGCACTGCGGCAATCACGACGATGCCGACCAGCAGCGCACCCAAGTAGGGCCAGATCGCTTTCGTGGCTTCATCTGGCGAGGTTCCGCCAATGCGGGCGGCGATGTATATGCCGATGCCGACCGGCGGCGTCATGTAGCCGACGTTCATGGAACAGACGATCACCATGCCATAGTGGATGTCGTGGATGCCCAGCGTGCGTGCGATGGGGTACATGATCGGCGCCAGCAACAGAACGGCCGGCAGGCCTTCCAGCAGGCAGCCCAGGACCACGAAAATGACCACCGACATCGCCATGAAGGCAATGGCGCCGCCGGGCATGGCGATCAAAGCGTCGGTAAGGTTCTGGATGACCCCACTTTGGGTCACGGCCCACGACATGCCGGAGGCCGTGCCGAGGATGAGCAGGATGGCGCCGGACAGCGACGCCGTCTCCACCAGCATGTCGTACAACTTGCGGACTCTCAGGCCACCGTACAGCAGGTGACCGATGATCATGGCGTACAGGACCGCGATGGACGACACCTCGGTGGCCGTGGCCATGCCGCCACCGACGGCACTGCGGATGAGAAACGGCAGTATCAGGGCAGGACTGGCGATGAGCAGGAACATTCCGATCGCACGTGCGGTCGGTCGACGGACGTTGCTCATGTCCTCGTTGCGGGCGCGCCAGCGCGCGAGCACGAGCAGGGTGATCAGAAGCACCATCGCGATCACGAAGCCACTCTGGAACAGCCCGGCGATCGACACACCGGCAACGGCGCCCAGCACGATCAGCACGATGCTGGGTGGAACGGTGTCTGCCATCGCCGCGCCGGTGGCGAGCATGGCCACCATGTCGGGGCGCTTGTAGCCGCGGCGCTCCATCTCCGGGAACAGCGCAGGCGCGACCGTCGCCATGTCCGAGGTCTTTGATCCGGAGATGCCGGACACGATGAACAGCGAGCCCAGCAGCACGTAGGACAGGCCGGCCTTGATGTGCCCGACCAGCGAACTCAGGAAGTCGACGATGGCCTTGCCCATGCCGGTGGCATCCAGCACGCAGCCGAGCAGGACAAACACCGGTATCGACACGAGGATGATGCCGGACATGCCCTCGTCCATGCGCGAGACGATCACCATCAGCGGTGCGTTCGAGGCGAACGCAAGGAAGGACAGGGTGCCCAGTCCAAAACAGAAGCCGATCGGCACGCCAGCGGCCAGAAAAAGGGCCACCAGGAACGCAAGGAAGATGCCGAGGTTCGCGCCGGTGGGCAGTTTCTGGAACTGCGGTGAGAGCCACCACAGCACGCCGGCCACCGCACCGACGATGACGATTGAAACGAGCAACTGCCGTTTTGGGACCGTGCGTAGCGCATGCAACACAAGGATGACCAGCATCGCCACGAGCCCGAAGAGCATTGCCGAGACTCGGAAGGTACTGGGAATCTCGAGAGTGGGCGTGCGTATCACCCATTCATCCCGCGCGTACTCGTAGGCCGGTCCGATCACGGCCACAAGAAAGGCCGCCATCGATGCGAGCCCCAGCGCGTAAACGGCCATCCGGAGCCGCTCGGGAAGCATGCGAAGGAACAGCGTCAGCCGCAGGTGTTCGTTCCGGTGCATCGCGATGGTGGCACCAAGCATGGCTAGCCACACAAAAGCCGTCCCGATGACCTCTTCGATCCAGATGATCGGTGTCGCAAGAAAGTACCGCGTCACCACCGACACCAGCAAAAGCACCACGATCGTGGCCATCAAGGTTGCAGCAATGACCTCGATCGGAAACATCCAACGCGACGCCTTGTACGACGGGTGGTAACCCGCTTCTGCGGCAGGGTCGCCAACCGGACTGTCGACATCGAACTTGATGGGAGTGCTGGACACGGGGGCTCCCCGAGGGCCGACGGGCGGCGCTCGCGCATTGGACAGAAGGCCTGGGAAGGTGTTCCCAGGCGCTGACGCCGACTCAGAGCCTGGGAGTTTTTCGGGCGTGAACGAAAGACTCTCAGGCTCTCAGGCCAGTTTGCCGGTGGTCGATTCCAGCAGCCCCCAGGCCTCGTCGCCAAAGCGCTTCTTCCACTCGGTGTAGAAGCCGGCCTCCTGCAGACGCTTGCGGAACGCAGCCGGATCGACATTCACGAACTCGACGGACCTGCCGATGTTGGTGCGCAGTTCCTGGTTGAGGCGCTCCACGTCCTCGCGTTCCTTCAGCGCTGCAGCGTTGACCGTCTGGCGGACGATGTCCTGGGCAGATGCGGGCAGAGCCTGGAACGAGCGGCGGTTGGCGACGAACCAGAAGCCATCCCACATGTGGTTGGTGTTGGACAGGAATTTGCCGACCTCGTGCATCTTCGCGAAGTAGATGCCGGCAAGCGGATTCTCCAAGCCGTCGGCCACCCTGGTCTGCAGCGCGGTGTACGTCTCGCCCCAGGGAATCGTCACGGGCGACGCGCCCAGGTCCTTGAAGAGCGCGGTCCACAGCGGGCTCGGCGGGACGCGGATCTTGAACCCCGTGAGGTCTGCTGGCGTGCGGATAGGCTTTGTGGCGGACAACGTCTGCCGGAAGCCGTTGTCCCACACCCTGTCGAACGCAACGAGACCGGCCTTTTCGATGGCGCCGGCGACGTGTTTGCCCAGCGCTCCGTCCATGGCCTTCCAGACCGAGGCGTAGTCGGGAAAGGCGAAGCCGACGCCGTTGATCGCCGCCACAGGAACCAGCGAGGACAGGATCAGACCGGAGTTCATGAAGAAGTCGATGCCACCGGAGCGCAGCTGCGACAGCATGTCCGCGTCGCTGCCGAGCTGGCTGGCCGGGAACACCTGGATCTCCACCTGCCCGTTGGTCTTTTCCTTGATCGTGGCGCTGGCTTCGCGCATGCGCACGTTCACCGGGTGGTCCGGCGGCATGATGTTCGCAAACTTCATCTTGAACTGCGCTTGCCCGAACACGATGGAGGGGAAGGCAAGGCCGCTGCCCGTGGCCAGGGAAGCTTTGACGACTTGACGACGACTGATACTCATGAGCTGTCTCCGTTTGGGTTTGTGGATGTCGGAATCGAGGATCGGCGCGATCAGCGCGTCTCCTCCAGGAAGAACCTTCGCAACTCGGCAGCGATGAATTCGGGCTGCTCCTCGGTCACCCAGTGCCCGCTGTTGGGCACCAGGCCGCCCTGCACGTTCTCGGCCACGCGCTGCAAGGAATGGATGGTGTCCATGCCGCGGCCGAAGGCCTTGTCGCCACCGAGCGCCAGCACGGGTGTGCGCAGCCTTCCATTTGCTGCCAGCCAGGCCTGGTTGTCCTCGGCGTCCTGTCCGGTGGCGCGGTAGTAGCCGAACAATGCACTCATGGCGCCGGGCTTGCGGTAGGTCCGCAGGTACTCTTCGCGGTCTGCCCGGGTGATGGTGTTCGGCAGGTAGCTGTAGTTGTCGAACAACCAGTCGAAGAAGATGTGCTCGCGGTCGTGCAGCAGCGCTTCGGGGAGGTGCGGCGTCCGGAACAGCGGGTGGTGCCAACGCCGACCGTTCTGCGAGAAGTCGGCACCGTCGCCAGGAATGGGCACGTCGAGGATGGCGAGCCGGCGCACGGCGTCCTGATGGGCGCAGGTCAGCGCAAACGCCGCCGGACCGCCCCAGTCGTGGCCCACGAGGAAGAAGCTGTCGACCTTCAGATGATCGTGGACGAGTCGCCACACGTCGGCAGCGACGGTCTTCTTGTCGAAGCCGTGTGTCGCGCGTGAACTGTCGCCCAGGCCGCGAAGGTCGGGGGCGATGATCCGGAAGCGGTCGGCCAGCAACGGGATGACGTAGCGCCACTCGTAGGACGTTTGCGGTATCCCGTGCAGCAGAACGAGAGGTTCGCCCTGGCCGGCGGTGAGGTAGTGGACCAGCCCGTCGCCGAGGTCGGCGTAGTGGCTCTGTGTTGCGCTCATAGGGCCCCCTTCTCCAGGTGGTAGTTGGTTGTCACCGCCGCATCGTCCTTGGCGCCCAGTCCGCGTGCCGTGGCCTGGATGAACGACAGGTACGCGGCATGCGCGAGCGGTGCAGCAAATCGCGCCTCGCGGGTCGCATCCAGCACCAGCGACATGTCCTTGACGAAGATGTCGATGGCGGACGTGACCTCGTCGAAACGCTCGCTCACCATGCGCGGCCCCCGATCGGCCAGCATCCAACTGCCGGCTGCACCGCTGCCAAGGATCTCGAGGGTCATGGCGAGCGGCAGGCCCTGATGCCGGGCCAGGGCGATGGCCTCGCCGGCCACCGCCAGATGCACCCCGCACAGCAGTTGATTGAGGACCTTCATCCGAGCCCCGGCACCAGCGGCCCCGAGGTTGTAGACACGCGAGCCGAATGCCTCCAACACGGGCCGTGCCTCGTCGAAGGCCTCGGTGACGCCCGACCCCATGATCGTCAGCGTGCCCTTGGCGGCGCCGGCGGCGCCACCGGTCACCGGAGCGTCGACCAGGTGGACCGAATCTCGCGCCAGCCGTTCGGCAAGGTCTTGCACATAGGCCGGATCCATCGTGCTGCAGACGATCACGACAGCGCCGGCGGGCAGGCCACCGACCAGACCGCCTTCGCCGTAGAGCACGGATTCGGTCTGCTGCGAATTGACCACGAAGCTGATGACGATGCGGGTACGCGTCGCCAGTTCTCGGAGCGAAGCTGCTGCAGTACCGCCTTGCTCCTGTAGCCAATCGAGGGCTTCGGCGCGCACGTCGAAGCCGACCACGTCGAAGCCTTTGGCGAGCAGATTGGTAGCGGCTCCGCGACCCATCGCTCCGAGGCCAATCAATCCAACGCAGGTTCGGGGGGTCATGGTCATATCCACTTCTTGATCGACTTGACCAGTTCGTTGGTCGATATCCCGTACCGGTCATGCAGAGTCGGCAGGGCACCGGCGTCGAGGAAGGCGTCCGGCAGACCCGCCAGTTGGAAGCCGGCGGGCTGGACACGATGGCGCATCAGGGCACTGGCCACGCTCTCGCCGAGCCCGCCGATCACGGAATGGTTTTCGGCCACCACGACCAGGCGGTGGCGGGACTTCGCCGCTGCCAAGATGGCCGCTTCGTCCAGAGGCTTGACCGTCGGCGAGTGCAGCACGGCCACGGAGATCTTGTCGCCGGCGAGGACTTGGGCCGCTTCGAGTGCACGCATGGTCATGATGCCGCTGGAGATGATGAGCACGTCATCGCCTTCGCGCAGCACCTTGGCCTTGCCCAGTTCGAAGCGGTAGCCGACCACCTCGTCGAGCACCAGCGGCACGTTGCCGCGCAGCAGGCGCATGTACACCGGGCCATCGTGATCGGCGATCTGGGGCACGGCCTGCTCGATATCGAGCGCGTCACAGGGGTCGACGATCGTCATGCCCGGGATGCCGCGCATCATGGCCATGTCCTCGGTCGCCTGATGGCTGGGGCCGTAACCCGTTGTGAGGCCGGGCAGTGCGCAGCACAGCTTGACGTTGAGCTTCTCCTCGGCAATCACCTGATGGATGAAGTCGTAGGCGCGCCGTGTGCCGAACACGGCATAGGTCGTGGCGAACGGGATCAGGCCTTCCTTGGCCATGCCACCTGCGGCCGCCATCAGCAGCTGCTCGGCCATCCCCATCTGGTGGAAGCGCTCGGGGTAAGCCTGCGCGAACAGGTGCAGGTCGGTGTACTTGGCCAGGTCGGCGGTCAAGCCGACGACTTCGGGCCGCTTTGCCGCCAGCTCGACAAGTGCCTTGCCAAATGGCGCGGCCTGGACGCGTTGTCCCTCGGCGGCGATCGACGCGATCATCGCCGACGTGGTGAGGCGGGGTTTCTGTGCTGCGGCGGTCACGGCGCCACCTCTTCGGGTTGCGCAAGGTCGAGGATGCGCAGTGCCAGCTGCCACTCCGGCGGGTCGACGCGGATGAAGTGGTTCTTGTCACGTTGCTCGAGGAAAGGCACGCCCTTTCCCATCAAGGTGTCGAACAGGATCACGCGTGGCTTCGGTCCGCGGAGGCTTCGCGCGCAGTCGAAGGCCTGGAGCACCGCAGGGAGATCATTGCCATCCACCCGCTGGACATGCCAGCCGAACGCAGTCCACTTGTCACCCAGCGGTTCGAACCCCATCACCTTGCCGGACGGGCCGTCGGCCTGCTGGTTGTTGATGTCCACCAGGCAGATCAAGTTGTCCAGGCCGTGATGGGCCGCGGACATCACGGCTTCCCAGGTCGAACCCTCATCGAGTTCGCCGTCCGACATCGAGTTGTAGATGAACGCCGGGTTCTTCTTGTGCTTCAACGCGAGTGCCATACCCACTGCGATCGGAAGGCCTTGCCCCAGCGACCCGCCCGAGATTTCCATGCCGGGGGTGTACGTCGCCATGCCCGACATGGGCAGACGGCTGTCGTCGCTGCCGTAGGTCTGCAGTTCATGTTCTGGAATGATCCTGGCGTCGATCAGCGCCGCATATAGCGCAATGGCGTAGTGCCCATGAGACAGCAGGAATCGGTCTCTTCCTTCCCATTTGGGGTCGTCGGGGCGGAAGTTCAGGGCATGCCCATAGGCCACGGCCAGAACGTCAGCCCACCCGAGGGCCTGTCCGATGTATCCCTGGCCCTGGACCTCGCCCATGCGCACCGCGTAGCGACGGATGCGGTAGGCGTTCGCGGCCAAGCGCGCCAGCAGAGCTGATCGGTCCGCGGTGACCACTGCGCCGGCGCTCACGGCTTGCCCGGTGCAAAAGATCCTGGGCGAAGGCGATGACGAACTTGCATGTGGGCCACTCCTGCGACGTGATGGCAGGCATTCTTTGGTCGTGACCCTCGTGCAACAAGAACCTATAGTTCAAGCCTGCTTGAAAATTGGTCTCATCCGGTCAAACCCTATGCAGCTTCCGCCCTTCAAGGGCATCCTGGCATTCGACGCGGTCGCTCGGCTGGGCAGCGTGAGCAAGGCATCCGAGGAACTCAACCTGACGGTGTCTGCGGTGAGCCATCAACTCGCCAACCTCGAGTCGTTCGTCGGCCGGCGCCTGCTCGAACGATCGCCCCGCGGGATGACGTTGACGATCCATGGCGAGCGTTTCCAGCGGGACATCGCTGGTGCTCTCACGTCGCTTGCCGCCGCGGCCCAGGGTGTGCGCTCGGGCGACACAGCCGAGGTCCTGCGGATCCACTCCGTGCCGTCCTTCGCTAGCCTGTGGCTGATGCCCCGGCTACCTCTCTTTCGTGAGCAGCACCCGAACATTCGCATTCACCTGAAGGCCTCGCACGGCAATGCCGACTTTTCGCGCGGTGAGGCGGACGTCGACATCCGCTATGGTGCGATCCAGGGGCGTGACTTGCACGTGGAGTCAGTCTTCTCCGAGGAGATCCTTCCGTTGATCAGCCCTCGGCTGAAGTCCTGCCTTGACATACGGTCTCCGGCGGACTTGGCCAAGCAGGACTTGATTCAATCGGAGCTCACTCTGGTGCAGTGGTCGCACTGGTTTTCTGCGCATGGCGTTCCCATCAGCCCAAGCAGCTATGTCCTCTCTTTCGATAGGACCTCGATGGTGCTCGACGCGGCCATTCAGGGGCTTGGCATTGCGTTGGACAGCAACCGGACGGCTGAAGGCGCCTTGCGGCGGGGCGATCTGGTGCCGGTCTTCGAGGATGGCAAAGGTTTGCCCGTACGCGCGCATCACATGGTCTACCCTCGGGCCCACGCGCAGTGGGAACGGGTCGAGAGGTTCGCAGATTGGTTGCGCGGCGAGGTGTCAAAGTCCTAGGAATGCGTGCGGCGGACGGGTGGCAGCCGTCTGAGGCAATCGGCCGAGGTGGCGCGAGCCTTCAGATGCGGTGGTTCCGCCTTGCCCGCACTCGCGCCTGCTCGTCGGAGTCGCAGCCGCGCGTCAAATCGGCCTCGCGCTGGCGCTTCTCAAAGTGCCGCCATACGGTGCTGATGGCCGCGGAACGCGGCTCGTGCCAGGCGATCTAGGCCGGAGTGGTCAACTCGCGTTCGTTCTTCTCGGCTTCGTCGACCTGCGGCGCCCGCTGGAGCGGGGCGTCGACCTGCGCCTTGAGTTCGTCCTTGACCTTGCGGATCTGGCCTTGGCTGATGGTCTTCACCTTGGCGCCATTCACCGCGATCGTGCCCGAGTTGATCAGCCCTGGCTCGCGGGCAAGGCACACCATCTGCACGAACAACGCCGAAAAGTCCTTCGGCTGGACGGATCGAAACTCGCGGAAACTGCGGTGCGCGGGGGCAGTTGCCGGCAGCCTGAACGCGGAAGGCGAGGTCGTCGTACAGCTTCCTGGCGAGCCTGCGCACGCTGAACACGTCCGTGTGCCGGGTGTCACCGCGCGGCTCGCCCGCAAGCAGGCGCCATGCGGAGCCTGGCGAATCAGCAGGTTGCCGCGCAAGTGTTCGGCGGCAGGCGTGAGGGGCGTCGTGAACGTCCTGCGCGGGCTGGGTCAGCGAGCGCCGTTCATGGCATGGCAACCAACGGGGCCACCGATCGAGCCACGCTGAGATCCTTTACAGCGGTCGCCCCATGAATGCTGGCTGAGTGACCGATTGGCAAAGGATGATCGAACACTTGACGACGTCCCGGGGCGTCTTCGGATGTCCCAGGTAGGCCCACCAAAAGCCCCGGATCGTTGATTCGACTGGGGTTTTGTCTTCTCGCGTCGCGGGCTGCTTCTTGCCATTGCCCAGAGACGGAGCTCGGCAAGCTCGACGGGCAAGGTGGGCCCACCGCGTCGATCGCGGCGAGCAAGCCGCTGTTGCTCACGATGACCCGCCAGACCGAACTGCTGCGCTCGAACTGGCCCGAGTTCGACCTCGACGCCACGCAGGGGGACGTCTCCCTGCCGAGCGCATGAAGATGGGCAAGCCGCATCGCGTATTCCTGTCGCGCCAGGCCGTCGACATCCCACGCGACGCAGGGGCCGCGACCCTGGCGGGCACCCCGGCTCAGTCGAGCTTCAAACCCAGCTCCACGGCCTTCTTGGGCAGCACCGCCAGCTCGCGCTGGATGACTTCGTTGAAGGCTTCGATGGTGTTGCCGCTGGTGGGCGACACGCCGCCCAGTTCGCTCAGGCGGCGACGGAACTCGGGCTCGGCCACGATCTGCGCCACCTTCTGGTTCAGCATGGCCACCACCGCCGGCGGCGTCTTGGCGGGCGCCACCAGGCCGAACCACATGTCGAAGTCGACGCCGCCGCGCAGTCCCTGTTCGGTCAGGGTCGGCAGATCGGGCCACAGCTCGGAGCGCGTGGCGCGCAACTGGCCCAGGGCCTTCAGCTTGCCGGCCTGGATCTGCGCACGTGCGTCGGCCGTGCCCAGCAGGCCCCAGCGCACCTCGCTGGTCAGCAGGGCCTGTACCAGCGGCGCGCCGCCCTTGTAGGGCACATGGGTGTAGTTGCCGTCGGCCGCCGCGTTGACCAGTTCCGAGGCCACGTGCGAGATGCCGCCGGCACCGGTGGAGCCGTAGGGCAGGCCGCCCTTGCCCGCGGCCTTGCCGGCGGTCACCAGGTCCTGCACCGTCTTCCAGGGCGAGTCGAGCGGCACCACCAGGACCAGCGGCGCCAGCATCACGCGCGCCACGGGGGCGACGTCGGCCGCGGTGAAGCCGGCCTTGCTGTAGGTGGTGGGGTTGATCGACAGCATGCCGGTCAGGCTCATGGCCAGCGTGTGGCCGTCGGCGGGGCTCTGCAGCAGGGTGACCATGCCCAGGTTGCCGCTGGCGCCCGGGCGGTTCTCGACGATGACGTTCTGCTTCAGCTCTTCCTGCAGGCGCTGCGCCACCAGGCGCGCAGAGACGTCGGTCGCGCCGCCGGCCGGGTAGGGCACGATGATGCGCATCGGCTTGTTCGGGAATGCGGCGGTCTGCGCCAGCACCGGCATGGCGGCGATCAGGGCCGAGCCGATCAGGGTGAGGCCGGCAAGGCGGCGGGTCATGGACATGGAGGGTCTCCTGGTGTTGTGGGGTGGGAAGGGTCGCTGTTGTCGGTCACGAGACCTCAGCGCTTGCCGGACGTGCTGCCCAGTTCGTAGTGCGCCTGGCGCTGCTCCAGCTCGTGCCAGCCGATGAGGTGCTTGAAGTCGGCCATCGTGGCGCGGGGGCAGGGCAGTTCGCCCATCGGCTCGCCGCGTCGCGCGGCCAGCGCTTCGAGGTTGTTGCGCAAGGCCTGCACGACGGTCAGGAGGCTCACGATCGGGTAGGTGGCGAAGCCGGCCACCGATTCGATCTGCGCGCGGTTCAGCGCCGCCATCCAGGTGCCTTCCATCAGCTGCAGCGACAGCGGCCGGCCGCAGGTCTCGCGCAGCCGTACCAGATCGTCGTAGCTGCTGAAGGTGCGCGAGATGGGCTGGATCAGGTCGGCCCCGGCTTCGGCGTAATGTGCGGCGCGGTCCAGCGCTTCCTGCGCGTCCATCACGTCGGTGCGCGCCACGATCAGCAGATCGGGGTCGCGGCGCGCGTCCACCGCAGCGTGGATCTTGGCCACCGCCTCGGCCAGCGGCAAGGTGATCGAGGCCGTGGCCGCCGCCGGGCAGCGCTTGGGGCTCACCTGGTCTTCGATGGACAGCGCCGCCACGCCGGCCTTCTCGAAGGCCCGCACGGTGCGCTGCGTGTTGAGCACGTTGCCGTAGCCTGTGTCGGCATCGGCAAAGATCGGCTTGCTCACGACGTTGGCGATGTGGTCGACCACGCCCAGGTTCTCGCTCAGCGTGTACAGCTCCATGTCGGGCTGGCCCAGCAGCGACGCCGAGATGCCGAAGCCGGTGGTGAACACGCCGTCGAAGGCCGACTGGTCCACCAGCAGGGCCGACAAGGCATCCTGGGCGCCGGCGAACCAGACGGTCGAGCCGCTGGCCAGGCGCTGCTTCAGCCGCTGACGTTGTTCGTTCATGTGGGTGCTCCTGCACTGCGCTTGAGGCGCCGTTGGAGGTAGGGGATGAGGCCGCCCGCCTCCAGGGTCTGGCGCTCGGCGGAGCCCAGGGGCTGCAGCGGCAGCGTGCTGTCGCGACCGGGCAGACGCACGACGCCGGCGGCCCAGTCGACCTCGATCGGGTCACCGCGCTGCGCGGCGGCCAGGATGCCGGGGCAGGTGACCAGCGGGAAGCCCATGCTGATCTCGCCGCGGAAGAAGCCGGGCGAGAAGGACTCGGCCACCACGCCGGCGATGCCCAGGTGGCGCATCGCGCGCATCGCCGGGTAATGCGGATGGCCGTAGCCGAAGTTGCGCGCACCGACCAGCAGGTCGCCTTTGCGGACCGTGGCCGCGAAGCCCGGGTCGCGGTCGGCCATCGCCAGGGCGGCGAGCTCCTTCACGTCGGTGATCTTGATGTTGCGCACGCCCACGATGAGGTCGATGTCGTAGTCGTCCTCGTCGAAGACCCAGGCGACGCGGCCCTTCAGGTTCGGCAGACTCACGAGACCACCCCCGCGCTCTTCAGATAGGGCCGCGGGTCGGCGATGCGCCCTTCGATGGCCGATGCCGCCACCACGGCGGCATTGCAGATGTAGATCTCGCTGTCCACGCTGCCCATGCGGCCCGGCGTGTTCAGCGTGCCGGTGGAGACGGCGCGCTGGCCGTCGGCCATGGTCGCGATGCGTCCGTAACAGTAGTCGCAGGTGGGCGAGCTGATGAAGGCGCCGGCTTCCACCAGACATTCGATGAGCCCTTCGCGCGCCGCCTGCGCCATGATGGCCTGCGAGGTGGGCACGACGTGAAGCTGGAAGCCGGGCTTGACCTGGCGTCCGCGCAGCACGTCGGCCGCCGCGCGCAGGTCTTCGAGGCGGCCGCTGGCACAGGAGCCGAGATAGCCGCTGTGCACTTCCAGGCCCAGGTGGTCGGTCAGGTCACGCGTGTTGGCCGGGCTGGGCGGCACCACCACGATGGGTTGAAGGTCGGTGACGTCCACCGTGACCACGCGCTCGTAGACGGCGTCTTCATCGGGGTACACCGGCGCCAGGTCGATCCTGGACCGCCCCTGGGTGTAGGCCAGTGTGCGCGCATCCGGGGCGATCAGCATGGTGTTCGCGCCGAGGAACATGGCCTGACCGCAGACCGTCTGCCGGCCTTCGATGCTCATGGCCTCGATCACCGGCCCGGCCAGTTCCACCGCCTTGAAGGCGCAGGACGACGGCCCCATCACGCGCACCAGGTGGTGGAACACGTCGCGCGCCATCACGCCCGGCTGCAACTGGCCGGTGACGACGATCTTCACCGTGGCCGGCACGGTCATCGCCAGTGTCGGCGACACATAGGCTTCGAGCACGCCCTTGCGTGCGCCGAAGGCATAGGTGCCGAAGGCGCCGAGCTGGCTGACGTGGCCGTCGAAGTGAACGACGAAGGCGCCCGGCGTGGCATAGCCCAGTTCGGCCGAGACCTGGTGGCCGATGCCCTTGCGCTCGTGCACCGGTACGCCCTGCGCCGCGCCCCAGCTGCGGGTGATGCGGTGCAGTTCCTCTTCCTTGGGCGTGGCGGCCGGCACCATGTGGTCGATGAACAGCACGAAGCGCTCGGGACGCTCGACCTTGTCGACGCCGAAGTCCTCCCGGGCCTCTCGGAAGAAGACGTCGGTGTAGCCGGGGAAGTCGTAGCTGATGACGAAGTCGGGGTGCGCCTCGATCTCGTCGCCAGGCTGCACGAAGGCCCGACCGCTGGCGCGGGCGAGGATCTTCTCGGTCATCGTCTGGGGCAAACGGGCTGTTAGCATTTCTACATCGTGGGAAAACTGAACGTTGGAGATCCAGGGTCATTGAATGCCATGTCCTGCGGCAGAGGTTCCTCGCAAACCCGAAGGTTTGCCACATCGTGGCAGAGCGATGCTGGTCCATGGACCCCTGCGGGCGGCAGCAACAAATGACCGGCCGCGAAACCGACGCGGCGCCGCCCAGCGGCACGCAGAGCATCGAGCGCGTGGTGCACCTGCTGCGCGTGGTGGCCTCGCGCGGACGCAGCGGCATGCGGCTGGGCGACGTCACGGCCGCCACCGGCCTGCCCAGTTCCACCTGCTTTCGCATGCTGCAGCGCCTGGAGAAGGAAGGCATGGTCGAGCGTCACCCGTTGACCCGCAAGTACGCGCTGGGCCCGCTGCTGTACGAACTGGGGCTGCTGGCCCGCCCGCGCTTTCATCTGGCCCAGCGCTGCGAAGACACCCTGGCCTCGCTGGCCGAACGCACGCAGGACACCGTGTACCTGAGCGAGCGGCGCGGCCTGGAAGCCGTGTGCTCGGCGCGGGCGCTCGGTGAATTTCCCATCAAGGCGTTGACGCTGGACGTCGGCATCCGCCGTCCGCTGGGCGTGGGCGCCGGGGGGTTGGCCATCCTCTGTGCCCTGCCCGCGGCCGAGGCCGACGAGATCATCGAGGCCCTGGCCGACCGTTACCCCAAGATGTCGACGCTCAGCGCCAACCTCGTGCGTGCGGCCGTGGCCGAAGGGCGGGAGCGGGGCTTCGCCTATCTCGATTCGGCGGTATTCCCCGGCACAGCGGCGGTCGGCGTGGCCATCCCGGCGCTCGCGCCCACCGCTGCGATCAGCGTGGCGGCCATCGGGTCGCGGTTGGACGAGGCCCGGCGCCTGCAGGTCGCGGCGGAACTGCAGGTTCACGTTCAGCTGCTGAGCCGTCTGCTCGGCGACCCCATGACGCCACCCACCGAAGCAGGGGGGTGACCCACCACACGAAGCCCGGGGGAGCGCAAGCCAGACCGGAAAAATGGGCAGGGCCCGACGCCAATTCTGGGCAGGCCGACCGATGGCAGCAGCGCGCGCGACCCGCAGCATGGCGACATGAACGACAAAGGAGTTGTCATGCCGCTGATCTTCAGCCTGAATGTCTTGTCTCCCTGGTTGCCGGCCTTTGCAGCGCGGCTGCGGCGGGTGCCCATCCGCGCGCCCCGCGCTGGCGATGCCCAGGCCATCGAGAACTTCTACCGGGCGCTGGGCAACGACACCCTCCGTCAACGCTTCCACTGTGCGTTCAACGGCTTGTCGCGCGCTCGCATCAATCAGCTCTGCGAACTCGGCGACCGCGATCCCGGCCGGGTGCAGACCCGCGTGGCCGTGCTGCGGCAGGGCGCCGACGACACCGTGGTCGGACATGCCGGCTGGCACCTCGACGCACCGGGACGGGCCGAGTTCGCCCTCGTGGTGGCCGATCGCCATCAAGGCCGCGGCATCGGGCCGCGCCTGATGGCGGCCCTCGTCCAGAGCGCCCGCGCTGCCGGGCTGACGGAGTTGCACGCCAGCGTGCTGCCGGACAACGGGCCCATGGTCAGGCTGATGCTTCGCCTGGGCACGGTCATCGATGAAGATCCCGACGAGCCTGGCGTGCTGCGCGTGCGGCTGGCGCTGCGGCCCTTGCCACGTTGGGCCCGGGGCAGCAGGTTGCCCGCTTTTCGTTCACCCGAGCGGACGGGCTTCAACGCACCGTTGTTCGCCGGCCTCGAAGTTCAGGAACGTTCGTGCCGTGCAGCGGGAGTGGCACGATGAGCAGCACGACTTGCGACACGCCCAGGCTGGCCCTGGTGCTGGGCAGTGGCGGCGTGAAGAGCGTGGCCGCACTGGGCATGGTCGAGGTGCTGGAGTCGGCCGGCATCCGCCCGGATCTCATCGTCGGCTGCAGCGCCGGCGCCATGTTCGGCGCCCTGATCGCTGCAGGCCATCGGGCTGCAGAGGCGCAGCGTCTGGCCCTGACGCTGTGGTCGCGCGACCTCACGAGCCAGCGCCGCCCGCGTGCCTGGCTGGACCTGGGTCTGTCGCCCTGGGCCGCCGCCCGGGGCGCGGCCGCCCGGCGCTTCGGCGACACCTTCGCGCTGCGTGACGACAGACGCATCAATCAACGTCTGCAGCAGGCCTTCGGCGACACGGCGTTCGCGTCCCTGACCACTCCGCTGGTGGTCAACGCGACCGACGCTGCCAGCGGCGAGCAGGTGCTGCTGCAGCACGGCCGGGTGCGTGACGCGCTGCGGGCGTCCATCGCGCTGCCCTTCCTGTTCGCACCGCAATGCGTCGACGATCGACTGCTGGTCGACGGCAGCCTGAGCGACCCCCTGCCCGTGGGTGCAGCCGCACACGCGCGGGTGGTGCTGGCGATGGGCTTCGAGGTGCCCAGCCCGCGTTCGGTGACCGGCCCGACGCGGCTGGCCACGCGCGTCACGGCGACGCTGTCGAACAACCTGATGCAGGCGCGCATCGCCGCCCATGCCGGGCCGGGCCGCATCACGCTGCTGCCGGCGCTGGAGCGCCGCGTCGGCCTGTTCGAGACCGAAGCCATGCCCGATCTGGTGGAGCTCGGACGTCGCCATGCCCGGCAGGTGTTGCCGGAACTGGAGCGCCTGCTGGCGGCGACGCCCGGCCGGACCGTGCACCCCTGGCCGCGGGCGGCCTGACCTCTTGCAAGGCCGAGGTCAAGCGCCCAACCACCACCCGGCCGCCGCCGCCAGCGCCACCACCCACACGGGCGACAGGCGGCCATAGACGAGCAGACCGAAGGCGGCCAGAGCCAGGCCGAAGTCGGCGCGCGAATGGATCGCGCTGGTCCACACGGGGTCGTACAAGGCCGCCGCGAGCACGCCCACCACGGCGGCGTTGATGCCGCCCATGGCACGCTGCACACCATCGCGCTGGCGCAGCAGTTCCCAGAACGGCAGCGCACCCGCCACCAGCAGGAAGGCCGGCAGGAAGATCACCAGCAGCAGCGCCAGCCCGCCCCACCAGCCGCCGAGCGGGGGCTG
>JALHMT010000099.1 GCA_022843905.1 Rubrivivax sp.
CGCCACCACGGGCCTGGCCGGGGCCGACGCCGCGGCGACGCGCGCAGCTTCCGCGACAGGGGCCGAGGCGACTGCCGTGGTGGGCGACGCGGAGGTCGCTGCGGCGCCGGGGGACGGGGTCCCGCCGCCGGGCAGCTCGTTGCCGGCGTCGGCAGGAGGCGGCAGGACCGGCTGGCCGCCGGACCGGGCCGAAGCCGACGGTGCCGACGCAAGGCCGACGGACCCCGACGCCGTGACCTGGATCGGGATGTCGACCGGCAGGGGTCTGGGCTGGGTTTCGAAGAGCACCGGGAATCCGATGACGCCAGCGGCCAGCAGCACGACGGCGCCGATGAGCCTGCGCCTGGCCCGGGTGCGAGCAGCCTGCACGGCCGTGCCGTCGTCGCCCGAGGCGGCCGGGCCGGCCTCAGGTGCGGCGACCACGGTCTTGGAGCGCTGGAAGAACGGCAAGGGCATTCGATGGCTGTCGGGTGGGCTGTAGGCGGCACGCCCGCGGGGCCCGGGACGGCCGGTGGGGCGCCGGCCGATCGAGGATCAGCCGACGTGGCGGGCCGTCAGGCGCGGCAGGCCGTCCTTCAGCACGCCGCCCACGGTGTAGAAAGAGCCGAAGACGACGATTCTATCGGCTGGGTCCGCACCGGCCACTGCCGCAGCCAGGGCGTCGGCCGGCGATGCGTGGCCGTGCAGGCCGATGGTCCGGCCGGCAGGCGCGGCGGGTGCCATGGCCAGCAGGTCGGCAGCCTTGGCGGCACGGCCGGTGGGCAGGTCGCAGAAATGCCATTCGTCGACCAGCACCTGCATGCGCGCCAGCAGCGCCGGGATGTCCTTGTCGGCCATCGCGCCGAACACGGCGTGCGTGCGCGGGTAGAAGCCCATCGCATCGAGGTTGATGGCCAGCGCCGACACCGACTGCGGGTTGTGCGCCACGTCCAGCACCAGCGTCGGCTGGCCGGGCACGATCTGGAAGCGCCCGGGAAGTTCGACCAGGGCCAGTCCGGTGCGCACGGCCTGTGCGGTGATGGGCAGGCGTTCGCGCAGCGACTCCAGCGCGGCGATGGCGCCGGCGGCATTGAGCAACTGGTTCGCACCACGCAAGGCCGGGTAGGCCATGCCGGTGTAGCGGCGACCGCGGCCGCTCCAGCTCCATTGCTGGCGGTCACCGGCGTGGTTGAAGTCGCGACCGACCAGCCAGAGGTCGGCACCGATGCCCTGGCCATGGTCGATCACGGTCTGCGGCGGCACCGGGTCGCTGACGATGGCGGGCTTGCCGGGCCGCATGATCTGGGCCTTTTCCAGGCCGATGCTCTCGCGGTCGGGGCCCAGAAACTCCATGTGGTCGAGGTCGATGGACGTGATGACCGCGCAGTCGGTGTCGAAGGCGTTGACCGAGTCGTAGCGGCCGCCCAGGCCCACCTCCAGGATCACCAGGTCGAGCCCGGCCATGGACAGCAGGCGCACGATGGCCAGCGTGGTGAACTCGAACTTGGTCAGCGTGATCTCGCCGCGCGCCTGCTCCACCGCCTCGAAGTGCGGCAGCAGGTCGGCGGCCTGCACCGGTTCGCCCAGCACGCGGCAGCGTTCTTCGAAGTGCACCAGCTCCGGCTTCTGGTACAGCCCCGTGCGATAGCCCGCGTGGCGCGCGATCGACTCCAGCATCGCGCAGGTCGACCCCTTGCCGTTGGTGCCCGCCACCGTGATCACCGGCACCGACAACGTGATGCCCAGTCGACGCTTGACCTCGACCGTCCGCTCCAGCGAAAGGTCCATCGAGGTCGGATGCATGGCGTCGCAATGCGCCAGCCAGTCGGAAAGGGTCTTCACGGTACAAGGATGTCTTCGGATCAAGCCGCCTGCGCGGATCCGGCTCTGCCGGTCCGCTGCAGGAGCCCCCTCGGGGGCGCAGCGACCGGGAGGGAGCGTGGGGGTCGTCAGTTCACGACCGGTACGGAGCGTGGGGGCTCATATTCCCCGGGGTCGTCAACTCACCGCATCGGCGCTCTGCCGCTGCAGCATGGCCAGCACGCTGGCAATGGTCTGCCGCATCTGGCGACGATCGATGATCATGTCCAGCGCACCCGTGCCGAGCAGGAACTCGGAACGCTGGAAGCCTTCGGGCAGCTTCTCGCGCACGGTGTTCTCGATGACGCGCGGGCCGGCAAAGCCGATCAGCGCCTTGGGCTCGGCGATGACCACGTCACCCATGAATGCAAAGCTGGCCGAGACGCCGCCCATCGTCGGGTCGGTCAACACGCTGACATAGGGCAGCCGGGCCTTGGCCAGGTGCGTCAGCGCGGCGTTGGTCTTGGCCATCTGCAGCAGGCTCAGCAGGCCTTCCTGCATGCGCGCGCCGCCGGTGGCGGTGAAGCTGACAAAGGGTACCTTCTGCTCGACGGCCGCCTCGACGCCGCGCACGAAGCGCTCGCCCACCACGGAGCCCATCGAGCCGCCCATGAAGTCGAACTCGAAGCAGGCCGCCACCAGCGGCACGCTCATCACCGAGCCGCCGATGACCACCAGCGCGTCGGTCTCGCCAGTGGTCTCCAGAGCGGCCTTCAGGCGTTCGGGGTACTTCTTGCTGTCGCGGAACTTCAGCGCGTCGACCGGCAGCACCTCCTGACCGAGTTCATACCGGCCCTCGGCGTCGAGGAAGGCGTCGAGCCGCGCGCGAGCGCTGATGCGGTGGTGGTGGTCGCACTTCGGGCAGACGTTGAGGTTCTGCTCGAGGTCGGTCTTGTAGAGCACCGTCTCGCAGGACGGGCACTTGATCCACAGACCCTCGGGCACCGTGCGGCGCTCGGTGGGATCGGTGGGCTGCATCTTCGGCGGCAGCAGCTTTTCGAGCCAGCTCATCGGTCTACTCCTTCGCGATGGCGTCGAGCGCCTTGCGGATATCGGCCATGAAGGCGCGCGCGGCGCCGGGAGCACTTTCCCGGGTCTCGGCCTGCAGGATCTGCACGAGGCGCGAGCCGATCACCACGGCGTCGGAAGCGCGGCCGACAGCCTGCGCCGTGGCAGCGTCGCGGATGCCGAAGCCCACGCCCACCGGCACGCTCACGTGCCTGCGGATGCGCGGCACGGCCTCGGCCACCGCCGCGGTGTCCAGATGGCCGGCCCCGGTCACGCCCTTCAGCGACACGTAGTAGACGTAGCCCGTGGCAATGCGGCCGACGTCCTTCATGCGCTGCTCGGTCGAGGTGGGCGCCAGCAGGAAGATGAGGTCGAGACCGGCCTGCTTGAGGCTGGCTGCAAACGCTTCGCACTCTTCGGGCGGGTAGTCGACCACCAGCACGCCGTCGACGCCCGCGGCGGCGGCGTCCTTCACGAAGGCGCCCACACCGTGGCGCTGGTCGTAGCGCTCGACGGGGTTGGCGTAACCCATCAGCACGACAGGTGTGGCCTTGTTGCTGGCACGGAAGCTGCGCACCATGTCCAGCACCTGGACCAGCCCGATGCCGCGGGCCAGGGCGCGTTCGCCAGCTTGCTGGATCACCGGGCCATCGGCCATCGGATCGGAGAAGGGGACACCGAGTTCGATGATGTCGGCGCCACCTTCGGCCAGCGCGTGCATGATGTCCGGCGTGGCGTCGGCGAAGGGATCGCCGCTGGTGATGTAAGGGATGAGCGCCTTGCGGCCCTCGGCCTGGAGTGCGGCGAACACCGCCGCGATGCGGCTCATCGTGTCACCTCGATGGTGTGGCTGCCGCCCTTGACCGTCTGCCCGCGGCAGCTCGGCCGGCAGAAGAATTCGGCCCCCGACAGGTCGGCCACGGTGCCGATGTCCTTGTCACCACGCCCCGACAGGTTCACCAGCAGGCTCTGGTCCGGCCGCATGGTCGCCGCCAGCTTCATCGCGTAGGCCACTGCATGGCTGGACTCCAGTGCCGGAATGATGCCTTCGGTGCGGCACAGATGGTGGAAGGCCTTCAGCGCTTCGTCGTCGGTGATGGCGACGTATTCGGCGCGGCCGATGTCCTTCAGATAGGCATGCTCCGGGCCCACGCCGGGGTAGTCCAGGCCGGCTGAGACAGAATGCGTCTCGGTGATCTGGCCGTTGTCGTCCTGCAGCAGGTAGGTGCGGTTGCCGTGCAGCACGCCCGGCGAACCGGCCGACAGCGAGGCCGCATGCTTGCCGCTGTCCAGGCCCTGCCCTGCCGCCTCGACGCCGATCAGCCGCGTGCCTTCGTGCGGGATGTAGGGATAGAAGATGCCCATCGCGTTGCTGCCGCCGCCCACGCAGGCGATCACCGCGTCGGGCTGGCGCCCGGCCATCGCCGGCATCTGCGTCAGGCATTCCTCGCCGATGACGCTCTGGAAGTCGCGCACCATCATCGGGTAAGGGTGCGGCCCCGCCACCGTGCCGATGATGTAGAAGGTGTTCTCGACGTTGGTGACCCAGTCGCGCAGCGCCTCGTTCAGCGCGTCCTTCAGCGTGCGGCTGCCGCTTTCCACCGGCACCACGGTGGCGCCCAGCAGATGCATGCGGTAGACATTGGGGCTCTGCCGCTTGACGTCTTCGCTGCCCATGTAGACCACGCATTCCATGCCGTAGCGGGCGCAGATGGTGGCAGTGGCCACGCCGTGCTGGCCGGCGCCGGTCTCGGCGATGACGCGCGGCTTGCCCATGCGCTTGGCGAGCAGGGCCTGACCGATGGTGTTGTTGACCTTGTGCGCGCCGGTGTGGTTCAGGTCCTCGCGCTTGAGATAGATCTGCGCACCGCCCACTTCACGGCTGATGCGCGCAGCGTGATAGATGGGGCTGGGGCGACCGACGAAGTGGGCCAGTTCGTACTTGAACTCGCGCTGGAATTCCGTGTCCTGGCGGTACTTGTCGTAGGCCGCCTCGAGTTCGTGCAGCGCATGGACGAGCGTTTCGGCGACGAAGCTGCCGCCGTAGGGCCCGAAGTGCCCGCGGGCATCGGGTTGTTGATAGTTCAGCATGGGAGTCTCTCGATTCAGGGTGTGCGTAAACGGTCGTCGGCAAGACGAACCGCGTCGCAGAACCGGCGCATCAGGCCGGCATCCTTGATGCCCTTGGCCTCTTCCACGCCGGAGCTCACGTCAACGGCCCAGGGCCGGACGCGCAGCACCCCATCGATCACGTTTGCCGGATTCAACCCACCAGACAAAACGAGCGGACGGTGCACGCTTGGTGGAATCAGTGACCAATCGAAAGCCTTTCCACCGCCTCCGAAGCCGTCGACGTGGGCGTCGAGCAGCAGGGCCTGGGCCCGAGGGAAGCGAGAGGCAAAGTCTAGCAAATCGAAACCAGCGGCCATGCGGGCCGCACGGATGTAGGGTTGACCGGCGGCATCGCAGTCGGCGGGCGTTTCGTCGCCATGGAACTGGAACAGCGACTGAGGCAGCGCGACGCGCGCTTGCGCCAGCTCTTCGGCGCCGGCATGCACGAACAGCAGCACCGGCGTGACGAAGGGCGGCAGCCGAGACGCCAGGACCCGGGCCCGGGCCAGGCTCACGGCACGCGGGCTCCTGGCATACAGCACGAAGCCGATGGCGTCGGCACCAGCCGACACGGCGGCATCGACGTCGCCCTCGCGCGTGAGTCCGCAGATCTTGATGCGGGTGCGTGTCAAGGCAGCCCTCTAGGGCAGCCAGTCCATCGCGGGCACGTGCGAAGGGATCTCATGGGCCGCATCGTAGTACGGTCCGACGAAATACAGGCCGTCTGCCGGAAACGTCGGGGCGGCGAGTCTGCGGTCGCGCGAGGCCAGAAGTTCGGCCATCCAGGCCGGCGACTGCCGCCCGCTGCCCACGACGACCAGGCAGCCGACGATGTTGCGCACCATGTGGTGCAGGAAGGCACTGCCGTCGAAGTCCAGCCGCCAGTAGGCACCCCGCCGCTCGATGCGGATCTCGCGCAGTGTCTTCACCGGGCTGGCGGCCTGGCAGTCAGCGGCGCGGAAAGCGCTGAAATCATGCTCGCCGACGAGGCCCGCGGCGGCCTGACGCATGCGCTCGCCGTCCAGCGGGCGGAAGACCCATCCACAGACACCGTGCTCCAAGGCGGGCCGGACGGCTGACTCGAGGATCAGGAAGCGGTAGCGCCGCCCGCGCGCGCTGTTGCGGGCGTGGAAGCCGGCCGCCACAGGCTTGCACCACTGCACGGCGACATCGGAGGGCAGGTAGCGGTTGGTGCCGCGCACCCAGGAGTGGTCATCTCGGGCGACTGGCGGGTCCAGATGCACGACCTGATTGAGACCATGCACGCCGGTGTCGGTGCGGCCGGCGCAGACCGTGGCCACAGGCGAGTCGGCAAACTGCGAGAGCGCCTTTTCCAGCACGTCCTGCACGGTGCGGCCGTCGGGCTGCGACTGCCATCCGTGATAAGCGCTGCCCCGGTACCCTACGCCCAGGGCCAGCCGGGGCAGCCCCGAGGCGCCGGGCGGGCCGACTTCAGCCGTGCCGTCAGGCAAGGTTGTCGAGCATGCCCTGGGCCTTGGTCTTCAGCGCACCTTCGGCCTTGGCCACGACCTCTTCGAGCAGGTCGCGTGCGCCTTCGGCGTCGCCGATGCGGCGGAACTCCTCGGCCAGTTCGAGCTTGCGCACCAGGGGGTCGGCGGCGTCGACCTCGTCGAGTTCGCCGGCCACGCTGGGCAGCGTGAACTCGCTGCCGTAGTCGTCGCTGCTGACCGTCGACGGCGGTGCCGCACCGGCAACATCGGTGCCGCGCTGGGTGGGAGCATCGAAGTCGCCGAGGTCGAAGTCGAGGGATTCGACATCGGCAGACTTGGCAGCCGGCGCAGGGGTCGCGGAAGAGGCCTGGCTCTGGGCCTTCTGCGAGACGGTCGGCTCGAAGGCCTGCAGGTCATCGAGGTTGAAGTCGGCGGCCGTCTGCAGCGGCTGCGTGGCCTCGATGGGCGACGTCGGCGGGTCATTGGCGTCGAGGTTCAGGTCGAGATCCAGGCCGCCGTCGAGCGTGGCCGCATCCGCCGCAGGAACGAAGGGTTCCGGACCCGCCTTGGCGGTGTGGGGCACGGTGGCGGCGTCGAGCACCTCGACGGCCTCGCCACTCTCGCCGTACACCGTGTCGGGCTTGCCGCCCGGCATGTACAAGGGGTTCTCGGGGTCGAGCTCGTGGCCCATGCTCTGGGCCTTGTCCCAGTCCTCGCCGGTGCCGCGCGTGAGCGAGTGCAGTTGCGTGGCCAGCAACTCGAAGCCCTTGGTGTCGCGCCGCTTGGCGTAGACCTCGAGCAGCTTGGTGCGGATGGCCAGACGGTCGGGGGTGGACCGCATCGCTTCCTTGAGAATCTCCTCGGCCTGCAGGTCGCGGCCATAGGCCAGGTAGACGTCGGCCTCGGCCACCGGGTCGACGTCGCCGATGGCATCGAGCTGGCTCAGCGAATAGCTCATCGACGACGAGCCGCCGCTGGCGCTGGCGTCCTTGGTGTCGATGCGCTGGCCACCGCTGGCGCCGAAGAAGGAGTCGGGCTGCAGGCGGCTTTCCAGGAAGGAGGTCTCGCCGGCCCGCTTGCGCGAGCCGCCGCGCAGCTTGTAGATGCCCAGGAAGGCCAGCAGGGCGACGAGCACACCGGCCCCCGGCAGCAGCAGGGGGCTGCTCGTCAGCGACGCCAGCAGGCCCTCTTCCTGCCCGAGATCGGGCGCCGCGGCCACGGCGGGGGTCGGCGCCGGCGGCATCGCCGGAGACGGGGGCGCCGCTGGCGACGGTGCGGGAGCCGGATCAGGCGCCGGAGGCACCGCCGCTGCCGGCGCGGGAGCGGGGGTTGGCGCGGCAGCGACGACTGCAGGTGCAGGAGCGGGCGCAGCGACAGGCGGGGGGGCCGGCGCCGGGCTCGGAGCCGCCGCGATGGCGGGTGCCGGTGCAGGTGATGCGGCGGTGGCGGCCGTGCCTTGCTGCAACTTCTTCAGGTCGTCGACGTTGCGCGACAGTTCCGCCAGGCGCGCGGAGGCGTCCTTGCGCTCGGATTCCTTGGAGACCCGCGCTTCCGGTTCAGAGGCCTTGACCGCCCCCTGCGAAAGCTTGAGTTTGTCGGGCGTGGCGGCGGCGGCCTGCTTGCGGTCGTCGACTTGTGCCGTGACGGTGCCGGTGGCTTGCCGCGCCGGCGCCTGGTCGCGCATGGTGGGCACGACACCCGCCAGACGTTGACGATAGGCCGAGAAATCAGCGGCCTGGGCCTGGATGGTCTGACGCGCCTCGGCAGGGGCGACGGCCCGGGCCTGCTCGGCCGACGGCACGGTCAGGACCGCTCCGGCCTTCAGCCGGTTCATGTTGTCGCCCATGAAGGCGTCGGGGTTGCCGCGGAACAGCGAGACCAGCATCTGATCGAGCGAAACGCCGGGGCGCTGGTTGCGGATGGCCACACCGCTGAGCGAGTCACCTCGACGCACGCGGTACTCGTCGGCCGACGCGCCTGGCGGACTCGAGGAGGGCACTGGCGCGGTTGCAGGTTCGGCCGAAGGCGCCCGTTGAGGCACGGGTGCCCGCGCGACCGGCGCGGGTGCAGCGGCCACGCGAGGGGCAGGAGCCGGCGTGGACGGCGGCAAGGGTGTGGCCGCAGTGACCGGTGGCGGCGCCACCGGCGCCGGCGAGGCCATCGCGGGCGTGGTGGGCGCCGGGGCCTGCGCGGTGCGCACGGCCGGCGGGTCGAACAGCATCGTGTACTCGCGAACCAGCCGGCCCGAAGACCACGTGGCTTCGACGATGACGTCGACGAAGGGCTCCAGCACCGCACGGTCGCTCGTCACCCGCAGGAAGGGACGTCCATCAGCACGGCGTTCGAGCGAGACCACGGCCGAAGGCAGCACGGGGTTGTATTCGACGCCGGCAGCACGGTAGACCTCGGCGGGCGCGACCCGCAGGCGCAGGCTGGCCGCCTCCTCGGGCGTGATGCTGGTGACGTCGATCTCGGCTCTCAGCGTCTCGCCCAGTTGCGACTGCACGTTGAGGCGGCCCAGGCCCAGCGCCCAGGCGGGCGAGACCCAGACACAAGCGGCGGCCAACGCCACCCCAGTCAGCGCAAAGCGCCCAGCGTTGAACGAGCGGTGCTTCAAAGCGTCTCCCAAAAACGACGGGCGGGTACTCCGAGGAATCCCGCCACACGAGCCCTCCCGGGGCCACCACCAAGCCGCATGCTGTTCACTTCGGGCTGGTGGAAATCACAATAACATCAAGCATATAGGCTGCCAAGCTAACCCAAAGACTGATGATTGGGCCTGAAATGCAATGTTTCTCCTGGCGCCGTGACTTGTGGTGCATCTGCAACGAGTAGTTGCAATTGCAGCCCCACCGTGCGTTCAGATGAGGCCCCACAAGCCGGCGCGATGCGGAGAGCGAACACTCGCATCGGTGCTCAGTGGTCGAGCAGGATGCGCAGCATGCGACGAAGCGGCTCGGCTGCGCCCCACAGGAGTTGGTCCCCGATGGTGAAGGCGCCGAGATACTGCGGGCCGATCGCCAGCTTGCGCAGGCGGCCGACTGCAATGTTCATGGTGCCGGTCACGGCCACCGGCGTCAGGCCACGCACCGTGGCTTCGCGGTTGTTCGGCACATAGCTCACCCAGGGGTTGTCGCTGGCGATCATCTGCTCCAGGTCGGCCAGCGGCGCGTCCTTCTTCAGCTTGATGGTCAGCGCCTGGCTGTGGCAGCGCATGGCGCCCACCCGCACGCAGATGGAATCGATCGGCGTGCCCGGCGTGCCGAAACCCGGGCCCCGGCCGAGGATCTTGTTGGTCTCGGCGCCGCCCTTCCACTCTTCCAGGCTGGTGCCGTCGCCACGGTCGCTGTCGATCCAGGGAATCAGGCTGCCCGCCAGCGGCACCATGAAGTTCTTCGTCTCCTCGGCCGACAGCCCGCGCTGGGTGTCGGCGATGCGGCGGTCGATCTCGAGGATGGCACTGGCCGGGTCGTCCAGCAGCGGCTTGACGGCGCCGTGGAGCGTGCCCATCTGTGTCAGCAGTTCGCGCATGTGCTGCGCTCCGCCGCCGCTGGCCGCCTGATAGGTGGTGGCCGTCATCCACTCGACGAGGTCGGCCTTGAACAGCGCACCCAGGCCCATCAGCATGCAGCTCACCGTGCAGTTGCCGCCGATGTAGTCCTTCACCCCCTTGGCCAGCGCGTCCTTGATGACGGGCATGTTGACCGGGTCGAGGATGATCACCGCGTCGTCCTGCATGCGCAGGGTCTTGGCGGCATCGATCCAGTAGCCCTTCCAGCCGGCAGCGCGCAACTGCGGGTAGACGGCCTTGGTGTAGTCGCCGCCCTGGCAGGTGATGACGATGTCGCAGCGCTTCAGCGCGGCGATGTCGCTCGCGTCGTGCAGCGTGGTCTCGTTCTTCGCCAGCCCCGCGATGGCCGCCGGCAGCGGGCCGCCGGCGTTGCTGGTGGAAAAGAACATCGGCTCGATGAGCGCGAAGTCGCCTTCGGTGCGCATGCGGTCCATCAGCACGGAGCCGACCATGCCGCGCCAGCCAACCAATCCTACGAGTGCCATTTCAGTTTCGCCTTTGTCGAGTGACTCGGACCCCTCGGGTTGCCCCCGGCTCGTTTCGCCGGGGTCCAAGAGGTGGGGCGAGACGATCCGAGAGCGCTAGCTCTTGGTGGTCATGGTGGTTTTGGAGGTCGTGAGGGCCGCGACGACCGCATCACCCATCTCGCGGGTGCCGACCTTCTTCGTGCCTTCGCTCCAGATGTCGCCCGTGCGCAGGCCGGCGGACAGCACGGCGCGCACGGCAGACTCGATGCGGTCTGCAGCGGCGGGTTGGTTGAGCGAGAAGCGGAGCATCATGGCGGCAGACAAGATTGTAGCCAGCGGGTTTGCTACACCCTTACCAGCGATGTCGGGCGCGCTGCCATGGCTGGGCTCGTACAGGCCCTTGTTGGCCTTGTCGAGCGATGCCGAAGGCAGCATGCCGATGGAGCCGGTGAGCATGGCCGCTTCGTCGGACAGGATGTCGCCGAACATGTTGCCCGTGACGACCACGTCGAAGGCCTTGGGCGCCTTCACCAGCTGCATGGCGGCGTTGTCGACGTACATGTGCTGCAGCTCGACGTCGGGGTACTGGGCATGCACCTCGGTGACGACGTCCTTCCAGAACTGGAAGGTTTCCAGCACGTTGGCCTTGTCGACGCTGGTGACCTTCTTGTTGCGCTTGCGCGCGGCCTGGAAGGCCACGTGGGCGATGCGCTCGATCTCGGGGCGGCTGTAGCGCATGGTGTCGAAGGCTTCTTCGGCACCGGGGAAGTGGCCGTCCACCGCCGTCCGGCGGCCGCGCGGCTGACCGAAATAGATGTCGCCCGTGAGCTCGCGGATGATCAGGATGTCCAGACCCGCCACCAGCTCGGGCTTCAGGCTCGACGCGTGCGTGAGCTGCTCGTAGCAGATGGCCGGCCGGAAGTTGGCGAACAGGCCCAGGTGCTTGCGCAAGCCCAGGATGGCCTGCTCGGGGCGGAACTGGCGCTCCAGCTTGTCGTACTTCCAGTCGCCCACGGCGCCGAAGAGCACGGCATCGGCGGCCTGCGCCAGCTTCAACGTGGACTCGGGCAGCGGGTGGCCGTGGGCCTCGTAGGCCGCACCGCCGACCAGGGCGGTCTCGGTCTCGAACTTCAGGTCGAGCACGGCCAGCACCTTGACGGCCTCGGCCATGATTTCGGTGCCGATGCCGTCACCGGGCAGGATGGCGATCTTCATGAGGTCTCTCTGTAGCTCGGCGCTCAGGCCGCAGTGTGGGCCAGCCAGGGCATCTTCGCCAGGCGTTCGGCTTCGAAGGTGCGGATCTTGTCGGCGTGGCGAAGCGTCAGGCCGATGTCGTCGAAACCGCCCACCAGGCAATGCTTGCGGAACGGTTGCACGTCGAAAGGCAGTTCGCTCCCATCGGGCTTGACGACCACCTGGCGCGGCAGGTCGATGGTGAGCTGATAGCCGACGAAGCCGAAGACCTCGTCGAACAACCGAGCCACCTGGTCTTCGGGCAGGACGATCGGCAGCAGGCCGTTCTTGAAACAGTTGTTGAAGAAGATGTCGGCGAAGCTGGGCGCGATGATGGCGCGGAAGCCGTACTGGTCGAGCGCCCAGGGCGCGTGCTCACGGCTGGAGCCGCAGCCGAAGTTGCGGCGGGCCAGCAGCACCGACGCGCCGGCATAGCGCGGCTGGTTCAGCACGAAGTCGGGGTTGGGCTTGCGCGAGGCCGGGTCCTGGCCCGGTTCGCCCTTGTCGAGGTAGCGCCATTCGTCGAACAGGTTGGGGCCGAAACCCGAACGCTTGATCGACTTCAGGAACTGCTTTGGGATGATGGCGTCGGTGTCGACGTTCTCGCGGTCCATCGGGGCCACCAGGCCCTTGTGCACGGTGAAGGCTTGCATCGTGGTTCCGGGTTCTACCTGCTCTTGCGGGCGGTCTCTTCGATCTTGTCGCCGGCCTTGGAGATGTCCCTGCCCATGCCTTCGATGGTGTTGCAGGCCGACAGCGTCAGCAAGGCGAGGGTGGCGGCGATCAGGGTCAGCAGCTTGATCATCGTTCTGTCCTTCAGGAGATGCGGCGCACGTCGACGAAATGCCCCTGCAGTGCCGCCGCGGCTGCCATGGCCGGGCTCACCAGGTGCGTGCGGCCGCCGGCGCCCTGGCGGCCCTCGAAGTTGCGGTTGCTGGTGGAGGCGCAGCGCTCGCCGGGTTCCAGCTTGTCGGCATTCATGGCCAGGCACATCGAGCAGCCCGGCTCGCGCCACTGGAAGCCGGCGGCCTTGAACACCTGATCCAGGCCCTCGGCCTCGGCCTGTGCCTTCACCAGGCCGGAACCAGGCACCACCATGGCCAGCTTGACGTTGCTGGCGATTTTGCCGCCGACCTTGCGCACGACGGCAGCCGCCTCGCGCAGGTCCTCGATGCGGCTGTTGGTGCAGCTGCCGATGAAGACCTTGTCGATCAGGATGTCGGCAATGGGCTTGTTGGGCTGCAGGCCCATGTAGACGAGGGCCCGTTCGATGGCGCCTCGCTTGTTGGCGTCCTTCTCCTTGTCGGGGTCGGGCACGCGGTCTTCGATGGACAGCACCATTTCGGGGCTCGTGCCCCAGGTGACCTGGGGGCGCAACTGGCTGGCGTCGATCTCGACCACGGCATCGAAGTGAGCGCCCGGGTCGGAATGCAGCGTGCGCCAATGCGACACGGCCTGCTCCCACTCGGGGCCGCCGACGAAGCGGCCGGTGGCGGCGTCGGTGCCCGGGGCGAAGGGACGGCCCTTCACGTACTCGATGGTCTTGTCGTCGACAGCCACCAGCCCGGCACGCGCACCGGCTTCGATGGCCATGTTGCACACCGTCATGCGGCCTTCCATGCTCAGCGCGCGAATGGCGCTGCCACCGAATTCGATGGTGTAGCCGGTGCCGCCGGCGGTGCCGATCCTGCCGATGACGGCCAGCACGATGTCCTTGCCGGTCAGGCCGCGCGGCAGCGTGCCCTCGACCTTGACCAGCAGGTTCTTCGCCTTCTTGGCCAGCAGCGTCTGGGTGGCCATCACGTGCTCGACCTCGCTGGTGCCGATGCCGTGCGCCAGCGCGCCGAAGGCGCCGTGCGTGGAGGTGTGCGAATCGCCGCAGACGACGGTCATGCCCGGCAGCGTGGCGCCCTGCTCGGGCCCGATGACATGCACGATGCCCTGGCGCTTGTCCAGGAAGGGGAAGTACGCCGCCGCGCCGTAGGCCCGGATGTTGTCGTCCAGCGTGGTGACCTGCTGCTTGCTGATGGGGTCGGTGATGCCGTCGTAGCCGCGTTCCCAGCCGGTGGTGGGCGTGTTGTGATCGGCCGTGGCCACCATCGAACTGATGCGCCAGACCTTGCGTCCGGCCAGTCGCAGGCCCTCGAAGGCCTGCGGGCTGGTCACCTCGTGCACCAGGTGGCGGTCGATGTAGAGCACGGCAGTGCCGTCTTCCTCGGTATGGACGACGTGTTCGTCCCAGAGCTTGTCGTACAGCGTTCTTGCGGTCATGGCGTAGGGGGCGGGCGGTGGATGCCCGCAGTACCGCATTGTCGGCGATCCGGCCCGGTCCGGCGTGGAGCCCCGACCGGAGTACAGGTGTCGCAACGACCCGGAGGCAGAAAATCGCCGGGATCGGTGGTCCAGGTGCTCGCACCGCTCCAAACACCGTAGCCCCGCCAGACCGTCCGGACCGGCGCTTGGTGAACGGCGTCGCGGCAAAGACTGTCACCGCGCGCACATCCGCTCACAGCGACGCGCCCGAATTCTGTTCCCATGCCTCACCGTTACAGACAGCTCCACGCCTTCCGATGATCCGCACGTTCTTGCTGCCGCTGGCCGTCACGGCTTCTGCTCTCGTGGTGTCGGGGCTGGCCGCCTCGCCCGACGGCCGTGCACAGACCGATGCCGACGCAGCGGCCTCACCCCGCGTGCGGGCGGCCGGCGCCGCTGCTGCCGCCTCGGTGCCCATGCCCAGCCTGAGAGCCGAGTACCGGGCACCGCGCCTGGTTCTGGCCGGGACCGTGCCCGACGAAGCCGAACGACGGGCCCTGGTCGCACGCGCCCGGGCCGTGTACGGCGCCTCCCACGTGATCGACCGCCTGGTGGTCGGCGCCGTGGCCAACCCGACCTGGTTGAGCCCGTCCTTCCTGCCCGACCTGCGCGGCGCCAGGCACGCCAGCTTGCTGCTGGAGGACGGCCGCTTGATGGTGGAGGGCGACGCGGGCAGCGAACAGTCACAGGCGGCGCTGACTGCCTCCCTGGAGCGCCTGCGCGCCCAGGGCCTGGAGATCGACAACCGCCTGCGCGCACCGGCGCCCTGAGCGCCGGTGCGCGCAGGCAGGGACGCTCAGAGCGCGCCGAGCTTGACGTTCACGCCGGTGAAGAAGCCGAGGTCGTTCTTCTTCGAGCCTGCAGGCGGCTTGCTGTTGTAGTTGTTGATGAGGCTCAGGTTCAGGTTCAGCGTGCTGCTCATCGCCACGCTCATGCCGGCGCTGAACTTGGCCAGCTTGGCTTTGTCGCCACTGAGGCCGGGCCACAATTCCAGACGCTGCTTCACCGACACGGACGGTGAGAGCTGGTGCGACGACTCTTCGCCGAGGAACAGGCTGCTGCGCGAGAAGCTCGTGTCGGTCCGGCCGCCGATCGACTGCGCCACGTCGTACTTGTCGGTCGTGTAGCCGGCGCCGCCGAAGACGTTGAAGCTCGTCGCCTTGGTGTCGATGATCTTGTAGCCCAGACCGCCGGCGAGCGACGTGCGCAGGTTCAGGTCGATCAGTTCGTCGCCTTCCAGACCCAGGCGACCGAACGCGAAGAGGCGAGGGCTGAGGTTGAAGTCGTACTGACCGAAACCGGCCCACTTGTTGGCCGTCGTGCTGTTCTGTCCACCGGTCTTGTTCTTGCCGTAGTTGATGACGCCGCCCAGGCTGATCTTGTCGGCGGTGGTGGCGCGCGACAGGTCGGCGTTCAGCGACAGCGCGCTCGTGCTGGTGTTGCCCGAAGTGATGGCCGCAGCGGCGCCGGCTGCGCCGCGCCAGAGGCCATCGGTCTTGGTCTGCGCCTGGGCGGCCAGAGGCAGCGCCAAGCAACACGCGACGAGGGTCAAGGGACCGTGGGCGGAGCCCGTGGAACGAGTCATGCATTTCTCCCGGCAGATGGCGCACGCCGTCGTTCGGGCGCGCCTGGTTGCGTCCGGCGCACCATGCGCCGGCCCGGAGGGCATGCTAGGAAGGTGGCCGTCCTGCAGCCCGTACCCAGGTCGGGGATGGCCACTGTCCTGCAGTCGTGTCGAACGCGATCCTTTGGTTGGCATCAAGCCAGGGCGGCGATCACCTCGGGCGGCGCCTGCACCAATTCGATCAGCACGCCTTCACCGCACAGCGGGAACTCTTCGTTGCCCTTGGGGTGGATGAAGCAGATGTCGTGTCCCGCCGCGCCCGGGCGGATGCCGCCCGGCGCGAAGCGCACGCCCTGCGCCGTCATCCAGGCCACGGCCTTCGGCAGATCGTCGACCCACAGGCCGACGTGGTTCAGCGGCGTGGTGTGCACGGCCGGCTTCTTGTCGGGGTCGATCGGCTGCATCAGGTCGACCTCGACGGCGTGCACGCCCTGCCCCAGCGAACAGATGTCCTCGTCGACGTTCTCGCGTTCACTGACGAACGTGCTCTTCACCGTCAGGCCCAGCATGTCGACCCACAGCGACTTCAGCCGCTGCTTGCTTGGCCCGCCGATGGCGATCTGCTGGATGCCGAGGATGCGGAAGGGTTTGTCCATCGTGCGCCCCTCAGGCAAAGCTCAGGATAGGCTGGTCGACGGCCAGGCTCTCGCCCTTCTTCGCCAGCAGCTCCGACACCGTGCCATCCTGCGCGGCGGTGAGGATGTTCTCCATCTTCATCGCCTCGATGACGGCCAGGCGTTCGCCGGCCTGCACTCTCTGCCCAGGCTGCACCGCCAAGTCGACCAGCAGCCCGGGCATGGGCGACAACAGGAAGCGGCTCATGTCGGGCGGCGCCTTGAAGGGCATCACGCGCAGCAGCTCGGCCGCACGCGCGCTCATCACCTGGGCCTCGATGGCCAGTCCGTTGTGGGTGACGTGGTACCACAGGCCGATGCGCTGCACCTGCGCGGTGAACTGCCGGCCGTTGCACTGGCCTGTAGCGCGGATGCCGCCGAAATGCCAGTCCTTCTCTATCGTGTAGGCGCGGCTGTTCACCAGGACGGTGGTCGCGCCGTCGGCCTTGATCGACACCGGCAGATGGCGGTGCTGGCCGCCGTGCCCCTTCACCACGACGACGAAGTCCTCGCCGATCACCAGGCGGTGGCCGGCCAGCTGGCCGCTGATGCCTGCGGCCCGCTCGCGGTAGCGACGGTAGGCCGCGGCGGCGAGCGC
>JALHMT010000100.1 GCA_022843905.1 Rubrivivax sp.
GCCGGCCGGCCCGGGTAGGCGAAGAAGCCGATGGGGTCCACGCTGCCGGCCAGCACCAGGGCCTGCGTGCCGGCCAGCTTGGCGATGGCGGCGTCCACCGGGTAGGGAATGCGCTCGATGTAGGGGCGGCCGCGGCCGCCCGGCATGCGGGCGTTGTAGAACTCGGCCATCACGCGGCAGCCGGTGCGCGCGCCGATGGCCGCGGCCAGGCGCTGCGCTTCTTCGTCCTCCGAACCGGCAGCGCCCAGCAGCAGCACCGCGCGTTCGCCCAGGCTCCTGAGGGTGCGTGCCGCGGCCTCCACGGCCTCGGGCGGGGCTGCGGGGGCCGGCAACGGCCGTGCAGCGGTATGCGCGCGTCCGCCCGCACCCCAGGCGGTGTCGGCCGGCAGCGCCAGCGTGGCGATGCGGCCCACGGCGCCGTCGAAGGCGGCCATCACGGCCGCGGCGCCGTCGGCGCCGACGTCCTCGGCGCGTTGCGAATGGCGCACCCAGTGCGACACCGCTTGCGCGATGCCCGCCAGGTCGGACTTCAGCGGCGATTCGAACGCCACGTGGCCGGTGGCGTGGTCGCCGACGATGTTGACGATGCCCGACTGCGCCTTGCGTGCGTTGTGCAGGTTGGCCCAGCCGTTGCCCAGGCCGGGGCCCAGGTGCAGCAGCGTGGCCGCGGGAGTGCCGGCCATGCGCCAGTAGCCGTCGGCCGCGCCGGTGGCCACGCCTTCGAACAAGGTCAGCACGCAGCGCACGCCGGGAATGCGGTCGAGCGCGGCCACGAAGTGCATCTCCGACGTACCGGGGTTGGCGAAGCACACGCCCACGCGGCTGGCCGCCAAGGTGGTGACCAGGGATTCGGCGCCGTTCATCTCGCTCATCGTCTGTCTCTTGAAATGGAGTCGGACGATTCTCGCCTGCGTGGGCCCGGGCGCGGCCCGGTGCCTCAGAACTTGAAGACGCGGCGAATGAAGGCCGCTGTCTGCGGCTGGCTGAAGTAGTTGAGGTGGTGCACCACGTCGTTGGTGCCGAACGAGAGCTGGCGCTGCGGGTCCTGCAGGGTGGCCTGCAGGCCGATGCGCGTCATCGACGCGGTGTCGACGACGAGGTCGTTATCGCCGAAGAAGAGGAGGTCGGTGACGGCGCCGCCGCACGTCGGCCACGCGCGGCATCGGGGCCACGCTCTGGCCGATGTCGAGGTCCAGCGCGGCCAGTCGACCGGTGGCCGCCCGCATCAGCTCGCGCAGCGTCTCGTCGGAGTATTCATCGGACGGTGTTGCCGAGCAGGGGCAGCGGGGTGACGCCGCGGTCGCGCGCAAGGCGCACATCGATCATGGCCTGGAACTCCTTCGGGTCGCGCAGGTTGTACTGACCTTCCGCTGCGGCTGACTCGAAGCCGCCGCGGGACGTGAGCCAGGTGGCCTCCAGCGGAACCAGCGCGCGCTGGAACACCCGATCGCGCACTTCCTGCCTCCTCGTGCTGATCGAGCACGTAGCCCGGGTTGTTGGCGCTGCTACCGCCCGCCGCAGCCGACAAAGGCGTGGCGGGTGATCAGGAAGATCACCGGAAAGGTCGAAGTACTCCAGGCAGGCGGCCAGAAGCAGGGCGACGTCGATGCAGGTGCCGCGGCGTTCGGCCAGCAGCTGGCTCGGCGTGCGCAGCCGCTGTGTGTCGTAGGCATAGCGGGGCGGCGGGTTGATGTAGCTCTGGCCGTGGCTGTCGAGCAGTGCGTACCAGAGGGCCTGAACCTGCTTGTCGACGCTGCCGTAGCGCCCGGCATCGTCCGGCGCCGACAGGTCCACGCTTTGATTGCCGTCGAAGCCAGCCGCCGGGTCGTCGGCGAGCGCGCGCAGGATGGGCTGCGCGGAGTCGATGATGCGCGCCATGGTCGGATCGCGCGGCAGGATGAACGAATGCAACCAGCGCCAATCCCGGGCCTGGCCGTCCTGTCACTCGTCGACCGGCGCGAGGCCGATGCCATGTCGACCTCGACGAGCCGTGCCTGGGCCAGGCGCTGCAGGTCGGCCAGCGACAGATAGGGAAGCAGCGGACCGCCCTCGCCGGCGCCGGGATCCGTGCCGTCGGGCCAGCGGTCGCGGTTGCGCGCGATGTAGGACCAGCGCATCGCTTCGGCGGCGAAGTCGCTGCGCGGCGTGATCGTGAGGCTCTCGCGCTGAGGATGCAGGCGCAGTGTCACCGAAGGAGTCTTGGCCATGAAGGTGGACGACGCCTGGGTGCGTGTCTGGCTCGGGGTGGTTCACCTTGCCCCAGCGGCGCGCGGCTGCCAATGCCCAGGGCCCCGCACCCCCTACACTGGCCGGATGCGCTGGTTCATGTCATGGCTGAAGCGAAAGCCTGCGCCCCCCGTGTCCGACCGGCAGCGCGCGCTCGACCTCGTGGCCGCCGTCGACGCCGGCGGCCTTCCCCTGAACCCGATGCGCGTGAACGACATCGCCCGCAACCTGGGGCTGGAGGTGTCGAGCCGGGCGCCGGTGGAAGAGACCATCGAGCGAATCCGGCGGGCGCTGGAGCGCGACAGCGCGGCGCCCTGAGATCGCCTGGCGGCGCCGGCCCGGCAAGCGGCGGTCGGCCCGTGCCGGCAGGGGCAAGGGCCGCCACCACCGGTGGTGAGGCCACGGCCATTGAAGCGGCGTCACGCGGGGAAGCGCGTCACCGCAGGCCCCGGCCATGCCGCAGCGAGTCAGGCCGCCTGCGCGTCCGCCTCGCTGGCGCCGGACAGTGCAGCGCGCAAGGCCTTGACGTTCACCGGTTTGGAGACGAAGTCGTTCATGCCTGCCGCCAGGCAGGCTGCGCGGTCCTCGTCGCGCGCATTGGCCGTCATCGCGATGACGGGCACCTGGCCGTACGGCGCCGGCAGCCGGCGTATCGCGCGCGTGGCCTCCAGGCCGTCCAGTTCCGGCATCTGCATGTCCATCAGCACGACGTCCCAGCCGCCTTCGGCGGCGCGCTCGACCGCCTGACTGCCGTTGGTCACCGTCGTGGCCCGGTGGCCCAGCAACTGGAGCAGGCCTTCGATCACCACCTGGTTGACCTCGTTGTCCTCGGCGACCAGGACCCTCAGGCCCTCGGCAGCGGGCAGCGTCGACCACGACGACGCCCGCGCGAATCCGGCGGGGCTGCCGGGGTCGGCGGGGGCCGGCTCCGCGGGTTCGCACAGCACGGTGGCGGTGAAGCAGCTGCCCTGGCCGGGCGTGCTGCGCACGCTCACTTCGCCGCCCATGCGCCGGACCACCTCGCGCGTGATCGACAGACCCAGCCCGGTGCCCCCGTGCCGCCGCATGGCGCTGGCATCGACCTGCGTGAAGCGCTCGAAGAGGTGCGGCAGGGCCTCGGGTGCGATGCCGATGCCGGTGTCCTCCACCTCCATCACCAGACGCAGCCCGTCGCCCGTGACGAGATGGCTGATCCTCACGTCGACGCTGCCCCGCTCGGTGAACTTCAGGGCGTTGCCGATGAGGTTGAGCAGGACCTGCCGCACGCGCACCGCGTCGGTGACGAGCCGGTCGGGCAGGTCCGGGTCGACGTGCAGGTGCAAGGCCAGGCCCTGCGCCTGCGCACGCGGCTGCAGCAGGGTCACCACTTCGTCGGCCACCACGCGCATGTCGAGGCTCACCGGGTGGAGGTCGATGCGCCCGGCATCGATGCGCGAGAGGTCCAGGATGTCGTTGATCAGCGAGAGCAGCAACTGGCCGGAACCCTGGACGAGCTCGGCGTGGTGGCGCTGCTGCGCCGTCAGCGAGGACTGCAGCAGCAGGCCGTTGAGGCCCAGCACCGCGTTCAGCGGCGTGCGGATCTCGTGGCTCATGTTGGCCAGGAACTGGGACTTCGCCTCGCTGGCGGCTTCGGCGGCCCGCATCGCGCGCGACAGCTGCGCCTCCTTGTGCGACATGTCGCGGTAGACGCTGACCATGCCCCCGTCGGGCGTGCGGCGCTCGACGGTGCCGACGAAGGTGCCGCCCTGCAGCGGCTGGACGAATTCCTCGCTGATCTGGCGGCGGGCCTCGAGCCGCGCGTCCACCCAGGCCTGCACGCTGCGCGGATCGGCGGCGGTGACGGCCTCGTGCCGGGCAGCGGCCTCGGCCAGCGCCCGGAAGGGCACGCCGGCACCGATCACCGGCTTGAGCCACGGGAAGAGTTCCAGGTAGCGGTCGTTCCACCGTACCACCCTGTCCTCGGCGTCGCACAGCAGAAAGGCGTCGCCCATCGATGCCAGCGCCTCGTTGAGCAGGTCCTCCGACTCCGCCGCCCGTTGACGGGCCCGGGCCAGCACCGTGATCTGCCACTGCGCCAGGCCGGCCACGCCCAGGATCAAGGCCACGAAGATCGCGGCGACGAGCCCGATCCGACCGCGTTGCACCGCCCAGTACTCCAGGGCAATGCGTTCCGGCACCGTGGCGGCAATCAACAGCTGCGCATACAGGGTCGGGCGCGAGGCCATGCGGACCGGGCGGCTGTCGAACCGGCCCGCCAGGGCCATCGCCTCGCCATGGGCCTGGCCGGCCACCAGCGGCGGATCGATCCGCCGGCCGGTCAGGTGGTCGTCCGGGGGTTGTGTGACCAGCACGGTGCCGTCGCTGCGCTCGAGCGTCAGCACCACGCCGGTGGTCAGCTCGCGCGCCGATGCCACCGACAGGAGCAGCGCCGAGGGCACTTCTGCCAGGGCCACCAGGGGGGGTGCGCCCGGCAGGTCGATGGCACGCGCCAGCACCAGGCTTCTCTCGCCGCTGGTGCGGCCGATCAGCGGGGCACTGACCTGCAGCACGCGGGCGGCCGGGCTGCGCGCGCGCGCCAGCAGCTCGGCCGGCACGCCGGCATCGGTCCGCCGCGTGGCCGCCAGGGCCGAGGTCAGCACCGTGCCGGATTCGTCGACCAGGGTCAGGTCCGCGATCATCAGCTGGCGTTCCTGCAGCGCCCCGAGGATGCGGTGCGCTGCGTCGGCGTCGATCCCCCAGCGCCCGACGGCCGGCTGCAGGTCCTGCTGCAGGCCCGCCAGGATCAGGTCGACCGACATCAGGTTGCGGTTGATCTCGGTCTCCGCCGAGGCAACGAGCTGGCTGACCTGGCGGTCGGCGCTGCGCAGCGCTGTTTGCCGGCTGCCGTCGATCAAGACCAGGGCCGCGGCGATGACCCCCAGGGCCAGCAGTGCTGCGATCGCCCAGCTCAGGGCGATCAGACGGGGCAGCGGGGCCGGTCTCGACATGCAGGGCTACATCGGCTTCGCATCGATGCCCACCGTGGGCGCCAGGTAGCGGTTCCAGCTGTCGGCGCAGCTGGCACCGCAGCGCTGCAGCCAGCGGGGCAGCACGGTCGACTTCAGGATCTCGCGGCGCAGGGCCTGGTCGGCGGGTCCGGGACGCACCGCCGTCATCCTGCCCGGGCCACCGCCCCGGCAGGAGGCCTCGCCCACGTTGCAGGCGATGCCTTCGTCGGTCTCGCTCTCCGACTCGTTCCAGATGTCGCGCTCCAGCCGCGGCAGTTCCCGCTTCAGCAGGGTGCGAAGGTCTTCCGGCAAGTCGCGCCAGGTGGCGCCGTGTGCCACGAACACCGACAGTCCCCAGCTGATCGCCATGGTGTGGATGTGCGTCGTGACCTGGTGCAGCCCGATCGTATTGCCCGACATCGTGCCGGTGATCGCGCAGTCGACATTGCCGGCGCGCACGTTGGTCACGATGTCGGCGAACGGGATCTGCACCGCCTTGCCGCCCAGCGAGTCGACCCAGTCGGTCTGGGTCGGGCTGGAGGTGCGCACCGTGCGGCCCCGCAGATCGGCCAGGCCGGCCAGGGGCTTTCGGCAGAACAGCACCTGCGCCGGGTAGGCGTAGACCGCGAGCAGTTCGGCGCCGTGGCGTTCGCGGAGCAGAGCCTCCAGGCGCGGTCGGAAGGTGGCCACGGTGCGCCGGAGACTGGCTGCGTCCGGGTTGAGTCCGGCGAGGTCGGGCGCGGCCAGTTCGGCATCCTTGGCCGCCGCCAGGCTCAGCAGCAGGGTGCCGAAGGGCAGGGTGCCCAGCCGCACCAGCGACAGCAGTTCCTGGCCGCGGATGCCGGCGCGGTCGAAGGGCACGATCTCGGCCGTGTACTTGCCGCCACTGAGCTTCTGGAGCTGCGTGGTCCAGAAGGGCGCCTCGTGGCGCGTGTGCTGGTTCACGCCTGCCAGGCCGCCGACCACGCGCAGCTTGACCGGCTCCTGGGGCTGCGCCCCCACGGGCCCTGCCGCGGCCAGGGCCATGTAGACGAGCAGGGGCCGGAGCCAGCGGCGACGGCCGGCGCAGGGGGGACTTGCTGTGGACATGCAGGGACTTCCGTCAGGGTGGACCGCGGACGACGGCTTTCGCCGGCGAACCTGCCCCGGATTTCAGCACCCGTGCCCGTGCCTCGGTGGACCGTCAAGGGCGGTCTTCAGCCCCCGTTTCCGCGCAATCGCCCGGGATTGGTCAGCGAGCGACCCGCGCCGCCGCCACCGCGTCCAGCGCACCCTCGCCGCGCGCGATGGCGGTGTCGAACATCGCCGCCACGCCGGGCATCACGAAGAGCTCGATGCCGCTGCGCTGCGCCTCTTCGATCATCAGGCGCACGTCCTTGCGCGCCATCGCCATCTCGAACGAAGGCTTCGTGACGTCGGCGCCGGCGATGCGGCCGGCGCGCGCCTGCAGCGTCTGCCCGGGGTTGAAGACCTCGAACAGCGAGAAGGCGTCCTCGGTCGACATGCCCACCGCGTGCGCCAGGCGGTTGACGTCGCCCAGCACGGCCATCAGGCCGATCAGCGTCATGTTGCCGAAGAGCTTGAAGGCGGCGGCGAGCTCGGGCGCCTCGCCCATCCAGGCCACCTTGCCGGTCATCTGCTGCAGCGCGGGCAGCAGCTTGTCGTGCTGCGCCCGGTCGCCCGACACCAGCATCAGCCCCGTGCCTTCGGCGCAGTTGGCCGGGCTCATGAAGACCGGGGCGTGCACGAAGGTGATGCCGCGCGCGGCCCAGCGGGCGATGCGCTCGGCGGTGGGCCGCACGGCGGTGGTGGTGTGGTCGACGATCCAGCAGCCTGAGGCGATGCGTCCGGCCAGCGGCTCCAGCACGGCATCGACCGAGGCGTCGTCGGCCAGCGACAGGTGGATGCGCTCGGCGCCCGCCAGCGCGCCTGCCGGGTCGTCGAAGGCCACGGCACCGTGGGCCTGCAGGGCGCGCGCCTTGGCGCCGCTGCGGTTCCAGACGTTGACCTCGTGGCCGTTGCCGCGCAGGCGGCGCACGAAACCCGAGCCCATCAGGCCGGTGCCGAAGAATGCGATTCTCATGGGAAGTCTCCAGGTGATTCCAGGAGACGATAAACCTATCGCGGCGCCGTCGCGACGGGCCTCATCGTGCGGGAAGGTTCGCGGGCCGCGCCAGGAGGTAGAGCAGCGGGCCGAAGGAGCCGCTCAGCAGGGTCAGCACGATCCAGGGCCAGGGGTTGCGGCCGCTGCGGCGGGCGTCGTGCCACATCCACACCATGAACAGTGACAGCGCGATCACCAGGTCGACGAAGACCTGCAGGCCGGCGGTGCTGGCGAACAGCGGCTCGAAGATGCCGCGCAGACCGTGCTGCCACAAGGCCAGCGCGGTGAGCACGGAGAAGGCGGCCAGGGTGAGCAGCAGCAGGGTGCGGGGCATGGCGGGGCGCTCGGCGGCGTCGGGAGTGGGCAGGCCCGCAGTCTGGAGTCGGCCGGGCCAGGCTTCAATGACCTGCGAGGTCATGGTCCGGCATCGGCGCGGTCGACAATGCGGGGTCGGACCGACCCGGCGACCACCCCAGGAGGCACCCATGCAGACCTACCAGATCGTCACCATCGATGGCGACGGCATCGGCGCGGAAGTCAATCCCTCGGCCATCGCCGTGCTGGGTGAGGCCTGCGGCGAGCGCCTGCGCTTCCTGGCCGCCGACGGCGGCGCGGCGCACTACGTGAAGACCGGCGCCGTGCTGCCGGCCGACACCTTCGCGGCCTGCCGCGAGTCGCACGCCATCCTGCACGGTGCGGCCGGCCTGCCGGGCGTGACCTACCCCGACGGCACCGAGGTCGGCAACGACCTGCACCTGCAGCTGCGCTTCAAGCTCGACCTCTACGCCAACGTGCGGCCGATCCGCCTGTACGCGGGCGTGACTTCGCCGTTGACGGGCTGGGGCGCCGGGAGCATCGACTACGTGATCGTGCGCGAGAACACCGAAGGCCTGTACGCCAGCCGCGGCGCCGGGGTGAACCTGCGCGGCGAGGTCGTGACCGACACGCTGGTGATGACGCGCAAGGGCGTCGAGCGCGTGGCGCGCTTCGCCTTCAACCTGGCACGCCGCAGACCCGGCGCAAGGCGCGACGGCCAGCGCCGCGTGACGGTGTGCGACAAGGCCAACATCCTGCGCAGCTACGCCTTCTTCCGGGCCGTGTGCAACGAGGTGGCGGCCGATTTTCCCGACGTCGAGATCGACCATGCCTACGCCGACGCCATCACCGTGCACCTGCTGAAGAAGCCCGACTTCTACGACGTCATCGTGGCCGAGAACATGTTCGGCGACATCATCAGCGACCTCGGCGCCGGCACGGTGGGCGGGCTGGGCATCGCAGCCTCGGCCGAGGTCGGCGACACGCACGGCCTGTTCCAGGGCGCGCACGGCTCGGCACCCGACATCGCCGGGCAGAACCTCGCCAGCCCCGTGGCCACCATCCTCTCGGGCGCGCTGATGCTGCGCTGGCTGGGCGAACGCCATGGCGACGCCACGATGGAAGCTGCCGCGCGGCGGGTGGAAACCGCGGTCGAGTCGGTGCTGGCCCGGGGTGAGCACGTGCCGCGTGACCTGGGGGGCGCGGCCACTTGCACCGAGATGACCAGCGCCATCTGCCGCGCGCTGGCCTGACGTTCGGCCCGTGCCGTCAGGCCACGCCGTCGCGCACCCGGCCGAAGAAGTCGGCGCCGCCCATCTGGCCGCCCTTCAGCACCATCTCCAGTCCGTCGCGTGCAGGGTCGTCAGCCCAGGCGCGGCACAAGGGTGCGCCGGGCACCAGGCGTGCCGTCATCGTCAACGCCCTCACGCCCAGCGACGACGCCACCTCGCCTGAACTGTCGCCGCCGGCCACAGCGATGCGGCGCAGGTCGGCGTGGCGGTCCAGCCAGCCGCGCATCACCTGGGCCAGCGCCCGGCCGGTGCGCAGGGCGGCTTCGCTGCGCGACAGGCCGGCTGCCGCTGCGTGGGCCGCGAAGTCGAGCACGGCCCGGTCGTCGGGACCGGCGGCGGTGTAGACCAGGGGGCTCGCGCCGCGGCGCCAGGCTGCGCTGCCGGCCTCGACCGCGCGGGCGACCGCCGTGGTCGCATCGGCAAGCAGCTGCGGGATGTCCAGCCGCACGGTGGCGAAGCCGTGCGCCGCCGCCCAGGTGATCTGTGCAGCGGTGCCGGGCGAACAGCTGCCGCTGACGACGGCGATGCGGTCGACCGCAGCGGCTGCCGGCAAGGGCGGCGGCGCAGCGGTCAGGCCACTGGCCTGCCAATGGGCTGCCAGCGCATACGACAGCCCCGACGACGAGGCGCTGAAGACGCCGGCACCGCGCGCTTCCCACACCAGCCGGCCGGCGGCCTGCAGCGTGGCTGCATCGAGCACGTCGATCAGCACCACCGGCCGGTCGCCGCCGCCGCCCGCATCGAGTGCGCTCTGCAGGGCCTTGCGGCCGCCGTCGTGCTGCAACTGGGTGAAGTCGACCAGCGCGCGGCGGCGCGAGGTCTGCTCGCCGAGGTGGATGCGCAGGTCCGACTCGCCCATGGGCGTGACGGGGTGGCGCGACATGGTCGGATGGCGGTCGAGCCGGAAGCCTTCGCCCTGCACCACGGCAAAGAGGTGGCCGAAGGCCTGGTGGCGGCCCAGGCGCGGCACCCCCACGATGCAGGGCGACCAGTCGCCAGGCATCAAGGGCACGCCGAGGTCGATGGCGCATCCGATGGAGCCGGTGTGGGGCGACGAATCGAAGGTCGAGCAGACCTTGTAGTGCAGCACCGGCGCGCCCAGCGCCGCCAGCGAGGCCAGCGCGGGCGCGAGGTGCTCGTGCATCCAGGCCGGGCTGCGGCTGCGCGCCGTGCCCGCCACCCCCACCGCGCGCACGCCGGGAAAGCGCTGCAGGGCGGCCGCATCGGGCGGCTCGAAGAAGAGCACCGTGGGCACGCCGGCCTGCGTCAATGCCTCCAGCGCGTCGGTGCTGCCGGTGAAGTCGTCGCCGTAGTAGGCCAGCAGCAGGTCGGTGCCCACGGCATCACCAGGCGGTCAGCGCCTGCGCCAGTTCGGGGTGCGTCGCCGCGTGCTGCGGCAGCGGCACGCCCGTCACTGCGGCGTCCCAGGCCTGGCGCATCGCGGCCACGCCCGCGGCGATGCCGCCCGGGTGGCCGATGATGCCGCCGCCGGCGGCGTGGATGAGGTCGGTGGTGCCCAGCGCGGCGAAGGTGGGCGCGGCCTGCAGGCCGGTCTGGCCGGAGCTGAAGACCGGCATCGCGACCATGGCGTGATCGGCGTGCAGCGGGCGCAGCACGGCGCGCGCGGCGGCGATCACGCTGTCGTCGGGCTCGCTGAACTTGTTGGCCAGGCCGTTGACGTGCAGGTGGTCGGCGCCGGCCAGCCGCCACAGCGTCTGCCAGGGCGCGTAGTCCCAGCCCAGCGCCGGGTGGCGGTTCAGGTAGCCCCAGCCGTTGCGGTGGGCGTGGATGGGCAGTTGCGAGTGCCGCCGCAAGGCCAGCAGGCCGGTCAGGCCCAGCGAGTTCAGGCTGGCCATCACGCAACTGCCGCCCAGCGACAGCACCAGGTCGTGCCGGCGCCGCATCTGATCGATCTCGCCGGTCAGGTTGAAGGCCACCATGGCCTGGCGACCCGTGCGTTGCGCGGCCTCGTGCACTTCGCGCATCACGGCCCGCACCCGCTCGTCGAAAGGGCAGTGCGGGCCGTCGGCCTGCAGTTCGTCGTCCTTGATGAAGTCGATGCCGCCGGCCAGCAACTGCCGCACGGTGGCCGCCGTCTCTTCGGGCGACAGGCCCACGCTGGGCTTGACGATGGTGCCGATCAGCGGGCCCCTGGGCACGCCGGCCAGGCGCCGCGTGCCTTCGATGCCGAAGGCCGGGCCTGGGCAGCCCGCGGCGAAGGCGGCGGGCACCGCCAGGTCGAGCAGGCGCAACCCCGAGACCTGGCGCAACTCGAACAGGTTGCCCGCGATGGTGGCCATCAGGTTGGGCAGCGAGGGGCCGAAGTTGTCCATCGGCCACGACAGGTCGAGCAGGCATCGGGTGTAGCGCGGCGAGGCTTGCAGCACCGGCAGGGCGGGGTGCTCGGCGTGGTCGAGGATGTTCAGCCGTTCGATCCGCGCGCCCGAACGCGCCTTCAGCGCGGGGGTTTCGCCAGGTACCGCGGTGAAGGTGCCGCAGGACTGTTCGCCGGCGATGACCTCGGCGGCGCGCCGCGGGTCGTCGCCGGTTTCCAGCCAGTAGCGCGCGTGCACGCGGCCGTCGGCCGCCGACAGCGGCGGCGCCGCTCCGGCGTCCATCAGGTGATGCGCCGGATGCTCTCGGCGATCTCGGCGCGGTCGAAGACCTGTTTCCAGTCGTCGCGCATCAGGCGCGGCTTGCCGAAGGTGATGGCCTTGTTGCAGGCGTCGGAGAAGGCGCCGGGCACCTGCTTGAAGATCACCGCCGACAGGATGGTCATGTGGCCGAGCAGGAAGTCGCGAGCGCACTCGGGTGGCACGCCGCGCGCCACCACCTCGTCCATCGCTTCGCGCATCACGTCCAGCAGCGTGGCGCAGACGGTCTCGGACAGGCCGGGCTCCAGCAGCGCCATCTGGTCCACCGTCAGCCGGTAGGAACGCAGGATGGGCTGGTAGATGGTCTTGGCGATGGCCTCGCCGAGGTCGAAGGCGCTGTCGGGCCCCTGCATCAGCGCGCTGGTGATGGACTGCGGTGCGGTGGCGCCGCCGAAGTAGTCCACCGCGCCCGGCGTGTGCACCTCGGCGCTGAAGATGGTCGGGTGGCAGGGGTGGGCGACGAAGTAGACGAGGTCGTCGCGCTTCGGCAGGTGGCCGGCGAAGGGGGCGGCGGCGTCCAGCGTCATCACCATGGTGCCGGCCTTGAGCTTCGGCGACAGCTCGGCGGCGAGGCGGCCGATCAAGGTGTCGGGCACGGCCAGGATGATCACGTCGGCACCGTCCACGGCCGCGTCGGCATCGACGCAGGCGATGCCCAGCTCGTCCTGCAGCCGCTGGCGGCCGGCCGCACCGGGCTCCACGTGACGCACCGCATAGGGCGAGCCCAGCAGGTTCTTCGACAGGCGCACGCCCATCTTGCCGCCGGCGCCGAACAGCGCAATCGTGGTGGTCATCCTTGTCTCCTCTTGTGGGTTGGCGACGCCATGATGGCATGCCCGCCGCTGCGGCAGGGCTCTCAGGGCTGCGCGGCGACCATCACCGAATAGGCCTTGAACACCGCGGTGGCCTCGATGCCGACCTTCAGGTCCAGCGCCTCGACGCCTTCGTTGGTGACGCTGGCGCTGACCACGGCGCCGCCGGGCAGCGTGACGATGACCAGCGACGACACGGCGCCGCGTTCGATGCGCGACACCGTGCCCGTGAGCTGGTTGCGCGCCGACAGCTGCCAGCCCGCGAAGTCGGTCACCAGCACCACGGCCGAGGCCTTGATCAGCGCGATGGCCTCCTTGCCCTTCTTCAGCTTCAGGCGCGTGGCGGCGGCCGAGGTCAGGGTGGCGGTGATGAGGTCGCCGCTCTTCAGCTCGATGGTGGCTTGCGCCGACACGGGCCCGATCTCGATGGCCTTGATCCTGCCGGCGAACTGGTTGCGTGCGGTGGTCTTCATCGACATCCTCCGGAGCAGGCCGCTCAGGGCCGGCAGTGTTGACAGTCGAGCTTCCTGCAGGCGAAGGAACTCGCGTTGATCGGCCTGCAGCGTGTGCCAGGCGTCCAGCAGGCCCAGCGCTGCCGGCGTCAGGCGCGTGCCGCCACCGCCGACGCCGCCGGTGGCGGTCTCCAGCAATGGCTCGTGAGCCAGGTTGCAGGCCGATTCCAGCAGCAGCCAGGCGCCCTTGTAGCTGAGGCCCGCGGTGCGCGCGGCCTTGTTGATCGAGCCCGTGTCCTGCAGCGCCTGCAGCAGGGAGAAGAAGCGTGCGTCGAGGCGGCCCGCGAGTTTCAGGTCGGCGCTGATGAGGTTGCCGCTCACGGTGTCATTCCATCAGCGCCACGGTCTTCACCTGCGCCCACACCGGTTGCCCGACGGTCAGGCCCAGCGCATGGGCTGAGCGCCGGGTCAGACGTGCCACCACCGGGACCGAACCCACGCGCACGCGAACGAGAGCCAGGGCCGGGTGCTCGTCGTCGGCGATGGCCTCGACGGTGCCCTGCAGCTGGTTGCCGATGCTGGTGCCGGCCTGCCGTTCGTGCGTCAGGCTGACGTCGCGTGCCAGCACGCGCAGGCGCACGCGGCGCCCGACCTCGACACCCTGGTCGCGTGCCCAGAAGCTGCAGCCCGGGGCTTCGATGTCCAGCCGGGCGAGCTGCCAGGTGCCGTCGCGCTCGCCCACCACGCCTTCCAGCACCACGCCGGCGTCGTCGCCGAAGGCCAGCGGCCCGTCCAGCCGCGACAGCATGTGGGCCAGCGGTCCGTGGGCCAGCACGCGGCCGGCGTCCATCAGCACCAGGTGGTCGGCCAGGCGCGCCACCTCGTCGATCGAGTGGCTCACGTACACGATGGGGATGCCCAGCTCCTCGTGCAGACGGTCGAGGTAGGGCAGCACCTCGGCCTTGCGATGCGCGTCCAGGGCGGCGAGCGGTTCGTCCATCAGCAGCAGACGCGGGCTGGTGGCCAGCGCACGGGCGATGGCCACGCGCTGCCTCTCGCCGCCGCTGAGCGTGCCGGGCCGGCGGTCGAGCAGGTGGCCGATGCCCAGCAGCTGCACCACCTGGTCGAGCGCGATGCGGCGCTCGCCGGCGCCGATGCGCCGGAGTCCGTAGGCCAGGTTGCGCTGCACGTCGAGATGCGGGAACAGCGCGGCTTCCTGGATCACGTAGCCGATGGGGCGCTGGTGCGTCGGCACGAAGCGGCCGCTGTCGTCGTCCTGCCAGACCTGGTCGCCCAGGGTCACGCGCCCGGTGGCGCGTTCCAGCCCGGCCAGCGCACGCAGCAGCGTGGTCTTGCCGCAGCCCGAGGCACCGAACAGCGCGCTCACGCCGCGCGCGGGCAGCGACAGCGCCACGTCGAGCTTGAAGTCGCGCCGCGGCAGTGTCAGGCGGACTTCGATCAAGGTGGCGTCCCCGTGTCCCGCGGCGGGCGGTTCACCATGTACAGCGTGACGAGAACCACCAGCGCGAACACCACCATGCCGGCGGCCAGGCGGTGTGCATCGGCGAACTCGGTGGCTTCCACGTGGTCGTAGATCGCCACCGACAGCACGCGCGTCTCGCCGGGGATGTTGCCGCCGATCATCAGCACCACGCCGAACTCGCCGACGGTGTGCGCGAAGCCCAGCACGCTGGCGGTGACGAAGCCGGGCCGCGCCAGCGGTACGGCCACGGTGAAGAAGCGGTCCAGCGGGCCGGCGCGCAGCGTGGCGGCGGCTTCCAGCGTGCGCTCTGGGATGGCCTCGAAGGCCTGTTGCAGGGGCTGCACCACGAAGGGCAGCGAGTAGATCACCGAGGCCACCACCAGCCCGGCGAAGGTGAAGGGCAGGCGGCCCAGGCCCAGCGCCTGGGTGAACTGCCCCACGGGCCCCTGCGGCCCCATCAGCAGCAGCAGGTAGAAGCCGATGACGGTGGGCGGCAGCACCAGCGGCATGGCCACCAGCGCGGCCATGACCGGCTTGGCACGCGAGCGCGTGCGTGCCAGCCACCAGGCCATGGGGGTGCCGACCAGCAGCAGCAGCACGGTGGTGGTGGCCGCCAGTTCGGCGGTCAGCCGTATGGCGCTCCAGTCGGCGGCGGTCAGCATGCCTGCGCCACCTCAGGGCCCGTAGCCGAAGTCGCGCATCGTCTGCTTGGCGGCGTCGGTCTTCAGGAAGTCGAGCAGGGCGCGCGCCGCGGTGTTGTCGCGGCCGGCCTGCAGCAGCACGGCGTCCTGGCGGATCGGACGGTGCAGGTCCTGCGGCACCAGCCACCACGACCCCGCCGCCGGCCTGCCGGGCACGACCACCTGCGACAGCGCCACGAAGCCGGCCTCGGCGTTGCCGGTGAAGACGAACTGGTAGGCCTGCGCGATGCTCTCGCCCGTCACGAGCCTGGGCGTCACGGCGGCGGTCAGGCCGAGCGTCTTCAGGGTGTCCATCGCCGCGGCGCCATAGGGTGCCACCTTGGGGTTGGCGATGGCCACGCGGCGCAGCGTCGGCGAGCTCAGCACGGCGCCCTGCGCGTCGACGAAGCCGGGCGTGGCGCTCCACAGCACCAGCCGGCCGACGGCATAGGTGAAGGCCGTGCCTGCCACGGCATGGCCGCTGGCCAGCAGCTTCTTCGGCGTCGCTTCGTCGGCGGCCAGCAGCACGTCGAACGGAGCGCCGTGAACGATCTGCGAGAAGAACTTGCCCGTCGAGCCGGACGAGGTCTTGAGCACGTGTCCGGTGGCGGCGGTGAAGGCCGCGCCGATCGGCGCCATCGCCCCGGCGAAGTTGGCGGCCACCGCCACCCGGACCTCGCCGGCGTGCACGGCCAGGCACGTCAGCGACAAGGTCAGCGACAAGGTCAGCGACAAGGTCAGCGGCAGGGACAGCGACAAGACGGACAAGCGCGACATCGGAAGCTTCCTGGCGTTATGTTGAATGGTACACAACGCTTGAGCGACACGATTCCCGCCACCGCGCATCGCCCGGCGGCACGCTCCAGCCCGACCGGGCGGGTGCTGCCCGCTGCATCCGGGAGAATCACCATCCTGGGTCCGACGGGCCTGTAGCGGGGTTGGGACCGGATGCGGTTGGCGAGTGTCGACAGGAGGGGCCGGCAGAACCGGGAGCACAGGCCTCTGTCGATGGCCGTCCTGCTGTCGCTGCTGGCGCACGCACTGCTGGCCAGCCTGAGCCTGGGCGGCGATGGCGTCGGGTTGCCGGGTTTCGAGCTGCCCTGGCGCGAACGACGCGCCGAGGTGCCCGATCTGCGCCTGGTGCTGGTGCCGGAGCGCGAAGCCGCCGACTTGCAGGCGCCTGCGCCGTTGCCCGCATCGCCCCGTGCGGCCACGGCGCGCACGCCGTTGGCTGCGGAGCCGGTCCCGCAAGCGGAGGCGCTTCCGGTGCCGACGCCGGCGCCGGAGCAGACGCCGGAGCCGGAGCCGGTGCCGGAGCTGGTGCCGGTGCCGGTGCCGGTGCCGGTGCCGGTGCCGCAGTCCGCGCCTGAGCTGACGGTTCCCGCACCCCCGACCGTGCCGGAAGTCCCTGCTGCAGAGCCCGTGGTCGCGCTCGCCGTCGCTCCCTTGCCGGCGACAGCGGCCGAGGAACTGCCTTTGCCAGCACCCTCCGCGCCGCCTTCACCTGCAGCGACGCCCGCCGAGGCCGAGCCTGTCTCCGCACCGGTCCTCGTTTCCGCCGAGTCCGACCCGTCCCTGCCCGCCTTGGGCGCCTTGGGCGCCAGCGGCCTGGCGCGAGCGGCGCCGGCCGTGCCGGACTTGATCATGGCGCGGCGCGCCGACCCGACCGTCTTCGCCGTCGCAGCGGTTCC
>JALHMT010000101.1 GCA_022843905.1 Rubrivivax sp.
CGGCCTCGCAACGGCGGCTGCGGCCAGCGCTGCCGCCGGCAAGGCCTGAGCAGCCGGCGCTGCAGGCGCGGCCGCCATCGGCGCAGCCGAAGCCAGGCCGGCTGCAGAGGCAGGCGCCGCAGGCGCAGGTGCTGCCACGACGACCGGCGGAACACCTTGCGGTGGGGCCTGCACGTTCACCGGCGCTGCCGCCGGCGTCGGGGCGGGCCGAGCCATGAACCACCACGCCGCTGCACCGACCGCCAGCAGCGCAACACCTGCCAGCGCCACGACCCTGGCACCGGACCCGCCGCCCGCCGGCAAGGCGGCAGCCCGGGCCGGAGGAGTCGCGGCAGCGCCACGTGGTTCGACCTTGACCGTCGGCTGCCAGGGCGGCGACTCCGGCGCAGTGACGGCGGCGATCAGCGGCGATGCGCTGCGGCCTGCCAACACGTCGAGCAGCGCCGCCACGCTCTGCGGCCGATCGCCCGGCCGCGTGGCCAGCATCCAGTCGACCAGGCCCAGGAAGGCTGGCGACTGACCTTCGATCGGCTGGGTGGACAGCGGCACGTGATCGTCGTGCACCGCTCGCGCGGTGGCCGGCGACGGCGGCTTGCCCTTGAGCATGTAGTGCAGCGTGGCGCCCAAGGCATAGAAGTCGGTCCAGGGACCCTGGCGCACGGCGCTGACCTCGGCGTACTGCTCGATGGGCGCATAGCTGGGCTTCAGGATGGCCGTGAGGTTCTGGCTGCGGTCGGCGATGACGCGCCGCGCCGCGCCGAAGTCCAGCAGGACCGGCCGGCCGTCGGCTTCCATCAGGATGTTGTCGGGCGAGATGTCGCGGTGGAACACGCCCACGTCGTGCAGCCTGCCCAGGGCCCCCAGCAGCGGCATCAGCATGGCGCGCAGCCAGGCTTCGTCGGGCGTCCGGCCGAGCGCATCGCGCACCTGCTTGAGCGTCTTGCCGCGATACACCGGCATCGCCATGTAGGCCGTGCCGTGGGCTTCCCAGAAGCGGTACACCTTGACCAGCGCGGGGTCGTCGAACTGGGCCAGCAATCGGGCCTCGTTGACGAAACTGCGCAGGCCCAGCGCGAAGGTCTCGGGATCGGCGTTCGAGCGCAGCGAGACATGCAGTGTCTCGGTGCGGTCGGCCATGCTGGCCGGCATGTACTCCTTCACCGCCACTTCGCGCTCCAGCGCGTGGTCGAAGGCCAGGTAGACGATGCCGAAGCCGCCGACGCCCAGCACCTGGCGCACCTCGAACTCCAGCAGCCGCGTGCCCGGCGGCAGCGCCGCGGGCAGGTGCCGGCGGGGAGCTTCTCGGGCGGTAGGTTCGTCCATGGGCGGCCAGCTTAGCAGGGGGTCCGCCAGACAAAGGTCACCTCGACCGGGGAGCACGCGCAGCTCGTGATGAGCTGCTCAAGGCGCGCGGGCGGCTTTGCCACCCGCGCCGTGACCCGATCATGAAGCGATCTGCGCCCAGAGCTTGTCGAGCCGCTTGGCGCTCACAGGCTCCCGAGTGCGAAGCTCCTGGGCGAACAGGCCGACGCGAAGCTCTTCGAGCAGCCAGCGATATTCCTCCAGGCGGGCGTGCCCGGCGCCCTTCAGCTCGGCGACGCGGCGCAGGTAGCGCTGCTCCAGCGGGCGCAGTTCGGCCAGTCGCGTGCCGTCGCGTGCCGGATCGCCCCGCAGCTTGTCCAGCCGTAGCGTCACGGCCTTCAGGTATCGCGGCAGGTGAGGCATCGCCGCCCAGGGCGTCGCCACGACGAAGCGCCTGGGCACCAGGCGCTGCAGCTGGGCCGCAATGTCGTCGGCCACCTCCTTCGGCGGCCGGCTGTCCTTCAGCTTGCGCTGCGCCGCGGACCATTCCGCCAGCACCGTGGCGACGGCGCGCGCCACTTCCTGTGCGATCAGGTTCAGGCGCGCGCGGCCTTCGTCGATGCGCGCCTTGAAGGCCGAAGCGTCGCCGGGCAGCGGCTCGGCCAGGAAGGCGCGGTCCAGCGCCACATCGATGATCTGTTCACGCAACTCTTCCAGCGTGCCCAGGCCCATGTAAGCCGCAGCCATCTTCTGCAGGTCGGGAATGTTCTTCTCGAGGTACTTCAGCGGCTCCTTGATCTGCAGCGCCACCAGCCGTCGAAGGCCGGCGCGATGGCGGGCCGCGGCGACCTGGGGCTCGTCGAAGACCTCGATCTCGACGAAGCTGCCGCGGTCGATCAGCGCAGGAAAGCCGACCAGCGTCTGCCCGGCGCGACTGATCTCCATCAGTTCGGGCAGTTCGCCGAAGGTCCAGGCCGTGTAGCGCCCGGCTTCGGGCGCTGCAGGGGCCGGCGTGCGCACCACTTCGGCGATCGCACCGCGCCCGCCTGAAGCCGGCGCGGTCACGGGTGCCGGAGGCGCCGAGGCAGCGGACGCGGCCGCCGTCGTGGTCGCGGCCAGCTTCAACGCCGCCAGCGCCTGGAAGGCGCTGCGTGCCTGCCCCCCGAGCTCGGCCTTCAGGCCGGCCAGATCGCGCCCCGCGCCGAGCTGGCGGCCGTGCTCGTCGACGACGCGGAAGTTCATGAACAGGTGCGGCGGCAACTGGTCGAGCTTGAAGTCGGTGCGCTGCACGGCGATCTGGGTGCGGTCGCGCACGGCCTTCAGCAGTGCGTCCATCAGGCTGCCCTGGGCAAAGGGCGTCAGTTCACAGAACTCGGCCGCGTAGTCGGGCAGCGGCACCAGGCGCGAGCGCGGTCGCTGGTGCAGGCTCTTCACCAGCGCCAGCACCTTGTCGCGCAGCATGCCCGGCACCAGCCACTCGCAGCGCTCTTCGCCGACCTGGTTCAGCGCGTAGATCGGCACCGTGACGGTGAGGCCATCGCGCGCGTCGCCGGGTTCGTGCAGGTAGGTGGCAGCGCAGTCGATGCCGCCCAGCCGGACGGTTTTCGGGAAGGCCGCCGTGGTGATGCCCGCCGCCTCGTGGCGCATCAGTTCGTCGCGCGACAGATGCAGCAGCCTGGCATCCTGGGCGCCGGCGCTGCGATACCAGCGCTCCAGCAAGGGGCCGGAGCAGACATCGGCCGGCAGGTGGCGGTCGTAGTAGGCGAAGATCAGTTCGTCGTCGACCAGCACATCCTGCCGCCGTGCCTTGTGCTCGAGCTCCTCGACCTGCCGGATGAGCTTGCGGTTGTGGGCCAGGAAGGGCAGGCGTGTGTCCCATTCGCCTTCGACCAGCGCTTCGCGGATGAAGATCTCGCGCGCACCCGTCGGGTCCACACGCCCGAAGTTCACGCGGCGGTTGTTGTAGATCACGATGCCGTATAGCGTGGCGCGCTCCAGCGCCACCACCTCGCCCGCCTTCTTCTCCCAGTGCGGCTCCAGCAGCTGCGTCTTCAGCAGGTGGCCGGCGATGGGCGGGATCCATTGCGGGTCGATGGCCGCCAGGCCGCGGCCGTACAGGCGGGTGGTCTCCACAAGTTCTGCGCACACCAGCCAGCGTCCCGGCTTCTTGCTGAGGTGCGCGCCCGGGTGGCGCCAGAACTTCACGCCGCGCGCGCCCAGATACCACTCGTCGTCGTCGCTCTTGCAGCCGACGTTGCCCAGCAGTCCGGCCAGCATGGCCATGTGCACCTGGTCGTAGTCGGCAGGCTGGGTGTTGAGCTTCCAGCCGTGTTCGGCCACCACGGTGTGCAGCTGGGAATGGATGTCACGCCATTCGCGCACGCGGCGCGGGCTGACGAACTGGTCACGAAGGCGTTGTTCCTGCTGCCGGTTGGAGAGCTTGTGCGCGCCTTCGGCATGGCCGCGGCCGGCTTCGATCCACTTCCACAGCTTCAGGTAGCCCATGAACTCCGAGCGTTCGTCGTCGAAGGGCTTGTGCTTCTCGTCGGCGGCCTGCGCGGCCTCCAGCGGGCGGTCCCGCACGTCCTGGCCGCTCAGGGCTGCGGCGATGATCAGCACTTCGGTGAGCGCCAGTCGCTTGCGTGCCTCCAGGATCATGCGGCCCACGCGCGGGTCCAGCGGCAGGCGCGACAGCTCTCGCCCGATCTCGGTCAGCTCGTTGCTCTCGTCGACGGCGCCCAGTTCACCCAGCAGTGCATAGCCGTCGGCCACCGCCTTGCCGGGCGGTGCTTCCAGGAACGGGAAGTCGTCGACGACGCCCAGGTTCAACGACTTCATGCGCAGGATGACCCCGGCCAGCGACGAGCGCAGGATCTCGGGGTCGGTGAAGCGCGGGCGGCCGGCGAAGTCCTTCTCGTCGTAGAGCCTGATGCAGATGCCGCCCGACACCCGGCCGCAGCGCCCGGCACGCTGGTTGGCCGCCGCCTGGCTGATGGCCTCGATCTGCAACTGCTCGACCTTGCTGCGGTAGCTGTAGCGCTTCACGCGCGCCAGGCCCGTGTCGATGACGTAGCGGATGCCCGGCACCGTCAGCGAGGTTTCGGCGACGTTGGTGGCCAGCACGATGCGGCGTCCGTTGCCGGCTTCGAAGACGCGGTCCTGCTCGGCCTGCGACAGGCGCGCGAACAGCGGCAGGATCTCGGCCTGCGGCCCGCCGCGGTGCTGCTGCGCAAGGTGACGGCGCAGGTGGTCGGCCACGTCACGGATCTCGCGCTCGCCGGGCAGGAAGACCAGGATGTCTCCCGGCGCGTCGCGCCACAGCTCGTCCACCGCGTCGGCGATGGCCTCGTCGACGCCGTAGTCGCGCTTCTCTTCGAAGGGCCGCCAGCGCTGTTCCACCGGGAAGAGGCGCCCCGACACCATGATCACCGGCGCCGGGCCGCCTGCCGACGCGAAGTGCCTGGCGAAGCGGTCGGCATCGATGGTGGCCGAGGTGACGACGATCTTCAGGTCGGGCCGGCGCGGCAGCAACTGCCGCAGGTAGCCGAGCAGGAAATCGATGTTGAGGCTGCGCTCGTGCGCCTCGTCGATGATCAGGGTGTCGTACTGCTTCAGCAGCGGATCGGTCTGCGTCTCGGCCAGCAGGATGCCGTCGGTCATCAGCTTGACCGACGCACCCGGTTGCAGGCGGTCCTGGAAGCGAACCTTGTAGCCCACGATCTCGCCCAGCGGCGTCTTCAGCTCGTCGGCGATGCGCTTGGCCACGCTGCTGGCGGCAATGCGGCGCGGCTGCGTGTGGCCGATGAGCCCGGCGCCGCCGGCGCCGCGCCCGCGGCCCAGCTCCAGCATGATCTTGGGCAGCTGCGTGGTCTTGCCCGAACCGGTCTCGCCGCAGACGATCACGACCTGGCTGGCGGCGATGGCACGCGCGATGTCCTCTCGCCGACCGGAGACGGGCAGCGATTCGGGATAGGTGATGGGCGGGACGGGGGTCGCCGCCGGTGCGGCGCGGGGCTTCACGGGGCGCGGATTATCTCCGGGCCGGGCAAAGTAGGTTCCCGGCGCCGCCTGTCAGGGTGTCGTGTAGGCCATGACGCTCAGCACGGCGCCCTGCGGATCCTGGATCACGGCCATGCGGCCAACGCCTTCGACGTCCATCGGCGGCATCAACACCTTGCCGCCCAGAGCCGTGCAGGTCTTCAGTGTCTTGTCGACGTCGTCGACGGTGACATAGGACCCCCAGTGAGGCGGCATGGGCGGGCCGTCGGGCGGCATCGTCATGATGCCGGCGACCGCGGTGTCGCCGACCTTCGCCACGTTGTACTCCCCCATGGGCATCTGCTCGGTCGAGACGGTCCAGCCGAACAGCTTCGAATAGAAGTCGCGCGCGGCCCGGGTGTCGGTGGTCACCAGTTCCGACCAGCTGAAGGCGCCGTGGGTCTTGTAGACATCCATCACAGGGCTCCCGTTGAAGTAGGCCGACCATCCTCTGCCTGCCCTCCCGCCTTGTCAACAGCGCCAGCAAGGCGCAGGCGCTGCGGCACAATCGCCGCGCCATGAGCCTCGTCTTCCCGCACACCTTCGTTCCCTGGTTTCGCGCCGTGGCGCCCTACATCCACGCCTACCGGGGCAAGACCTTCGTGGTCGCGATGGCCGGCGAGCTGATCGCCGCAGGCAAGCTGAATGCCTTCGTCCAGGACCTGGCCATCCTGCACGCCATGGGCATCAAGCTGGTGCTGGTGCACGGGTTCCGGCCTCAGGTCAACGAACAACTGGCCGCCAAGGGCCACACCTCGCGCTTCAGCCACGGCCTGCGCATCACCGATGCGGTGGCGCTGGATTGCGCCCAGGAGGCCGCAGGTCAGCTGAGATTCGAGATCGAGGCGGCCTTCTCCCAGGGCCTGCCCAACACGCCCATGGCCAACGCCACGGTGCGCGTGGTCTCGGGCAACTTCCTGACGGCGCGGCCGGTGGGCATCGTCGAAGGTGTCGACTTCATGCAGAGTGGCCTGGTGCGCCGCGTCGACGGCGCGGCCATCCGGCGCGCCATCGACATCGGCGCCATGGTGCTGCTGAGCCCCTTCGGCTTTTCGCCCACGGGCGAAGCCTTCAACCTGACGATGGAGGACGTCGCCACGTCCACTGCCATCGCCCTCCAGGCCGACAAGCTGGTCTTCATGACCGAGATCGCCGGCATCCGCGAGAACCCGGCCGACGCCGACAGCGACATCGATACCGAACTCGCACTGGCCGACGCCAGGCGCCTGCTCACCACCCTGCCCGCCCCGGCACAGCCCACCGACACCGCGTTCTACCTGCAGCACTGCGTGAAAGCCTGCGAAGGCGGTGTCGAACGCTCGCACATCCTGCCCTTCGCCAAGGACGGCGCGCTGCTGATGGAGGTGTTCACGCACGACGGCATCGGCACCATGGTGGTCGACGAGAAGCTCGAAAGCCTGCACGAGGCGACATCCGACGACGTCGGCGGCATCCTGCAGCTCATCGAGCCCTTCGAGCGCGACGGCACGCTGGTGCGGCGGGAACGCACCGAGATCGAGCGCGACGTGGCCAACTACACCGTCATCGAGCACGACGGCATCATCTTCGGCTGTGCTGCGCTCTACCCCTACCCGGAGGCGCGCACCGGCGAGATGGCGGCCCTGACGGTATCGCCGCAGGTGCAGAGCCAGGGCGACGGCGAACGCCTGCTCAAGCGCATCGAACAACGCGCCCGAGCCGCGGGCCTGGCCAGCATCTTCGTGCTGACCACGCGCACCATGCACTGGTTCATCAAGCGCGGCTTCGCGCCGGTGGACCCCGACTGGCTGCCCGAGGCCCGCAAGCGCAAGTACAACTGGGACCGCCGTTCACAGGTGCTGGTGAAGAAGCTCTGACGCCCTGCTGCAGGGCGTTGCCCCCACAACATCACCGATCCAAGGAGTCATCCATGACACGCATGGTGCAGTGCATCCACCTGAAGAAGGAAGCCCCGGGCCTGAACTTCGCCCCGTACCCGGGCGAACTCGGCAAACGCATCTACGACAACGTCAGCGCCGAGGCCTTCGACCTCTGGAAGAAGCACCAGACGATGCTGGTCAACGAGAACCGGCTGAATCTGGCCGACGCGCGTGCACGCCAGTACCTCGCCAGGCAGATGGAACAGTTCTTCTTCGGCGACGGCGGAGACAAGCCCGCCGGCTACGTCCCGCCTTCAGCCTGAGGTCACGGCCGGTGCCCGCGGGCCCGGCGAACAGGCTCGCCGTTGAAGGATTGCGCGCACGCCAGCCCGCGACAGCGTGATGGACCCAGTCTGACCCAGGTCAATGAATACGATTGCGAGTCACTCTCATTTGTAGTTAAACTGGCGTCCTTGCGATCTGCACCAGGACGACCATGCCCAGCCTTGCCATCACCCGCCGCGTTTGCGTGGCCGCCTTCGCCACCTTCGTCACCAGCCTGCCTCTGACAGCCGTCCACGCGCAGGACAACGTGCTGAACATCTATTCGGCCCGTCACTACAAGACCGACGAAGCCTTGTATGCGAACTTCAGCAAGGCCACCGGCATCAAGATCAACCGGGTGGACGCCGACGACGCCGGCCTGCTGGCCCGGCTGCAGAGCGAGGGTGCCGCCAGCCCCGCCGACGTCGTCCTGCTGGTCGATGCCGCCCGCCTGTGGCGCGCCGAGGTCGGTGGGTTGTTCCAGCCGGTGAAGAGCGCGGTGCTGGAAAAGCGCATACCCGCGCACTTGCGCGGCAAGGACGCCGGCAACGGCTCGCAATGGTTCGGTTTCTCGACGCGTGCGCGCGTGATCGTCTACGACAAGCAGAAGGTGCAGCGCAGCGAGGTCGATACCTACGAAAAGCTGTCCGACCCCGTCAACAAGGGTCGCATCTGCACCCGCTCGGGGTCACATCCCTACAACTTGTCGCTGTTCGGCGCCATGCTGGAACATAACGGCCCAGCCGCCACCGAGACCTGGCTGAAGGGTTTGGTAGGCAATATGGCGCGGGCGCCCAAGGGTGGTGACACCGACCAGATCCGTGCCGTGGCCAGTGGGGAATGCGCGGTGGCCGTGACGAATTCCTATTACCTGGCTCGCCTGATGCGCAGCGACGTCGCAGCCGACCGTACGGCGGTGGAGCGCGTGAGCGTGGTGTTTCCGAATCAGGCCAGTCACGGCACGCACATGAACATCGCCGGCGGTGCCGTGGCACGCCACGCACGCAACGTACCGGCTGCCGTGAAGTTCCTGGAGTACCTGGCCGGTGACGAGGCCCAGTCCCACTTTGCCGACGGCAACAACGAATGGCCGGCAGTTTCCGGCCTGAAGCTGACCAACGCGGCACTCGATTCCCTGGGCAATTTCAAGGCCGAAACGATTCCGGTGTCGGTGATCGGCATGAACCAGGTGCGCGTGCAGCAAATGCTCGACCGGGTCGGGTTCCGCTGAATCCAGACCCCAGGAATTGTTTCAACGGCTCCGATTTTCTCCAGGGGTGGCGAGATGATATATTCGCCGGGCTTTCTGCCCACCCACGGAGACAATCATCATGTCATCAAGCCTTCAATCCCTGCTCGAACAGAAACTCGCACTTGAAAAGCAGATCGCCGAAGCGCAGCGGCAGGAACGCGCCGAGGCCATAGCCAAGATCAAGACCTTGATGTCGGACTATGGCCTGACGCCGTCCGACTTGACGGCGCGCGCGCCCGCGGCAACGCGCAAAGGTGGCAGCGGCAAGGTGGCCGTCAAGTACCGCAACCCGGCCACCGGTGACACCTGGACGGGCCGCGGCCTGCAACCCAAATGGCTGCGGGCCGCGCTGGCCGAAGGCCGCAAGATCACTGACTTCACGGTCTGAAGCCGCTGGCGGTATGACTCGAGGCCCGCAGAGGGCGCCGGGCGAAGGCCCCCGCCCCCGGATCTCGCTGCGCCCGCCCGGCCTCACGCAAGCACGGGGGGCGCCGCCAGGCGTTGACGCGTATGCTGCAGGCCTGCATACCGAACCAACCCGCCGGCCTTGTCCACTGCCCTTCCACCCGCCGAAGACGCCGCTCCGGGCCTGATACGCAGCGCCGAGACCTTGTTCTGGCGCATCGGAGCGACGGGAGCACTGGCCTCCCTGGCGGTAGCCGTCGAAGCCTTGGCCGTTCCCAGCAGCACGTGGGGCGCGGTGGCCCTGGGCATGGGAATCGGCCTGGCCTTGTCGCTGCGTTGGGGTTGGGTGGCGTCCTTGGGCATGGCCGCGGCCTTGCTCGCCGCGCAGTGGGCCCTCGAGGTGCCTCTGGCCGTGCTCCTGACTTCCACGCTGTCGGCCTGGGCCGGCGTCGAAGTCGCCCGCCGCTTCCTGCGCGGCAGGGAGTTCGATCGCAGGCTCGAACGCCGCAAAGATCTGTCGGGGCTTGTGATCGCGGTGGCGGCGCTGGCTGCTCCTGTGGCCACCCTGCTGCCCGCCCTCTGGATGGCCTGGGCGGGCGGCGCGATCGTGCCGCTGGCCGCAGAGGCGCTGATGCGCGTCGTGGCCCTGGGTGCCGTGTCGCTCATCGCCGCCCTGCCCTTCCTCACTGCCGATCGAATCGTCTTCGCGCTGCCGCCCAACGGCCTGCGCGCTTCGGCCATGGCCGTGCTGGGGTTCGCCACCATCGTCAGCGCGGGCTTGTCGATCGCCCATGCCGGCTCGACGTTGGGCGGCCTGCTTGCAGCAGCACCCTTCGTCTTTCTGCTGGGCCTTCTGATGCAGGGAGGCATCGTCGTCGCGAGTGCTGCGCTGCTGCTCACGGCCATCGTGATGGGGGCCACGGCGACGGCAGGCGGCGTGGTCATGGCCTCCAGGTCGGTCGCCTTCCACCAGCAGGTGGCCGGGCCCTTGCTCGCCATGCTGGCGCTGCTGCTGATGGTTCACGCCAGCCGGGCCTCTTCGGTGTGGCGGGAAAACCGCTGGGAGTGGGCCCTCGACGGCTCCCGCCTGGGTGTGGCCGACTGGCACCTGCACGGCGGAGACCGCGCTTTCGTGTCGGCCGCATGGACCCGGCTGACCGGGCACGAGGTGGGACCCTGGTCCCCCCAGCAGTGGCTGGCCCGTGTGCACCCCGACGACCGCGCGGCCCTGAACCAGGCGATGACCGACGTCTCGTCGGGCCAGCACGGCCGGCAGCAGATCGAACTCCGCATGCCCGGCGATGGCTCGGGCTGGCGCTGGTTCGAGACCACGCTGCTGGTCATCGAACGCGCGCCCTCGGGTGAGCCGCTGCGGCTGCTGGCCACCGTCAGCGACGTCGACGAGCGCCACGACGCCCTGCAGCGCCAGCGGCTGTCGGTCAGCCTGTTCCAGCACCTGCATGAAGGCCTGCTGATCACCGACGAGAACCTGCGTGCCCTGGACGTCAATCCGGCCTACACGCAGATCCTGGGAGTCGCTCGAGACGAGGTGCTCGGCTCGGTGCCGTCACTGCTGCGCCCATCGCCTCCCGACCCTTTGGCGCGCCAGCAGCGGGCGGCCATGTGGGAATCGCTGCGCAGCAACGGCAGCTGGAAGGGAGAACTGCTGGAGCGACGGCGCAGCGGCGAACTCTGCACCCTGCAGGCCACCATTTCCACCGTGCCAGGCCCGATGCCGGACCTGCGCTACCACGTGCTGGTGATCTCCGACATCACCGAGCAGCAGGTGCAGCGTGAGCGCCTGGAGCGCCAGGCGCATTTCGACGAACTCACGCGACTTCCCAACCGGACACGACTGTCGGAACTGATGTCCGACGCCATGCGGGCCGCCGACCGCGACGGCTACCTGCTGGCCGTCTGCTACCTCGATCTCGACCACTTCAAGCCGGTGAACGACCGCTTCGGTCATGCCGCCGGCGATCGCCTGCTCGTCGAGCTGGCCGGTCGCCTGCGCAGCGCCTTGCGCACCCGCGAGACCTGGGCCGATGCCGCAGCGCGCCTGGGCGGCGACGAGTTCGTGCTGCTGCTGCGCGCCGGCACGCTGGAAGAGGCACGGCTGGCCGTCGAACGCGTGCTGCGCGTGGTGGCGCAGCCCTACTTCATCGACCCGGCCGGCGAGGCACTGCAGGTCACGGCCAGCATGGGTGCGACGGTCTATCCGATCGACCGCAGCGACGCCGACACCCTGCTGCGCCACGCCGACCATGCGATGTACGGCGCCAAGCAATCGGGCCGCAACGGCTACCTGTTCTTCGACCCCGAGCACCGCCGCCGCACCGAAGAGCGCGTGATGGCCATCGGGCGCGTGCAGGAGGCGCTGGACCAGTCGGAGTTCGTGCTGTACTACCAACCCAAGGTCGACATGCGCAGCGGCGTCGTGCTGGGCCTGGAAGCGCTGCTGCGCTGGGACCATCCGCAGCATGGCCTGATCGCCCCGATGCAGTTCCTGCCGCTGATCGAGAACACCGGCCTGTCGTCGCGCGTGGGCGACTGGGTGCTGTCACAGGCCCTCGAACACCTGTCGGCCTGGCGCCGCGCCGGGCTCGACCTGTCGGTCGGCGTCAACATCTCGGCGCGCCATCTGCAGGAGCCCGACTTCGCACTGCGACTGTCGGAACTTCTTGCGCGCTACCCGGAGCCGCTGGCCGAACACCTCGAACTGGAGATGCTCGAAACCGCTGCGCACGCCGACATCGACGCCACCTCGGCCTTGCTTGCCCGCTGCCGCGCCATCGGCGTGCGTTTCGCGCTCGACGACTTCGGCACCGGCTATTCGACGCTCACCTACCTCAAGCGCCTGCCGGTCGATTCGTTGAAGATCGACCGCTCCTTCGTTCACCACATGCTCGACGACGCCCAGGACCGTGCCATCGTCGAAGGCGTGATCGGGCTGGCGCGCACCTTCGGCTGCACCGTGATCGCCGAGGGCGTGGAGTCGCCCGCCCAGGCACGCACCCTGCTCGACCTCGGTTGCCTGATCGGCCAGGGCACGGGCATCGCGGCCCCGATGCCGGCCGGGCTGGTGAAGGACTGGGTCAACGACTACAAGGGCATGTTCTCGCTGGCGCCAGCTGCACCTGGCATGCAGTTGGCGGCACCCGCCGTGTCAGCACCGGCCGCTCCGCCCCTTTCGCCTCCCCTGCCGCCACGGTCCGCTGCGCTCGAATAGCCCGCGTGCTCAGGCTCGGGCGCTGCGACCGGCGTCTCGGCCCGTGCAGGCGACTTAGACTCGTCCCGTGATCCCCACCGGCTTCCTGCAAGACCTGCTGTCCCGCGTCGACATCGTCGAGGTGGTGGGTCGCCACGTCGAGCTCAAGCGAGGCGGCGCCAACCTGATGGGTTTGTGCCCCTTCCACGCCGAGAAATCGCCGAGCTTCTCGGTCAGTGCGGCCAAGCAGTTCTATTACTGCTTCGGTTGCGGAGCTTCGGGGGATGCCATCCGCTTCCTCACCGAGTTCAGCGGCATGAGCTTCGTCGACGCCGTGAGCGACCTGGCAGGTCAGGTCGGCATGCAGGTGCCCCAGGAGGACGTCAGCCCCGAGGAACGTGTGCGGCGGCAGAAGCTCAGCGAGCGCCGCCTCTCGCTGACCGACGTGCTGCAACGCGCCGCGGACTTCTACCGCACGCAGTTGCGCGCCAGCCCTGTGGCCATCGACTACCTCAAGCGCCGCGGCCTCACCGGCGAGGTCGCGGCGCGGTTCTCGCTGGGCTTCGCGCCCGAGGGCTGGCGCACCCTGGCCGGCGTGTTCCCCTCTTACGATGATCCCTTGCTGGAAGAAAGCGGGCTGGTGCGCGCCCAGGACGAAGAAGGAGCCCAAGGCGAGCGAAAGCGCTACGACTGGTTTCGCGGCCGCGTCATGTTCCCCATCCGCTCCGTGCAGGGCGAGGTCATCGGCTTCGGCGGGCGCGTGCTGGACGACAGCAAGCCCAAGTACATGAATTCACCGGAGACGCCGGTGTTCAGCAAGGGACGCGAACTGTACGGCCTCTTCGAGGGCCGCCAGGCCATCCGCGAGCGCGGCTACGCGCTGGTCGTCGAGGGCTACATGGACGTGGTGGCCCTGGCACAGGCGGGCTTCGCCAACGCCGTGGCCACGCTCGGCACGGCCTGCACGGCCGATCATGTGCAAAAGCTGTTCCGCTTCACCGACGCGGTGGTCTTTAGCTTCGACGGCGACGCCGCGGGCCGGCGCGCCGCGGGACGCGCGCTCGAAGCCTCCCTTCCGCATGTCGGCGACCTGCGCAGTGTGAAGTTCCTGTTCCTGCCGCCCGAGCATGACCCCGACAGTTTCGTGCGCGAACGCGGCGCGCCTGCGTTCGAAGAGCAGGTGTCACAGGCTGTACCCTTCTCGCGCCAGCTGGTCGAACAGGCAGGCGACGGCTGCGACACGGCCACGCCCGAAGGCCGAGCCCGCCTGCTGGCCCAGGCCAGGCCGATGTGGATGCAGCTGGGCGATGGCGGCCTGAAACGCCAGATGCTGGCCGAGATCGCGCGCGCCGCGCAGATGACGGCCGACGAGCTGGCCCGGCTGTGGCGAACGCCTGGCGCGCCAGCGGAGCGCAGCGCCTCGTCCGAGGGGCAGCGCGCTGCGAACCCGACACGCCAACGCGGCGGCGTGTCGGGCTCGCGCAAGGCGCCCGCGGGTCCCGCCGACCTGGCGCTGCGCCTGTTGCTGTGCCACGCCGACTGGTGGGAGCGCCTGGCGTCCGACGACCACGAGATGCTGCACCAGATGCCCGCCCCGCACGGTCCAGCGGTGGCCTGGCTCGAACAGCAGATCACCGAGCACGGCGCACTGACCTGGGCGGCCATCGACGAATTGCTGCAGGGCCACGAATTGCACGCTGCCGCTCAAGGGTGGGTGGATGGTGCTTCGCTCGAGGAGCAGCATGTCTTCGACGACCTGCGACGCGTCGTGAACCGCCTGTGGGTGGACCTCCTGGCGGCCGAAGCCCGCATGCTGGCAACCAAGACCCCGTGCGGCCGCGAGGATCTCGACCGCCTGCGCGCGCTGCACGAACGCATCGCGCGCTTGAAGGCCCCCCTGCCCGGCCCCACCTGAGATCGAGGAGAAGGCCACGCAGCCGGGACCGCCGGTCGTGTGCGGCCCGCTCTGCACCGCCCCAGTGTCGACCACGTGCTGCGGAGTGCCACCAACGGAGGCCTTTGACGGCATTTCACAGGATGGGCGATAATTACGGGTTTGTTGCAGCGGCAAGAGTGACGGCAGCACCTCCGGGCCCCGACCACCCTCGACAAGGGTTCAAACAGGTCAAACCCACCCGCAAGGGCTGCGCCTTCAAGACGTCCACGCGAGCTTGCCCGCCCGACACGCGCCCGTCCCGCCCTGGCTCGCCCGCGAGCTCGAGGCGTCCGGCACGACGGCTTTCCGCCCCGGCGAGAGGCCGACTGCCGGTGTGGGTCACGAGGCGCCGCTTTCGGGAACACGCACGCCAGCACGCCACCTGCCACCAAGGAATCGCATGACCGCCAAGAAGACCGCCGCCAAGCCCGCCGCTGCGCCGAGCCCTGCCGCCAAGCCTGCCAAGGGCAAGGCGGCCGCTGCCGGGCCGGCAGACACCAAGCTCGAGGCGAAGGCTGTTGCCAAGCCGGCCGCGGCCAAGCCCGAACCCAAGGGCAAGGCGGCAAAGACTCCGGCCAAACCCGAGCCCAAGAGCAAGGGCAAGAAGGGCGAAGTGGCCAAGCCCCCGGTGGACGAAGATGACATCGGCGACATCGAAGCCGACATCGAAGGTGAGGTGGAGGCCGAGGTCGAGGTTGTCGAGGCGGCGGATGACACCGACAAGACGGCCAAGGCCAAGCCCCTGCGCATGAAGGTGTCGCGCGCCAAGGAGCGCGCGCTGATGCGCGAGTTCGGGCTCGACGAGGCCACGCTCACCGAAGAAGAGGTCGCCAAGCGCCGCCAGGAGCTGAAGACGCTCATCAAGATGGGCAAGACGCGCGGCTTCCTGACGCACCAGGAAATCAACGACCACCTGCCCGAAAAGCTGGTCGACAACGAGATCCTGGAAGCCATCGTCTCGATGCTCAACGACATGGGCATCGCCGTCTACGAGCAGGCGCCCGACGCCGCCACGCTGCTGATCGCCGGCGGCGGCACGAGCACGGCCACCGAGGAGGAAGCCGAGGAAGCCGCCGAAGCCGCGCTGTCCACCGTCGACAGCGAGTTCGGCCGCACCACCGACCCGGTGCGCATGTACATGCGCGAGATGGGCACGGTCGAGCTGCTCACGCGGGAAGGCGAGATCGAGATCGCCAAGCGCATCGAAGGCGGGCTGCAGGCGATGATGCTGGCCATCAGCGCCTCGCCCACCACCATCGCCGAGATCCTGGCCATGGCCGACCGCATCAAGGGCGGCGAGATGCAGATCTCCGAAGCCGTCGACGGCTTCGTCTCCGACGACGAGGCCGACGATTACGTCGCCGAGGAGGACTTCGACGAGTTCGACGAGGAAGACGACGATGACGGCGCCGGCGGCAGCAAGGCGCTGACGAAGAAGCTCGAGGAACTGCGCAAGCAGGCGCTGGAGAAGTTCGACGGCCTGCGCGTGCACTTCGACAAGATGCGCAAGGCCTACGAGAAGGAAGGCTACAAGTCGCCGTCGTACAACAAGTCGCAGCTGGCGATCAGCCAGGACCTGATGACGATCCGCTTCACGGTCAAGACCATCGAGAAGCTCTGCCACATCCTGCGCAGCCAGGTCGACGACGTGCGCCGCTACGAGCGCGAGATCCGCAAGATCGTGGTCGACAAGTGCGGCATGCCGCAGGACCACTTCATCAAGAACTTCCCGCCCAACGTGATGAACCTGAAGTGGGCCGAGAAGGAGATCGCGGCAGCCAGGAGCTACAGCCCGATCCTCGCCCGCAACCTGCCGGCCGTGCAGGAACTGCAGCAGAAGCTGACCGACCTGCAGGGCCGCGCCGTGGTGCCGCTGGAAGACCTCAAGCAGATCAACAAGAAGATGAACGAGGGCGAGAAGGCCTCGCGCGACGCGAAGAAGGAGATGATCGAGGCCAACCTGCGCCTGGTGATCTCCATCGCCAAGAAGTACACCAACCGCGGCCTGCAGTTCCTCGACCTCATCCAGGAAGGCAACATCGGCCTGATGAAGGCGGTCGACAAGTTCGAGTACCGCCGCGGCTACAAGTTCTCGACCTACGCCACGTGGTGGATCCGCCAGGCCATCACCCGCTCGATTGCCGACCAGGCGCGCACCATCCGCATCCCGGTGCACATGATCGAGACCATCAACAAGATGAACCGCATCTCGCGCCAGCACCTGCAGGAGTTCGGCTACGAACCCGACGCGCCGACGCTGGCCGAGAAGATGGAGATCCCCGAGGACAAGATCCGCAAGATCATGAAGATCGCCAAGGAGCCGATCTCCATGGA
>JALHMT010000102.1 GCA_022843905.1 Rubrivivax sp.
TGCAGCGCGCCCGGCGGCAGCAGGCCGGAGTCGTGCATCAGGCGCACCGCGGCCTCGGTCAGGTAGCTGGTGGCGGTGGCGGGCTTGGCGATGCAGGGCATGCCGGCCAGGAAGCTCGGCGCGAACTTCTCGAGCAGGCCCCAGACGGGGAAGTTGAAGGCGTTGATGTGCACCACCACGCCGCCGCGCGGCACCAGCACGTGGGTGCCGGCGAAGCCGCCCTTCTTGCCCAGCGGCAGCACGGGCCCTTCGTGCACCAGGTTGCCCGAGGGCAGCTCGGCGGCACCCAGCCCGGCGTAGGCGTGCAGCGTGCCGGTGCCGCCTTCGATGTCGATCCAGCCGTCGTTGCGCGTCGCGCCGGTGTGCGCCGACCACGCATACAGCAGCTCCTTGTGCGTGGTGAGGTGTGCCGCCAGCGCCTTCAGGCGGGCCGCGCGCTGCTGGAAGTCCATCGCCATCAGGGCCGGCAGGCCGGTGCGGCGCGCGTGTGTGAGGGCCTCGTCGAAGTCGAGGCTGTCGGCATGCGTGTGTGCGACGGTGCGACCGTTGATCGCGCTGCGCAGCGCCGCGGCGGGGTCGCTGCCGACCCAGCGGTCGGCGATCAGGCTCTGCAAGGTGGGGATGGGGGTCATGGGGCGTCTCCAGGCACGTTCGCGAGCGGTGTCGCAGCAGCCTTCGATGGTAGCCCGTGCCCCCGTCAGGGCGACGCTGAAGGCACCCTGTGCCGCAGTGCGATCGTCGCGCGTAAGGCGCGCCGGCGCCGCAGGTCGCGGCCTCAGATGTGCGACGAGGCGTTCATGCGCGCCAGCAGTTCGGGGTGCGGTTCGCTGGTGGCCAGCCAGTTCACCGAGGCCAGCATGCCCAGCGTCATCAGGCTCGAAAAGGCGAGGGCCAGCAGGCGGGAAAGCGCGGCAGCACGGGGGCTGGCATAAGGCTCGGTCCTGACGGTGGCGGCGGTGGGGGTGGTGCTCATTTCGGTCTCCTGGGGCGTACGGGGCGGCTTGTCGATGGCTGGACTTTCGGCCATCGAAGGCGACGCGCCCAGTCGCTTGCGACGACTTGCCGGCGGCGCGCGATGAACGGCGCGCGCCGCCGATGAATCGCGCCGCGGCCCGTCGCAGGGCGCTCGGCGCGATGCAGAATGCGACGCGGACGCCCCCCGGTCGGGACGGCGCCGCGACCCGCCTGCAGGAAACGAGCGCAATGCCCTTCGACTTCATGAACAAGCGCGTGGTGGTGACCGGCGGCAGCCGCGGCATCGGCCGCGCCATCGCACTGGGCTTCGCCGCGGCAGGCGCCCACGTGTCGATCTGCGCGCGCGGCGCGGCGGCCCTGGAAGCCACGCGGGCCGAGATCGCCGCGCTGGGTGTCACCGCCCACGCGGCGCCTTGCGACCTCGCCGATGGCCCCGCCGTGACACGCTATGTCGGCGAAGCCGCTGCCGCGCTGGGCGGCATCGACGTGCTGGTGAACAACGCCTCCGGATTCGGCATGGGCGACGACGAGGCGGGCTGGGCAGCCGGCCTGGCGGTGGACGTGATGGCCATGGTGCGGGCCTCGCATGCCGCGCTGCCGCACCTGGAAGCGGCCGCCGGCAGTTCGGTGATCCACATTGCTTCGATCAGCGGCTACAAGCCCTCGACGCGCGCGCCGGCCTATGCGGCCGTGAAGGCCGCGATGCTCAACTACACCACCAGCCAGGCGGCGATGTGGGCGCCGCGGCGCATCCGCGTCAACTGCATCGCCCCGGGTTCGGTCGAGTTTGCCGGAGGCACCTGGGAGCAGCGCCGCCTGGCCAACGATCCGCTCTATGGCCGCATCCTGCAGGGCATTCCTTTCGGTCGCCTCGGCACGCCGGAAGAGATTGCCGACGTGGCGCTCTTCCTGGCATCGCCCTACGCCCGCTGGGTGACGGGGCAGTCCATCGCCGTCGACGGCGGGCAACTGCTGGGCGCCTGAAGGCGGCTTCGAGCCCGTGGCGCGTGATCCTTCACGCGCCGCGCCCACTTCCGGTGCATCGAATCGAGCAGCGTTTCACATCGCTGCCGCGCTGCCGATATCACGATCCATGCCCTTCGAGCCCGCCATCGCGTGAGCCACACCGCCCTCAGCCGGGAACTGCGCCTCCAGGCCCATGTCGACATCGCCGACCGGGCGCGCGGCGGCCTGGGTGTGCACCTGCCGCTGTGGCTGCTGGTGGGCTGGTATGCGGGCCTGCTGGACGAGTCTCCGGCGGTCTATCTCGCGCTGGCCGCGATGTTCGCTGCCCTGACGGGCCTGCGGCTGCTGTTCGAACGCCGACTGGCCCGACAGGCGGCCGACCGCCCCGCCGCGCACTGGGCCTTCCAGGCGCTGTTGATGAGCAATCCGCTGTGCTGGGGACTGGTCACGTGCCTGACGATGCTGTGGCCGCCGATGATGCCGGCGCGCGAAGTGATGTGGCTGGTGGTGATCAGCCTGGTCAGCTCCGGCAGCATCGTCTTCGCCATCGACGCCCGGCTGCGCCTGGGCTATTCGCTGGCGCCCATGCTGCCGCCGGTGGTCACGGCCGTGGCGACGGAGCACGAACTGGCCAGCTTTCTGGTGGTCGGTGCAGCGCTGATGCAGTTCTTCCTGGTGCGCGCCACGCGCATCGTGCACAACGACTACTGGGCTGCGGCGACGGCGCGCGCCGATCTGGAGCAGCGCGCCAAGAAGCTGGAACAGCAGTCGATCACCGACTCGGTGACCCAGGTCTCCAACCGGCAGCACTTCGACCGGCAGCTGGCGCTGGAGTGGGCGCGTGCCGAGCGCGACGGCAATGCGCTGTCGCTGCTGATGATCGACGTCGACCATTTCAAGCGCATCAACGACCAACACGGCCACCAGGTGGGCGACGAGTGTCTGAAGTCGATCGCCCAGTCACTGGGCGGCCAGCTTCGTGGCGCCGGCGACCTGTTGGCACGCTACGGCGGTGAGGAGTTCGTGGCCCTGTTGCCCGGTGCCCCGGGCGAGGCTGCAGCCGGCACCGCCGAGCGCCTTCGTGCCGCCGTGGCGGGCTTGCGCGTGCCCTGCCTGCCGCCGGGCAGCGGCATCAGCTGCAGCATCGGCGTGCACACGGCCTGGCCGGCTCCAGGTCACTCGGCGGCGGCGCTCGTGGCAGGTGCCGACGAGGCGCTCTACGCTGCCAAGGCGAGCGGGCGCAACCGCGTCTGCGTGTTCGCCGCAGCACCGCCCGATGCAGCGTCGCCACCCGGGCCGCGCGGCGTGCCGCTCATCATGGCGGGCTGACCGGAGCGTGCGACTTGCACCGTGCGCCGGGCCCCGGCGGTCTCAGGCGCGCCGCGCCTCCATCGGATAGGCCGGATCGTTGTAGCCGGGGGTCGACGGGTGGCCCGGCGACACCAGCGAGTCGATCAGCGCCTCGTCGTCGTCGGTCAGGCGGGCTTCCAGCGCCCCGGCGTAGCCTTGCCATTGGGCCAGGGTGCGGGGCCCGGCGATCACCGAGCTGACGCTGCGCTGCGCCATCACCCAGGCCGTGGCGTACTGCGCCAGCGTCAGGCCCTTGGCTTGTGCCACCGGCAGCAGCCGCTGGGCGATGTCCAGCGACTCGGGGCGGAACTCGGTCTGCAGCACGCGCTTGTCGCCGCGCCCCACTCGCGTGCCTTCGGGTGCCGCGACGCCCGGCTTGTACTTGCCGGTGAGCACGCCGCGCGCGATGGGGCTGTAGGGCACGACGCCGATGCCGTGGTGCCGGCAGGCCGGCAGGATCTCGACCTCCGGCATGCGGTTCAGCAGGTTGTAGTAGGGCTGGCAGGCCGAGGGCCCGGGCATGCCCAGGCGCCTGGCCTCGTGCACCACCTCGGCGATGCGCCAGCCGCGGAAGTTGGACAGGCCCCAATAGCGGATCTTGCCGTCGCGCAGCAGCTGGTCGACGGCGCGCAGCGGCTCTTCGAGGTCCATGCCGTTGAAGTCGCGATGCAGGTAGTACAGGTCGATGTGGTCGGTCTGCAACCGCTGCAGGCTGGCTTCGGCAGCGCGCAACACCCAGGCGCGCGAGTACTGGCCTTCGTTGACCCGCGACGACATCGGATTGCCCAGCTTGCTGGCCAGCACCCAGTCATGCCGATGCGGCTTGATGAGTTCGCCCACCATCGTCTCGGAAGCCCCGTTGGTATAGACGTCGGCGGTGTCGATGAAGTTCACGCCCTGGGCATGGGCGTCGGCGACGATGGTCGCGGCTTCGTCGGCGCCGGTCTGGTCGCCGAACATCATCGTGCCCAGGCACAGTGCGGACACCTTCAGCGGGCTCTTGCCCAGTTGGCGGTAGTTCAAGGGGATGTTCCGGTGGGTTTCAGGTGACGGCCGCGCTGGGGCGCGAGGCCATGCGGTCGCGCCAGGCCTGCAGATGCGACAGGCCGGCAGCGCCCACGTTGTACTTCATCAGCCCGCGCGCGAACTCGAGTGCGCAGAAGGCGGTGATGTCGGCGATGGTGAAGCGATCCCCGGCAATCCATTCCTGCGTGGCCAGGCGCTGGTCGAACCAGCGTGCGATGCCCTGGGCCTTGTCACCCTGCGCGCGCCCGAAGTCGGGGAACTGCGGGTTCTCCAGCGGTGCCAGGCCGGGATGGCAGTGGCGTATCCACGTCGCCAGACCGTTGAACAGGTACAGCTCGGCGTCGCGGTCGACCATCTCGATGAAGGCGCGCTCGGTGGCGTCGCGCCCCATCAGGTTGGGCTCGGGCGCCAGGCCTTCGAGATAGGTGCAGATGGCGCGCGACTCGGTGAGCACGCGGCCGTCGTCGAGCTCCAGCGCCGGCACCTTGGCAAACGGGCTCTTGGCCCGGAAGTCCGGCGCCAGGTGCTCGAGCTTGCCGAGGTCGACGTTGTTCACCTCGATGCCGGTGAGCCCCTTCTCGGCGATGAACATCAGCACGCGCCGCGGGTTCGGCGCACGGAAGGCGGACAGAAGTTTCATTCGAAGCTCTTTCAAGCCGACGAGCCGGCAAGACCTGTCAAGCGGACGCCACGGCCGGGCTTGGCCCGGCCGTCGGGGTTGCCCCCTTGAGGGGGAGCGGCGAAGCCGCTACGGGGGTGGGCCTCAGTCAGCCTTCGCGCCCGAGTCCTTCACCACCTTGGCCCACTTGGTGATCTCGGCGGCCTGGTACCTGGCCAGTTCCTCGGGGCTGGAGATCCAGGCGTCCAGGCCCAGCGCCTTCATCTTGTCGACCACGTCGGGCAGCTTGTAGACACGCTGCATCTCGGCGTTGATCTTCATCACCACGTCACGCGGCGTGCCGGCGGGTGCGAAGACGGCGAACCAGGTGGTGGCCTCGAAGCCGGGCACGGTCTCGCCCACCGTCGGCACGTCGGGCGCCGCAGGCGAACGCTTGGCCGTGGTCTGGGCCAGCGCGCGGATCTTGCCTTCCTTGGCCATCGGCAGCGCCGAGGGCATGTTGTCGAACATCACCTGGATCTGCCCGCCCACGAGGTCGGGGATGGCGAACTGCCGGCCCTTGTAGGGCACGTGCTGCATGGAGGTGCCGGTCATGGACTTGAAGAGTTCGCCCGAGACGTGCACCGAGGTGCCGATGCCCGGCGAGCCGAAGGACAGCTTGTTCGGATTGGCCTTCATGTAGGTGATCAGCTCGGCCACGTTCTTTACCGGCAGGTCGTTGTTGACGACCAGCAGGTTGGGCGCCGACGCCACGTGCGCCACGGGGGTGAAGTCCTTCACCATGTCGTAGGGCATCTTGCTGTAGAGCGCGCCGTTGATGGAATGCGTGCCCACCGTGCCCATCACCAGCGTGTGGCCGTCGGCCGGGCTCTTGGCCACCGACTCGGCGCCGATGTTGCCGCCGGCGCCGGCCTTGTTCTCGACGATCACGTTCTGACCGAGCTGCGCCTTGTCGGCGAACAGCCGGGCCAGGATGTCGGGTGCGCCGCCGGGCGGGAAGGTGACCACCAGGCGGATCGGCTTGCTGGGATAGGCCTGTGCCAGGGCGGTGGCGCTGGCCAGTGCGAGCAGGGCGCCGGCGAAGAAGGTATGGACTTTCATCTTGTCTTCCGTGATCGGGGAGAGCAGGAGCATAGGAACTCCCCGGCGCGCGCACCACCGGGATTCGCCCGGGCCCAAAGCAGCCCAAGCTGACGCGGGCGCGCCGTCTCAGGCGCGTGGCAGCGCCAGGGTGACCACGGTGCCCCGTCCCGGTGTGCTGTCCGCCCGGACGCGCCCACCGTGCAGTTCCGCGATGCGCTTGACGATCGCCAGCCCCAGGCCCTTGCCGCCCTCGCCGGTGGCCGGCGCCACGCTGTCCCGGGCCCGGTACAGGCGATCGAAGAGATGCGGCAGGTCGTCGGCGCTGATGCCACTGCCGTTGTCGCTCACGGCGATGCGAAGCTCCCCGCCCTCGGCATCGGCCCGCAGGGTGATCAGCCCGCCGGGCGGCGTGAACTTCAGCGCGTTGTCGACCAGGTTGGCCACGGCGCGCTCGAACAGCTCGACGTCGACCGCGGCAAAGGGCGCCGGCACGGCGGGATCGGCGGGCAGCACGCAATGCAGCGTCACACCTTGCTCGCGCGCGCGGGGTTCGAAGCGCTGCACGATGTCCTCCAGCACCTCGCCGAGGTCGATCATCACCGGGCTCAGCTTGTACTGCGGTTCGTCCAGCAGGGCGAGGTCGCCCAGCGAGCGCACCAGGCGCGCCGTGTCGTGGGTGTTGCGCAGCGCCACTTCGAGCAGCGCGGCGTCGTCGGCGCGCGTCGGGTCGCCGGCCCAGCGTCGCTGCAGCGTCTCGAGGCTGGCGGCCGTGGCGGTCAGCGGCGAGCGCAGGTCGTGCGACAGGTTGCTGACGCCCTCGCGGCGGAAGTGGTCGAGCGTGCGCAGCGTGTCCCACTGCTGGCGCAGCATGGCCAGCAGCGACTGGAAGCCGGCTTGCAGCCGGCCGAACTCGTCGCTGCTCCCGAGTGTCGGGGCCTGCACCTGGGCGGGCGCGGCGTCGAAGCCCTCGCGCGCGGCGCGAGCCACCTCGTCGCTGATGACGCGCAACGGGCGGGTCACCGTGATGACGATCCAGGCGGCCAGCGCGGTGGTCAGCGCCACCACGGCGGCCACCGCCACCAGGGCCGGACCGCCGAAGCTGGAGCGGAACACCGCCAGCTGCCCCGGTGGCAGCGAGGGCCGCTGCGACACCAGGTAGAGGTAGCCGGCCGGTCCGCCGCCGTCACCGCCGATGCTCGCCCGGCGCAGGCTGCGTGCCGTGATGACGGCGTCGTCGCTCATGCGTTCGGGGTCGTCGCCCATCACGAACGGCATGCGTTGGCCGCCTTCAGCCGCTGCAGCGGCTTCGCGCACCGGAGCCAAGGCCACCCGTGTGCCTGGCGGTGGCGCCACCGCGCAACTGGCCGCCAGCACGCTGCCGTCGGCCGACAGCAGGTACAGCTGGGTGTCCGGCTCGTACAGCAGCAGGCTGCGCAGCCAGGCCACGAATTCGTCGGGCTGCCTCGCGTGCAGGGCCAGGATGTCGTCGTGCGTGGCCAGCACGCGGCCCAGGAAGGCGGTGCCACGGTCGTAGGTGCGTTCGTGCTCGAAGCGCTGGAAGGCCGTCGCCACGGTGGCCATCACGCCCAGCGCGGTGATGAGCCCGGCGACGAACACCGTCAGCGCCAGCCGCAGGCGAACGGTCATGGCACGGCGTCGCGCATCTTGTAGCCGGCGCCGCGCACGGTCAGGATCACGCGCGGCGCCATCGGGTCGGCCTCGACCTTGGCGCGCAGGCGGTTGATGTGGGTGGTGACGGTGTGCTCGTAGCCGTCGTGGCTGTAGCCCCAGACCGCGTCGAGCAGCTGGGCGCGCGTGAACACGCGCCCCGGATGCTGGGCAAAGTGCAGCAGCAGGTCGAACTCCAGCGCCGTGAACTCCACCGGCTGGCCGTTCACCTGGACGACCCGCTTGGTTGGCAGGATCTCGATCTCGCCGTTCCGCACGGCCTGCGCCGGTGCCGCCGACTGCGCGGCGCGCAGCAGTTCCGCGCGGCGCAGCAGGGCCTTCACGCGGGCCAGCAGCTCGGCCATCGAAAAGGGCTTGGTCAGATAGTCGTCGGCGCCCAGCTCCAGGCCGAGCACCCGGTCGAGTTCGGTGCTCTTGGCCGTGAGCATCAGGATCGGCGTGCTGCTGCCGCGTGCGCGCAGCGACTTGCAGACTTCCAGGCCGTCCAGCAGCGGCATCATCAGATCCAGGATGAGCAGGTCGCAGGCCGTCGCGCCGCCGCCCAGCTGGTGGTCCAGGGCCGCCCGGCCATCGGCCACGGCATCGACGGCGTAACCTGCGCTCTGCAGGTTCATCACGATGAGGTCTCGGATGTCGGCCTGGTCTTCGGCGACGAGGATGCGTACGGGCATGGCGGTGGGTCGTGCCGGGCTGCTGCTTCTTACAGCGGTTGCAGGAGCGGATGAGGCGCGCCAGGGCGGCTGGATCGCTGTCGATGTTATCTGGCTGTGATGTTCGGTGATCTGACTGGGAGGGCCGCCCGCGACAGTGCGGGCATCGCCACTTGCCGGAGCCCGCTGCCATGAACGTCGCCATGACTGCCGCCAGGACGTCCTCCCCGGGCTGCTTGCCATCGCTGGCCGGGACCGGGGCCGGGGCCGCGCCGGCCCCCGGCTGGGCCGCCATCATGGCCCACCGGACTTACCTGGTGCAGTTCGCGCGACGCCGCCTGCTGGACCCCGCGCTGGCCGAGGATCTGGTGCACGACGTCTTCGAGGCCGTGATGACGGGCCGCGCGCGGTTCGAAGGCCGCTCGGCGCTGCGCAGCTGGCTGGTGGCGGTGCTCAAGCACAAGATCGTCGACCTGGTGCGGGAGCGCAGCGGCCACCACAGCCTGGACGCCTTGATCGGCGACGACGAAGAACCGACCTGTGTGCTGGAGTGTCCGGCGGCGGGCCCCGAGCAGCATGCCGAGCAGCGGCAGCGCCTGCATCGGGTCTTGGCGCGCATCGCCGAGCTGCCACAAGGCTTGCGGCAGGCGGTCGAGCTGCGCCTGCTCCACGAGCGCAGCACCGAGGAGGTCTGCCGCACGCTGCAGATCAGCCAGGACAACCTCTTCGTGCGCCTGCACCGGGCGCGCAAGCATCTGATGTCCTGAAGCGGATCCCACTGCGGCGCGAAAAGCGCGCCGACCGGCGTGCTGTTCGCGCCGCTGGCCGGCTCGTCAGCAGCGACACTTCGGCAGGTGAAAAGTGTCAGGTCGGGCTGATGAATGATGGCGGCGTGAGGTCGGGGCGAGCAGGCGTGGCGCGCGGCGACGTGCCCGCGCCTGCCGAGTCCGCCCATGACGAGCCGTCCCGCGAGCTCGGGCTCTTGCGCGCGGCGCTGGACGCCGAACGCGCCGGCCGGGCTGACTGCGAGCGCCGGCTGGCCGATATGGAGCGCGAGCTCTTCGACACCCACGTCACGCTGCAGACGCTGATCGTCGAGCTGGACGACGTGGTCGCGAAGCGCACGGCCGAAGCGATGGCTGCGCGCGACGAAGCGGTGGCCGCCAACCAGGCCAAGAGCGCGTTCCTGGCCAACATGAGCCACGAGATCCGCACGCCGCTGGCGTCCATCATCGGCTTCTCGGAACTGCTGCTCGACACGCGTCAGCGCTCGGTGAGCCGGGAAGACGCCCTGCAGACCATCCTCACCAATGGCCAGCACCTGCTGCAGGTCATCAGCGACATCCTCGACCTGTCGAAGATCGAGGCCGACGGCGTGGAACTCGAGATCGCAGAGGTCCCGGTCCGTTCGCTGCTGCACGATCTGGAAACGCTGATGGGCCCGCGCGCCCGCGACAAGGGTCTGGCGTTCCATGTCGACTGCGTGCTGCCCCTGCCGGCGGTGCTGGTGGGCGACTTCGTTCGCCTGAAGCAGGTCCTGGTGAACTTCTGCAGCAATGCCATCAAGTTCACCGCCAGCGGCTCGGTCACGCTGAAGCTGCACTGGGACGGCGTGCGCGAGCGCATCGACATGCTGGTCATCGACACCGGCATCGGGCTGACCGAGGAACAGATCTCGCGGCTGTTCCAGCCCTTCGTGCAGGCCGACGTCTCTACCACGCGCCGCTTCGGCGGCACCGGCCTCGGGCTGTCGATCAGCCGCCAGCTCGCCGAGCGCATGGGTGCCGAACTGAGCGTTCGATCGCAGCCCGATCTGGGGAGCTGCTTCGGCATCCACCTGCCGCTGGGCTGCCCGTCGGACCGTGTGGGCTGGCTGCGCTCGGCCGAAGACGTGGCGATGGGCCAGGCCGCCGGTGCGACCCTGGAAGTACCCGCCCTGGTGGGACGTGTCCTGCTGGCCGAGGACGGCGTGCCCAATCAACGTCTGATCCGTGCCTACGTCGAGGCCACCGGGGCGGACCTGGAGATCGCCAACAACGGCGAGGAAGCCCTGTCCGCAGCACTGGCCGGCGACTACGAGCTGGTGCTGATGGACATCCAGATGCCGGTGATGGACGGCGTGACGGCGGTGACCATGATGCGGGCAGCCGGCTATGGCGGCACCATCGTCGCCCTCACCGCGAACGTCATGAGATCGGACATCGAGACCTACCGCGGCAGCGGCTTCGACGACGTGCTGGCCAAGCCCATCGACCGTGCACGGCTGCACCAGGTGCTGTCGCGCCACCTGCTCGGCAGCGACGCCCCCCGCGGGAAACTGAAGGCCGACCTGGGCGACATGCTGCGCCACCTGGCGCAGGACTTCGTCGTCGAACTGCCTCAGATCATCGAAGCGATCGAGCTGGCGCTGAGCGAGCAACGCTGGGCCGATCTGCGCGCCACGACACACAAGATGAAGGGCATCGCCGGTTCCATCGGCTTCGCCAGGCTCACCGAGCTGGCCGCCCCGGTGGAGCCCGCCATCGACGCCGGCGACCATGACGGCGCGCGCCACCACTGCCGGGCACTGCTCGAGGCGGCGCGCCTCGTCGTCGGCCGTGCGGCTGCCGCGGCGGCGACATGAGGCAGAAGGTATCGACGCGATGCTGCCTCGGCCCGTGCCGCGGCAACCGGGCGGGCAGGGACTGCCGGTGAGCGACGCCGCCAGCCCCGACGATGTGGGCCATCTGCTGGCCGAGGCTGCGGCCAGCGTGGCCGGCCAGCCCGAGCCGGGCTCTGCCGCGGACGTTGCCGATGCCTCGAAGTCCCAGGCGCAAGCTCGAGGCTGCGATGTCCTGATTGCCGACGACTCGGGGCCCAGCCGTGAGATCCTCTCGGCGATTCTTCGCAACTTCGCCAGTGGACTGCGCCTGCACGAGGTGCGCAATGGCACCGACGCCGTCCAGGCCTGGCGCGCGCTGAAGCCGCACGTCACCATGCTCGACCTCGACATGCCCGGGCTCGACGGCTTTGCCGCGCTGCAGCAGATTCGCCAGAGCGACGACTCGGCCTTCGTGGCCATCGTCTCCGCCGGCAGCTCGGCCGACAACGTGCGCAAGGCGCTGTCGCTGGGGGCCGGCGGTTTCGTCGTCAAGCCCTACAAGCCGCAACGCATCCTGGACGTGCTGAAGAAGTACGCGGGGGCCTCAGGTCACAAGCTGCTCGGCTGAAACCGGTCGTACCGGGTCGTGCCTCGTGCCCTTGGGGGGCTGCCAGCGGCGAAGTTGCCGCGATCGGCTCGCCGAAGCAGTCGCCATGCCGGGCCCGGCGGGAGCGCTGCCGGTGCGCCAGCCTGCAGTGCACGACTCCTTGCGCCTGCGCAAGTTGGCATCGCGGGCCCGTCCCTACATTGCAGGCGCGACCCCTGTCCGGGGTGAAGGAGACCGCCATGTACAAGCACCTGCTCGTTCCCGTCGACGGCAGCGAACTGACCGACCACGCCATTGCAGCCAGCATCGACCTGGCGCGGCAGCTCGGCGCGTCCATCACCGGCTTCGTGGCCGAGCCTGTGCTGCCTGCGCCATCGGCCCCCCGCTCACGGGGCTGGCTGGAGCAGGAAGCACGGGAGCACGATGCCATGACCGATGCCCATGCCCGCGGCGTGCTGGAGCGATTCGAAGCCTGCGCGAAGAGGGCGGGCGTCCCTTTCGAAGGTGTACACGATCAGGTGCCACGCGTCGATCACGCCATCATCGCGGCTGCCGAGGCGCGCGGTTGCGACATGATCGTCATGGTCACTCACGGCCGCGGCGCCTTCGGCGAGTTCCTGTTCGGCTCGCAGACCAAGGCCGTGCTTGCCGGGAGCCAGCTGCCGCTGCTGGTGCTGCACTGATCCGGGCTTGATCCCGGCGCCGCTGCCGGTCGTGTCGACCTCGGACGCCCGGCGGTGGTCAGGCGGCGGCCGGAGGAATGCGGGACGCCGTCGAGTCGATCGCAGCGCGCCAGACCTCGGGAGTGGTGACCCTCAGGCCCAGCGGCAGCGCCTTGCGGGCCAGGCAAAGCAGGTCGCGGTCGCGCGTCAGCAGCCAGGCGGCACGCTCGCGCAGCGCCAGGTCCAGGAACAGCTGGTCGTCTTCGTCGCGACAACGCAGCCTGGGGGCACGATCGCCCGGCGGATCCTGGCAGGGTTGCGCCCATTGGTCGTAATGTGAGAGCGTGCGCTCACAATCCGGCTGATATCGGGCCAAGCAGGCTCTACCCAGGACGTGCGCGAGTTCGGTACGCATTCCCGGGCAGGACAGCCAACGCACCCGGCCTGACGCCAGGCGAGTGACCAGGTCGGCAAAGGCGGCTTCGCCGAAAACGAGCCAGTCCAGCACGGCGTTGGTATCCAGAACGAGGGTGTCGCAGTCTGGCGCCGCCGAGGCGCCAGAAGCGAGCGTGAACGGTCTCGCTTGCCGGTCCATGGGTTGTGAATATAATGGAAGGCTTTTCGGCACACTCTGCCGCGCCATCTAGTCGGGCCGATTGTGCAGGGGTTGTGCGGAATTTCGGCGGAACCACCTCGACGAAACACTGCTTGTGAAGGCAGTTTCGGCAGGTGGCTCGGGTGGTCCAGTTGGCGAATGTGCGCTCCGCGCCTGACCCGACCTTGCAGCTTGCCGAAGTTCCGCGTGGGCCAGATCGATCTGGCGACGCCCGATTGGATCCGAAAAGCACGGCCGACAGAACCGGCCGTATAGAACGGTGTGACTTCAAACGGGAACAAGTTACCTATGCCAACCATCAACCAGCTCGTGCGCCATGGCCGTCAGGTCGAGGTCACGAAATCCAAGTCGCCTGCGATGCAGAACAGCCCGCAGCGCCGCGGCGTCTGCACGCGCGTCTACACCACGACCCCGAAGAAGCCGAACTCGGCGCTGCGGAAGGTCGCCAAGGTGCGCCTGACCAACGGTTTCGAGATCATCTCGTACATCGGCGGTGAAGGGCACAACCTGCAGGAGCACAGCGTGGTGCTCGTGCGTGGCGGCCGCGTCAAGGACCTGCCGGGCGTGCGCTACCACATCGTGCGCGGCTCGCTCGACCTGCAAGGCGTCAAGGATCGCAAGCAGTCGCGCTCCAAGTACGGCGCCAAGCGTCCGAAGAAGGCCTGATCGGACTGGCGCCTGCGGGCGCTGGTCATTCATGTGCCGGCCGAGTGCCGGCATCGTTGCGGCGGATCACCCTGGTGACCGCCGAGTAAGTGAAGGGCCCTCGTCGGCCCTTCGCGGTGCGGCCGGAAGGCGGCACCAACTGAAGCTAGAAGGAAGACTCCCATGCCACGTCGTCGCGAAGTACCCAAGCGCGAGATCCTGCCCGACCCGAAGTTCGGTTCGGTCGACCTGTCGAAGTTCATGAACGTCGTCATGGAATCCGGCAAGAAGGCCATCGCCGAGCGCATCATCTACGGTGCGCTCGAGCAGGTCGAGAAGAAGGCCGGCAAGGATCCGCTGGAAGTGTTCATGGTCGCCCTGAACAACGTCAAGCCGATGGTCGAGGTCAAGTCCCGCCGCGTCGGCGGTGCGAACTACCAGGTTCCCGTGGAAGTTCGCCCCGTCCGCCGGCAGGCCCTGGCCATGCGCTGGCTGAAGGAATCCGCGCGCAAGCGTGGCGAGAAGTCGATGGCCGCACGCCTGGCCAACGAGCTGCTCGAAGCCAGCGAAGGCCGAGGCGGCGCGATGAAGAAGCGCGACGAAGTCCACCGCATGGCTGAAGCGAACAAGGCGTTCTCGCACTTCCGCTTCTAAGCATCAGCTTCCGGCCGCCTTACGGGTTAACACCAACCCGTGGGCGGCTCCTGTATTTGGAGAAAGACATGGCCCGCAAGACCCCCATCGAGCGCTACCGCAACATCGGTATCTCAGCGCACATCGACGCCGGCAAGACGACGACGACCGAGCGCATCCTGTTCTATACCGGTGTGAACCACAAGATCGGTGAGGTTCACGACGGCGCTGCCACGATGGACTGGATGGAGCAGGAGCAGGAGCGTGGCATCACGATCACGTCGGCTGCCACCACCTGCTTCTGGAAGGGCATGGACCTGTCCTACCCCGAGCACCGCCTGAACATCATCGACACCCCTGGACACGTCGACTTCACCATCGAGGTGGAGCGTTCGATGCGTGTGCTCGATGGCGCCTGCATGGTGTACTGCGCCGTGGGTGGCGTGCAGCCGCAGTCGGAAACCGTCTGGCGCCAGGCCAACAAGTACAAGGTGCCTCGCCTCGCGTTCGTCAACAAGATGGACCGCACGGGCGCAAACTTCTTCAAGGTCTACGACCAGATGAAGGTGCGCCTGAAGGCCAACCCGGTGCCTATCGTGGTGCCCATCGGCGCGGAAGAAAACTTCACCGGTGTGATCGACCTCATCAAGATGAAGGCGATCATCTGGGACGAGGCTTCGCAGGGCATGAAGTTCGACTTCAGGGATGTTCCTGCCGAACTGCTGGCCGATGCCCAGAAGTGGCGCGAGAACATGGTCGAAGCGGCGGCCGAGGCCAGCGAAGAGCTGATGAACAAGTACCTGGAAACGGGTGAGCTGTCAGAAGCCGAGATCATGGCCGGCATCCGCACGCGAACCATCGCGGCCGAGATCCAGCCGATGTTCTGTGGCAGTGCCTTCAAGAACAAGGGCGTGCAGCGCATGCTGGACGGCGTGATCGACTTCATGCCCTCGCCGGCCGACATCCCGCCGGTGCCCGGCACCGACGATGACGACAAGCCGGTCTCGCGCGCCCGTACCGACGAGGAGAAGTTCTCCGCACTGGCCTTCAAGCTGATGACCGACCCGTACGTCGGCCAGCTCACCTTCGTGCGTGTCTACTCCGGCGTGCTGAAAAGTGGCGACTCGGTCTACAACCCGATCCGCGGCAAGAAGGAGCGCATCGGCCGGATCCTGCAGATGCACGCCAACCAGCGCGAAGAGATCAAGGAAATCCTGGCCGGCGACATCGCTGCCTGCGTGGGTCTGAAGGACGTGACCACGGGCGAAACCCTGTGCGATCCTGATTCGATCATCACGCTGGAGAAGATGATCTTCCCCGAGCCGGTGATCTCGCAGGCCGTCGAGCCCAAGACCAAGGCCGACCAGGAGAAGATGGGCATCGCTCTGGGCCGTCTGGCTGCCGAAGATCCGTCCTTCCGCATGCGCACCGACGAAGAGAGCGGCCAGACCATCATCTCGGGCATGGGCGAGCTGCACCTGGAAATCATCGTCGACCGCATGAAGCGCGAGTTCGGCGTGGAAGCCAACGTCGGCAAGCCGCAGGTGGCGTACCGCGAGACCATCCGCAAGGAGGTTTCCGACGTCGAGGGCAAGTTCGTGCGCCAGTCGGGCGGCAAGGGCCAGTACGGTCACGTCGTGCTGAAGGTCGAGCCGCAGGAGCCTGGCAAGGGCTTCGAGTTCGTCGACGCCATCAAGGGTGGTGTGGTGCCGCGTGAATTCATTCCGGCCGTCAAGAAGGGCATCGAAGACACGCTGCCCAACGGCGTGCTGGCCGGCTACCCCGTGGTCGACGTGAAGGTGACGCTGACCTTCGGCTCCTACCATGAGGTCGACTCGAACGAAAACGCGTTCAAGATGGCCGCATCGATGGGCTTCAAGGACGGTTGCCGCAAGGCCAGCCCGGTCATCCTCGAGCCGATGATGGCCGTGGAAGTCGAGACGCCGGAAGACTACGCCGGTGGCGTGATGGGCGACCTGTCGTCCCGTCGCGGCATGGTTCAGGGCATGGACGACATGCCCGGCGGTGGCAAGGTCATCAAGGCCGAGGTGCCGCTGTCCGAGATGTTCGGCTACAGCACCACGCTGCGCTCGATGAGCCAGGGCCGTGCGACCTACACGATGGAGTTCAAGCACTACTCGGAAGCCCCGAAGAACGTCGCTGACGCCATCATCACGGCAAGAGGGAGATAAGGCCAACCCCCTAGCGCCTGCGGCGCTCCCCCTCAAGGGGGCGCCGCGAGCGGCCCGGCGAAGCCGGTTCCGCCGCGTCTACTTGATTGCGACCTACTTCATTTCTTTGGTCTTCGGCGCCACTTTTCGTGGTTGGTGTGCTGCCCGTGGCAGCCAGGGCCGGAAACCTTAAACAGGCACGGGCAACAGCTCTTTTATTTCGGAGATCGACATGGCAAAAGGCAAATTCGAGCGGACCAAGCCGCACGTCAACGTGGGCACGATCGGACACGTGGACCACGGCAAGACCACGCTGACCGCGGCGATCACGACGATCCTGGCGGCCAAGTT
>JALHMT010000103.1 GCA_022843905.1 Rubrivivax sp.
GGGGCGCAGCGCGGCGGACGAACCGCCGCCGCGTGCGCCCGCGCCGAAGCGGCCGCCGCCGGCTGCCGACAGCCGAGAGATGGAGCAGGCCGCTGCCGCTCCGCTGCAAGCGCGTCCGTCGCAGGCGGCACTCCCGGACAGCGCCTTGCCACGCAGCCCGCCCGTTGCGCCTCCCGATCCTTCGACGCCCGTCGGGCGGGACACGGCCGCCTTGGCGCCAGCCCAGGACACCCGTGCGCTCCAGGGGGCGACGCCCAGCGAACGCTGTGGCTCGCGCCGACTCGTGGCCTTGTGGAACTGCATGGCGCGCGAGTGCCGCAGACCGTTCCTGTATGACCACGCTGAGTGCGTGCAATGGCGCGCCTACCGCGACTCACGCACCGGGGCGCCGCTGGAGTCGCAGTAGTGCCTGGGCCGCAGCGAGGGCGCGCTGTGCCTCGATGCGGGCCGAAAGGAGAAACCGCTTTCGGACGCGGGTAGCCCTGGATGACAGTGCGGGCGCGGCCGGGTAAACCTCTGGGTCCAACCTGGAGGAGCTTCGTGACCGACGCCGTGACCCGCCCGCACCACGCCATCTGGCCGTCCCGGCTGCCCCGAGAACTGGTCGTGCCGGCCACCACGCTGTGGTTCAACCTCGAGGTCTCGGCCGCGCGCTACCCCGACAAGCCCGCCTACCGGTTCTTCGGGCGCGACATGAGCTTCACCGAGCTCAAGCGCCAGGCCGAGAGCCTGGCGGGATGGATGCAGTCGCGTGGCCTGGCCAAGGGCGACCGCGTGATGCTCTACATGCAGAACTGCCCGCAGTACGTGGTGGCGTTCTATGCCATCCAGCGCGCCGACGCGGTGGTCGTGCCCGTCAACCCGATGAACCGCGCCGACGAACTGGGCCACTACATCACCGACCCGCAGGCACGTTTTGCCATCACCAGCGCCGATCTGGCCGGCCAACTGCACGAGGCCGACGGCCGCCTGCCGCAGGGCTCACGCCTGCGGCACATGCTGGTCACGCGGCTTTGCGAGACGATGCCCGAGGGCGAACTCGACGCGGGCGAGACGCCGGCAGCGCCCATCCTGGCCTGGCTGCGCAGCGACGCGCCGCTGCCCGAGGGAGCCACACGCTGGGCCCAGGCGCTGGCAGAGGGCGGGGCTCTCGGCCCGACCGTTGCCGGCCCCGACGATCTGGCCGTGCTGCCCTACACCTCGGGCACCACCGGCCTGCCCAAGGGCTGCATGCACACGCACCGCACGCTGATGCCCAACGTGGTGGGCGGCGGGCTGTGGGGCTACCTCAGCGCCGAGAGCCTCTCGCTGGGCGTGGTGCCGATGTTCCACATCACCGGCATGATGTACGGCGTCCTGGCCTCGGTGTACAGCGGCAGCACGGTGGTCATCCTGCCGCGCTGGGACCGCGAACTGGCCGGCCGGCTGATCTCGCGCCACAGGATCACGCACTGGACCTGCATCCCGACGATGATCATCGATCTCTTCGGCAGTCCGCACTACAAGAGCTTCGACCTGACCAGCCTGCGCTACCTGTCCGGCGGCGGGGCCGCCATGCCGCAGGCCGTGGCCGAGCGCCTGCAGACCGAGTTCGGCCTGACCTTCGCCGAAGGCTACGGCCTGACCGAAACCGCCGCACCCAGCCACGCCAACCCGCCCGAGCGCGCCAAGCTGCAATGCCTGGGCATTCCCATCTACGGCACCGATTCCCGCATCATCGACCCCACCAGCCTGCAGGAACTGTCCCCGGGAGAGGTCGGCGAGATCGTCACGCACGGGCCGATGGTCTTCAAGGGCTACTGGGGCCACCCGCAGGCCACCGCCGACGCCTTCATCGAGTTGCACGGCAAGCGCTTCTTCCGCACCGGCGACCTGGGCCGCATGGATGAAGAAGGCTACTTCTTCATCACCGATCGCCTGAAGCGAATGATCAACGCCAGCGGCTTCAAGGTCTGGCCGAGCGAAGTGGAACTGCTGCTGTTCAAGTGCCCGCTGGTTCAGGAAGCCTGCATCATCGCGGCGCGCGACGCCTACCGCGGCGAGACCGTCAAGGCGGTGGTCGTGCTGCGCGACGAGGCCCGGGGCGCGCGTGAGCAGGACATCATCGACTGGGCGCGCGAGCACATGGCCGCCTACAAGGTGCCGAAGATCGTCGAGTTCGTCGAACACCTGCCCAAGAGCGGCTCGGGCAAGGTCATGTGGCGCATGCTGCAGGAGCGCGAGAAGGCCTGACCCTTCGCCCCTGCGCCGCCCGCGGAAGGCGACTCAGCGCAGTGCGACCCGGGAGGCCAGCACCGCGCTCACGGCATGCTGCAGGGCCTTGGCATCGACGCTCGCGCGGTGCCGCGCCCCACCCAGGCTGCGCCGGGCGGCATGCTGCGCCTGGCTCAGATGGCTCAGGGCGCTCTCGTCCAGCAGCCGCACGACGGATTCCAGCTTGAACGCTGGTGTCACGCCGGCTTCTTCGAACAGGGCATTGAGCCAGGTGTAGTCGTGTGCCCAGCCGTCGCAGTAGACGGTGCGGCCGGCGAGGTCGGCGTTGAGCATGGCCGCCACGTCCTGCAGGGGCCGACCGTGAAGGCGCAGCATCTCCGGAGTGATGCCGTGCACGCGCTGGGCGCCGGGGTCCCAGTGCGTCCAGCCCGGGGCGGGGCGCACCAGGGTGCACCAGGCGCGACCGTCGGGCAGCACATAGCCGATCTCGATCGGATAGCTGTGACGACCGAAGCCGGAAGCTTCGATGTCGATGACGCAGACAACGGGGTCGACGGGTTCGGGAGCGGAAGTGGCAGACACGGACGCGGGCATGAGCGGACGAAGATACCCCAGTGCCGCGTACCATGCGTGCCGTCGCCGTCCGCCATACCGCGCCCCGCGTGATCTCCGTCATTTCTCCATGCCACTTTCCTACGATGTCGTGATCGTCGGCGGCGCCGTGGTCGGCAGCGCCACCGCCTACTTCCTTCGCAACGAACCGTCCTTTCGCGGTTCGGTGCTGGTGCTGGAGAAGGACTTCAGCTTCGCCCGATGCGCCACCACGCGCTCGTTGGCATCGATCCGCCATCAGTTCTCGACGCCGCAGAACATCGCGATGTCGATGTTCGGCACGCAGTTCCTGCGCGACGCCGCCGAGCGGCTGAGCGTCGGCGGACAGTCGCCGGCGATCGGTTTCCGCGAACAGGGCTACCTCTTCCTGGCCACCGAGGTGGGCCGCGGCGTGTTGCAGTCCAATCATGCGACACAGAAGGCGATGGGGGCGGATGTCGTGCTGCTCGATGGCCCCGCGCTGACGTCGCGGTTTCCCTGGATGTCGGTGCAGGACCTGGCCGCCGGCTCACTGGGCTTGTCGGGCGAGGGCTGGCTCGACGCGCATGCCTTGATGATGGCGTTCAGGAACAAGGCCCGCGCGCTGGGGGCCGAAATGCGAGAGGCCGAGGTCGCCTCGCTGGAGCGCGAAGGCCGGCGCATCGCGGCCGTGCGACTGGTCGACGGCACGCGCATCGCCTGTGGCGCGGTGATCAATGCTTCGGGTACCTCGGCCGCGGCACTTGCCCGCACGGCGGGCATCGTGTTGCCGGTGGAAGGCCGCAAGCGCTGTGTGTTCCAGTTCCGCAGCCCGCTGGACTGCGGCGCCGCACCCTTGGTGATCGACCCGACCGGCGTCTACTTCCGCCCCGAGGCTCAGACCTATCTCTGCGGCGTGGCACCCGACGAGCCCGACGATCCCCCCAGCGATGACTTCGAGGTCGACTGGTCGTTGTGGGAAGACCGGCTCTGGCCGGTGCTTGCCCAGCGCGTGCCGGGCTTCGAATCGGCCCGCGTGCTGAATGCCTGGGCAGGCCACTACGACGTCAACACCCTGGACCACAACGTGATCCTGGGCGCGCACCCCGACGTCGACAACCTGCTCTTCGCCAATGGTTTCAGCGGTCATGGCCTGCAGCAGGCACCTGCAGTGGGGCGCGCACTGGCCGAACTGGTCGCGCACAGCGAGATGAGGTCGCTCGATCTGACGGCGCTCGGCTGGGAACGCGTGCTGGCGAACCGCCCGCTGCGCGAGTTGAACGTGGTCTAGCGGCGGCGAACTACGGCGCCAGCCGTTCGCGTTGCCACTGCCCGTCCTGCAGGCGGTAGCGCAGGCGGTCGTGCAGGCGGCTCTTGCGGCCCTGCCAGAATTCCCAGCGGTCGGGCACCAGGCGGTAGCCGCCCCAATGGGGCGGTCGCGGCGGGTGCAGGCCATGGGTGGCGGCGGCCTTGGCAACGTTGGTGACCAGCACCGTGCGCGAGCCGATCACCTGGCTCTGTGGCGAGGCCCAGGCACCCAGACGCGAGTCGAGTGGCCTGGTGGCGTAGTACGCGTCGCTTTCGTCGGTCGAGGTCTTTTCGACCCGACCCTCGACGCGCACCACCCGCTCGAGTTCGACCCAGTGGAACTGCAGCGACGCGTAAGGATTGCATTCGAGTTCGCGGCCCTTGCGGCTTTCGTAGTTCGTGTACCAGACCAGACCCCGCGCGTCGTAGCCCTTGATGAGCACGATGCGCGATGACGGCCGGCCATCGCTGCCGACCGTGGCCAGCGTCATGGCGTTCGGCTCGGGCAACTGGGCCGACAAGGCCTGCTGCAGCCATGTGTCGAACTGTGTCACCGGGTCGGCTGCAGAGGCCTCTTCATCGAGCGCGTCGCGCTCATAGCTCTTGCGAAGATGGGCGATGTCCATGGGGCAGTATAGGCAGCGGCACGTCACCTTGGGTTCCGTCGGTCCGGCCCGGGTCCATCCCTTACGTGGAACACCGTAAGTGATGGTCCCACTGTCTGCTGCGAGGGCATGCCCCCATCCTTGACCCACCCATGAAGAACGATCCCACCATCGTCGTGCTGGCTGCGGGGCAGGGCAGCCGGTTCAAGGGCGACGGCCACAAGCTCGCCGAGCCCCTGCAAGGTTCGACCGTGCTCGGCTGCACCTTGAAGAATGCCGTCGAGTCGCGGCTGCAGGTCGTGCTGGTGACCACCGAGGCCATCGCGCCGCAGGCCTCGAGCTGGCTGGCGCGCCGCGACGTCATCGTGCTGAGCCCGGAAGAGGCACGGCGCGGCATGGGATCCTCCATCGCTGCCGGCGTGCTGGCGCGTGCGGGGGCTTCGGGCTGGCTGCTGCTGCCCGGCGACATGCCGCTGGTGCGGCCGCAGACCTTGCGCGCTGTGGCCTCGGCACTGCAGACGCACCCCGTGGTCTATGCGCAGTACCGGGGCCGGCGTGGTCATCCGGTGGGTTTCGCCGGCGAGCTGTATTCCGAACTCATCATGCTGGGTGGCGACGAAGGCGCGCGACGCATCGTCGCGCGCTACCCCGTGCACGGACAGGAAGTCGACGATCCCGGTGTGCTGGTCGATGTCGACACCCTGGCCGACCTCCAGACCGTCAAGACCACGCTGGAGACGGCGCGCATCGACGCCGAGGGTGCCGGCCCCTGAGAAGCGGCGCGTCCCGGCTCAAAGCAGCCGGTGTTGCCGCGCCAACGCCATCAGGCGTTCGATCTCCCGGTCCCGCACACCGTGTTGCTTCAACGCGCGTGCGGTGTCGGCCAGGTACGCCAGCGTCGTGCCGTAGCGCCCGCTGGCGTGACGAAGGATGTCCAGCATCTGCGCGTCTTCGATGCGACCCATGAAGGCGCCGCTGCGCCGGCTCAGCGTGAAGGCCAGTGCCGGGACCGTGCCCTGTGACGTCCGGCAGGGCAGCCAGCGAGGATCGTAGACGCCTGTGGGCATCTCGCGGGCCCACAGGCGCTCCAGTTCCTCGTCGGCATGGCTGTCACGCAGGCGGTAGACGACGCCCTGGCAAGAGCCGCCGGGCATCAAGGCGAACACCAGGCCGGGCCGCTCGGGCGTGCCCCGGTTGATGCGGGAGCGCATGCGAAAGGCGCGGTGCCAGCCATGTACCTGGGCGGGATGTCGTTCCGCGGCCTCGAACTCCGGCCGCCAGATCAGCGAGGCGTAGCCGAAGATCCAGAGCGGCTGCCCGCGGCCCCACTCGTCGCGCATCCGCTGCAGCATCTGGCGCGGGTCGCGAACCATCATGTCGGCGGCGACGGGTGGCGCAGAAGCGATCGACATGGCGCGCTAGCTTAGCGTGCAGCGCGCCGCGTCCGTCTGCGTGGGTCGGCGGCACGCGGTTTGCTCGTGCAGGAATGCAGGCAGGCGCGGGTTCCGGATCTTCGTGGAGCGTGCGCCGATTGACCCCGGCGTTGACGATGTAACTTAGTTACTCAACAATGGCGCCCTTGGGTTACACCGCCCCGGCTCGCCCACTCGCTTCCTCAGCCACCGCTTGACCACCTGGCCACACCATGGACCTGCAACCTGCGCTGAATCCGGTCATCTCTCAGGTGACCGACCGCATCCGTCGGCGCAGCCTGCCCCTGCGCAGCGCCTACCTCGGGCGCGTCGATCGAATGGCCGCGCGCACGCGCGGCGCCGACCGCATGGGTTGCGCCAATGTCGCGCATGCCTTCGCCGCGCTGCCGAGGGACGACAAGTTCCGGGTGGTGGCCGAACGGGCGCCCAATCTGGCCATCGTCACGGCCTACAACGACATGCTGTCGGCGCACCAGCCTTACGAGCTGTTCCCGGCACAGATCCGCGACGAGGCGCGCAGGCGGGGCGCCACGGCGCAGGTGGCCGGCGGCGTGCCGGCGATGTGCGACGGCGTCACGCAGGGCCAGCCGGGCATGGAGCTGAGCCTGTTCTCGCGCGATGCCATCGCCATGGGCACGGCCATCGCGCTGTCACACGACGTCTTCGACGCCGCACTGCTGCTGGGGGTGTGCGACAAGATCGTGCCGGGCCTGCTGATCGGCGCGCTGCACTTCGGCCATCTGCCGTGCGTCTTCGTGCCGGCGGGGCCGATGAGCACCGGCATCTCGAACACCGAGAAGTCCAAGGTGCGCGAGAAGTACGCGCAGGGCCTCGTCGGTCGCGCCGAACTGCTGGACAGCGAAAGTGCCGCCTACCACGGCCCGGGCACCTGCACCTTCTATGGCACGGCCAACAGCAACCAGATGCTGCTGGAGGCGATGGGCCTGCACGTGCCGGGGGCCGCCTTCATCCACCCGCACGACGGCTTGCGCGAAGCCTTGACCCGTGAAGCCGTGGGCACGGCGCTCTCGCTGCTGCCCGGGCCCGGCTTCATGCCCATCGGGCGCCTGGTCGACGAGCGCGTGATCGTCAATGCCATGATCGCCCTGCTGGCCACCGGCGGCTCCACCAACCACTTGATCCACTGGGTGGCCGTCGCGCGGGCCGCCGGCATCGGCATCGACTGGAGCGACTTCGCCGAGTTGTCGGCCGTGGTGCCCTTGCTGGCGCGCGTGTATCCCAACGGCAGCGCCGACGTGAATCAGTTCCAGGCGGCCGGCGGCCCTGGCTTCGTGCTGCGCGAACTGCTGCAGAACGGCCTGCTGCACGCCGACGTGGCCACGGTCGCCTCCGGCGGTCTGCGGCGTTACGGCAGCGTCCCGGTGCTGGACGCCGGCGCATTGTCGTGGCGCGAGCTGCCCGCCGTTCCGATCGACGACAGCGTGGTGCGCACCACCGCGGTGCCCTTCTCCGCCAGCGGAGGCCTGCGGCTGCTGACCGGCAATCTCGGGCGTTCGGTCATCAAGGTCTCGGCCGTGCCCGATGACAGCCACGTCATCCAGGCGCCTGCGCGCGTGTTCCACCAACAGGACGATCTGCACCGGGCCTTCGAAGCCGGCGAACTCGATCACGACGTGGTCGTGGTGGTGCGCTTCCAGGGCCCCAATGCCAACGGCATGCCCGAGTTGCACAAGCTCACGCCGCCGCTGGCCGTGCTGCAGGGGCGCGGCCTGCGGGTGGCGCTGGTGACCGACGGCCGCATGAGCGGTGCGTCGGGCAAGGTGCCCGCTGCCATTCACGTCAGCCCCGAGGCCCTTTCTGGCGGGCCGCTGGCGCGCGTGCGCGACGGCGACCTGATCCGCCTGGATGCCGTGGCCGGCACGCTCGATGCACTGGTGGACGCACAGACCTGGGCTTCCCGAGAGCCGGCCGTGCTGGACCCGGCGCAGGCCGACGACAACGGCCATGGCCTGGGGCGGGAATTGTTCGCCGGACTGCGGCGAAATGCCAGCAGCGCCGAAGAAGGGGCCGTGAGTTGGCTCTGATGCGGCCGGGGGCCCATCGCGTCCCGGCGACAATGACCCCGGAAGCAGAAAGCAACGCATGAACCCTCTCGAACTCGTCGCCCACGGGCCCGTCATTCCCGTCATCGTGCTGCAACGCCTGCAGGATGCCGTGCCCGTGGCCCGTGCCCTGCTGGCCGGCGGCGTACGGGTTCTCGAGGTGACGCTGCGCACACCCGTGGCCCTGGACTGCATGCGTGCGATCGTGCGCGAGGTGCCCGAGGCGATCGTCGGCGCCGGCACGTTGCGATCGGTGGCCGATGCCGAGGCGGCCAAGGACGTCGGTTGCCAGTTCGGCGTGAGTCCGGGCTATCACGGCAAGCTGGGTCATGCGTGCCGCAATCTGGGCCTGCCCCTGTTGCCGGGCGTGGCCACGGCCGGTGAGGTGATGGCTGCCACACAGGACGGCTACGGCTTCCTGAAGTTCTTTCCTGCCACGGCCGCTGGCGGCATTCCGATGCTCAAGGCGCTGGCCGGGCCCTTTCCCGATGTCGTGTTCTGCCCCACCGGCGGCCTGACGGCCGAAACGGCACCGCAGTACCTGGCCTTGCCCAACGTGAAGGTGTGTGGCGGCTCGTGGCTGACGCCTCAGGACGCGGTGGATGCCGGCGACTGGGCGCGCATCACCCGACTGGCGCGCGAAGCGCAGGCCTTGCGCGCCTGAGGGCGCGCCGCATCAGGGACGTGGCTTCACGGCGCCGCAATCGGCGCTGACCCACTTGCCGCTCTGCTGCATGTCCGTGATGCCGGCCTTGCCGGCGCCGCCGCCTTCGATCACCACCCGGCCCTCGTAGGCCTTGTCGCTGATCAGCGTGAATTCACCCGAGCCCTTGGTCGGCGGGTTGGTGCAGGAAAACCGGTACTTGACGGTGGCACCGGAGCGCTGGAAACCGTCATTCCTGCAGTTGCCGTCGGTGCTGGGCGGCGGTTCATCGCGTTCGGCCTGTTCCTTGCTGATGCACATGCGCACCGCACCGGCCTTTCCGCCAGCCATGCCCACGCCCTGCTTGGCCATCATCTCTTCCATCATCCTGCGCTGCTCAGGTGGCAGGCTGGCCATCTGGGCCTGCATGCGGGCTGCCATGTTGTCCAGCTTGCCGTCTGCACCCTTCATGGTCATCGTGGTCTCCCACAGACCCGAGGCCATCTTCTGTGCGTGGGCGGCGGGTGCCAGGCCCAGCAGGACCATGGACAGCGTCGCGGAGAGGAGCAGCTTCATGACATTCCCATTCGGGCTCAGGGACGGCGCTCGATCAACTCGATCTTGTAACCGTCGGGGTCGGTGATGAAGGCGATCATGGTGGTGCCGCCCTTGACCGGGCCGGGTTCGCGCGTGATGGCGCCGCCCAGCGCCGCCGCCTTGTCGCGCAGCCCGGTGCAGGTGGCCGCCACGTCGGGCACGCCGATGGCGATGTGGCCGAAGGCGGTGCCGAGTTCGTACTGGTCGACGCCGTAGTTGTAGGTCAGCTCGATCTCGGCATGCGCCGGATTCGTGCCGTAACCGACGAAGGCGAGGTCGTACTTCTGATCGGGTCGCTCGGTGGTGCGCAGCAGCGTCATGCCCAGCACCTGGGTGTAGAAGTCGATGGAACGCTGCAGGTTGCCCACGCGGAGCATGGTGTGGAGGAGGTTCATGCGCCACATTGTGCGGCAAGCCGAGCCGCCCATCCGTGGCCGGATCAGGTGGTCTCGTAGGCCAGCCGCACGTAGATGGGGGCAAAGGCCTCGGCCTGCGTCACTTCCAGCAGGCGTTCACGCGACAGCTCCAGCATCGCGATGAAGGTCACCACCAGCACCGGCATGCCGCGGGTGGTGTCGAAAAGATCGTGGAACTCGACGAAGCGCCGCCCTTGCAACTTTCGCAGCACGATGCTCATGTGCTCGCGCACCGACAACTGCTCGCGGCTGATGGTGTGGTGCTGGTTGAGCCGGGCTCGCTGCAGGATCTGCGCCCAGGCTTCGCGCAGGTCGTCGGGGTGCACGTCGGGAAAGCGCGGCGCCAGGCTCTGTTCGACGGCGACCTGAGCGCGCAGGAAGTCGCGGCCGATCAACGGCAGTTGCTCGAGCATCCCGGCTGCGAGCTTGATCTGCTCGTACTCGACCAGCCGCCGCACGAGGTCGGCGCGCGGATCGTCGGGTTCGCTGCCGTCGGCGTTCTTCTTCGGCGGCAGCAGCATGCGAGACTTGATCTCGATCAGCATCGCGGCCATCAGCAGGTACTCGCTGGCCAGTTCCAGGTTGTGCAGCCGAATCTGGTCGACGTAGGCCAGGTACTGGCGCGTCACGTCGGCCAGCGGGATGTCCATGATGTTGAAGTTCTGCCGCCTGATCAGGTACAGCAGCAGGTCCAGCGGGCCCTGGAAGGCTTCCAGGAAGACCTCCAGCGCGTCCGGCGGGATGTAGAGGTCCTGCGGCATGCGGAACAGCGGCTCGCCGTACAGGCGAGCGATGGCCACCTGGTCCACGACCTCGGGCTGTGGCGCCGCCACGGGCGCCAGCGTCGTCTCGTTCAAGACCGCGGTCAGTCGTGCTTGTTCTGGTACACGTAGGGCTGCTGGGGCACCTTGGCGTCGTTCCAGTCGGCCTGCGCGCTGCGGTCGATGGCGCGGTCCCAGAGCAGGGCGCGGCCGGCCCGCTGCTCTGCTTCGAGCGTCGGCTTCCTGGCCTTCAGTTCGTCGATGAACTGCGTCAGATCGGACTTGTAAGGCTTCCAGAAGAGCGGCATGGGGCTTTGTGCAGAATGGACTGCGATCATTTTACCGGGGTGAGACATGAGAAAGCTGACGGCAGGTGCGGCGCGGGGGCTGGGCAAGGCCTTGCTGGCGTGCACTGTGGCATGGGTGCTGGCCGGCTGCGATGCGCAGCGCATCGAGAAGCTCGAGGAGGGTGTGGCTTCCGAGGCCGACGTGCGCAAGCAATTCGGTGAACCGGCGGGCGTCGAAAGACTGCCGGACGGCTCCCGGTTGCTGGAATACCCGCGCCAGCCCGAAGGCTGGACCAACTACGCCATCACCATCGGCCCCGACGGCAAGATGAGTTCGCTGCGCCAGTTGCTCACCGAGACCAACTTCGCCAAGGTGACGCCCGGCACCGACAAGCTCGAGGTCATCAAGCTGCTGGGCAAGACGGCCAAGTCGCAGTTCTACGAACTGAAGGGCGAGGAGGTCTGGGACTGGCGCTTCAGGCAAGGCCCGGAGTCGAAGATGTTCAGCGTCGTGTTCGACCGCCAGGGCAAGGTGCTGCGCACCGGCATCGGCGACGATCCCAAGGAGACACGCGCCAACTGACCCGTCCCTGGACACGCAGACACGGAGGCGCGACATGGAGATCGAGCTCAAGTTCCAGGTGCCCGAGGCCTTTCGGGAGCGCGTTCGACGCGCTGTCGCCACTGCCGGGGCCGTGGTGACGCCGCTGCGTGCGGTCTACGCCGACACCGACGACGACCGCCTGGCGCGCGCCGGCCTGGCGCTGCGGCTGCGGCGCGAGGGCCGGCGCTGGGTGCAGACGCTGAAGGGGCGGGGCGACGGCCTGATGCAGCGCCTGGAACACGAGGTGCCGTTGCCGGCCCAGCGCGGCGTACCGGTGCTGGACCCGCAGCGGCACGCTGGTACGGCGGCCGGCCAGGCACTCGAAGCGGCACTGGCGGGGGCCGAGCCGAAGCCCCTGTACCGCACCGAGATCCGCCGCACCCACCGGGTGATCAGGTCGCAGGGCGCCCGCATCGAACTGGCCTTCGATGAAGGCCGCATCCTGGCCGGCGATGCTGCTGTCGAGGTCTGCGAGATCGAGTTCGAACTGTTGTCCGGCTCACCGGCGGTGCTGCTGCAGGTGGCGGCGCGCTGGGTGCAGCGCCACGGGCTGTGGCTGGACGTGCGCACGAAATCCGAGCGCGGCTTCCGCCTCGCACGCGGCCTGGTCCGGGTGCCAGCCGTCCGAGCCTCGGTCGCTGCGCCGCTGGGCGGCAAGAAGGCCTCGAAGGCGCTGGGCCGCCTGTTGCCTGGCCCGGCCTACGCCCAGCTGCAGCAGCAGGTGCTGCAGCATCTGTTGCCCAACCAGGCGGAGTGTGCGGCCGGCAGCGGCACGGCCGAGCATCTGCACCAGTGGCGTGTGGCCGTTCGCCGTCTGCGCACCGTGCTTCGCCTGATGGCCGACTGGAGTGGCCAGCCCGAAGCCGCCCACGAACTGGAGGCGCGATGGGCGGCTGTTTTCGCCGCCACGTCCTCGCTGCGCGATGACGATGCACTGGCCACCACGCTGTGGCCTCTGATCGACGCCGCAGGCGCCCCGCCGGGCGAAGCGGCGCCGGCCCTGGCGCGGCCCGATCCAGGTGCGCCGATGCGTGATCGTGCCCTCACGGTGCTGGTGCTGCAGACCTGGGCAGCTGCGCTGCAGGCAGGGCAGCAGCCGGCGGCGGCCGATGCGCCTGGGGCAGCGCAGCCCAGCCTGCAGGCTCGCGGCCGCGACCTGCTCGAAGAAGCCAGGCGCAGCGCGGCGCGCGGCAGCGGCCGCTTCGAAGCGCTGGAGCCGGCCCGGCAGCACCGGCTGCGCAAGCGGCTGAAGCGGCTGCGCTACGCGGCGGAGTTGCTGCTTCCCTTGTGGCCGGCGCGCGCTGAGCGCTACCTCGGCCCGCTGCGGGCGGCCCTCGAGGCGCTGGGCGAATGGCAGGATCTGCAGGTGGCAGCCACCCGCCTGGCCGCAACCGATGAGCGCGACGCCCGGACCTGGTTCGCGCTGGGCTGGATCGCTGCGCGTCAGGAGGCGGCGACGCGCCGCGTGGTCAAGGCGCTGGCCACCTGGCGCAAGGCGCGCCGGCCCTGGCTCTGATCCCGACCCGGGCGCGCCCGGGGCTCAACGGTCGGGTCCGGCAGCGGCGGCCAGCGACACGGCCTCGCCGACCGTCCCGAGCACGTGGTCCTCACCGAAGCGCTGCTCGAATCCGCTGCGTTGCATCAGCGACCGCGGCTGCTCGTTGGCGTTGGCCAGGAACAGCCGGATGCCGGAGCGCGTCAATGTGCGGTGCAGTTGCTCCAATGCATCCAGCCCCGAGGTGTCGATCGAGATGAGGCGGTGCAAGTCGAGCACCACGGCGCGCGTGCCCGACGGCAACGTCGCCGGCAGCGCCTCGATCTTGCCGACGGCGCCGAAGAACAGCGACCCGAACAGCTCGACGACCAGCACGCCATCGGGCAGGTTCTGGCGCAGGCTGGGCTCGGCACGGAACAGCGTGCTCATGCGGTAGATGAAGAACACGCAGGCCAGCACCAGGCCGACCTCGACGGCCACCGTCAGGTCGAACACCACTGTCAGCACAAAGGTGCCCAGCAGGATGGTGCGGTACGGCAGGTTGAAGTTCTTGAGCCGGGCGAACTCGCGCCACTCGCCCATGTTCCAGGCCACGAACATCAGGATGCCGGCCAGGGCGGCCAGCGGGATGTGCACGGCCAGGGGCGCTGCCACCAGCACGATGGCCAGCAGCGTGAGACTGTGCACCATGCCGGCCACCGGGCTGGTGGCGCCGGCGCGCACGTTGGTGACGGTGCGCGCGATGGTGCCGGTGGCCACGATGCCACCGAACATCGGCGTCACGAAGTTCGCCACGCCCTGCGCCATCAGCTCCTGGTTGGGGTCGTGGCGGGGGTGGTCGACCATGTTGTCGGCGACGCGGGCGCAGAGCAGGGATTCGATGGCACCCAGCAGCGCCAGCGTGATGGTGGGAATGAACAACTGCTTGGCCGTGGCCCAGCTGAACTCGGGCAAGGCCAGCGAAGGCAGCGACTGCGGGATGCCGCCGAAGCGCGAGCCGATGGTCTCCACCTGCAGGCCCAGCGCCATCACGGCCACGGTGGCCACGGCGAGTGCCACCACGGTGCCAGGCACGTGGGCCGCATAGCGTCGTGACTTGGCGATCAGCCCGACCGGCGACTGCGGCATCGCATAGGTCTTGGGCCACAGCACCACGATGGCCAGACTGATGACTGCCACGGCCAGGGCTGCGAGGTTGACGGTGTCGGCGTGGGCGGCGAGCACGCCGATCTGCGTGATGAAGTCGGCCGGGAGCTTGCCCACGTCCAGCCCGAAGAAGTCCTTCACCTGCGACAGCGCGATGAGCACCGCGATGCCGTTGGTGAAGCCGATGACGATGGGCACCGGCACGTAGCGCACCAGCGCGCCGAGCTTGAACAGGCCCATCGCGAACAGCAGCACGCCCGCCAGGGCGGTGCTGATGAGCAGGTTGGCCAGCCCGTAACGTTCCAGGATGCCGTAGACGATGACGATGAAGGCGCCGGCCGGGCCGCCGATCTGCACCGACGACCCGCCCAGGGCCGAAATGATGAAGCCGGCGATGATGGCGGTGAAGATGCCAGCCTCGGGCTTGACGCCCGATGCGATGGCGAAGGCCATGGCCAGCGGCAGCGCCACCACGCCCACCGTGAGCCCCGCTCCTACATCGGCCAGTGCACGCCGCGCGTTGTAGTCCTTCAGCGAGTCGAGCAGTCTCGGCCGGAAGGGGTGCAGCTTGGGCAGGGCCATTGCTGGTGATCATGCCACTGCCGCCTTGCCGCCCGCTTGCGCCGGCCAGGCACCACGGCGAAACTCAGCGCACGCGCAGCCCGGGTTCGGCGCCGGTGCCGGGCTCCAGCAGGTACAGGCCCGGGTGAGCCTTCTGATCGCCATGGCTGGCCGCCAGCACCATGCCTTCGGAGATGCCGAACTTCATCTTGCGCGGCGCCAGGTTGGCCACCACCACCGTCAAGCGTCCCACCAGCGCGGCCGGGTCGAAGGCACTCTGGATGCCGCTGAACACGTTGCGCGTGCGGCCTTCGCCGACGTCCAGCGTGAGCTGCAGCAGCTTGGTGCTGCCTTCGACACGAGCGGCAGCGACGATGCGCGCGATGCGCAGATCCAGCTTGCTGAAGTCCTCGATGCCGATCTCGGGCGCGATGGCTTCGCCCCCCGGAGGCGGCGGGGGCGCGTCGGCCGGCGGCTCGAACAGCGCGTCGAGCTTGCTGGCGTCGACGCGCTGGATCAGGTGCCTGTATTCGCCGATGGTGTGCGCGCCCATCGCGCGTGCCGCATGCGCCCATTGCAGCGGTTCGATGCGAAGGAAGGCCTCGACCTTGGCAGCCAGTGCCGGCAGCACGGGCTTGAGGTACAGCGTGAGCAGCCGGAAGGCTTCCATGCACACCGAGCAGGCGTCGTGCAGCACCTCTTCCTGACCGGCGATCTTGGCCAGTTCCCAGGGCTTGTGCTGGTCGACGTATTCGTTGACGCGGTCGGCCAGCAGCATCACCTCGCGGAGCGCCTTGCCGAACTCGCGTTCCTCGTACAGGAAGGCCACCGTGGCCGCATGTGCGCGAAGGCCGTCCAGCAGCACGCGGCCCTCGACGCCCAGATCGGCACTCAGGCGCCCGCCGAAGCGCTTGGTGATGAAGCCGGCGGCGCGGCTGGCGATGTTGACGTACTTGCCCACCAGGTCGCTGTTGACGCGGGCGACGAAGTCGTCGGGATTGAAGTCGAGGTCTTCCACGCGGGCGTTGAGCTTGGCCGCGATGTAGTAGCGCAGCCACTCGGCGTCCAGGCCCAGTTCCAGGTAGCGCAGCGGGCTGATGCCGGTGCCGCGGCTCTTGCTCATCTTCTCGCCGCTGACCGTCAGGTGGCCGTGCACGTAGATGCGGTCGGGCACCTTGCGGCCGCTGAACTTCAGCGTGGCCGGCCAGAACAGCGTGTGGAAGGTGATGATGTCCTTGCCGATGAAGTGGATCTGCTCGACCGCCGGGTCGGCCAGGTAGGCCTCGAAGTCCAGCCCCAGCTTGTCGAAGCGGTTCTTCAGCGACGCCAGGTAGCCGATGGGCGCGTCGAGCCAGACATAGAAGTACTTGCCGGGCGCGTCGGGGATCTCGATGCCGAAGTAGGGCGCGTCGCGGCTGACGTCCCAGTCACCCAGGCTCACGGCATCGCTGTCGTCGCGGCCGAACCATTCGCGCACCTTGTTCGCCACCTCGGGCTGCAGGCGGCCGTCCTGCGTCCAGGCTTCGAGGAACTCGACGCAGCGCGGGTCCGACAGGCGGAAGAAGTAGTG
>JALHMT010000104.1 GCA_022843905.1 Rubrivivax sp.
CCCGGCCGCGGCCGCGGCCGCGCGCCGCGGCCGGGCTGTGCGGGCTGTCGCTCGCCGAGTTGCTGCCCGAAGCAGACCAGCATCGACGGCTGCAGGCCGCGGGCTTCGTCGACACCCGGCTGCTTCGGCTGGACGACGAGGTGCTGGGCGGTTTCGCCCGCTTCGTCGCGGCGCAGCGCCGGCGGCTGGGCGCGGCCGCCTGGCAGCCGGCGTGGCTGCGACCGGCCCTCACGGCCGCGATGATTCCGCCGTGCCGGCGACGCGGGCTGGGCTACGCGCTGCTGTCGGCGCGCTGGCCGGGCTGATCAGCCCCAGCCCGCCGCGGCGTCGACCGCCCCCAGCCGCAGCGCGACCTCGTAGGCCGAGCGCACGGCGCTTTCCAGCAGCGGCACACCGGCCTGCGCGTACGAGCCGCAGAACCACACGCGGCGCGCCGGTTCGGCATGCAGCCGCTGCAGCCCCTGCAGCGCGACCTGGCTCGCCGCATCGACGACCGGGCGTTCGAATCGCGCATGGCCGATCACCGTGTGGGCACGCGGGGCACGCAGCGGGTGGACGGTCTGGAACACCGGCGCGGCATGGCGCAGCGCCGGCTGCACGGCGTTGACCCAGATGGTCGACTCGGGCGCATCGAAGCGCGGGCTGACCATGAGATTGACCGGCGACCAGTCGCGGCGCCGGGGTGGCATCAAGGCCGCGTCACCATGCGTCAGCACCTCCACGGGCGCATAACGAAAGGCCTGCAGCACCTCAGCCTCGTCGGCGCGTGCGTCGTGCAGCAGTTCGTGCGACTGGTTGGCCTGCGCCGCGAGCACGACGTGGTCGAAGCGCTGGCGGCTGCCGTCTTCCATCTGCAGCAGCACGCCGCCGCCCTCGCCTGCGCCGTCGCGGCGGATGCCGGCGATGCGGGCGTCGGTGTGCAGGCGCGGAATGCCCGCAAGCAGCCGGCGCTCGACGTCGTCGGCACCGTGCAGCGCGCGCCGCACGCTTTCGCTGGCCAGGCCGCGTGCCAGGTAGTCGACGATGACCGTGGCCGGAAAGCTGCGCGCGTGCCCGTAGCTGCAGGTGCACACGGTGCAGATGGCCGGCAGCAGGAAGCCTTCGACGAAGTCGGCCGGGTAGCCGGCACGCGCCACGTACTCGCCGATGCTGATGCCGGCCAGCTCGCCGCGCCGCAGTGCGCGCAGCGCATGGCGATGGAAGCGCAGCAGCCCGCCGGCAATGCGCAGGGCGCGGCGACCCAGCAACAGGTCCTGCGGCGCGAGCAGGCCGAAGGACTGGTCGGCCACGCGCAGGTTGCGGTATCGGAAATACAGCTCGCCCTGGCCGTCGGTGAACGACGCCGCGTAACTGACCGGTTCGCTGCGCACGACCAGCGCGCGGTACAGCCTGGCCAGCGTCGGGTAGTAGCCGGCGTAGAACACGCGCAGCGGCACGTCGATGCGCACCGGCTCGCCCGCGCCGCGGGCCCCGGACACGGACACCGAGCTGGCCGTGAAGCCCGGCCGCGGGCGCCGCTCGAAGAGACTCACCTCGTGCCGCTGGCCCAGCCACCAGGCGGCGGCGAGACCGCCGAGGCCGGCGCCGACGACGGCAATCTGCAGGCGCGGACCGCCAGGCATTGGAGTGAACGGACCGACCATGAGCGGGGTGACGGGAAGTGACCAGTGTAGGCGGGCGACACAGCGCCCCGGTCGGCAGCAGAACGCATGCAGACACCCCGCGGGACAAGGACAATGGGGGCCTCCCACCCAAAACGCGGAAGAGGCGAGATGTCCTACATGCTGTTGATCGTCGAGCCCACCGGCCAGCGCGCCGAACGCGATGACGGCGCTGGCCGCGAGGCCTACGCCCAGATGCTGAAGTACACCGAAACCTTGCAGGCCCGCGGCGTGCTGGAGGCCAGCAACTCGCTGGCCGGCACCGACCGCGCCGTGCGACTGCAGGTGCGCGACGGCCGCCGCACGCTGATCGACGGGCCCTTCGCCGAGAGCAAGGAGATGGTGGGCGGCTTCTTCCTGCTGAACGTGGCCACGCGAGAGCAGGCGCTGGCGCTGGCCGCCGAATGCCCCGCGGCGCAATGGGCCACGGTCGAGGTGCGGCAGGTCGCGCCCTGCTTCGAGTAGTGCGCGCAGCATGCTCGTGTTGAAGCCGATGCGCGGCTGAATGCAGGCCCCGACGAAGGCGCCCGACGGGCCCACGATCGGGCCCACGCAGCGCGCCATCGAAGCCGTCTGGCGCCAGGAGGCCGCGCGCATCGTGGCCGGCACCATGCGCCTGGTGCGCGACCTGGGCCTGGCCGAAGAGCTGGCGCAGGACGCGCTGGTCTCGGCACTGGAACACTGGCCGCGCGACGGCCTGCCCGACAACCCCGGCGCCTGGCTGATGACGGCCGCCAAGCGACGCGCGCTGGACCACCTGCGCCAGCGCGCCATGCAGGCGCGCCACCACGAGGCCCTCGGCGAGGACCTGCAGGCGCTGCAGGCCCACGTGGTGCCCGACTTCGTCGACGGCCTGGACGCCGCGCATGCCGACGACATCGGCGACGACCTGCTGCGGCTGATCTTCACCGCCTGCCACCCGGTGCTGGGCGCCGAGGCGCGCGTGGCGCTCACGCTGCGCCTGCTGGGCGGGCTGGAGACGGCCGAGATCGCACGCGCCTACCTGGTGCCCGAGCCGACCATGGCGCAGCGCATCGTGCGCGCCAAGCGCACGCTGGCCGCGGCGCGCGTGCCCTTCGAGGTGCCGCAGGCCACCGAGCGTGCGCAGCGCCTGGGCTCGGTGCTGGAGGTCATCTACCTGGTCTTCAACGAAGGCTACGCCGCCACCGGCGGCAGCGACTGGATGCGCCCGGCCCTGTGCGAGGAGGCGCTGCGCCTGGGCCGCACGCTGGCCCGGCTGATCGAGCGCACGCCGGCCGGGCACGCGGGCGACGCCGAGGCGCACGGCCTGTTGGCCCTGATGGAGCTGCAGGCCTCGCGGCTCCCGGCGCGACGGGACGCCGAAGGCCGGCCGGTGCTGCTGATGGAGCAGGACCGCTCGCGTTGGGACCAGGAGCTGATGCAACGTGGCCTGGCCGCGCTGGAGCGGGCGCTGGGCATGTCGACGCAGGCCGGTCCCTACACGCTGCAGGCCGCCATCGCCGCCTGCCACGCGCGCGCCGCCGAGGCCGCGGCCACCGACTGGCCGCGCATCGTCGGTCTCTACGACGCACTGGCGCGAGCGCAGCCGTCGCCGGTGGTGGAGCTCAACCGGGCGGTGGCCATCGGCATGGCACAAGGCCCGGCCGCGGCGCTGCCGCTGGTCGACGCCTTGCTGCAGGAACCTTCGATGCGCAGCTACCCCTGGCTGCCCAGCGTGCGCGGCGACCTGCTGCGGCGGCTGGGCCGCGAGGCCGAGGCCCGCGCCGAGTTCGAGCGCGCCGCCTCACTCACCAGCAACCAGAGCGACCAGGCCCTGCTGCTGGCGCGGGCGCGCGGAGCAAGCTAGCGCCTGCGATGCGCCCCGAGCTCGGGGCGGCGATGCCGTTCCGCGTCGGTCGGCGGGGACCGCGCCGACCGCTTCACCTCAGCCCTTCTCCGCGTCAGGAGCGAGCTGCACGGACGGCGCTGGATGTCGCGGATGGTGCGGCGCCACGGCCGGCACGAACGGATAGCGGCGCTTGGCCTTCGTCGCGGTGGTGTTCGGATCGACCGCGCCTCGAACGTATTGCCGGGTGGCGTCCTTTGCCGGTTGGTGATCCCAGCCCGCCCACTGGCCTTGCAGCAGTGACTCCTGGACGAACAGACGGCGCTTCTGCGAGGCCAGGATGTCGCGCTCCAGGGCGGTACAGTCCCAGCGGGCGTGCACCTCGGCCAGCATCGAGGTCTCGACATCATGGTGTTCGGGCCGGCCCGCCAGGTTGACGAGTTCGTCGGGGTCCTTCTTCAGGTCGAACAGCATCGGCGGGTCGGTCCGGCAATGCACGTACTTCAGGCCATCGCGGAGGAGGATGCAGGCGGGGGCCAGCACGCCCTCGCCGAGGAACTCGATCCGCGTCGTGTCTTCCCGGCCCGAGTTGTCGCCGGCGAGCATGCCGGCCAGGCTCGACCCATCCAGCGGATCGATGGCCGGCACGCCCTTGCCGTCGGTGGCCAGATCGTTGAAGGTCGGCAGCAGGTCGAGCAGCGACACGGCCTTCTCCTCACGGTGGCCGCGCTTCACGCCGGGGCCGCTCACGATCATCGGCACGCGCACCGACCACTCGAAGGGCTGGAACTTGAACCACGAACCGCGTTCGCCCAGCATCTCGCCGTGGTCGGCGATGATCACCACGTGGGTGCGCTGCGTCGCCCCGATGCGGTCGAGCACGCCGAGCAGGCGGCCGACGAGCGAGTCGAAGTACGAGGTCATCGCGTAGTAGGCATGTCGCGCCGTGCGGATGTTCTCTTCGGAGATGTCGTGCTCGTCGGCGCGGATCGTGTGGGCGTACCTGCGCGACCAGGGATCGCGCTGGGCGATCGGCATGAAGGGCACGCGGGGCAGGTCGATCTTCGCGTGGTCGTAGAGCTGCCAGAACTCCGGGGTGGTGATGAACGGGTTGTGGGGGTGGGTGAACGACGCCCAGAGCAGGAAGGGCCGCTGGTCGGCGTCGCGCGCCTGGTCGAACAGCCACTGCTCGGCGTGGTAGGCCACGTCCTCGTCGTAGTCGATCTGCAGGTTGCGCTCGCACAGGCCGGCCTCGACGATGGACCGCAGGCTCATCCTGGAAGGCGAGTACGGCTCGTCGGTCTTGGTCCAGTCGGCCGTCCACCCGAAGTCGGACGGATAGATGTCGGTGGTCACCCGCTCCTCGAAGCCGTGCAACTGGTCGGCGCCGATGAAGTGCATCTTCCCCGACAGGCAGGTCCGATACCCCTGCCGCCGCAGGTAGTGGGCGATGGTCGGAGTGGACGACGAGAACTCCCCGGCGTTGTCGTACGCGCCGATCGCCGACGACATGCGCCCGGTCAGCATGGACGCCCGCGACGGCGCGCACACCGGGTTGTTGCAGTAGGCGTTGACGAAGGTGACGCCCTGGTCGGCCAGGCGGCTGAGGTTCGGCGTGAGGACCTGTGACTGGCCGTACATCGGCAGCACCTTGGCCGTGAGCTGGTCTGCCTGGATGACCAGGATGTTGGGGCGTGTGGAGTCGGTCATGCGGTGTCGTTCCCTGAAGGCCTTTGCGCTCGCACTCAGTCGATCTTGATGCCCGCGCTGCGGATGATCTGCACCCAGCGCTGGTGCTCCGCGCGAACGAAGCCCGTGAAGTCGGCCGCCGAGCTGCCGACCGACTCGTCGCCCAGGGTCGCCAGCGACTTCTGGACGCTCTCGTCCTTCAGCGCCGCCACCGCCGCCGCGTTGAGCTGCTGGACGATCCCGGGCGCTGTTCCGGCCGGCGCGAAGAGGCCGAACCACGTCACGACGTCGACCCCCGCGGTACCGGCCTGGGCGAAGGTCGGCAGGTCGGGCAGCGCGGCCAGGCGCTGCTCCCCGGTCACCGCCAGGCCCCTGAGCTTCGCGCCGCTGATCAGCGGCTTGACCAGCTGCGTGTTGCCGATGATGTAGGAGACCTCGCCCGCCATCAGCGCCGTCATGGCCTGCCCGCCGCCCCGGTAGGGGATGTGCTGCACGTCGATGCCCGCGGCCGACTTGAACAGCTCGCCGGCCACGTGCAGCGCGGTACCGTTGCCGGTGGACGCGTAGTTGATCTTTCCAGGGCTGGCCTTGGCCGCCGCGATGAGTTCGGCGACGGTCTTGGCCGCGACCTGCGGCGCCACGGCCAGCACCAGCGGGCCCCGCGTCAGCTGCGTGATGGGCGCGAAGCTGGCGATGGGGTCGTAGGTCAGCTTGGGATAGACCCCGGCGGCGATGGCGTGCGTGGCAACCGACCCCAGCAGGATGGTGTAGCCATCGGGCGCGGCCTTGGCGACGTTCCCCGTGCCGACGGTGCCGCCGGCGCCGGGCACGTTCTCGACGATGACGGGCTGCCCGAGGATCTTGCGCATGCCTTCGGCCATCGGACGCGCCACGGCGTCGAGCGCGCCGCCGGCGGGGAAGGGCACGACCAGCGTGATCGTCCTGGACGGGAAGGTCTGTGCAGCGGCCGTGCCGGCCGTCAGCAGGAAGGCGCAGATCGCGGCGAGAACGCGGGGCAGGTGGCGGTGGTTCACGGTCGCGTTCCCTTCAAGGCTGCAAGGCGGCGCGACGGGCGGCGCGCCAGGGGGTCCAGGTGGATGTCGGCTCGGGCGGAACCATTGAAGTCCTGCCCGTGCGCTGTCTCTGGAAGCGTCTGTGCAAACGCTATATGTCTATAGTTAGACAGTTTTGTACGGATGTCAACCGGTGTCTTCCGTGGGCGGAAACGGACGGCCCAGGGCGCCGAGTTTGTTGCGACTCGCGCCAGAGGATTGCGACTGGCGGGCGCCAGTTCTTGCGACTGCCCTGGACACGCATGCCGGTGGGACGAAAGGCGCGGCTGCACCACGTGGGGCGTGATCTCAGCGACGTCGCCTCGGCTGGCCTGCTTGTGAAGCTGGGGCGCGAGCGACGACAGCTTTGCGGCGACCCAACCGTGCTGGTGATGGTGTTCTATCGACCCGTTCCGGACGTCCGGTCTGCAAGATCTCCAACTGTGAAGCTATCGGCGACCGATACGGCGTGATGCCGGCAGCCTCTCTGCCTTGGAAGTTGACTCCGTGCCTATTTCGATCGGCTCAAACCTCCACATCTCCCTGATCTTGCCGCTGCCCCACCAAGCGAATGACCTCGATGTGATTGGCCCGCTCAAAGTACCAGAAGGTCAGTGGAGAGCCCTGCAGGCGCCAGGTCCTGAGTTCGTCGATGCCGAGAAGTCTGCCCAGGGACGGCGATCCAATGGACGGGTTGCGCTCAAGGTCCTGCAGGGCCTTGGCCATGGCTTCCACGAGCTTGTCGGCGACCGCTGCGCCGGCCTCCTGGCGGTAGTAGTGAACCTCCGAACGTCGGTCCTCTCGGGCTTGGGGGCGCAGGACGTAGGGCTTGGCTCGAGGCGCCCCTCCGGACGGCCCAGTCACGCCTTGGTTCCGCGCGCAATGGCTTCCAGTTCGGCCCAGTCTTCCGCGGTATCGGCTCTAGCCGGCCCGCTGGCGAGTCCAACCTCCACCATGGCCCTCAGCCTGGCGATGTCCTGCTCCCGCTGATCCCGGCGGATCAACTCGCGGACGTACTCGCTGGTGTTACCGAACTGCCCGGACTCGACGCGCTTGGCAACGTACGCGCGCATCGGCTCCGGCAGTGCAATGTTCATTGTGCTGGTCGTGCTCATGCACGAATGATCTGGTCGTTGGCAATGGTTGTCCATGGGTTGTCGGACATGTTTTGGAGCGCCATCCGGAATTTCAGCTGTCCGGCGTTGAGATCGGGAAAGCGACAGTCCGCGGCCGACCCGGAGAAGACCACTGCTGTCTTGATCTCGTCGCCCCGAAGCTGCCGGAAGAGCAGCCCAACGGGCACCCAATGCGTCCGCGGCGAAGGAGTGCGTATCTCGTTTGCCACCCCTCAGGCCCTCGGAGCGATCGCGACTTGCATGCCTGCGTAGACTCGGCTTGACTGCCAAGAATTGGCGACCGCCAGTAAGCGCACTTCGGCTCGCACCCACTGGCCGGAAACGTCAACATCGACCCCACCTCGCTGCCTGCGACCACGCACTGGCGCAGCACCTGGTGCGTTGAACCCGGGGCAGCGGGGCCGCTCACCGGTCACCGCAGTCCAGCACCTGCAATCGGCCAGTTGGCCGGCCTGTCTGTGGCGCCGGCGGTGTCGGTAGCGTCGCGTTCAAGCCCGGCGACCGCTGGGCGCAAACCCTGTGCCACGTCGCGCCGCTTAGACCTTATCGTGTCACTCCAACCGTCCCGTCGCCCCTGGCGATAAGCACCATGTCCCGCACCGGCTTCGTCACCGACGAACTCTGTTTCTGGCACGACCCCGGCAACTACGCGTTGATGCTGCCGCCGGGCGGCTTCGTCGAGCCACTGAACCGCCACATCGAGAACCCCGAGCCCAAGCGACGGCTGCTCAACCTGCTGACGGCCAGCGGCCTGCGCGACAGGCTGGTGGCGCTGCCTTCGCGCGACGCCGCCGAGCACGAACTGCTGCGCCTGCACAGCGCGCGCCACCTCGAGCATGTGCGTGCGGTGGCAGCCGCGGGCGGCGGCGAAACCGGCATCGGTGCGCCGATCTCGCGCAATGGTTGGGACGCCGCGCGGCGCTCGGCCGGCTGCGCGCTGGCGGCGGTGGATGCTGTGATGGCCGGCCGCGTCGATCGCGCCTACGCGCTGACGCGCCCGCCCGGCCACCATGCCGAGCCCGACCGGGCGATGGGCTTTTGCATCTTCGCCAACGCTGCGCTCGCGGCCGAGCATGCGATCCGCGTGCATGGCCTCGAGCGCGTGGCCGTGATCGACTGGGACGTGCACTTCCGCAACGGCACCTACCGCTGCTTCGAGCAACGCGCCGACGTGCTGGCCATCTCCATCCACCAGCAGGCCGGCTACCTGCAGGTCAGTGGCGAAGCCGACGAGGTCGGCACCGGCGCCGGCCTGGGCTACAGCCTGAACGTGCCGCTGCCGCCAGGCTGCGGCGACGGCGCCTACCGCGACGCGTTCGACCGCATCGTGCTGCCTGCGCTCGAGGCCTACCGCCCGCAACTGATCGTCGTGCCCTGCGGCTTTGACGCCGGCCGTTTCGACCCGCTGGGCCGCATGCTGCTGGACGACGTGAGTTTTCGCTGGATGACACGGGCGGTGATGGACGTGGCCGTGCGCTGGGTCGTGCGCCCGCTGCGCCAGCTGACGCAGGCGGCCGAAGCGCTGGGCCGCGACCTCGACCGCGCACCGCTGCCCGAGGACGGTCCGCTCGAGGTGCAGCAGGCCGCGCGGGCCTTCAACACCATGCAGCAGCGTCTGGCCGGTTTCATCAACGACCGTACGCGCGTGCTGGCCGCGCTGTCGCACGACTTGAAGACGCCGCTCACGCGCATGCGCCTGCGCGCCGAACTGATGGACGACGAGGAGCTGCGCAGCAAGTTCGAGTCCGACCTGGGCGAGATGCAGACCATGGTCGAGCAGACGCTGGAGTTCATGCGCGGTCTGGGCGGCAACGAGCCGCGCGTGCCGGTGGATGTGGATGCGCTGGCGGCAGTCCTGCAGGCCGACCAGGCGGCGCCCGGGCGGACGTCGCGCATCGAGGGACAGGCCCGGGCGCCCTGGATCGGCAGCGCCTCGCTGCTCAAGCGCCGCCTGGGCATCGCACGCAACATCACGCGCGGCTGCGGTGGCGACGTGGCGCTGCGCAACCGGCCCGAAGACGGCTTGGCTGCCGTGGTGTCACTGCCCCGCACGGCGGCGCCATAGCGCCGCCGCACGTTGAGGAGCTCAGGCACCCCAGCTCAATCCAGCCACTGGTAGGCGTACGCCATCGGCTTGTAGACCAGCTGCGGCAGCAGGCGCGTGCCATAGGGCAGACGCTGGTGGTTGCGCCAGCCGTTGTTGTCGAGGTCGTCGACCACGCCGTCGTGGTTCAGGTCGACCGGCAGAGTCTTGGTGCTGCCGTCAGCCTGCTTCTTCGGTGCCGTCAGCTTGAAGCCCCAGAAGCCTTCCCAGATGTTGCGCACGTTGGTGTAGCCGGCATCGGTCAGCAGGTTGGCGGCACCCACGCTGCGCACGCCCGTGCGGCAGAGGGTGTAGATCGGTGTGTCCCGGTTGGGGATGAGCTTCTTGACGTACTCGACGAAGAAGACGGGATCCTGGGGAATCTCGCTCGTCCGTGTCAGGCAGGCACCATCCGGCGAGCGGCCCTTGCCGTCGCAGTACTGGTGGATGTAGGGGTAGGGCACGTTGAGCGCATGTTCCGGATGGCCGGCCTTGTATTCCTGCAGGCTGCGCACGTCCAGGATGACGGGCCGGCGTTGCGGGTCACTCCAGTTGCCGCGCTTGACGACGGTATCGACAAAGGCCGCCGCGGGGCTGATCTCCGAGTGGTAGTAGCCGCACAGGCCGGAGCGGTTCTCGTAGAACGGGCAGGGCGGCTCCTGGGCCAGGGCCGGCGCCGAGATCAGGGCAGCAAGGGCGGGGGCGGCCCAGCGGAAAAGGCGGTTCATGGTGTCTCCTCGTTCGGTGTTGGTGTCAACCCGTGGCCGGACCAACCGGTGACGGGCGGCCCATGCTCCGGCCACCGCGCCGTGATTGCAAGAGTCCAAACCCGAACGGCCGAGGATCAGCCGGCGAGCTGCGTCCGCATCGCGTCGATCACGGCCTTGTAGTCGACGACGTAGCTCATCCGCCCAGTTGCTTGCGACGCTTGGCCAATTTGGATTCAAGCTTGGCGATGACCTGGGCGGCGGGGATGGAGACGCCTGTGCGCTCGTACTCGGCCAGGGATGCGTCGCATCGCGAAGCGAAGTCAGTCTGGACGCGCCGGTACTCGACAGCGTTGCGCACGGCGGCCTCGACGAAGTCGGACAGTGTTTCGCCAGGGAGAAGTACAGAGTCAAGGCTGGCACGCAGCTCGGACTCGACACGGACTTGGGGGATGACAGCGTCTTTCATGGTGTCATCGCAGTACATACGCACTACACCCTCAACCCCTGTCCACGCGGGAGCTTTTCGGCCGGTTCGAAACTCCCTGAAGCTGCCGTTTTTTCCCGGCCGCTCCTGGCCGGGTGCCGGTACCGACGACAGACCGCTTCCTGGCAATCCAGTCTCGATGGAAAAGTCTGCCCACGGGCAACAACACTGACGGGCATATAGGCCAGTCTCAGCAACTCGGGCAGCATCTTCAAGCACTCGGCGGCGGCGCCTGTCCATAAGTCCGTGTCGGGGCGCACGCGCCAGAGCAACTACTTCGGCGCCCTACGGACGGCCCGCCGATCACGATGCGCTACCCTTGCCCCGGGCGGGGACGACCCGAAGGCCCTGACCGTTCGCGCCCACGGACCGATTCATCACTCACGCCATCCCCATGCTCCAGGTCGGATCCAGTCCTCTGTACCGGCAGCTCGCCGACGTCGTTCGCCAGCGCATCGCCAAGGGCATCTGGGGCGTCGGCACGCGCATCCCGTCCTTCGACAGCCTGGCGGCCGAGTTCGGCGTGGCGCTCGTCACGGTGCGCCAGGCGGTGGCGCTGCTGGCGCAGGAGGGTCTGGTCCATGCGCAACGCGGGCGCGGCACGCATGTCATCGCACGGCCCCCGGTTCACCCCCGGATCCGCATCGAGACCTCGCTGGCCGGCCTGGCCGAGGTCTATCGCAACACGCCACCCCAGCTCAGGCTGCTCGAGGAGGGGGACTCCATGCCCGTTCTCGATCCGAACGAAGGTGTTCCCGCGGCCAGCTACCAGTACATCCGCCGCGTGCACGTCAGGCAGCGGCAGGCGATCTCGGTGATCTCGCTCTGGCTGGACGACAGCATCTTCGCGCTGTCACCGGAGCGCTTCCGCCGGGAGCTCATCATCCCCGCGCTGCTGGACCTGGCGGGGGACAGGATCGCCAAGGCGACGCAGACCCTGACCGTCTCGACCGCCGGCCCCGATGCTGCGCAGGCCCTGTCGATCTCGGAAAACTCACCCGTGGCCGAGGTGCGGCGTGTCGTGAGCGACCGCTCGGGCACGGTCCTCTACGTGTGCCACCTGGTGTACCGCAGCGACTACATCAAGTGGGAGATGGACCTGCTCTCGCCTGCCGTGCAGACGCCTGCGGCGGGTGTCGCCCGCAAGCGGCGGGCCCTCACGGCCTGACCCGACAGCTCGCCGGATCGTTCAAGCCGCCCCGGCGGCCCGGTCAGCCGCATGCGCGCAGATCGCCCCCGGCGTCGTCATCCACACCTGGCCGCGGTCGCGCGCCGCAGCCACCTGCTGCAGCGCGCGGCGCAGGTGGCGCAGCCGGTAGGGCTGGCCGACGATGTAGGGGTGCAGCGCGATGCCCATCACCAGCGGCTGGCTGCGCGACTGCTCGAGCATCTCGTCGAGCTGGTCGATGATCATCTGGGCGAAGTCCTTGCCGTCGAGCTGGCGCGCCACGATCATGGGGATGTCGTTGAGCTCCTGCGGGTAAGGCACGGCCCACAAGGGCTGGCCGCCGCGCGTGGCCATGGGCACCGGCTGGTCGTCGTGGCACCAGTTCAGCGTGTAGCGGTAGCCGGTCTCGGCCAGCAGGTCGGGCGTGTGCCGGCTCTCGCTGATCCACGGCGACAGCCAGCCTTCGGGCGTGCGCTGGCTGTGGCGCTGCATGGCGGTGCGGCAATGCTGCAGCAGCGCGCGCTCGGCGGCTTCGTCCAACACGCCCTGGCGCTCGGCGTTGCTGTGGCCGTGGCCCACCAGCTCGTCGCCGCGCGCCACGCAGGCGGCCACCAGTTCGGGGCAGTGGTCGTAGAGCGCCGTGTTGATGATGGCCGCGGCCGGCATGCCCAGCTGCTCGAAGAGCTCCAGGCAGCGCCAGGCGCCCACCCGGTTGCCGTATTCGCGCCAGGCGAAGTTCAGCACGTCGGGCTGCGGCGTGGCCGGGCCGATGGTCGCCCCCAAGCCCTCGCCGAAGGCGAAGTGTTCGATGTTGAAGCCCAGGTACACCGCCAGGCCGGCGCCGCCGGGCCAGCGGTAGTCGGTGCGTCGCGTGATCGGGCTGTAGCCGAAGCGTCCGTGGTCAGGCAGGGGGCCGAGGTATTGCGCGGTCATGGGCTGTCCTCTGGTCACAGCGTGGCCAGGCCGGCCCGCACCATCAGCCATTCGGCGCTGTCGTTCCACACCTCCATCTGCACGATGAGGCCGTCGCGCACCACGTAGCGGTCGACGTAGCGGTTGCCTTCGAAAGGCGTGCCGTCGGGCCACTCGCCGTACAGCGTGCCCAGGCTGTAGACGATGACGTCGTCGCCGTCCTGCGGCTGCGCCACGACGGTCTCGGTGCGCTCGATGCGCTTCTTCACCCAGCGGTAGCGGCCGGCGTTGAAGGCCGCGCACTCGGCGGGGTCGCTCATCGCGCGGCCGCCGGTGAAGCGGATGCGCAGGCCCGGTGCCGCGTAGCGGCGCGCGGCGGCGGGGTCGGGGATCATCAGCAGGCGCAGGTACTCGTCGACCAGCTCGGCCGGGGTGAGCGGCGGTCGGGCGGGGGCCTCGGGCGCAGCCGCCAAGGGGGGGTGTTCGTGGTCCATGGTTTGCTCCTTGTCTGAATCGGTCAGGCGGCCCATTGCTCAGCCCGCCATTTGGCCCAGGCGCGCCGACACGTCGCCGGCACAGCGCAGCAGCGGCGTGGCGATGGCACCGTCCCAGGCGCTGTCGAAGGTGGCGGCCGGCCCCATCGCGGTGATGCCCAGCACCAGGTTGCCGCCGTGGTCGAACACCGGGGCGCAGAAGGCATCGATGCCGGCGATGGGCTGGCCCAGCGTGCGCGACAGGCCGTGCGCGCGCGTTTCGGCCAGCAGCGCCTCGAACTCGGCGCGGGTGGGGGCAGGCGCTTCGCCGCCGCGGCGCAGGCGGTCTGCGTGCATCGCCTGCTCCACCACCTTGGGCGGCATGTAGGCGGCAAACAAGCGCCCCGTTGCGGTGTTGGCCAGCGACATGACGGTGCCCGTGCGCAGGTTGACGTGCATGGGCTGGATGGGTTCGTCCAGGCGCACGATGGTGGGCCCCAGGTTGCCCCACACCGCCAGCGCGATGCTCTGGCCGGTCTCTTCGGCCAGCGACTCCATCAGCGGCGAGGCCTCCTTCACCGGGTCCAGCCGCTGCAGCTTCGACAGGCCCAGCTGCAGTGCCAGCGGCCCCAGCTCGTAGCGGCCGCCCGCGTCCTGCGTCACGAAGCCCACCTTGAGGAAGCTCACCAGGTAGGGGTGCGCCTTGCCGGTAGACATGCCGGCGCCGCGCGCGAGGTCGCGCAATGCCATCGGGCTGACGTGACGGGCCAGCACCAGCAGCAGCTGGCTGCCGATCTCGACGGACTGGATGCCGCGACGCGGCTTTTCGGTGACGCTCATGGGAGGGGAATGGTGACGCAAGGCCCGGGCCAGCATGCTCGCCAGTTCGGCGCGGTCGAGCCTCCGGGTTTCCACTTACATAGTTAACTGGGTGCGATATACCCTGATGGTTAGAGCATATCGAACGCGTTGACTATCCTCAACGCGCTTCCTACACTGCGCCGCATGAGCGACCAGCAGCAGGACTTCGACGTCGTCGTGGTGGGCACCGGGGCCTCGGGCATGTCGGCCGCGGTGACGGCGGCGGCCGACGGCCTGAAGGTGCTGGTGGTGGAAAAGCAGCCCCTGTTCGGCGGCACCACCGCGCGCTCGGGCGGCTGGCTGTGGGTGCCGGGCACCCACCTGGCGACGTCCCAGGGCGTGCACGAACCGCCCGGCGCGGCGCGCACCTACCTGCAGGACCAGGCGGGCACGCACTTCGACCCGGCCCGCGTCGACGCCTTCCTCGAAAAGGGCCCCGAGGCGCTGCGCTTCTTCACCGACCGCACCTGCGTGCAGTTCGACATGCCCGCCGTGTTCCCCGACTACCACGCCGAGGCGCCGGGTGGCCAGCAGGCCGGTCGCGCCATGGTGACCCGGCCCTTCGACGGCCGTGAACTGGGCGACCGCATCAAGCTGCTGGCGCCGCCGCTGCCCGAGCTGACGGTGTTCGGCATGATGCTGGGCTCCGGTGTGGAGATCCGCCACTTCATGCGCGTCTTCCGCTCGCTGGAGAGCTTCGTCTTCGTCACCCGCCGCCTGGCGCGCCACGCGATGGACGTGCTGCAGTTCGGCCGCGGCATGAACCTGACCAACGGCAACGCGCTGGCCGGCCGGCTGCACAAGGCGGCGATGGACCTCGGCATCCCCGTGTGGCTGCAGTCGCCCGTCAAGCAGCTGCTGGTGGAACACGACGGCATCAAGGGCGTCATCGTCGAGCGCGACGGCCGCCAGATCACCGTGCGGGCACGGCGCGGCGTGGTGCTGGCCTGCGGCGGATTCCCGCACGACCTGGCGCGCCGCGCCCAGCTCTTCCCGCACGCGCCCACCGGCGCCGAACACCATTCGCCGTCACCGGCTGCCAACACCGGCGACGGGCTGCGGCTGGCCGAGAGCGTGGGCGGGCACGTCGACCCGACTATCCCGCACGCAGCCGCCTGGGTGCCCACCTCGGTGACGCGCCGACCCGACGGCAGCAGCGGCGTGATGCCGCACTTCATCGACCGCGCCAAGCCCGGCGTCATCGCCGTCACGCGGGCCGGCCGGCGCTTCACCAACGAAGGCAACTCGTACCACGACTTCGTGCAGGACATGGTGGCCGCCTGCCGCGGCACGCCCGAGGTCAGCGCCTGGCTGCTGTGCGACCACCGCGCGCTGCGTCGCTACGGGCTGGGCTGCGTGCCGCCCTTCCCGATGCCGCTGGGCCGCCACCTGCGCAGCGGCTACCTCAAGCGCGGCCGCACGCTGGTCGACCTGGCACGCGTGATCGGGGTCGACGCGGCCACGCTGAAGGCCACCGTCGAGCACTTCAACGAAGGCGCGCGGCGCGGCGAGGACCCCGAGTTCGGCAAGGGCAGCAAGGCCTACAACCGCTACCAGGGCGACGCCTTGCACGACGGTGCCAACCCCTGCGTGGCGCCCTTGCAGGACGGCCCGTTCTACGCCATCAAGCTGGTGGTGGGCGACATCGGCACCTTCGCCGGCCTGGCCACCGACGCGCAGACGCGCGTGCTGGGCGCCGACGGCCGGCCCATCCCGGGCCTGTATGCGGTGGGCAACGACGCCGCCAGCATCATGGGCGGCAACTACCCCGGCGCCGGCATCACGCTGGGGCCGGCAGTGACCTTCGGCTACGTCTGCGGCAAGCAGCTGTCGGAGCCCGCCGCGCTGAAGATCGAACAACGGCTGGCCCAGCCGGTGGCGCTGGAGCGGCGCGCATGACCGGCGCCCTGCTGGCCGGGCGCCTGGCCCTCGTCACCGGGGCCGGCCAGGGCAACGGCCGCGCCATCGTGCTGGGCCTGGCGCGCGCCGGTGCCCGCGTGGTGGCCACCGACATCAACGGCGACACCGCGGCCGAGACCGCCGCGCT
>JALHMT010000105.1 GCA_022843905.1 Rubrivivax sp.
TCACCCGTGGCGGTGCCCACGGTGCGGCGGACCTTGCCTTCGGCGTCCTTGGCGGCGCCCTTGACGTGATTGCGGTTCATGGCTTTGCTCCTGGTGATCGAGGCCGATGCACCATGCATCTGCCTTGCTCCGAGCTTAGGCAGGCCCAGGGCAGCGCGGCGTCAGGAGGGGGAGCGAGTGCTTGTCGGCGTTGGACTACGCGGCGGCGCGGCGCCTCAGGCGTCCGCGGGTGACAGGACCCTCCGAAGGCAGGCGGCGAGCGAATCCGCTGCGCCGGCGCTGGAGCAGGAGGCCCGGCAGCGCCAGCACCAACAGCGCCGCCGTTGCGGGCTCGGGCACGGCGGCAACGGCCGCCGGCACGAGGTCGGTCGACAGGTCCCAACCGGTGACGAGCGTGTTCGAGGCGTCGACGCGCGCACCGTTGGCGGCGGGTGTCTGCAGCAGCACGCTGACCCAGACGCTGTCGCCCGGATTCAGGGCGACGGACGCGGCCAGTTCGTGCCGCCCGTCGAGGGTCGACGACCCGTCGGCAAAGTAGTCCGAATCCACGAACCTGAAGTCGGGCAGGCCGGCCACCCCGAACAAGGCGTCGTAGTTGGACTCGGGGCTGTCGCCGGCCTCGATCGTGGCCGCGTCCAGCATGAACAGGAGGATGGACGCGGACACGCCGTCACCGACGCCTGGCCCGTGCGGCCCCGTCGTCTCCTGCTGGTACGTGAGCGTGCCGCCGAAAACGCGCACCGTGGGTGTCGTCCCGGTGTAGGTGTAGCGCTGCAACGCGAGGGAATTGGTGCTCACGCGCTGTCCGGGTTCGGAAACGGCGCTCGCCCGCAGCAGGGGGGCGCCTACGGTGCCCGACAAGGCCACGGAGCCGCTGGCCGAGCCATAGCCCGCCAGGTTCGTCGTGGCCGATGATGCAACGCCGCCCGGGAAACCGCCATAGGCCGACTGCAGGCGCATGGGGGAGATCACGTCACACCGGGTCGTCAGGACGATGCAACTGCGCACGGTGACGAGTTCGGCCGTGCTGGCCGTGATGGCGACGGCCCGGGCCGAGTGGGGCACCAGTGCGCAAAGCGCAGCCAGGGTGGCAGCTACGAGCAGTTTCATGGGGTTGGGCCGATCGCTGAGAGGTGATGCAGCATCCTGCCCTGCCACTCCCGCACCGCGCATCCTCCGGATTGCTGAGTCGTGTCAGTGACGCCCCGTTGCGCCGATCAATCCTTCTTCGCTCGCCCGGCCTGGCCCGACCGACCGCCCCTCTCCGGCTCGACCCCGGGATCGCGGTGGCATTCGACGCAGTTCTCGAAGTCGCGGATGCCCTCCTTCTCGTGCTCCGCGCGCACATTGGCGGGCGTGTGCTCGTGGCAGCCGTAGCAGGTGAAGGTGCTGAAATCCCTGGCCTTGTGGCAGGTCGAACACTCGACATCGTGGTCGCGGTCCAGCACGAAGAACTTGGCGTGGTCGAAGGTCGCGGGCTTCCAGGCGTCCTGGCGGTGGCAGGCCTGGCAGTCGCCGGTGATCTTCTGATGCAGCTTGTCGGCCGGCTTCTGGTGACAGCTCTCGCATTGCTGCCGCACGGCCGGGCGCAGCAGTTCGTGCGAGAAGGACTTGCGGCTCTGCTGCGCCAGCCGCGGGCTGCGGTGTTCGGTGTGGCAGGCCATGCAGTCCTGCTCGATCAGGTCCTGGTGGAAGGCGGTCTTCAGGCGCGACGGGCCGAGGGACTGGGTCACCACCTGGGCGATCGCCAGGCCCTTGGTGGTGCGCAGCCCGATGTCGGGCAAGGCATGGCACTCGATGCACAGCGCCGCCTGGGCGCCGCGCCAGGGCTGGTGGCAGGCGAAACAGTCCTTGCCGATGTCGGCATGCGCGGCCACCACCGGCCCCGGGCTGACCATCAGGTGCGGGTAGACAAAGGCCAGCGCCACCAGCGCCAGCAGGTTGGCCGCGATGACCCAGTACAGCCAGCGGCCCTGTTTGAACGCGCCCTGCGGCACCATCCCCATGGCGCAGCCTGCGGCGTTGCTGCCCGCAGCCGAGTCGATCACGAACTGCAGCGGCGATGCGGGGTCGCGTGGGAGCTCGGCAGCCTTGGGGCAACAGGACCGGCGCCCCGATGTCGATCATTCGCGGCGCAGCAGGTCACCGAAGACGGCGTGCCCGCCGTCCTTGCGATCGGCGCCCGGTGCGTCGTACAGCACGAGCCACTGCGCCTTGCCGCCCGACAACGACGGCGGCAGCTGGCAGATCGCCTCGGCCCGGTTGACGCCGCGTCCGTGCGGCAAGGGCACAGATTCGGTCAGGGCCTCCTCGAAACGCGCCGGTTCGCGGTTGGCGGCCAGTGCCGGCCTGGCGGCAGGCCACTTGAAGACGCGAATGTCACCGTTGAGCACCATCGTCGGCCCGGCCAGGATGAAGAGGTCGTCGCCGGAGAAGTGCAGATCCCGGACACCCAGGCCGTCGAGCTGCAGGAAATGCTTGCGGATCAGCGTGCCGTTGTCGTCCAGCGGCACCAGGCGGAGGTCGTCGACGCGGGTTTCGACCTCGATCTCCAGCAGCGCCGACCAGCCCCGCAGCACCGGCCCGCGCAGGCCCAGCAACAGCCTGCGGCCGTCGACGGCCAGGCCTTCGATGTCGAAGCCGTTGTCCTTGCCCGGGATGGCCATGTAGGGCCCGAAGTGGGGGTCATCGGCCAGGGCGCGCGTGAGCAGGTTCGCCGTGGCGTCGCCTTTCAGGCGCAGCGCCTTGCGGCCGTCCTGGGCACGGCGCACCAGGCAAGGTGCACCCTGGGCGTCGGGCTCGATCGGCAGACAGGCCAGCAGGCGCCGGTTGCTGTCCAGCGCCACCTTGGCCAGCCGCCGGGCGTTGTCGGCGTGACCCCGATCGGGTTTGGCGTTCTTTCGCTTCAAGCCGTGGGAGCCGACCACCCAGAGGAAGCCGTCGGCGACCGCCATGCCTTCCAGATCGGCCTCGTCCTCGGGCCCGCCGGGCAGACTCAGCAGATCGGCGAGCGGGAAATCGTGCACGTCGCCGAAGCGCAGGACTTCGCCGCCCACAGGCTCGAGCCGGCGCAGGCGGTCGACACCGCAGGCCTCGTCGCCGGCCACCCAGAGCCAGTCGCCGGTGAAGGTCGCGCCAGAGAGGTTGGACTGGACCAGGGAGTCGGCTGCGAACTCCAGTCGCACGCCATTCGTGGTTCGGGCATTGGGCATCGTGCGTCTCCGGTGAAGGCTGGGCGAGCAGACTCATGCGCTGCGAGGTGTAACGACCGCCGCGCATTCTGCACAGATCGCCACTGGCAGCGCATTGCAAAGGGATGTCGCTGAGCGCGCGCATCGGGCGCCATGGCCTTGCAGTCGTCAGTCGTCAGTCGTCAGTCGTCAGTCGTCAGTCGTCAGTCGTCATCATCCTCATGCCGGTCCCCCGACGACTGCATCGAGCCCTGCGCAGGCATCAGTCCCTGCGGCGACTGCTGCCACTGCCATGCGAAGAAGGCCAGCACGGCCCCCAGCAGCAGGCCGGCCAGCGCCGCATGGTTGCGCTGGATCAGATCGGGGCCGGCACCGTCGATGCAGCCGGTGATCATCGGCATCGCCTGGTTCTTGCGCCGCAGCAGGCTCAGTCCGGCGATGAGGGCCACATGGCCCAGCACGACGGCCAGGAAAGCGTTGCCGAAGAACTCGTGCACGTCTTCCAGCCAGTCGCCGCCCAGGACATCGCCCCAGCCGTCGTAGGTACCGTAGCCGCTGAGCGTGAGCGGCACGACCAGCAACAGCAGCGCGGCCACGGCTGCGGCCATCGCCAGGTTCTGCCCCTGTCGCCAGGCGATGCCCTGCCACCTGCCCTGGCGCAGCGCCTGCCCCGTCGTGCGCAGCCAGGCCGGCGCACTGCCGAGCTTGCGCAGCAGCAGCCCCAGGCCCGCATGCCGCGGGCCCAGCAGGCCGTAGAGCACACGAAAGGCCAGCAGGCCGGCCAGCGTGTAGCCCAGCGTGACGTGCAGCGCGCGCCAGCGTTCGCCGTCGGCCGTGAGGTAGGCGCCGACGAAACACAGCGCGAAGAGCCAGTGGAACATGCGCGTGGGCGCATCGACGACGCGCCGCTGCGGCGCAGCGCCGGCGGGTGCCGGCGGCGCTGATGTCGGCGGGCAGGCAGTGGGGGCGGCCATGGGAGTCCTTCGTTCGTTCAGTCGTTCCAGGGCCGACGCAGCCGTGCGTCCAGCCCTTCGGGCATCTTCAGTTCGTCGTCGTCGAAGACACCGCGCTCGGCGCCGCCGTGGCAGGCGGCACAGTGCGCGGCGCTCTTGACGCTGGGCAGCTTCCAGACGCCGGGATCGACCTTGCGGTGCTTGCGCGCGAACCAGGCCGAGCGCGTGATGCGGTCCTGCGGCGGCGGTTCGCTCACGCGCTTGTAGGTGCCGGCATGCGCACGCAGCCAGCTGTCGATCTGCGCACGCGTGGCGGCGTCCAGCGAGGCATCGCTGCCGTAGTGCCTGTCCAGCCCGCCCATCAGCCGCTGCCACGACGCCGCCGGCAGCAGGCCCGGCGGATAGGCCAGATGGCAGGACGCGCACTCCTGCGTGTAGACCTCGGGCACGGTGCGCGGCATCAGCCTGCCGCCGTCGGCCTGGGCCGGTGCGCCCGCGACCAGCGCCAGCACGGCCATCAAGATCGACATTGAGCGTGTGATCACGCGCCGGCCAGGTCGCAACGCCGGGACTGTCGGGACGGGCACCGGGCAGGTCGGGTTCACGGTGCTTCGCTTCATGGCCGCAGGCCGATCAGGTAGGCCATCACGTCGGCCTTCTCGCCGGCACTGCACTCGCGCTGCAGCACGTCCTTGCAGTTGCGCCGGAACCACTTGTCGACGCGGGCCGTGTCGGTGAAGGCGCGCGCGTTGGCGGCGGGCGCCAGCGCGTCGATCGCCTTGCCGGTGCTGGCGTGCTTGCCGGACCGCGTGGGCGGCTGGCCATGGCAGGACGCACACGACCACTCGCCGCCATGACGGGCGTTGAAGAAGTCGCGCCCGCGCTCGGCCTGCCCGGCGGACGCGGCCTGCGTGGCGAAGCGTTCGAGCTGCAGGGCTGGCGTGGTGTCGGCGGCCTGCGCCGTGCCGGCGACCAGGGCCAGGGCGAACGCTGCGGCAAGTCCTGCCGCACGGCCGGATCGGTGGCGACGCGTCGAAGACGCTGAGCTGAGGTGCACGGGGGCTCCTGGAAGACACCGGCAAGAGCCGGTCGATGAAGCCATTCTTCGGCGCGGCCCGTGAACCGTGCCTGAAGGATCCGTTCACCTGCGGTTCAGATTCGCGGGCCGACAATATCGGCGTGAACATCCTGCTGGCTCCCTCCGTCGCCCTGGCCAGGCCAGGTGGCCTTGCAGCACGCCACGCCTTGTCGAGGCGCTGGCGGGCGGGCCTGGCGGCGGCGTTGCTGCTGACCGGCCTGGCCTTGCCCGGCGCGCGAGCCGGCGACAAGCACGATCACGAACGCGCGCGCGCCGCCATGCTGGCCGGCGAGGTGATGCCCTTGCCCGAACTGCTGGCCAGGCTGCAGCGCACCCACCCGGGCCAGGTGCTCGAGCTGGAGCTCGAACGCGAGCACGGCCGCTGGCTGTACGAGGTCAGGCTGCTGCAGGCCAACGGGCAGCTGGTGAAGCTCGAGCTCGATGCGCGCAGCGGTGCCGTGCTGCAGGTCAAGCGCCGGCCGGATCGCGCCCGGGACCGCGCGCCCGAACCGCCGAAGGAGCCCACCAAATGAGCCGCCGGCCCACGCGCTGCGCGCGAACCACCATCGCATGAGAGTGCTGCTCGTCGAAGACGACCCCACGCTGCGTGCCCAGTTGCGCACCGGGCTGGAAGAAGCCGGCCATGTGGTCGACGAGGCCGACAACGGCCGCGACGGTCACCACCTGGGCGCCACCGAGGCCTTCGACACCGTGATCCTCGACCTCGGGCTGCCGGTGCTGGACGGTCTCAGCGTGCTCAGGCGCTGGCGCGAGGCCGGGCTGACCGTGCCGGTGCTGATCCTCACCGCGCGCGACAGCTGGCACGAGAAGGTGGCCGGCATCGACGCCGGCGCGGACGACTACCTGGCCAAGCCTTTCCACATGGAAGAGCTGCTGGCCCGCGTGCGCGCCCTGATCCGCCGTTCACAGGGGCTGGCGTCCCCGCTGCTGCAGTGCGGCGCCGTGGCGCTGGACACGCGCAGCGGCCGCGTCGCCGTGAACGGGCAGCCGGTGACGCTGACCAGCCACGAGTTCCGCCTGTTGTCCTACCTGATGCACCGCCCGGGCACGGTGGTGTCTCGCACTGAACTGACGGAGCACCTGTACGCGCAGGACTTCGACCGCGACTCCAACACCATCGAGGTCTTCATCGGCCGGCTGCGACGCAAGCTGCCGCCCGAGCTCATAGAGACCGTGCGCGGCATGGGCTACCGGCTGGCAGCGCCGTCTTGACCCCCGTCGCCCGGCACTGGTCGCGATCGCTGCACTTTCGGCTGCTGGCGGCCACGCTGGCGGCCGTGTCCGTGGCGCTGCTGCTGGCCGGGCTGCTGCTGGCCGGGCTGTTCCGGGAACACGTGATGCGGCAGTTCAGCCAGGGCCTGCAGGCGCAGCTCGACCAGATCACGGCGCGCCTGGAGTTCGATGCCGCGGGGCTGCCGTGGATCGACGCGCAGGCCCTGTCGGACCCGCGCTGGTCGCGCCCCTACTCGGGCCTGTACTGGCAGATCGACGGTGCCGACGTCGAACGCCAGCGCGGCGTGCTGCGCTCGCGTTCGCTGTGGGACGCCACGCTGACCCTGCCCCCGGACGTGCTGCCCGACGGCGTCGTGCACGAACACGAAGCCCCCGGCCCCGACGACGCGCCCCTGCTGCTGGTGGAACGCACCGTCAAGCGCGACGACCCGCAGGCCACGCCCTGGCGGCTGATCGTGGCCGGCGACCTGCGCCAGACCGTGCAGGCCGTGGACGACTTCAACGGGGTGCTGGCGCTCTCGCTGGCGTCCATGCTCGTGCTGCTGTGTGCTGCAGCACTGGCCCAGGTGGCCATCGGCCTGGCGCCGCTGCGCACCCTGCAGCGCAAGCTGGCGTCGATTCAAGCCGGCACCGCCCAGCGCCTGGAAGGCCCGTTCCCACTCGAAGTGCAAGCCCTGACCGACGGCTTCAACGCCGTGCTCGACCGCAATGCCGAGGTCGTGGCGCGGGCGCGCACGCAGGCCGGCAACCTGGCGCATGCCGTCAAGACACCGCTGGCGGCGATGTCGCAGGCGGCCGATGCCGCGTTGCGGCGTCCGGAGACCGGCGCCGATCTGGCCGCGCTGGTCGGTGAACAGGTGGGCATCGCGCGCCGTCACGTCGAATGGCACCTGTCGCGGGCGCGGGCCGCTGCCGCCCAGGGCCTGCCCGGCGCCCGGGTCGCAGTCCAGCCTGTGGTGGACGGTTTGCTGCGCGTGATGGAACGTGTGCATGCCCGCCGCGATCTGCAGCTGACCCGCGCGCCCGACGCAGGCGACGTGGACTTCGCGGGCGAGGTGCAGGACCTGCAGGAGATCCTGGGCAATCTGCTCGACAACGCCTGCAAGTGGGCCGGGCACGACGTGCAGGTCGGCGTGGCCGGCATCGACACCGCCGGCGGCCGCCGGCTGCGGGTTCTGATCGACGACGACGGGCCGGGCATCGACGCCGGGCGACGCGAGGCCGTGCTGGCGCGCGGCGCGCGGCTGGACGAGTCGGTGCCCGGCAGCGGGCTGGGGCTGGCCATCGTCGACGAACTGGTGGGTCTGTACGGGGGCAGCCTGCGCCTGCAGGCATCGCCGCTGGGCGGCCTGCGCGTGGAAGTCGAGTTGCCGCGAGCCTGAACGGTGATCGGAGCGCAGGGGTGCGGGGGCGAGCGCTGCGCGCGGTCAGGTCACCGGCGGGGCCGGTCTCTCGCCTTGCTGCTCGAGGTGCATGCCCATGCGTTCGGCCCGCTTCTCCCACAGCTGGCGGGCCAGCGCGCGCATGTCGTCGACCTGGTCGCCTTCATCCACGATCTCGACACCCAGCAGGGTCTCGACCACGTCCTCCAGCGTGACGAGCCCCTTGGTGTCGCCGTACTCGCCCACCACCAGGGCGAGGTGCCGGCGCTGTTCCAGCAGGGTCTCCATCAGGCGCGACAGCGGGGTGGTGGACAGGATGGCCACGATGTCGCGGCGGTAGTCGGTCAGCGGTCGGCCGCCCTGCCCCTGGTTCTGCGCCACCAGCAGGTCTTCGCGCAGCACGAAGCCGACCACGTGGTCCAGGTCCTTGCCGTAGATGGGCAGGCGTGAGAAGCGCGTGCCGGCCGGGAGGGCCAGCGCCTCATCGACGCGCAGGTCCTTCTGCAGGGCCGACACCACGATGCTCGGCGTCATCACGCTGCCGGCGTCCAGAGACTTCAACAGGAAGAGGTTGCGGATGATCTTGGACTCGCGCGGGTTGATCTGTCCCTGCTCCTGTCCGACGCTGGCCATCGCGACGAACTCTTCGCGGTTGAAGTGGTGCGCCTTCTGGCCGCGCGAGATCAGCTGCGTCAGCTTCTCCGACACCACCACCAGCGGGTACATGGCCTTGATCAGCAGGCTCACGAAGACCCCGGTCGCGCTGGCGAGTTGGCGCCAGTAGACAGCCCCCAGCGTTTTCGGCACGATCTCCGACACGAAGAGGATGAGCAGCGTCATCACCGCCGAGAAGACGCCGAACCAGGCACTGCCGAACACCGCCGTGGCTTTCGAACCGGCGCCGATGGCACCCACCGTGTGGGCGATGGTGTTCACGGTCAGGATGGCGGCCAGCGACTGGTCGACCTTGTCGACGCGAAGCCGGCGCAGCTGCGCCGCCTTCTTGGGGTTCGTCTGCTGCAGGCCCGCGATGTAGGAAGGCGTGATGCTCAGCAGCGTGGCCTCGGCCACCGAGCAGAGGAAGGAGAACAGCAGCGCCAGCACGACGTACAGCAGCAGCAGCAGCGCGTCGCCGCCCAGCGACGATGTCCGGGCGAGGGTGTCGATGTCTGCAGGCATGAGGTCGGTTCCTTCGAGGCTGTCAGGCAGCCGCCGGCCCCAGCGCCAACACGGCGTTCGACCCGCCGAAGGCAAAGGAACTGGACAGCATCACGCGGGCCGACACACCTTCGCGCGCCACGTGGGCCACGTAGTCGAGGTCGCACTCCGGGTCGGGCTGCTGCAGGTGCACGGTGGGAAGCGCCACCTGGTGCTGCAGCGCCAGCAGGGACAGCACGCACTCCAGCGCACCGGCGGCACCGAGCAGATGCCCGTGCATGGCCTTGGTGGCGCTGACCGGAATGCGCGCGGCGCGGGCGCCGAACACGCTGCGAATGGCGGCAGTCTCGGTGCGGTCGTTGGCCTGGGTGCCGGTGCCGTGCGCGTTGATGGCATGCACGTCCGCCGGTTCCAGCCCCGCGGCCGCCAGGGCCGCGCTCATGGCGGCGGCCTGTCCTTGCACGCTCGGCCGCGTGATGTGGCTGGCGTCGTTGGACTGGCCATAGCCCAGGATCTCGCCGAGCAGCGTCGCACCGCGCGCCTTCGCCCGCTCCCAGGGTTCGATCACCAGCATCGCGCCCCCTTCGCCCAGCACCATGCCGCTGCGGTCGCGTGAAAAGGGGCGACAGGCCGTCGCCGGGTCGGCCGAACCGGGCGACGCCAGCGTGTGCAGGGCTTCCCAGGCCTTCAGCGAGCCGGGCGACAGCGGCGCTTCGGCGCCGCCCGCGAGGGCCACGTCCAGCTGCCCCGTAGCCACCCGCAGCCAGGCCTCGCCGATGGCCACCGCCGACGAGGAGCAGGCCGTCGAGTAGGTCATGTTGGGCCCCTGCAGACCGAGTTCGATGCCGATCCAGGCGGCCGCGGCGTTGTGCATGCCCATCAGCACCGTGAATGGCCTGATGCGGTCGGAGCGCTGGCCGTACAGGACCTCGTAGCCCTCGTCCATCGACAGCGTGCCGCCCATGCCGTTGCCGACGAAGACGCCGCCACGCGCCGGCGCTGCGCCTTCCAGCGCGCCGCAGGAGCCCGACACGGCCTGCCGGGCGGCCAGCAGCGCGAACACGCTGAAGCGGTCCAGCATGCGCGCCTGCACCTCGTCGATGCCCGTCACCTCGCCGAGCTGCACCGTGGCGCCCAGCGGCGACCGCAGGCGGCTGGCAAAGGGGATGTCGAGCCGGTGCACGCCGGAGCGGCCGGCGCGCGCCGCCGCCCAGACCTCGCCGGGGCTGTTGCCCAGCGGCGAGAGCACGCCGATGCCGGTGACGGCCACGCGCCTCATGCCATCCTCATGCGAAGCTCATGCAAGCTGCCCCTTCACGGGTTGGGCGACAGGGTCGTCTGTGCTGCCTTCTGCACGCCGGTCTGGGCTTCGACCAGCGCGTCCACGTGGCGCACCACGTCGCCCAGGGTCTTCAGGTCCACCGGGTCGGCCGGCAGCTTGATGCCGAAGCGGTCCTCGACCTGCCAGAACAGCTCGACCGTGCCCAGCGAATCGATCCCCAGGCTGTCCAGCGGCGCGTCGGGATGCAGGCGCCCGGGGTCCACCTTGTAGTCCTTCACCAGCAGGGCGCTCAGGCGGTCGAAGGTCGTGTCCATGGTCGTGTTCATGCGGACTCCTTGTTCGATGGGCGCGACGGCCCGGCATCTTTCGGGGCGACGCGTGCGCCCGCGGGCCATGCCGGCGCCAGGTGCATCGCTTCGACCGGGCGCACCTTGCCGCCCCAGCGCGCGCCCTGGGTCAGCAAGCCGGGCCAGCGCCGCGCGGCCTGCAGCAGCAGCGCCGTGGCGGCGGGCCGCATCGCCACGTGGGCGAAGGCCGCTGCCAGGCGAAGGCGGGGCAGGAAGTCACGCCGCCACGCGGCGACGTAACGGCGCTGCATCGCGGCCTGCTCTGCAGCGCCGGGCACGGGCGACGGCCGCGATGGCAACGGCGGCTGCGAGGGCGAAGACGCTCCCAGCAGCTCGCGGCACAGCAGCACCGCCGACTGCAGCGCCATGCTCATGCCCTCCCCCAGGATGGGGTGCGCCTCGCCGGCCGCGTTGCCGACGCTGAAGATGCCCTGCACAGCGTCGAGCCGCACACCGGTGGCCAGCGGGCCGGCCGTCAGCCAGGGACCCGCACGCTCCGCGCCGCGCAGCGCGTCCCGCACACCGGCACATTCGCGGCGCAGGAAGGCTTCGACGACCTCGCCCACCGCCTGCCCCGGCGTGCGGCTGCGCAGGGCGTTCAATCGATCACGCCGGATGCAGCAGGCCAGCGTGGTGAGATCGCCATCGCCCACGACCATGCCGCCGTAGCCGCCGTCCAGGGCCAGCACGGCGATGGCGCCGGCACGCAGCGCACTGCGTTGGAAGCCGGCCTTGAAGGCGAACAGATCGGCTGCGCTGCGCCCTCGGCGTTGCTGCTCGCGTTGCGCGGGCAGGGCTTGCCAGGCGCCGTGCGCGTCGACCATGACACGGGCCTGCAGCCGCCGTGGCGGCAGGCCCTGCGGTGAACGGATGTCGCAGTGCCAGTGGCCGGGCGCACCGCCGATGTCCTGCAGGGCCCAGGGCTGCAGGACGGTGGCGCCTGCAGCGCGGGCCTGTTCGAGCAGCAGGCTGTCCAGCGTCTCGCGGCCCAGGGCCCGGCCCCACCGGTGCCGCCCCCATCCTGCAGGCGGCAGCGCGGCGGTGACCGCCGCGTCGGCGGCCATCAGCGTCACCTCTGTCAAGGCGGGCCCGGCGGCTGCGTCGAAGGCGTCGCCGATGCCCAGCGCGTGCAGCAGCGGCAGGTTGCTGGCGGCAATGCACTCGCCGCACACCTTGCGCCGGGGGAAGCCCTGCCGCTCGACAACGGCCACCGACCACCCTGCGCGGGCGAGCTGGATCGCGGTGGCCGACCCGGCCGGCCCGGCGCCGACGATCACCGCGTCGAACGGCGTGGGCCCGTCGTCGCTCATCGGTCCAGCCCGACGCGGCGGGCGCTGAAGCAGTGGCTGAACAGGCCCGCCGGGCTCTCCTGCAGGTGCCAGCGTTGATCGCCGCGCGGCCAGCGCGCGGACAGCTCGTCGGCGCGGAAGCCGGCACGCACGCTCAGCACGGCGTCCTCGCGCGTCACCGCGTTGGCGCCGAGCGCGCCCACCAGATGGCTGCCGGCCAGCGCCAGCCAGGAGCGCTCGGGCTCGCAGGCGAAGAAGCGGTCGCAGCGCGCAGCGGCCGCGACCAGCAACTGCTGCAGCAGCGCGGTTTCGAAGTGGTGCAGGAACAGCGAGGTGCTGATGAGGTCCCAGCGCAAGGCGCCGTCATCACGGTCGGCCGCCCAGGCCAGCACGTCGGCCCTCTGCACGCGCACGATCCAGCCCAGCGCTTCGAAGCCCTGCCGCGTGGCGGGGCTGACGATGTCCTGCTGGTCGAGCAGCGTCAGCTGTACCGACGGCCAGCGCGGTGCAAGCGAACTTGCGACCCCGAGCAGCAGGCTGCCGTCGCCTGCGCCGAGTTCCAGGATGCGCAACGGCGCGGTGGACGAGCGGGCGGTGAACATCGCCTGCCATGCGCGCCGCACGATGCCGCGCGTGCCCATCGCCTGGTGCACACGCACGAGATCGCGACGCGAGCGCAGGGCGGCCGGGTCGTCCGGCGGCAGGCGGTCCAGCGTCTCGGCGGCGACGACACGGTGCATGTTCAGCGCACCTCCAGCAAGGCACCGTGGCAGCTGAAGCCGGCACCGAAGGACGACAGCCACCACCAGCCCCGTGCAGCGTCGTCGGCCAGCGCCGCCTCGAGCACGAAGTACACGAAGGCGCTGGACAGGTTGCCGTACTCGCGCAGCATCGCCGCGCTGTAGCGCAGGTCCTCGGGGGCCAGCGCCAGCTGCCGCTCCAGCGCCTGCAGCACGTCGCGCCCGCCGGCGTGCAGGATCCAGGTGGCGATGTCCTGCGCCTGCAGGCCGTGGCGCCGCAGCACCGTGTCCAGCACCCGCCCGGCATGTTCGGCGGCCAGCCCGGGCACGGCGCGGGTGAGGATGTTGCGCAGCAGGCCGTTGCGCTGTTCGAACTTCAGCGCATCGCGTTGTGCAGGCTCGGTGAGCGACGTGCTGTCGTGCCAGCGGACCCGCGGGCCGACGGCCTGGGCGCGCCGCCCCAGCACCGCGGCGCCCGCGCCGTCGCCGAACAGGCAGGCGCTGATCAGCACGCCCGGGTCGTTGTCGAGGTACATCGCCGCGCTGCTGACTTCCACGCAGACCGACAGCACGAACTCGCAGGAGCCTGTGGCCAGCAAGGCCTGGCCCAGTTTCAGGTTGGGCAGCGCGGCAGCGCAGCCCTGGCCCACCAGGTCGTAGGCCGAGACATCGTGGCGCAACCCGATCCTCTCGATCACATGGCCCGACAGGCCGGGACACAGGTAACCGGTGCAGGTGCTGACCACGACGGCATCGATCTGCCCGGGCTGCAGCCCCGCTGCGGCCAGAGCACGCCGCGCGGCCTCTTCGGCCAGCCGCGGCGCGTGCGCCAGGAAGCGTTGCGACAGCGTGTCCGGGTCGATGCGGAAGACCTCGTCCAGCACATCGACGGCCAGGCGGCGCGCCTCGATGCCGTTGTCACGCTGCAGGACCGTCGAGGCGATCAGGTGCGCGCGTGTGTCCAGTCGCCCGAACCAGTCGGAGCGCTGGAACGCGGCCAGGCACTCGGCCTTGCTGAAGCGCCCGGGCGGCGTGGCGGTGCCCAGGCCGACGATGTACATGGATCAGCGCGCCGGCGCCAAGGCGCCGCGCCATCGCAGGAGCCCACGCGGCGCCGCCCGGGGCGCGATCGGGACGATGTCCGGGCACGCCGGTTCGACCTGGGGTTGGATGATCCTGCTCCTCGATGACGTGGGGCGCGACGGGGCGCCCGCCGAACCGCGGCGAGCGGCACAGCGCAGCACCACGATGGCAATTCACACGCCTGCTTGCAAAGACCTCCCCGGGGTCGGGCACGGCATGACCAAGGTCAGTGCGCCATGCACCGGTGACGAGCGGGGGTCGGCACGGCCACCGGCCGCCCGGCGCCGGGACAGGACCTGCGGGAAAGAAGGGGTGGCCTACCGGCCGGTCGTGCCGGACAGGCTGACCGCCCGTTCGCCTGACACGTCGGTCCAGACGGCACGGGCGGTGGCCAGGGCACGCTCGAGCGGCAACATCTGCTCGGTGATGAGGTCGATGCGCCGGGGGTCCCACTGAACCGCCGAATAGGCCGCGTCGAGTTCGCGGCGGAGGTGCTGGTAACGGTGCTGCAGCTCTTCGGGGTTCATTCCGGCCTTTCGTGAGCAGTGGGCAAGGCCGACTGGAGGCAAGGCTCGTGCCAGTCCTTTCCTGCAAATGCTGCAGCCTGTAGGCACCGGCGGGGAACGCACGCGCCGGCGCTGGCGCGAACAAGGTCACGGGCACGTGGACTGCCCGAGCACCGGCCTGTCCCCACGACATCAGGAGCAACCATGCTGCAGAGCGCCAGGGAACTGAAGGGCTTCACCTTGCTGGCGGCCGATGGCGAGATCGGCAGCGTGCGCGGCCTGTATTTCGACGACCAGCGCTGGGTACTGCGCCACCTGGTGGTGGAAACAGGCGGCTGGTTGTCGGGAAGGCACGTGCTGGTGTCGCCGCACGCGGTTCAAGAGGTCGATGCATCGCAGCGCCAGGTTCAGGTGACGCTGACGCGCCAGCAGGTGAAGGACGCCCCCGGCATCGAAGCCGACCGCCCGGTGTCACGCCAGCACGAAGCCGCCGTGTACGACCACTACGGCTACCCCTACTACTGGGGCGGCCTGGGCGTGTGGGGCGCCACCGACCTGCCGATGGGCGGCCACATCGCACCCATCCCCGGTGTCGACCCGGTGGCCGACGCAACCGCGTCAACCGAAGAGCCGACCGGCGACCCCCACCTGCGCAGCAGTGCCGAGGTGCTGGGCTACACCGCCGCCGCCAGCGACGGCGACATCGGCGACATCGACGACCTGCTCTTCGACACCCGCAGCTGGCAGATCGAGTTGCTGGTGATCGACACCGGCCGCTGGCTCCCCGGCCGCCGCGTCCTGGTACCTCCGCGCTGGGTCGACCAGGTCGACTGGCCCGGCCGCCGCATCGCCTTCAAGGTCGCCAGGCAGATGGTGAAAAGCAGCCCCGAATACGAACCCCGCCACCCCGTAGGCCCCGACGAAACCCGCCGCATCCAGCAACACTTCGAAGGCTGGGTATAGACAACCACCACAAACCAGCCCCACGCCCCAAGCGAAACGCCGCAGGCGTAAACGCCCCTCAAGCAAACGCCGCGGAGCGGCTACGCCGCTCCGCCAGCGTTGCCCCCTTGAGGGGGCGGCCGAAGGCCGTAGGGGGTGGTCAAAGTCACCCCGCCGCATCCGCCAGATAGATCTCCACCCGGCGGTTCGCTGCCCGCCCGCTGTCCGTGTCGTTGGTCGCCACCGGCTCGCGCGAGCCGCGTCCTTCGACCGCGATGCGCGAGCTGTTGACGCCGCGCGTCGACAGATAGCCGCGCACCGCGTCCGCGCGCTGGCGTGACAGGGGCTCGTTGATGGCGTCGTTGCCGGTGCTGTCGGTGTGTCCGATGACGGTCAGGCGCATGCCGTCGTCCAGGTTGCGGCTCAGTTCGTCGAGCACCGGGCGCATGTTGGGCTTGATGTCGGCGCGCCCGGTGTCGAAGGACACATCGCTGGGCACGTTGAGCTTGAGCCGGTTGTCGGCCGTGCGGTCCACCGCGATGCCGGTCCCCTGGGTCGCCGCGGTCATCTCGCGGCGCTTGTCTTCCATGCGCTTGGACCACAGGTTGCCGGCCACGGCGCCCACGGCACCGCCGATGACGGCGCCCCGGCCGGCGTTGCCGCCGGTCACGCCGCCCAGCACCGCGCCCGCGGCGGCACCGACGCCGGCGCCCTGC
>JALHMT010000106.1 GCA_022843905.1 Rubrivivax sp.
CCATCGCGCTGGCGCAGCAGTTCCCAGAACGGCAGCGCACCCGCCACCAGCAGGAAGGCCGGCAGGAAGATCACCAGCAGCAGCGCCAGCCCGCCCCACCAGCCGCCGAGCGGGGGCTGCATGACCGCGCCCAGGTAGGCCGCGAAGGTGAACAAGGGCCCCGGCACGGCCTGGGCGGCGCCGTAGCCGGCCAGGAAGGCGTCGTTGTCCACCCAGCCCGGCGGCACCACGCCGGCCTGCAGCAGCGGCAGCACGACGTGGCCGCCGCCGAAGACCAGCGAGCCCGCCTGGTAGAAGACCGACACCGCGCCGAGCAGTGGGCTCGGATGCCATGCGGCGAGCAGGGGCAGCAGCAGCAGCAGGGCGCCGCAAAGCGCGAGCAGCCAGGCTCCGGTACGCCGGCTCACGCCATAGTCGTGGTGCGTGGCCGGGGTCAATGGACCGAGCTTCAGGGCCCAGTGCCCGACCAGGCCGCCCGCCACGATGGCACCGACCTGCCCGGCAGCGGTCGGCCAGGCCAGCACCAGCAGTGCAGCGGTGACCGCGATGCCGGCGCGCAGGCGGTCCGGGCACAGTGACTTGGCCATGCCCCACACGGCCTGTGCCACCACCGCCACGGCCACGACCTTCAGCCCGTGCACTGCGCCCGAGCTGGCGAGGCCGGCCCATCCGGCCACGCCGTAGGCGAAGAGGATCAGCAGCACGGCCGAGGGCAAGGTGAAGCCCAGCCAGGCGGCCAGCGCGCCCGGCCAGCCGGCGCGGCGCAGGCCCAGCGCCAGACCCACCTGGCTGCTGGCGGGACCGGGCAGGAACTGGCACAGGGCCACCAGATCGGCAAAACTCTTGTCGTCCAGCCATGCCCGGCGTTCGACGAACTCGGTGCGAAAGTAGCCGATATGGGCCACCGGCCCGCCGAAGGAAGTCAGGCCCAGCCGCAGAAAGACCTGGAGCACTTCCAGCGCCGAGCCGCGGCGCGTTGGTTCGAGGCTGTGCTCGGCAGGGGGCTGGTCAAGGGGCATGGATCTCGTTCCTGAGGGCGTCGTTTCGACCGGTCCCGCGTCCGATGATAGGGGCGGCTGTCTCGCGTCATGGTGCCTGGCTGACAAGGCGCGCCGGTGACGATGGCGGCATCGGCGGAGCCGGGCTGCGCGGTCTGTCATGCAGTTGTCATCAACCGCCCCTATCATTCGACGATCGTTGAAGCATCGTATGAGTCAAGGAGCGAGACCACCGCCATGAGAGTCGGAATCAACGGCATGGGCCGCATCGGCCGTCTGGCGCTGCGCGCGGCCCTCGGTGCGGCGGAGCGTCCGCAGGACGATCCCCGCGCGGGCAACCGCTTGCAGGTGGTGCACCTCAACGAGATCAAGGGGGGCGCCGCCGCCACCGCGCACCTGCTGCAGTTCGACAGCGTGCAGGGCCGCTGGCGCGCCGACATCGCCGCGCAGGGCGAGCAGGCGGTGCGCATCGACGAACGCGCGCTGTCCTTCAGCGCCCACGCGACGGCGGCCGACATTCCCTGGGGCGACCTGGGGGTCGACCTGGTGCTGGAATGCACCGGCAAGTTCCTGTCCCCCGAGACGCTGCAAGGTCACCTGGACCGCGGTGCGAAGCGCGTCATCGTCGCGGCGCCGGTGAAGACCGGCGACGTGCTCAACATCGTGGTGGGCATCAACCACCACCTGTACGACGCCGCGAAGCACCGCATCGTCACCGCGGCGAGCTGCACCACCAATTGCCTGGCGCCCGTGGTGAAGGTGGTGCACGAGGCCCTGGGCATCCGCCACGGCCAGATCACCACCATCCACGACCCGACCAACACCAACCTGGTGGTCGACGCGCCGCACAAGGACCTGCGCCGCGCGCGCAGCGCGATGCTCAGCCTGGCGCCGACGACCACCGGCAGCGCCACGGCCATCGCGCTGATCTACCCGGAACTGAAGGGCAAGCTCGACGGCCACGCGGTGCGCGCGCCGGTGCTCAACGCCTCGCTGACCGACTGCGTGTTCGAGCTCAAGCGCGCCACCACGGCCGAGGAAGTGAACCAGTTGTTCGCCCAGGCGGCGCGCGGCGAGCTGGCCGGCATCCTGGGTTACGAGGAACGGCCCCTGGTCAGTGCCGACTACGCGCGCGACACACGCAGCGGCATCGTCGATGCGCTGTCCACCCTGGTCACCGACGGCACGCTGCTGAAGGTCTACGCCTGGTACGACAACGAGATGGGCTACGCCTGCCGCTTGGTCGACCTGGCCTGTCACATGGAAGCGCAGGGCCTCTGAACATGGGCACCGAGGGGACCCGCGGGCCGAGCGCCGGGCCGTCCCAAGCCGGCCCACATCCCCTTGGGGGATCGAACGGCGTACCCGCCGGGCGAGGGGCGCGAGACTACGCCATCGTCACCGCGGCCTACTGGGGATTCACGCTCAGCGACGGCGCGCTGCGCATGCTGGTGCTGCTGCACTTCTACCAGCTCGGCTACTCGCCCTTCACGCTGGCCTTCCTGTTCCTGCTGTACGAGGCGATGGGCGTGGTGGCCAACCTGGTGGGCGGCTGGCTGGCCACTCGATACGGCATCCAGCGCATGCTGGTGGTGGGCCTGGCCACGCAGATCACCGGCTTCCTGCTGTTGTCGGCGCTGTCGCCCAGCTGGACGGCGGTGATGTCGGTGGCCTGGGTGGTGCTGGCGCAAGGCGTCTGCGGCGTGGCCAAGGACCTCACCAAGACCGCCAGCAAGTCGGCCATCAAGCTCACGGCGGGCAACGCTTCGGGTCAGCTCTTCAAGTGGGTGGCCTTCTTCACCGGCAGCAAGAACGCCATGAAGGGCGTGGGCTTCTTCCTGGGCGGCCTGCTGCTGCAGGTGCTGGGCTTCCAGCACTCGCTGTGGGCCATGGCCGGGCTGCTGGCCCTGGTGCTGGCGGGCGTGCTGTTGTTCGTGCCGCCGCTCATGGGCAAGAGCAAGGCCTCGAAGTCGGCCAGGGAGCTGTTTGCCAAGAACCGCGGCATCAACCTGCTGGCCGCTGCGCGCGTGATGCTGTTCGGCGCGCGCGACGTGTGGTTCGTGGTCGGCGTGCCGGTCTTCCTGTACTCGGCGGGCTGGACCTTCACCATGGTGGGCGGCTTCCTGGCGCTGTGGACCATAGGCTACGGTGTGGTGCAGGGCCTGGCGCCGAACATCGTGCGTCGCAGCGACGACGGCCTGAGCAGCGAAGTGCCGGCCGCACGCGCCTGGTCGGCCGTGCTGGCCCTGGTGCCCATGGCGCTGGCCGCGCTGGTGCTGATGCAGGTGCCGCACCTGGAATGGGTGGTGGTGGGCGGCCTGGCGGTGTTCGGCGTCGCCTTCGCCGTCAACTCCTCGGTGCACTCGTACCTGATCCTGGCCTACGCCGGCAGCGAGAAGGCGGCCGAAGACGTGGGCTTCTACTACGCCGCCAACGCGCTTGGTCGCTTCTTCGGCACCTTGATGTCGGGTTTGCTCTACCAGCATTTCGGCCTCTTCGGCGCGCTGGCCGGATCGGCCACCATGCTGGCGCTGTGCTGGGTCGTGACCCTGGGTCTGCCGGTGCAGCGCGGCCGGGCCGCCGACGCGGCCGGGTCGGCCCGACCGGCCGCACACTGAAAAGGAACCCATCATGGACGAGACCATCGCCGTCAAGGTCCTCGCCGCGCTGGCCCAGGGCATGCGGCTGCGCATCTTCCGCGCGCTGGTGGGCGCCGGGCCCCAGGGACTGACGCCCGGGGTGCTGGCCGCGACCCTGGACGTCAGCGCCTCGACGCTGTCCTTCCACCTCAAGGAACTGATGCACGCGGGCCTGGTGACGCAGCAGCGGGACGGCCGCCATCTCATCTACCGCCCGGCCCTGCAGCACATGAACGAGCTGCTGGCCTACCTCGTCGCGCATTGCTGCGGCGGCGAGCCCTGCGAAGCCGTGCCTGCGGACCGCTGCATCGATTGCTGAGGGCGACCGTCTGAACGACCACACTCCCCTGGGACTCTTCGAGCGTTACCTCAGCGTCTGGGTCGGCCTGGGCATCGTCGCAGGGGTCGCTCTGGGCCTGTGGATCCCCGGACTCTTCCAGGCCGTCGCCGCTCTGGAGCTGGCCCACGTCAACCTCGTGGTGGCGGTCTTCATCTGGGTGATGATCTACCCCATGATGATCCAGATCGACTTCGCGTCGATCAAGGACGTCGGCCAGCGGCCGCGCGGCCTGGTGCTCACACTGGTGATCAACTGGCTGGTCAAGCCTTTCACGATGGCGGCGCTGGCCGTGCTGTTCTTCGAGCATGTGTTCGCGCCCTGGGTCGACCCCGCCTCGGCCAGCGAGTACATCGCCGGCATGATCCTGCTGGGCGTCGCGCCCTGCACGGCCATGGTCTTCGTCTGGAGCCAGCTCGTGAAGGGCGACGCCGCCTACACGCTGGTGCAGGTGTCGGTGAACGACCTCATCATGGTCTTCGCCTTCGCGCCCATCGCGGCCTTCCTGCTGGGCGTGACCGACGTGACCGTGCCCTGGCAGACCCTGGCGCTGTCCACCGTGCTCTACGTGGTGCTGCCGCTGTTGGCTGGCGTGGTCACGCGCTACGTCTGGCTGAACGCGGGCGGCCCGCAACGCCTGGCCCGCGGCGTGGCGGCGCTGAAGCCGTGGTCGGTGGTGGGCCTGATCGCCACCGTGGTGCTGCTGTTCGGCTTCCAGGCCCGCACCTTGATCGACAAGCCGCTGGTGATCGGCATGATCGCCGTGCCGCTGGTGCTGCAGAGCTACGGCATCTTCGCCATCTCGTACGTCGCCGCCTGGAAGCTGCGTCTGCCGCACAGCATCGCCGCCCCCGCCTGCATGATCGGCACCTCCAACTTCTTCGAGCTGGCGGTGGCGGTGGCCATCTCGCTGTTCGGCCTGAACTCCGGCGCGGCGCTGGCCACGGTGGTGGGCGTGCTGGTGGAGGTGCCGGTGATGCTGTCGCTGGTGGCCCTTGCCAACAGGACACGACGCTGGTTTCCGGGCTGAACCTGCACTTTCGGGCCGCGCGGGGCGCGATCCGTCACGTCCTTGTCATGAGAGCGTCGCAAGATCGCTGCCATGCAGTCGGTACATGGCCACCCGGATCCCTCGGTGTCGCGCGACGCGTCGGTCCATCCTTCGGCCGGCTCGGGCAAGGCGGTGCTGCTGGTGTCCGACGAGCCCTTCGTGCGCGAGCTGCTGGCGATGCAGCTGCGTGCGGCGGGGTGTTTCCCGATGGCCGTGGCCAGCGTGGAAGACGGCCGGCGCCTGGCGGCCCAGATGGTGCCCGACCTGATCGTGCTCGACCTCGACACCACGCCGGACCAGAAGGCCTGCTGGGTGCAGCAGCTGGGGCGCTCGCCCTCGGGCAAGGCCGTGCGCATGGTGCTGTTGTCGGCCGACGTGGCGCGTGACTGCGGCCAGGACAGCGTGGTCTGCGGTGCCGACCTGTGCGTGGCCAAGCCCTTCGAGCCGCGCGAGCTGATGCGCCAGCTGCTGGGCCTGATGCGGCCGCCTCGCAGTGAGGACCGTCGCCCCCGCGCGCGCCCGGCGCTGAAGGCCGAGTCCATCGAACTCGACCGTCAACAACCGACGGTGCGGCTGCAGCTGCAGGGCGGCTGGCAGGCGCTGGACCTGCCCTGGACCGAACACCGGCTGCTGGAGTGCCTGCTGTCCGACGCGGGGCGCGCACGCAGCCGCGAGGAAATCCGAGACGCGGTGTGGAGCAACCCGCTGGTCGACCTGCGCACGGTGGACCAGAACGTCCGACGCCTGCGGCGCACGCTGGCTTCGGTCGGAGCCAACGACCTGGTGAAGACCGTGCAAGGTGTCGGTTATGCGCTGGACCTGGGTGCACTCAAGCGCCTGCGGGCTTGAAGGGCGGGTCGCCTGCGCAAGTGCCGCTGCCTGCGTCGTTCTCCGGGCAGTTGTCACACGGTCGTCATGCTCAGGAAGGACCATTGTCCTGTCACCGCTTGCATGCGGCAGGCACCTCCGATGCATCGGCCTGCACATCACGGGGCCCAGTGAAACCGACCCGCCTTCCCGCGGCCCGGTCGCCCCGAGCGAGGCGGCCCCTACCCCCTGACCGCACGCCGCGGCCGTCCCCCGCAATGCAAGCCAGCAGCAAGGAAGCACGATGAGCGACAAACACATCTCCACCCAGTTCGATGCCGAACTCAGCGGCATCTCCACGCGCGTGCTCGAGATGGGCGGTCTCGTCGAGTCCCAGGTGTCGCGTGCCGTCTACGCCCTGACCAACTTCAGCGGCGAGACCGCCAACGAAGTGCAGGCGACCGAAGAGCGTGTCAACGCGATGGAGGTCGAGATCGATCGCGATCTGTCCACCATCATCGCGCGGCGCCAGCCCACGGCGCGCGACCTGCGCCTGCTCATCGCCATCTCCAAGACCATCGGCAACCTGGAACGCGTGGGCGACGAAGCCGCCCGCATCGCGCGCACGGTGCAGCGTCTCATGAACAGCGGCATGTCCAGCAAGATGCGCCTGCCGGTCAGCGACCTGTCCTTCGAGGCCGACCTGGCCATCGCGTTGCTGCGCAAGTCGCTCGACGCCTTCGCCCGCCTCGACTCCCGGCGCGCACTCGAGGTCATCAAGCAGGACAACGAGATCGACGTCGAGTTCGATGGCCTGATGCGCAAGCTGGTCACCTACATGATGGAAGACCCGCGCACCATCTCCGCCAGCATCGACCTGGTGTTCGTCGCCAAGGCCATCGAGCGCGTGGGCGACCACGCCAAGAACCTGGCCGAGCAGGTCATCTACGTGGTCAAGGGCACCGATGTGCGACACACGCCGATGGGCGATGTCGAGTCGGTGGTGTCCTGAACTCCAGCGCAAGGAACCGCACTCATGGGACGTGTCCTGATCGTCGAAGACGAACCCGCCATTGCCGAGTTGATCAGCCTGAACCTCCGGCACGACGGGCACGAGGTGCAGGTCGCCGCGAGCTCCCAGGCCGCGCAGGGGGCGATCGACCGCGCACTGCCCGATCTGGTCATCCTGGACTGGATGCTGCCCGGTGAGTCGGGCATCCAGCTGGCGCAGCGCTGGCGGCGGGATGCACGCACCCGCGACCTGCCCATCGTGATGCTGACGGCGCGCTCCGACGAGCGCGACGTCGTGCAGGGCCTGGACGCCGGTGCCGACGACTACCTGGCCAAGCCCTTCTCGACGAACGAGCTGCTGGCCCGCATCCGCTCGGTGCTGCGGCGACGTGCGCCGCAGGTGCTGGACACCGCGATCCAGGTCGGCTTGCTGCGGCTCGACCCCGCCACCATGCGTGTCAGTGCCGGCGAGGTGCCGGTCAAGCTCGGCCCCACCGAGTTTCGCCTGCTGCGTTTCCTGATGAGCCACCCGGAGCGCGTGCACTCGCGGGCGCAGCTGCTCGACCGCGTCTGGGGCGACCACGTGTTCATCGAGGAGCGCACGGTCGACGTTCATGTGAAGCGACTGCGCGCAGCGCTCGGCGAGGCCCAGTGCGCCGACATGGTCGAGACGGTCCGCGGCGTCGGCTATCGCCTGGCCAAGCCGGTTCCTGCCGGTGCCTGACCGGGCGGCCGGGGGCTTTCCCAGGCTCGTACCGAGCCTGTTGCTGTTGTCGGCCGCAGCGGCGCCGCTGTCGGTCGCGCTCGAACCCTTCGGCCAGCGGGTATCGGCCACGCTTGCAGGACTGGCGGCCTTGCTGGCCGCCGGGCTGTGGACCAAGGAGCGTCGAGGCCAGCAGTCGCTGCTGTCCTGGTTGTCGGGACCCGTGGAGGGCGCGGCACCTCGCCTGGATGGGGCGGCCGGGGAACTGGGTGCGCGCATCGAGCGAGCGCTGCGCCTGCGAGACCAGGCTCGCGGCCAGGAGTCCGAGCGTCTGGAGCAGTTCCTCTCTGCGATCGAAGCCCTGCCCAACGGCCTGTTGCTGATCGATCTGGACGACGACATCCAGTGGCTGAATCAGGCCGCCGCCGACCACTTCGGTCTGGACATGGTTCGAGACCGCGGTCAGGCCATCACCAATCTGGTTCGGGCGCCCAACTTCGTGGGGCATCTGCAGAAGGGTTGCGGCGATGTCGAGCTGATCATGCCCAGCCCGCGTGGTGACATCAGCCTGTCGGTGCTGGTACGCCCCTATGGCGGCACGATGCGGCTGGTGCTGTCCCAGGACATCACCGAGCGGGAACGCACCGACGCGATGCGACGAGACTTCGTGGCCAACGTGTCGCATGAGATTCGCAGCCCCTTGACGGTGCTGGTCGGCTTCGTCGACACCATGACCCAGTTGCCGCTGACCGAGGCGGAACGCGCCCGTGCACTGGCCGTGATGCGACAGCAGTCCGATCGCATGACGACCCTGGTGACCGATCTGCTGGCCCTGGCACAGATCGAAGGAGCACCCCGGCCTTCAGTGGAACACTGGATCGACGTCGACTCGCTGCTGTTGCGCCTGCAGACCGACATCGCGGCCAGCGACGCCGATCGGCACCCGGTCCGGGTGACGAGCTCCGGCGCATGCAGCGTCAGCGGTGTCGAGTCCGAGATCTTCAGTGCCTTCTGGAACCTGGCCAGCAATGCGCTGCGCTACACGCCGGAGGGGGCCGCGGTCCACGTGGCCTGGCAGGTGCAGCCCGACGGCAGCGGCGAATACTGTGTCTGCGACAGCGGACCGGGCATCGCGCGCGAGCACATTCCGCGGCTCACCGAGCGCTTCTACCGGGTGGATGCCAGCCGATCGCGTGCCACGGGCGGCACCGGACTCGGCCTGGCCATCGTCAAGCACGTGGTGCAGCGGCACGGCGGCGAACTGCTGATCACCAGCGAACCGGGCAAGGGAGCACAGTTCAGGATCCGCCTGCCTGCGCTGCGCGTGCGTTCGGCCTGCGGCGTTTCAGAAGCGACGCGCTGACCGCCGCCGGCGGCGCGCGAGCCCGGCACCCGATCAGCCGAATCGACCGGTGATGTAGTCCTCGGTTTCCTTGCGCTGCGGCTTCAGGAACATGCTCTTGGTGTCGCCGTACTCGATCAGCTCACCCAGGTACATGTAGGCCGTGTAGTCGGAGACTCGAGCGGCCTGCTGCATGTTGTGCGTGACGATGAGGATGGACACCCGTGAGCGCAGCGAGTGGATGAGCTCCTCGATGCTGCCGGTGGCGATGGGATCCAGCGCCGAGGTCGGCTCGTCGAACAGCAGCAGCTCCGGTTCGGTCGCGAGCGCACGGGCGATGCACAGGCGCTGCTGCTGTCCGCCGCTCATCGCGAAGGCCACCTCGCCCAGCCGGTGCTTCACTTCTTCCCACAAGGCCGCACTCTTCAGCGCATGTTCGACGCGGTCGTCCAGTTCGCTCTTGCTGCGCATCCCGCGCACACGCAGGCCGTAGGCCACGTTCTCGAAGATCGACTTCGGGAACGGATTGGGCTTCTGGAACACCATGCCCACGCGCATGCGCACTTCGATCGGATCGACGTCGCTGGCCAGGATGTTGACGTTGTCCGGGCGCAGGATGATCTCGCCTTCGTAGCGGTTCCCCGCATACAGGTCGTGCATGCGGTTGAAGCAGCGCAGCAGGGTGCTCTTGCCGCAACCGCTGGGGCCGATCAGGGCCGTGACCTTGTGCTCCTCGATGGGCATGGAGACGCCCTTGAGGCTCTTGAAGTCGCCATAGTAGAAGCTGAGGTCGCGCACCTCGGCCTTGTTCTTCGTGAGCGGCTTCTCGGCCGGACGTTCGAGCGTGTCGGTCACCATTTGATCTTCTTTCGCACCTGGTAGCGGAGGTAGATGGCCAGCCCGTTCATGAGCAGCGTCATGCACAGCAGGATGACGCCGGCGGCTGCGGCGTTGAGCTGGAAGTCCTTGTTGGGACGGGACACCCAGTTGTACATCTGGATCGGCAGCACGGTGAATTCCGACCACAGCCACTGCATGTTGAGGAAGGGGAACTCGCCAGTGACGGGGACCGGCGGCAGGAAGGCGATGAAGGTCAGGGCGCCGATGGTGATGATGGGCGCTGTCTGGCCGATGGCCTCGGCCATGCCCAGGATGACGCCCGTCAGCATGCCGCCGCGGGAGTAGGGCAGCAGGTGGTGGCTCACCATCTGCCAGCGCGTGGCACCCGCACCGTAGGCCGCCTCCCGGATGTGGATGGGCACCGCGCGCAAGGCTTCGCGGGACGAGACGATGACGATGGGCAGGATCAGCAGGGCCAGGGTCAGCCCAGCGGTCAGCACGCTTTCGCCGAAGCCGAAGTGGTAGACGAACAGGCCCAGGGCCAGCAGGCCGTAGACGATGGACGGCACGCCGGCCAGGTTGGTGACGTTGATCTCGATGAGATCGGTGAACCAGTTCTTCTTCGCGTACTCCTCCAGGTAGATCGCCGCCCCGATGCCGATGGGCACTGCTGACAGCATGGTCACCAGCATCACCAGCGCACTGCCGACCCAGGCCGACAGGATGCCGGCCTGATCGGCGCGCCGGGACGGGAAGTTGGTCATGAAGTCCCATGACAGGCGGGGCAGGCCGTCGATCAGGAGATCGAGGAAGGCCGCGAGCAGCACGAGGATGGCGAAGGTCGTGAAGAGGACGCCGACGGCGGCGAAGATCTTCTGGTTGCGCACGCCGGCAGCGATGCGGCTGCGCATCTCCACCAGGTCCTGCTCCCGCTGCGCGGGAGACTTGAGGTCTGCAGCGTTCATGATCAGTAGGCCCTGCGGTAGCGACGGCGCAGGAAATGCCCCGTGAGGTTGAGCGCCAGCGTCAGCAGCAGGAGCACCAGTCCGGCGGCGAAGATGCTGCGGTAGCCGACGCCGCCGTGCTCCAGGTCACCCATGCTCACTTGGGCGATGTAGGCGGTGAGCGTTGCCGCCGCTTCCATCGGGTTGAACGTGAAGTTGGCGTTCTGACCCGCGGCGATGGCCACCACCATGGTTTCGCCGATGGCACGAGCGGCCGCCAGCACATAGGCGGCCACCACACCCGAGATCGCCGCCGGCATCACGACGCGCAGCGAGACCTGCATCTTGTTGCTGCCCATCGCATAGGCGCCTTCGCGCATGGACATGGGCACCGCCCGCATGGCGTCTTCGGCGAGCGAGGCGATGGTGGGGATCGTCGCGACGCCCACCACGATGCCGGGCACCAGCATGTTGAATCCCGGCAGGTTGGGCAGGATGGTGGCCTGCAGCAGCGGTGTGACGAAGAGCAGCGCGAAGTACCCGAAGACGATGGTGGGCACCGCCTGGATCAGTTCCAGGGCCGGCTTGATCACCTCTCGAGCGGCGTGCGGCGCGAACTCCGACAGGTAGATGGCGATCACGGTGCCCATGGGCACCGCCACCAGCAGTGCGATGGCCGTGATCGTGAGGGTGCCCGACACCAGCGGCAGGATGCCGTACTGCGGGTTCTCGAACAGCGGCGTCCAGACCGTGCCGGTGATGAAGTCCCACACCGAGACGATGCGGAAGAAGTCGAGCGATTCGTAGACCAGGATCGCCGTGATGGCCACGGTGGTGAACACTGCCACCAGGCCGCAGCTCAGCAGCAGCAGTTCGATGAACCGCTCCTTGATGTTGCGGGTGAGCTTGTACTTGAGCCGCGTGGGGTCGACGGCTTCGTCGACCGCGGGCGTATAGGGCACGGCAACCAAGGCTTCCCCCCTCGCTTCAATGGCAGGATGCGCGCAGGGGCGCACCGGGACGGGCCAGGCCGCCAAGGCGGCGCCGGCCCGTGGGAAGGTCTTATTCCTTGGCTTCGAGCGTCATCAGCTGCTCGACGGTCAGGCCGACCTTGTTCTCACCGCCCATCTTGGTGCCGACACGAACCTTCTGCAGCGACGCCAGGTTGTAGGCATAGGCCTGGGCCGGCAGCGGCACGTACTTCACTTCCGACACCAGCTTCGGCGCGTTCTTCATGTAGAACTCGGCGAAGGCCTTGATCTCGGGCTTGGCCAGGGCCTTGGCGTTCACGTAGATGAAGATCGGGCGCGACAGCGGCTGGTAGGTGCCGTTGAGCACGTTGGCTGCGCTGGGAGCCACGGCCCGGCCGCCCTTCCAGCTGATCGGCAGGCCCTTGACCTTGTCCTTGTTCTCTTCGTAATACGAGAAGCCGAAGAAGCCCAGGGCATTGCGGCTGCGGCTGACGCCCTGCACGATGACGTTGTCGTCTTCGCTGGCCGTGAAGTCGCCGCGGCTGGACTTGCTCTTGCCGGTGACGGCTTCGGTGAAGTAGTCGAAGGTGCCGGAGTCGGAGCCGGCGCCGAACAGCTGCAGCGGCGCGTCGGGGAAGGCGGGATTGGCATCCCTCCAGCGCATGATCTTGCCCTGCGCGCCCGGCTCCCACATCTTCTTCAGGTCATCGATCGAGATTTCGTTGAGCGGGTTGTCCTTGTGCACCACCACCGTCAGCGCGTCGAAGGCGACGGGGAGCTCGACGAACTGGACACCGTTGGCACGGCAGTCCTTCATTTCGCCGGCCAGGATCGGACGCGACGCGTTCTGGATGTCGGTCTCGCCGCGGCAGAACTTCCTGAAGCCGCCGCCCGTGCCGCTGATGCCCACGGTGACCTTCAGGTTGCGGTTGGCCTTCTGGAACTCTTCTGCGACGGCTTCCGTCACCGGGAACACCGTGCTGGAACCGTCGATCTTGACGGACTGCGCCCAGGACGCACCGCAGGCCAGCAGGGCCGCCGCGGCGATGATCGAAGTGAATTGAGTTTGCATCCGGTAACCTCTGATGAGAGTTGAGTGAGATTGGGCTTTGAAGACTTGATGCTAGAAAGCTAGCGTGACGAAACTGTGACGACAGCACTGGTTTTCATGACAGCCGCTGTCCTTGCATCGAGACCCGGAAACGCAGCGGCCGGGCGTCGATCAGGCGGCGCGTTTGCAGGCCTTGCCCTGGCTCTTGCCGGCGTGATCCAGCGAGGCTCCGCCTTCGCCCTTGAAGTTGAGCGTGAAGCCGTCGCCGGCGAACTTGCCGTCGGCCTGTCGCTCGAGCTCGGCCGCGCCTTGGTGGCTGCGGACACGGATCGTCCGGCCGTCCTGCGCGTACCTCACTTGAAAGCTCTTCCCGTCTGCACAACCCATGGTGACGAAGCGGTTGGCAGGCAGGTCGGCGGGAGCGGGCGGCGCAGTGGCACAGCCAGCCGCCAGAGCGGCGAACAGCAGACTCAGGGTGAGGCTTGACTTGGTCATCGGTGAAAGCGTCCGTGAATGAGGAAACCGCAGTCTCCGACTCATCCGTGACGTGCTCGTGACAGGCCTGAACCCGGCACACCCCGATGCAGGCGTGCCGGTCGCCCGGCTGCAGCTCGCGGGCCGGCCCGGCAGCGCGTGTCAGGTGCCGATGTCGGCAAGGACGCGGGGCCTTGCCTTCAGGGGGCGGCCTGCCTGTCCAGGATCTCGTGGGCCAGGCGCGCTGCCGCGTGATCGGCCGCGTCGTCGAAGGGGCTGAAGACGCGCGTCACGCCGGCTTCTGCCAGGGCGCGCCCGTGTGCCGCATCCCGAACGGCGCCCACGATCTCGCCGCGGTAGTCTGCCGCCTTCAATGCATGCAGCAGGGCCCGGTTGGACTCCCACTGCGGGAAGGTCGTGATCACCCAGCGCGCCTGGCGCAGCGGCAGCGTCTCGAGGAAGTCCGGGTCCTCGCCGTCGCCGAACAGAACCGGCAGGCCCCGGGCCTGCAGTTCACGCACCGCCTCGGGGTCGAAGTCGACGCCCACCGCTTCGACGCCGTCGGCGCGCAGCTGTTCGAACAGGCGGCTGCCGTAGCGGCCGAGACCGAACACGATGGCTTGCGCGTTGCCCGCGCTGCCGTCCTTGTTCTCGGCGGCGATCTCGCGAAAGGGATGGGCGCGCTCGAAGATGTGCAACCAGGGCGACAGCCGTTCGAACAGCGGCTGGGCATAGATGATCATGTAGGTCGACACGGTGATGGTCACCAGGCCCACCAGCGTGGTCAGCCCCAGGGCCTGCACACCGACGTGTCCCAGCGTGATGCCCATGGCGACGAAGACGATCGAGAACTCGCTGATCTGCGCCACCGTCAGGCCGGCCAGGAATCCGGTGCGGCGCCGGTATCCCATGAATCCCATGATGGCCATCACGATCAGCGGGTTGCCGATCAGCACGAACAGCGAGAGCACCGCGGCCGGCACGATCTCGGCGCCCAGCGTGGACAGTTCGAGCTTGGCCCCCAGATCGATGAAGAAGAACAGCAGCAGGAAGTCGCGGATGCCGGTCAGTCGTGCGTTCATCGCCTCGCGGTAAGGCGTCGACGCGAGCGAGAAGCCGGCCAGGAAGGCGCCGGCTTCCTTGCTGAAGCCCGCCCACTCGCCCAGTGCCGCCAGCGCCACGCCCCAGGCGATGGCGAAGACGAGCAGCAGTTCCTGCGAGCGCGCCATGGCGGCCACCACCGCCGGCAGCACCCAGCGCATCAGCACGAACAGGGCCGCAGCCGCCGCTGCGAGGCGCCAGGACAGCGACAGCAGCACCTCGCTCCAGCCGATGCTTTCGCCGGCCGCGACGTCCCCATCAGCGCCGCGCAGCGCACTCATGGCCATCATCGCGATCACCACCGCCAGGTCCTGCACGATCAGGAAGCCGACCGCGATGCGGCCGTGCAGGCTGTCGAGCTCGCGCTTGTCCGACAGCAGCTTGACGATGATGATGGTGCTGGAGAACGTCAGCGCCACGGCGACGTACAGGGCCTCCATCATGTCCCGGCCCAGCGCCAGGATCAGGCCGAAGCCGATCACGATGGTGAAGGCGAGTTGTCCCAGGCCGGTGGCCAGTGCCACCGGTCCGATGTGACGGATGTGGTGCAGGTCCAGCTTCAGACCCACCGCGAACAGCAGGACCGCGACGCCGATCTGCGCCAGCAGGTCGATCTGGTCGTGGGCCGTGACCAGCCCGAAGACGGATGGCCCGACGGCGATGCCCACGACGATGTAGGCGATCAGCACCGGCTGGCGCAGCCGCACGAAGACGGCGCCGGCCAGTGCGCAGATCAGCAGCAGGACCGCGACTTCGCCGAACTCTCCGTGCATGCGCTGTGTCTCCGGGTGGTGTGAAGCTCAGTCGAGCCCGCCCAGGCGGCGCAGCAGGGCCTTCTCCAGCTCGAGAATCACCAGCACCGCGACGCCGACGAGCAGTATGGCCAAGCCCCAGGCAAGCGGCAGCGCTTCGGTGTGGAACAGCGTCTGCATCAAGGGTGTGTAGGTGAAGAACAGCTGCAGCAGCACGACGCCGGCCACCGCCATCAGCACGCGTGGCGTGCCGCGCACGCCCTGCAGGGTGAAGGAGGGCGCCTTCAGGTAGCGCACGCTGAACAGGTAGAAGACCTCCATGCACACGAGCGTGTTGACGGCCGTGGTGCGGGCTGCCTCGATGCTGGCCCCTTGCGAGATCGCCCACTCGAACATGCCGAAGATGCCGGCCAGGAACAGGGTGGAGACGAAGACGATGCGCCAGACCAGGAAGCGCGACAACAGCGGCTCGCCGGCGGGCCGGGGCGGCCGTCGCATCACGCCGGCTTCGGTCGGCTCGAACGCCAGCACCATGGCCAGCGCCACCGAGCTCACCATGTTGACCCACAGCACCTGCGCCGGCAGGATGGGCAGTGCCACGCCCAGCAGCACCGCCAGCAGCAGCGTCAGTGACTCGCCGCCGTTGATCGGCAGCAGGAAGGTCACGGTCTTCTTCAGGTTGTCGTAGACCGTGCGGCCTTCTTCGACCGCGTGCGCGATGGAGGCGAAGTTGTCGTCGGCCAGCACCACGGCACCGGCCTGCTTGGCCGCCTCGGTGCCCTTCATGCCCATCGCCACGCCCACGTCGGCCTGTTTCAGCGCCGG
>JALHMT010000107.1 GCA_022843905.1 Rubrivivax sp.
CGTGGCGATGCGCGGCGCGGCTTCGGCCACGGCGGCCGGCGGCGCCAGCGACCCCGGCGTCGGCGGCTCGGCGACGGGCCTCGGGCTGGTCAACGGCATCGCCGCCCCAGGCACGTCGATCGTGGTGCGCGGCAGCAAGGCGCGGAACCGCGAGCCCTCGCCGGGGTGCGAGTGCACCTCGATGCGGCCGCCCATGCGTTCGACCAGCTGGCGCGAGATGGTCAGGCCGATGCCGGCGCCTTCCACGCCGCTGCCTTCGGCGCCGAGCCGGTTGAAGGGCTCGAACAGGTGGGCCTGCTGATCGGCACTCAGGCCGCGCCCGGTGTCCTGCACCTCCAGCGCCACCTCGTCGCCCACGGCGTCGCAGCGCAGCGTGACGCGGCCGCCACGAGAGTTGTACTTGATGGCGTTGGAGACCAGGTTCATCAGCACCTGGCGCACGCGCACGCGGTCACCCAGCACGCCCAGACTGGGGTCGACAGGAGCGGCCTGCAGGTCGACACCGCCGCGGCGCGCCAGCGGCGCCATCGAGACCCTCGCCTCGTCGAGCAAGGCTGCCACCCCCAGCGGTTCGCGCTGCATCAGCAGTTCGCCCGACTCCACGCGCGACAGGTCGAGCAGGTCGTTGATGAGAGACAGCAGGTGTTCCGACGCAGCCATGACCTGGCCGAGCTGGTCCCTCTGCACGCCGTCGAGGCGGCCCTCGGGGTCGCTGGCCAGCACCTGGGTGAAGCCGAGCACGGCGTTCAACGGTGTGCGCAACTCGTGGCTCATGCGCGACATGAAGGCCGTCTTCGCGCGGTCCGCGGCCTCGGCGCGGTCGCGCTCGGCACGCAGGCGGTCGGCCTCGACGCGTTCGGTGACGTCGATGGCGGTGCCCATCAGGCGCAGCGGCCGGCCCTCCTCGTCGCGCTCCGCCACCACGGCGCGGCTTTCGATCCAGCGCCAGCTCCCATTGCGGTGACGCGCACGGTAGAGCAGCACCGCGTCCTGGGCCCCCAGGCGTGCGCTGCGGCGGCGCTCGAGCAGGGGGGGCAGGTCGTCGGGATGGACCAGCGCGTCGAACGCGGCGAGCGTCTGTTCGAACTCGCCCGGCCCGAAACCGAGCAGGGCGTGCCAGCGTTCGCTGGTGGTGTTGGTGCCGCGGCGGATGTCGTTGTCCCAGGTGCCGATGCCGCCGCTGGCCAGCGCCAGTTCCAGCCTGGCACGCTGCTGGCGCATCTCTTCGGCAGCGGCGCGTCGTTCCGACACGTCGGCGATGTAGCCGTGCCACTGGGTGTTGCCATCGGCCAGGCGCAGCGGCATCGAGTGCATCGTCAACCAGCGCTGCTGCCGACCCGGCAACAGCACCGCGAACTCCTCGTCCAGCAGCGACAGCTGGCCGGCCGAGTCGGCAAAGCGTTGCCGCAGCCGCGCCAGGTCGGCCGGTGGCACGTGTCTGAACACGGCGTCGGCCGACAGCGCCGCGTCCTGCAGCGTCACGCCCAGCAAGGGCGTGAGGGCGCGCGAGGCCCAGGGCACGCGCAGGCGGCCGTCGGGGCCGGCCTCGAACACCGACAGGGCGCCCGGCACCATGTCCGCCAGGCGCTGCAGCAGTTCCGCCCCTTCGCGCAGGGCCTGTTCCTGCTGCAGGCGCAGGGTGGCATCGCGCAGGAAACTGTGTGAGGCCCAATCGCCCGACGGCAGCCGGTATCGAGCCGTGCTGACGTCGCACTCGACCAGCGAGCCGTCGCCGCGCCGAAGCCGCAGCATGCCGTTCGCCGACCCGCTGGCCGCACGCTCGGCCAGCATCGTCGCCCGGCGCGCATCGGCAGGATCGACCAGGCCCTCGATGCCGCGCAGCTTCAACTCGGCTTCCGACATGCCGAACAGCGTCTGCGCCGCCGGATTGGCCGCCAGGAGCGACGTGTCGGGCCCGCCCAGCACGATGGCCTCGGGCGCACTGAGATACAGGCCGTCGAAGCGCGCCTGCAGCTCCTCTGCCAGCTGCGCACGGGCGGCCAGCAGCAGGGCCGGCACGAGCGCCACGGCGTGCGGCAGGTGGCTGAAGACGGCATCCCAGGGACCCGCCACAGGGGCATCGACATACAGACCGGTGGCCCACATCAGGCTGATCAGGGTGGACACGCCCAGCACGCCGACGCTGGTCACCGCGTAGCCGCGCAGAGCGGCCAGCGTGACGAGCAGCATGCAGATGTAGACGAAGGGCTGGCGCAGGCCCCACAGGGCCAGCGCCGACAGCAGCAGCGTTGCCAGGAGCAGGCCCGCCGATGCCGGGTCGACGTGGGGCAGGCGGCGACGCCCGATGATGTGCAGACCCACGGGCAGCACGGTGAGTGCGCCGGTCACGCCGCCGATGACCCAGGCCAGCCAGAGGCCCGCCGGATCGACGCCCGTGCGCCCCGGCAGCAGCAGCCAGGCCAGCGCGCCACCGAACGCCGACGGCACGACGCCGCCCATCAGCAGCGCCAGCGCCAGCACGCGCGGCGGCAGGTCGGCGCAATGCGGCATGCAACAGCGCCCCAGCAGCACGGTGGCCAGCAACACCGCGCCCACGTTGACAGGCACGAAGGACAGCGAAACCGACAAGGGATGGCCGAACACCCAGCCGGTCGTCACATTGGCCGCCGCCATCACCATCAGCAGCGCCGGCCACTCGGGCCAGGGCCGGTGCCGGCGGGCCAGCAGCCAGCAGGTGGCGTATGCGTCGCCCAGCCAGATCGGCGACAGCGCCCCGGGAAACCGCGTGACCAGATTGGCCATGAAGGCCAGCGCCGCAGCACCGACCGCCATGGCCAGCAACGCGAAGACGAAGCCGCGGGCGGGGTCCGACGGGGCCCCGGCGACCAAGGCGGTGGTGCTCAAGCAGCCCCTCCGAGAGCCTGGGCAGGGTTGGCGCCTGCCACAGGCAGCAGCACCGAGAACGTGGCGCCCTGGCCGAGGGCACTGTCGAGGTGGAAGCGGCCCCCCATGGCCAGCACGAGCTGCCTGGCGATGGACAGGCTGACACCGGTGCCGTCGGCGTCGGTCGAGGAACCCAGCCGGTCCAGGCTCTCGAACAGCAGTTGCCGTCCGGCAGGATCGAGCCCGGGGCCGGCGTCGCCGACGTCCAGCTGCACGAAGCCCGCTTCGGCACGCACGCGCACCGTGAGGCGGCCCTGGTCGACGTTGAACTTGACGGCATTGCTCAGCAGCACCAACAGCACCTGGCGCAGCCGGGCGCGGTCGGCCTGGACCTCGGGCAGCGGGTCGGTGATGAACACTTCGACCTGCAGTTGCCGGCGTCGCGCCGAGGCGTCGATCAGCGACAAGGCTTCTTCCACCGCTGGTGCCACGGACAGGCGCTCGGGGTGCAGTTCCAGCCGTCCGGTCTCGATGCGCGCGAGGTCGAGCACGTTGTCGATCATGGTCAGCAGCTGCCAGCCGGCCTGTTCGATGAAGTCGAGCTGGGCGAGCTGGATCTCGGGCTGGGCGTCCGCGGCCTCGACCTCGGCGCGCATGAGCTGGGTGAAGCCGAGCACGGCATTCAGCGGCGTTCGCAACTCGTGGCTCATTCGGGAGAGAAAGCGCGACTTGGCCTGGCTGGCGGCCACGGCGGCCTCCTTCTCGGCGCGCAGGGCCTCCAGGGCGCTGTCTGCACGGTCCGAGCGATCGGTCGGTCTGCGCAGCAGCACCAGGCAGCCCGGTGCCGCGGCGTCGGCGGGGGGCGGCAGGCGGATGACGCTCACGTCGGCATGCCACGGGGGGCGGCCGGCATGCGGCGCCCCGAGGGGCTGGTCGTCACAGTGCGCGGCGCCATCGCGCAGGGCCGTGGCGTATGCGTCGCGCAGGGCTTGTCGCGCCGACGGGTCGGCGCCCAGTTGCTCCAGCGTCTGGCTGGCCAGGGCGGCCGGGTCGCGGCCGAGGTCCCGCCGTGCGGCCCGGTTGCAGCGCACGATGCGGCCCTCTGCATCACAGGCCAGGGCCGGCTGCGGAAAGGCCTCGAAGAGCTGGGCGTCGAGCCCGTCGGCTCCTTGCATCGTGGAACTCAAGCTGGCCGCGGCCGTGAGGTGTCCGCGCTCGCGGAGGAATCGGGGCACCCAAGGCGGCAAAGCCGCAGCAGGCGGTGAGGTCTCCGCCCCGGAGTTCTGGCGAGGCGGGTCGCAACCCTTCGCCTCCAACGCGGAAGACGCGGATTCTAGGCACCGCCACGGGTGGCCACGCGCATGCACATGGACCCCCATCACGATCTAGGAGAACCCCTAGGCGCCAATTCCGCGGATCAAGGCGAGCATCCTCGCGCTACAGTGTTTCGAAGACACCACCCCATGCCCAAGCCACCGCACCCGGAACATGATCTCGCCGCCGTCGAGCAGGCCTTGGCCTTGCGACGCCTGCACCGTGAGATGCGGGTGCCGCTCAACACCATCCTGGGCCAGGTGCAGATGCTGCAGACGCGCCCGCGCGACGACCTGACCACCGATGCGCGGGCCCGCGCCATCGAGACCGCCGGGCTTCGCCTGCTCGACCTGCTCGACGGCATGCTGGCCGCTGGGGCACCGCTGGAAGGCGAACACGCACAGCTGCGCCCGGTGCCGCTGGCGCCGCTGATCGACCAGCACGCGCCGGGCGAACTGAGCTATCGGCACGGCGGCGATGTCAGCGACGCCGTGTGGGCCGACCCGGGCGTGCTGCTGCGCATGCTGGGCGTGCTGGGCGGCCTCATCACCACCGGCGGCGCGCCCTGGGGACGCGCCGAACTCACCTGGCAGGCCGAGGGCCCCGATCTCATCGCCGTGCAGTTCGAGGCGCGCTGGCCGCCGGGCACCGCCCCGATCGACCCGCTCGAAGTCCGCCTGGAACTGCTCGAGCGCCTGGCCCTGTTGCAGCAGGCGAAGTTCGAGCCCGTGCAACGGACCGACGGGTCGCTGCAGCTCAAGCTCAAGCTGCGGCGCGTCATCACCGAGCAGGCCGAGGCCGAGGCGGCCGTCCCGCCCGGCGGCGGCGCGGCGGCCGGCATCGGCAGCGACATCCTGCTGGTCGAGGACGACCTGGCCAATGCGGAAGTCATCATCGGCTACCTGGGCGGACGTCTGGGCCTGTCGGTCAACCATGTCGAAGACGTGCCTTCGGCCATCGCCAGCCTGGCCGCACACCCGCCGCGCCTGGTGCTGCTGGACATGTACCTGCCCGGCGAAGCCGGCACGGTCTTCCTCGACCACCTGCGCCAGGTGGACCCCGGACACCGCCTGCCCTGCATCGTGCTCACCTCGGCCGCCGGTGGTGGCGTCGAACGCACCGTGCGTGCGATGGGGGCCGACGACTACCTCGACAAGCCGGTGCGCCTGAACGTGCTGCGCGAGCGCGTGGAGCGCCTGCTGGCGCTGCCGCGCCCCTGAGCGACGATGCAGGACGACGACGGCCTCCTGCGCTGCGAGCCTGCGCTGCCGACAGGCAGCCGTGCTGCGGAGCCCGTCGACAGCACCGAGCGGCGCCTGGTCCAGCTGCGGTCCCGGCTGCAGGAGGAGATCCGGCGACGGCGGCTCCTGGAGCGGCAGCTCATGGCGGCCACCGAGACCGAACAGCGCCGCATCAGCCTGGAGCTGCACGACGGCCTGGGCCAGCACCTCTCGGGCCTGGCCTACACCGCGCGCTCGATGGCCGAGACGCTGGCCGCCGAAGGCCATGCCCAGGCCGGCGAAGCCGACTGGGTGGCACGGCTGCTGCGCGACGCCGTGGGCCGCGTGCGCGCCATGTCGCGCGGGCTTTGGCCGGTGAGCCTGGAGCGCCACTCCCTGCCGCGCGCGCTGGCCTCGCTGGCGAGCGACGTCGAACAGCTGTTCCGCGTCAGCGTGCAGGTGCATGCCGATGGTTTCGAGGCCGAATCGGCACCCGCGGCGCACCACCTCTTCCGCATCGCGCAGGAAGCCATGCACAACGCCATCAAGCACGGCCAGGCGCGGCACATCGAGATCCACCTCGACCGGGCGCCGCCCGAGGCCATGCTGAGCATCGTCAGCGACGGCGCGCCACTCGACCCCGAGGCGCTGAAGTCGTCGCAGGGCATCGGCCTCATCGGCATGCGGCTGCGCGCCGACGCGCTGGGCGGGGAGCTGTCGGTGGAGTCGCTGCCGGGCGGCGGTGTCGAGGTCTGCCTGGTGTGGAAACCCGGCGCCGTGAACGACAGCCCGCCCTCCGACCCGGCCGCAACGGCCTGACGGTTCGTCCAACACCCCCGTACAAGGAGCACGCCATGGACGCCTACCAGCTGATGATCGTCGACGACCATCCGATCGTTCGCCACGGCATCGTGCAGCTGCTGTCCCGCCACCCCGACCTGCGCTGCGACCTGGAGGCCGACGACGCGCAGCAGGCGCTGGACATCCTGCGCCGCGAGAAGGTCGACCTGCTCATCGTCGACATCTCCATGCCCGGGCTGTCGGGCCTGGACCTGACGCGCCGCGTGGTCTCGAGCTGGCCGTCGCTGCCGGTGCTGGTGCTGTCGATGCACGAGGAGTCGGTTTACGCCGAGCGGGCCTTCGCCGCGGGTGCCAGGGGCTACATCACCAAGCAGGGGGCCACCGAAAAGCTGGTGGAAGCCGTGCGCCGCATGCTGCAGGGGGGTGTGTACTTCGGCCCGGCGGTCGAGCAGCGCATGCTGGCCGGCCTGCGCGGGCAGCCGATGGAGAAGGCCGCCGGGCCGCTGGCGCAGCTCAACGAACGCGAGTTCGAGGTGCTGCAGATGCTGGCCCAGGGCCTCACATCGGCCGAGATGGCGCAGCGCATCAACCGCTCCATCAAGAGCGTGGAGCTCTACCGCGCGGCGCTGCGCAGCAAGCTGGGGGCCCGCTCGGTGGCCGAGCTGACGAAGATGGCCATCGAGCACTGCTCGCTCTGAGCTGCGGCGCCGGCCCGGCGCAGGTCAGCGCACCTGGGCTGCACGCAGCAGGTGTTCGGCGATGGCGGCCAGCGGCACTATCTCGGCCACCGCGCCGAGGCGAATCGCCTCCTTGGGCATGCCGAAGACGACGCAGCTGGCCTCGTCCTGGGCCAGGGTGTGGGCGCCCTGCTCGCTCATCTCGCGCAGGCCGCGCGCACCGTCGTCGCCCATGCCGGTCATGATCAGCCCGATGGCGTTGCGCCCGGCCGTGGACGCGGCCGAGCGGAACAGCACGTCGACCGACGGCCGGTGGTGGTTGACGGCGGGCGCGTCGAAGACCTCGACGTGGAACTGCGCACCGCTGCGCACCAGCCGCGTGTGGCGTCCACCGGGCGCGATGAGCGCCTGGCCCGGCAGCACGCGGTCGCCGCTCCGGGCCTCGCGCACCGTCATCTCGCACAGGCCGTCCAGCCGCTGTGCCAGCGAAGCCGTGAACTTCTCGGGCATGTGCTGCACGATGACCATGCCCGGTGCGTTGCGCGGCAGCCGCGGCAGCACCTGCTCGATGGCCTGCACGCCCCCGGTGGAGATGCCCACCACGACGATGCGGTCGGTGGTGCTGATCATCGGCGCCAGCGTCGCCGCAGGCACGGCGGTGGCGGCGGCCGGACGCATCGCGCCCAGGTTGGCACGGGCCGCGGCCTTCACCGCCTGCACGATGCCCTGGCCTTCCTGCGCGAAGAAGTCCTTCAGCCCCAGCTTGGGCTTGGTGACCACACCCACGGCGCCGGCGGCCAGCGCAGCCATCGTCGTCTGCGCGCCCTTCTCGGTCAGCGTCGAACACATCACCACCGGCATCGGCGTGCTGCTCATCAGCTGGCGCAGGAAGGTGATGCCGTCCATGCGCGGCATCTCCACGTCCAGCGTGATGACGTCGACCGGCAGTCGCTTGAGCATGTCGATGGCGTAGAGCGGGTCGGCCGCCGCGCCCACCACCTCGAAGCCGCCCTGGGTGAGCAGGTCGGTCAGCGCGCGGCGCACGACCGCCGAGTCGTCGACCACCAGCACGCGCGTGCGCCGGGCCGCCGTCATGCCGGCACCTGCGGCGGCACGCCGGTCGACCTGAGACCCGGCTGACAGGCCGCCGGCTCGGGCAGGGGCAGCGTCTCGCGCACCTGAACCTGGCCACTGGCCGGGTCGAACTGCAGATGGCGTGCCGCGCGGCCGCCTGTGCGGCAGCTCTGCACCGGCAGGCCCAGCGCCCGGCACCAGGCCAGGGCGGCAGCCACGTTCTGCGCCCCGATGTCGAGCGTGCCGGCCCCCTGCACGCAGGAGAGGCACTGCGCACCGCCGGCCACATGCGCCACGAAGCTCGACGCCGCCTGGCCGGTGCAACGCATCTGCTGCGCCAGCATCTCCAGCGCCTCGTCGCCGAAGCGGCCGTCGGGCACATCGCCGGGCGGGCCGGTGCGGCACGCCAGCAGGTAGTGGCACATGCCGCCCACCCGCAGGCGGGCGTGCCACACCACCACCGACACACAAGATCCCAGCAGCGTGCGCAAGCGCCATCCGGCGCCCACGAAGCTCAGTGCACCGGGCATCAGCAACAGGGATCCACCTTCGGCGGCGGTCGGCGGATCGACCAGCAGACCGCCGGCCCACCGGTCCTCAGGCGGCAAGTTCGACATCGGCTTCCAGTTCTTCGACCGCCAGCACGCGAGCCATGTCCAGCATGACCATCGAGCTGCTGTCCAGCGGCAGCATGCCGGTGATGAAATGGGGCGGCACGCGCGTGCCGAAGCCGGGCGTGGCGGCCAGCGCCGAAGCCTCGACGCGCATCACCTCGTGCACCGCATCGACCTGCACGCCGACCAGCAGCATCTCGTCATCGACTCGCACGTCGATCATCAGGATGCAGGTGAAGCCCGAGTCCGCGGCCTGCGGCAGCCCGAGGCGCACGCCGACATCGATGACCGGCACGATGTGTCCGCGCAGGTTCATCACGCCGCGCATGAAGTCCGGCATCATGGGCACCGGCGTCACCTCGGCCAGGCCGATGATCTCGCGCACCGGTTCGATCGGCACGCCGTAGAGCTCACCCCGCAGGGCGAAGGTCAGCACCTTGGTCATCTGGGCCACCGGCTGCTCAGAAGCGCGTGAAGGATGTTTCCTCGACCGCCACCGCACCGTGGTGGAAACCGCCCGGCGCAGGGCGTGCCGCGGCCGGTCGTGCGGCCGGGCGCGGCGTGTCGAAGCTGGGCCGCGGCCGCGCAGCCCGCGCGGGCGACGGGCCACCGGGCGAGCCCGTGGCGCCCGTGCTGCCGAAGAAGCTCATCAGCTGCTGCAGCTGCTCGGCCTGGCCGGACAACTCCTCGGCCGTGGCCGCCAGCTCCTCGGAGGCCGAGGCGTTCTGCTGGGTGGCCTGGCTGAGCTGGTTCATGGCCCCGGTGATCTGCGTCACGCCTTCGGTCTGCTCGTCGCTGGATGCGGCGATCTCCTGCACCAGCTCCGAGGTCTTGCTGATCGACGGCACCATCTGCGTCAGCAGCGTGCCCGCACGTTCGGCCGTGCTCACCGAGGTCGAGGCCAGGGTGCCGATCTCCTGCGCCGCCACCTGGCTGCGCTCGGCCAGCTTGCGCACCTCGGCAGCCACCACGGCGAAGCCGTTGCCGTGCTCGCCGGCACGTGCCGCCTCGATGGCCGCGTTCAGCGCCAGCAGGTTGGTCTGGTAGGCGATGTCGTTGATGATGCTGATGCGGGTGGCGATCTGCTTCATCGCGGCCACCGTCTGCTGCACCGCGCCGCCGCCTTCCTGCGCTTCCTGCGAGGCCTTGGACGCCATGCCGTCGGTGACCTTGGCGTTGTCGGCGTTCTGGCGGATGCTGCCCTGCATCTGCTGCATCGACGCCGTCGTCTGCTCGACACTGGCAGCCTGCTCGGTGGCGCCCTGCGACAGCGACTGCGCGGTGGAAGAGACCTGGCCCGAGGCCGCGGTCAGCGCATCAGCGGCGGCGCGCACGTCGCCGATGATGCTGGTGAGCTTGTCCATCGTGCCGTTGCTGTCGTCCTTCAGGCGCCCGAAGAGGCCGCTGTAATCGGCGGTGATGCGCGGCGAGAGGTCGCCCTGGGCCAGCGCCGACAGCACGCGGGAGACATCGTTGAGGCCGACGTCGCTGGTCTGCATCAGCGTGTTGATCTGCTCGGCCAGCTTCTGGAAGAAGCCGCTCTTGCCTTCGACGGGGATGCGGCGCGAGAAGTCGCCCAGCGAGGCGGCCTGCACGATGTCGGTGACTTCGGTCTCGGCTTCCACCTCGGCGGTACGGTCCTTCCACTCGACCACCGTGCCCGTGCGCTGGCCCTGGGCGTCGAACACCGGGCTGGCGATGAGGCCGAACACACAGGGGCCGACGCGGATCTCGGTGCGGTGCGTGTCGCGCAGGTTGCCCAGCATGTTGCGCTGGTGCGCGGGGTTGCGGTGGAAGATGTCGAAGCTCTTGCCGAGGAAGCCCCGGGCGTCGAACTGCGGCAGCTGCTTGCGGATGCCGCTCTCGTTGCGCACCATCATCTCGCCCACCGACTGGTTGGCGTAGACGATGACGCCGTCGGCGTCGGCGATCATCACGTTGGTGGTGCAGGTGTCCAGCGCCGTCTTCACACGGGCATTGGTGCGGGCCTCGTCGGCCGCCAGCTTCAGCGCCGACTGCACGGCGTCCATCGCCGCGGTGATCTGCGCCTTCTTGCCGGGCAGGCGGTCCATCTGCACCTCGAAGCGGCCGGCGGCGTAGTGCTGGATCACCTCGACGATCTTCATCTTGACCGCGATGTGGGCGCCCGCCAGGGCGTTGATGTCGCGGCCCATGTCGGCGAACTGGCCGGGCAGCTTGTCGGTGGGAATGACGTCGTCGATCCACCCCGCGGCGTGCTGTTCGGACATGTGCAGCTGGGCGGCGCGCAGCCCCTGCAGCATGCTGCGCAACGCTGCCACCGAGTCAAGGATGCGGCCCAGCTCGTCGCCGCGACCGTGCGCTGCGGCAGGAGCTTCGTCCAGGCGGCCTTCGGCCAGGGCCTTCACGGCGCCGTCGGCGTCGGTGGCGCCACGAGCCAGGTCGCGCATCACGTGGCGGCCGAGGAAGATCGCCGCGCCCGTGGCTGCCAGGGCGAACACGCCGAGCCAGGCGAGCGCTGAGGAGGTGGTCATCTCGCCGGCCGCGATGGCCGACAGCTTCCAGGCGACGAACAGGTCGCCGACCAGCATGATCCCGACGATGATGCCGATGGCGGTGGCCACCTTGCGGGCGATGTTGTACTGATTGAACATGGTGTCTCCAGTGCGGTCTAGGCCGTGGCCGCCGGTGCGGACCGGCGTGAGGGGGAAGGCAGTCGTGCCACGCGCGACGAGCCGGGATCGGCCATCGCGACGAGCGCCGGGATGTCGAGGATCAGGGCCACCGAACCGGTGCCCAGGATGGTCGAGCCGCTGAAGCCGCGCAGCTTGCGGAACAGGCGGCCCATCGGCTTGATGACGGTCTGGTGCTCGCCGAGCAGGCGGTCGACGAGCACGCCCAGCTTGCGTCCGCCGGCCCGCATCACCACCACGCTGCGCTGTGCGGCCTCGGGGCCCTGCAGCGACAGGTGGCGACGCAGGCACAGCAGCGGCAGCACCTCGCCGCGCAGATTGAAGCAGCTGCCATGGGCGCCCTGGGCGAGCGCGGCGGCCTCGGCCGGCGTCTCGATGCATTCGACCACCAGGTCCAGCGGCACCACGAACTGGTGGCCGGCCACCTCGAAGCGGAAGCCGTCGATGATGGCCAGCGTCAGGGGCAGCCGGATCTGCACGGTGGAGCCGCCGCCGGCCGTGCTGGCCAGCGAGACCTCGCCGCGCAGCGCCTCGATGTTGCGGCGGACCACGTCCATGCCGACACCGCGGCCCGACAGGTCGGTGACGGTCTCGGCGGTCGAGAAGCCCGGCAGGAAGATGAGCTGGTGCACCTCGGCGTCGCTCAGCTCCACGCTCGGCGCGATCAGCCCGCGCTCCAGCGCCTTGGCCAGGATGCGCTCGCGCGACAGTCCGCGGCCGTCGTCGCTGACCTCGATCACGATCGACCCCGACTCGTGGTACGCGTTGAGGGCGAGCTGACCGCGCGGCGCCTTGCCGGCGGCGGTGCGCTCGGCCGGTGTTTCCAGGCCGTGGTCGAGTGCATTGCGCACGAGGTGCGTGAGCGGATCGACGATCTGTTCGACCATGCTCTTGTCGAGTTCGGCGTCCCCGCCGCTGACGGCCAGTTCCACGTCCTTGCCCAGCGAGCGGCCGACCTCGTGCACGATGCGCTTGAAGCGCGAGAAGGTGTCGCCGATGGGCACCATGCGCAGCTGCAGCGCGCGGTCGCGTGCACCTTCGACCAGGCTGCAGACGCGGGCCGCGGCCTCGGCCAGCACGGCGTCGGTGCGTTGGTCGGCCAGGATGCGCGTGGCGCTGCCGGCGATCACCAGTTCGCCGATCAGCGAGATCAGCGCGTCGAGCTTGTCGGCGGCCACGCGCACGAAGCGCGACTCCTCGCCGCGGCGGTCACGCAGCGCGCCCTGCCGCTCGATGGCGGCCTGCACCACCTCGGGCGGCGCGGCCTCGCGCTGCACCAGCGCTTCGCCGATGCGCGGCGGTGGCGGCGGCGAGCCTGCCACCTGCGCCGACGCGTGCGAGGCCAGCGCCGCTTCCAGCTCGCGCGGCGTGACGGCGCCGATGCGCACCAGCAGGTCGCCGAGCAGGGTGCGGTCGTCGTCGTGTCCTGCCAGCAGGGCGAACATCTGGTCGAGCTTGCTGCGCGGCGGCAGCATGTTCAGGCTGATGCTGTCGGCGACGAATTCGAACACCTGTTCGATGGCGGCCTTCTCGGCCGCACTGCGCAGGCGCAGCACGAAGCTCAGGTGGCACTGCTCGGGGTCGATGAGGTCGAGCGCCGGCACTTCGCCCAGCAGCGCTTCGTTGCCCACCACCTCGCCCACGGTGGGCAGGTAGCGCAGGAACGACGCCGGGTCGAAGCCCATCTGGAAGGTCTCCAGACCGAATCGGATGTGGAGCAGCCAGTCGTCGCCCTCGACCACCTGTGCGGGGATGGCGACGGCGGCTGCGGGCTCTTGCCTGCCTTGCCCGCCCGGTCCCAGACCGCCGATCCGGCGCAGCGCCTCGCCCAGCCGCGCGCTGTTGGCGAAGAGGTGCGGGCTCAGGCCCTGGGCGCCCTGCTTGCCATCAAGGTGGTCCAGCAGGCCCCCGATGTGGTCGCGACATTCCAGCAGCAGCGACACCATGTTGTCGCTCACCGCCAGTTCGCCGGTCCGCACGCGGTCGAGCAGGGCCTCCACGTCATGCGTGAAGCCCACCACCTCGCTGAAGCCGAACAGGCCGGCCGAGCCCTTGATGGTGTGCGCGGCGCGGAAGGCGGCATTGATGCAGTCGGGGTCGGGGGCGCCGGCCAGCGAGAGCAAGGCAGACTCGAACTGACCGAGCAGGTCGCGCGCCTCTTCCATGAAGGCCACGCGTGCCTGCGCCAGGATCTGGTCTTCACGCATCATGACCTGCTCCTTCGAAGTCCGGCTCCAGCAGCGCGCCGGCACCCAGCAGTTCCAGCAGTTCCCGCACCACGGCGCTGGCCGAGCTGAAGGTCACCGGGTCGGCCTCTCGCTTCCCGTAGGCGGCCAGCGACGCCATCAGTTGCGCCCCGGCCCCGTCGATCTCGGTGACGGCCGAGAGGTCGAAGCCGCGGGCTCCCTCGGCATAGGCCTGCAGCCAGGCGCTGCGCAGATCGCGCACCTGGTAGATGGTCAGCTCCGGCTCGACCAGCCGGAGGCCGGCGATGTGGGTCGGGCCGCTCATGGCAGGCACAGCTTGCCGACCGCGTCGACGAGCATCGGCGGCTGGAAGGGCTTGACGATCCAGGCCCGGGCGCCGGCGGCCTTGCCGGCCTCCTTCTTGGACTGCTGGTCCTCGGTGGTCAGCATGATCACCGGCAGGAAGCGGTAGGCCGGCAGCTGCCGCGCCTTCGCGACGAAGGAGATGCCGTCCAGGCCCGGCATGTTCACGTCGCAGACGGCGAGGTGGATCTTGCGGCCGTCCAGCACCTTCAGCGCCGTGAGGCCGTCGTCGGCCTCCAGCACGTCGTAGCCGGCGGCCTGCAGCGTCATCTTGACGACCATGCGCAGGCTGGAGGAGTCGTCGATCACGAGGATGGTCTTGGCCATGGGCGTCTCTAGAAGAAGTCGACCGCGGACGACGCGGCCGCGGCTGCAGGGGCGGCGGCGGGCGTGCTGCTGCCGCGCGGCGCACTCGGCGCCGGCGCCTGACGCTGCTCGGACATCGCGTAGCTCGCTGCCAGACGGGCCAGCCAGGCGTTGGGATCGAGCTCGCCGGGGGCCGTGTCGCGCTGCTCCAGCAGGGCGGCCAGGCGCTGCATGTCGCCGTGCAGCAGCGTCAGCACCTGGTTCAGCCGGTCCTGGAACTGGAAGCTCACCAGCAGCTGCTGGATCTGCTGCTGCGCCGACTGTGCGTCGTCGGCCAGGCGGGTGGAAGCGGCGTCCAGCGTGGTGAGCGTCGCGCCCATGGTCGCCAGCACGCCGTCTATCGTCCTGCGGGCGTGGTCGGCGGCCTCGGCGTCGTGCGCCGCCGAGACCTGGGCCAGGGCCTCGACGCGGGCGATGGCCTCGGTGGCCAGGCGCACGCGCCCGGTGATCGACTGCCCGGTGGCCTGCGACTGTGCCGACAGCCGCCGCACTTCGGCTGCCACCACCGAAAATCCGCGCCCGGCCTCACCGGCACGCGCCGCCTCGATGGCCGCATTGATGGCCAGCAGGTTGGTCTGGCGCGCGATCACCCCGACATCGTCGGCCATGGTCTGCAACTCGCCGGCCAGCGCGCCGAGCTGCTTGACGCCGTCCAGCATGGCCGCCTTGTCCTGCACGGTGCGCTCGATGCTGTCGGACAGAGGCATCAGCGTTTCACGGCAGGCCTGCACCATGCCGCCGGCACCGCCCTGCCCGCCGCCCAGCGAGGCCGAGGCGCCGCGCGATTCCTCGACGGCGTGGCGCAGGCGCGGCGTGAGCTCGGCGAAGGCGCCCAGGATCTCGGCCACCGCCGACTCGGCCTGCGTTCGCGCCAGGGCGCAGTGGTGGGCCCACACCGGCAGCAGTGCGGCGCACAAGGCCTGCAGCGCGGCCTGGTCGTCGGGGGTCGCGTCGCGCGCCATGCCGGGCAAGGGTCCGGAGCGCCAGGGATTGAGCCAGTCGGCCAGCGTCATGCGGATCTCGATGCAAGTTGAACAGCCATGCAGGCTTATCGGCCCGGGCCCTCGGGCGGACAGGCCGCGCGGCCCTAGCGGCATCCCCAGGTCGCCCCAAGACCGGCTGGGGGTGCCCCGAACGCGGGCCCGTGCTCCAATGGCGTGATGACCGACCGACCGAAGATCAAGCTCAAGCCCAGCGCACCCGAACGCGACCCCTGGCGCCAGCCGGTGCGCGCCGCCGCGCCCCGCCCACCACGCGTGGCGCGAACGCCGCCTGCGGCCCCGCCGCCTGCCGACGACG
>JALHMT010000108.1 GCA_022843905.1 Rubrivivax sp.
CTAGGTCCTCCATGCGGCGTAGGATGGCCTTTGAGCGTTCTCGCGCGCACAGGGCCAATATCCTCCGCACAGCTTCATTCTCGAGAACGCAGTCCCAAAGCTCGGCTCCCAACGCCCCATCAAAGTCTGAAGCGCGAGCAAGGTCACTTAGCTTCAGCCGCTGCTCGTCGCTGGCGGCCCTCTGAATGGATGGCCGAAGAGGAGGCTGAGAGGCGGCGGCAAATGGAACGCTGCCGTATGCAGAGTCGGGCCATTCAACGACTACAAGGGGTACCGATCGCCCTTGCGCGAACGCTATCTCCTCCATGCACCACGGCGACTCTTCAAAATTCGGACTAAGCAGCACCAACAGTAAATCTGCGTCGTTGAGCCACCACTTCAACTCGGCTTGAAAGTCGAGTCCCTTCGGTATCGACACGTCGTCCAGGAATGCGGTGTAGCCACGTCGAGTCAGCGCATCGTGAAGCTGGTTCGCGATCAGTTCGCTGTCGGTTCGCTTGTAGCTGATGAATACCCTGCGCTCCCGTCTCCGAAGCCAAGCATGGCTCAGAACCTCGTCTATCAGACCTTCGTGCCAGCCGGAGCCCCAGAGCGTCTGCTGGAAAGCGTTAAAGCGTCGCACAGCTCTCGGCAAACTGCCGGCCTGTGTTGCAGTGTCAACTACGGGAATTACAGAGTGCTTGGCATTGGCAAGGTGCTCGTGGCGACCGAAATCAGCAGTGGTCCATCCGAGCGGGTCTGCGGGAAAAACTACCGTTACGGCCGGGGTCCCATGGCGGTTAACCAGCTCAAGGTCGATGTTCAACGACCGGCAGTGTCTTCTCAACGCCTTTAGAAAGGTGACCGCGTCCCCTGTGGGTCTGCCAAGGACATTTATGCGCACAACGAACCTCCAGGTGCGTGCCGGATAGGACCCGTAGCGGAAGTAGGGCGCCTTCTATGCGGCTGCTAGAAGGTTTACCCAGCCTCGACACCATGCGATGCCATAGGCAGCAAGTATTGCGATGTACATCGGCGAAGTGGACCAAGAAAGCAAAGCGTCAGCGATGTGCTTGCCAGTCGTCGGAGCTTTGATGACGAAAACGTCCTCAAGGCAATACGAATCCAGCTTGCCGATCTTGGCTGCGAGCCTTTCGAACAGCTCGCGAAACGCTTTCTCCTGTGCCAGGTATCGAACGTCGAGAAACCAAAATATTGCCACTGCGACACCGACGTAGCTCAAGATGGCCGGCTGGCGTGTAGCTCCGGACAGACTCGTGACTGCGCCCACAAGGGCAACGCACCATGTCTTGCTCGAAGCACTAGCCGTAGCTAGGCGAGCCACTATTGCCTGGATCATCGCCAAGTGTGCCTGCACGGCAGCCCGGTCGCCAATCCATTCGTCCTTCTTCGGGATATCAGTGGGCACGTCGGTCCTCCTTGAGTCGCAGCATGATAGCGAGGATTAGTTCGGTGAGTCAGTCAACTTGTACAGCGCGTCCAGTGCGCTTGTCGCACCGTTGACGGGCGTACGATTCCATTCCAGAAGCTTGGCGTTTCCCAGCTCTCGCATGTGGTCAAGGGGTAGTTTGTACTTTACGCCAGGCAACTCGTCTTCGAACGACTCAACAACTGCGCGCACCCTACGTGGGCGATGCTCCGAGGGATAGCGCCTCCTGATGATGGACGAAAGCGCGGCTTCCCCATAGATCCAAGAAGAGAAGGTGGCAGATGCGCCGGTGGTCGCATCCTTTACGGCGACAGAAGCGGGGGTGTTCAGGAACATCAAACACTCGCAGCTGTCCATCATCTTCGCGAGCGCACTCATCAGCATCATGTGGACGTGAGCACTGCTGGACAGAACCTTTTTGTGGTCGTAAAGCGTGCCTGACCCTTCCCCAGGTTTCCTGCTCCACCTCTCATCGATAGCCTTCTGCAAGGTTCCGATGTAGCCCCAGACGTCCGCATCCACGAAGCACGTAATCCCAAAACGACGCTCCAGGGCCCGAACAAACGCATCTGCCAGCGTCTTGTCTGCGTGCGCGTGAGACAGAAAGACGTTGCACTTGACCTCGGGGAACCAGTCCTCCCTCATGCGTTCAGCGTTGATTGTTCCATCTGGATCGAGCATAGAGGTGATCCTTTGCTGAATGCTCGACCGTGTGTTCGCGCTTGCGGTTAGAGGGCGCTTTGTCAGTTCCTGAAGGAGAGACAACGACGCCGGTGACTCGAGTTGCTGAACCGTCGCTAGGTTCGTCGAGACGTTAAATGCTGTGTACATGATCCGCTCCCTGTGGTTTTCAATGACAGCCGCGAACTTTCCGTTCGGTCAGGTGCTGGCAATGTAATGCACAGGTGTCGACGCTTTGGGAGCGCATGCATCAAGGCAGCCGACTATTGAGATCCGCACGGACTATCGGGCATGCGAACTGGACGTTCGGTAAAGCGCTGGCGGGCGTTTCATCCCATCGCATGGGGACACTGACCTACTAACCATTTACCGCGCCCAAGGGATGTCCTGGGCGTCGGGCAATCTATTCGGATTCCTTCATGCCAATGCCCAAGAAACAGAACCTAGTTCCCTGCGTCGACTGCCATAAGCCAATCAGCCCCACCGCGAAGACCTGTGGTTCGTGCAACTCGACCGACCCCTTTGGCGTCGAGCGAGCGGATAGGAAGCTCAAGACGTTTTTGTTCCTTGCAATGCTTGTCTTGGGCTTGGTGGCTCTAGGCGCCTACGAATGGAAGGGGATCACTCCGCTGGACATCGTGCGCGGCGATTTTCAAAAGCTTTGGCAATAGCACCAAGTCTCGGTCCATCTTGTGTCGCAACCAGCGGTACCACGGTCTTCGCGGATTCTCGATAGTTAGTCGGTAGGTGATTCGGTGCTCGTGGTCAAAGCCGGCATCGATGTGCCAGCCCCAGTTGAGCTGCGGAGCCGCTGACTCCGCATCTTCCCTTAGGAGAATTGACAGCCGTGCTACATGTGCCTCTGCCGCTTTGAACGCGACAAATGGTGGAAGATAGAGCGGAAGTCCATGTCCCTGGCAGGACGCTTGGGTGTTGTAGCCGGCCTCCCGAAGCGCCAGCACGACGTCAACAATTTTTGGATCCAAGCAAGCGACGTCAATATTGTCTTTGGCGGTGGCGCTAGGCGGCATTTGCAGTTTGATGGTTGAATTGCTGCGTATAGGGGGCTCACTTAAACGGTGGGTACTGATTTGCATACAGCCGCTCGCCGGATTGGCTTGCTGCGACTTCTGAAGTCCGACCGGAGGATGCCTGGAGGGGCTGGCCGAGCGCAGGTACTCATATAGGCCAAGGGGGGCTTGGGAGTAGCGCCCTAACTTTCCGTCCAGTCGCTGATGGCGGCGCCGTGCGACGTGGACGGCACCAACCAGCATCTGAACGTCTACTGAATCCGTTCAAACGACACGAGCCCCATGTACATCCAATACTTCGAAGGCGGTAACGCTTTATCTGCCTTTCGCGCCAAAGGACTTGTGGCTCGCCTGCGGCTGATCAGCGACAGAGTATGTGGCGTGAGCTGTCAGGCGGTGCATTGGCTCTGGACAGACGATGCACTGTCGGCCGATGCACGGGATCGTTTTGCGGCGTTGTTGTCGTACGGCGAGCCGGCAAGTGTCATCTCCAAGGGCTTGCTTGTCGTAGTTGCACCGCGGTTAGGGACTGTCAGTCCTTGGGCCTCCAAGGCCACTGACATTGCGCGCAACTGTGGCTTGGTCCTGCGGCGAGTTGAGCGTGTCTTGGAATATCGCATCTCGATGAAGCCCAGTCCTATCACTGGTGCAGAGGAGTTCAGCGAGAGAGAGCGAGAGGCGTTTTCAGCGGTGCTGCATGACCGGATGACAGAATCAGTGTTCTATAGCCGCGAGGACGCCGCACAACTTTTTGAACCGCGCGTTGCCGAGACACTGGCTCACGTAGATATAGAGGGCAAGGGCAGGGCGGCGCTGGAGGAGGCCAACCTCCATCTGGGTCTCGCGCTATCCGAGGACGAGATCGACTACCTGCTTACCAGCTTCAAGGAACTCGGCCGCAACCCCAGCGACGTCGAGCTGACGATGTTTGCGCAGGCTAATAGCGAGCACTGCCGGCACAAGATCTTCAACGCAGCCTTCACAGTGGACGGCGAAGCGCAGCCGCTGAGCCTTTTCGGCATGATCCGTAATACGGAGAAGCTGAACCCGCAGAACACCGTCATCGCGTATTCGGACAATGCTGCCGTGATGGAAGGCCATGCGATAGAGCGATGGATGCCGGCGCCACAGCCAGGAGCGGCTTACGTGGCGCGCCATGAGCATGCCCAGGTGCTGATGAAGGTAGAGACCCACAACCACCCGACGGCCATCTCGCCCTACCCGGGCGCATCCACCGGCGCTGGGGGCGAGATCCGCGACGAGGGTGCCACCGGCCGTGGATCCAAGCCCAAAGCGGGACTGACGGGCTTCTCGGTGTCCAACCTGTACCTACCTGGCCTCTCCGCGCCTTGGGAACTGAACCCAGTTGGCAATCCTGCACACATCGCGTCGGCGCTTCAGATCATGATTGAAGGCCCGTTGGGTGGCGCGGCGTTTAACAACGAGTTCGGCCGACCCAATTTGGCCGGGTATTTCCGCGTTTTCGAACAGACGGTGGACGGGGTGCGCCGGGGTTATCACAAGCCCATCAAGCTAGCCGGTGGTCTAGGTCAGATTCGGTCCGACCTGACCAAGAAGATTGAATTCCCCGCTGGCAGTTTGCTGATCCAACTCGGCGGCCCAGGCATGCGTATTGGCATGGGCGGCAGCGCTGCCAGCTCAATGGCGGCAGGCACTAACGCGGTCGAGCTGGACTTCGACTCCGTGCAGCGCGGAAATCCTGAGATCGAGCGGCGTGCGCAGGAGGTTATCAACCACTGCTGGGGCCTGGGCCAAGAGAACCCCGTGCTGGCCATTCATGATGTGGGCGCTGGTGGCATCTCGAACGCTTTCCCCGAACTTGTGAATGACGCAGGCCGAGGGGCGCGCTTTGACCTGCGCCAAGTGCCGCTGGAAGAGTCTGGTCTCTCCCCGAAGGAGATTTGGTGTAACGAGAGCCAGGAGCGATACGTGCTGGCCATCGCGCCAGAGAACTTGCGCATCTTCGAATCCTTCTGCGAGCGTGAGCGTTGCCCGTTTGCCGTTGTCGGAGTGACGACCGAAGAGCGGGTTCTGATTCTGGTTGACGGCGAAGCGGAAGCGATCAGCGATCCCATCAACATCCCGATGGATGTGCTGCTCGGCAAGCCGCCCAAGACTCACCGCAACGTGACTCGCGTGGCGCGCGACGGCGGCGCGCTAAACCTGACCGACCTGAAGCTGGAGCAGGCCGCGTTGGATGTGCTGCGCCACCCAACCGTTGCCAGCAAGAGGTTCCTAGTCACCATCTGCGACCGCACAGTTGGAGGACTGAGCCATCGAGACCAGATGGCTGGACCTTGGCAGGTGCCGGTGGCGGACTGTGCCGTCACTTTGGCCGACTTCAAGGGTTTCGCCGGCGAAGCGATGAGCATCGGCGAGCGCACGCCGCTTGCTTCGGTCAATGCTACGGCCTCTGGGCGTATGGCTGTGGGAGAGGCCATCACGAACCTTTTGGCCGCACCCATCGAACTGGCCCGCGTCAAGCTCAGTGCAAACTGGATGGCGGCATGCGGTGAAGCTGGGGAGGACGCCGCGCTTTTCGACACCGTCAGAGCAGTGGGGATGGAACTGTGCCCAGCACTGGGTATCTCGATACCCGTTGGCAAGGACTCGTTGTCCATGCGCACAAAGTGGGATGGCAACCAGGTCACCTCGCCCGTGTCGCTCATCGTCACGGCCTTCGCGAGCATCGGTGACGTGAGAAAAACTCTGACGCCTGAGTGGAAGCGAGAGGACTCACTCCTGCTGGTCATTGACCTTGGTCAGGGCAAGCACCGTCTCGGCGGGTCAATCCTGGCGCAGACGCTGAACCAGTTCGGCAACGAGGTGCCAGACCTGGACGACCCTCGACTGTTGGTCTCCCTAGTTGCCGCCATCAATGAGTTGCGCGGCGCCGGCAGGCTGCTGGCGTATCACGACCGCTCCGATGGCGGGCTTTGGGCTGCAGCCTGCGAAATGGCCTTCGCAGGGCAAACTGGTTTGAGCTTGGACATAGCCACCCTCGCCGCGGAGAAGTCGGCATTGAGCGCCTTGTTCTCGGAAGAGCTCGGGGTACTTATTCAAATCCGCGCGTCCGACCGCGGCATCGCCATGAATGTTTTGCGTGAGCACGGTCTGGACAGTCACGCACATGTCGTTGGCCGGCCCAACGCAACGCGGCAGATGGAGATCTGGCGTGATGGGAAGAGTCTGTTCGCAGCCGATTTGACGTCGTTGCAGCAAGCATGGGGCGAAGTCAGTTGGCGCATCTCGCGATTGCGCGACAACCCCATCTGCGCTGATGCTGAGCACGCATCAGCCGGTAGAGCCGATGACCCTGGGCTCCACGTGCACCTGGCTCTCAAGCCGGGGGCGCCCTTCATCAGCGTTGGGGCCAATCCTAGGGTTGAATCGCCCCGGGTTTCGCGGAGGCTCCAACTGTAGAGAATGGAGCCATGAAGAAGTCCCCGAAGTTTTCGCCTGAAGTTCGCGAGCGCGCCGTGCGCATGGTGCTGGAGCACCGAGGAGAGCATCCATCGCAGTGGGCTGCCATCGAGTCCATCGCTGGCAAGATCGGCTGCGTGCCGCAGACACTGCATACCTGGGTAAAGCAACACGAGGTCGATGCTGGACAGCGCGATGGGGTCACGACTGCTGACACTCAGCGCATCAAGGACCTGGAGCGTGAGGTGCGGGAGCTGCGTAAGGCCAATGAGATCCTGAAGCTGGCCAGCGCGTTTTTCGCCCAGGCGGAGCTCGACCGCCGCATCAAGTCCTAAAGGCGTTCGTCGATCAGCACCGCCAGCAGCTTGGGGTCGAGTCGATCTGCCGCGTCTTGCAGATTGCCCCATCGGCGTACTGGCGCCACGCCGCGTGCCAGCGCAGCCCGGCCTTGCGCTCTTTGCGAGCCCAGCGCGATGTGCAACTGCTACCTCAGGTACAGCGCGTCTGGCAGGCCAACCATCAGGTCTATGGCGCCGAGAAGGTCTGGCGCCAGCTCAACCGCGAAGGCATCGCCGTGGCGCGCTGCACCGTCGAGCGGCTGATGCGCCAACTCGGGCTGCAGGGTGTGCGCCGAGGCAAGGCGGTGCGGACCACCATTCCTGATCCCAAGGCGCCATGCCCGTTGGACCGCGTCAATCGGCAGTTCCGGGCCGAGCGGCCGAACCAACTGTGGGTCTCGGACTTCACCTACGTCTCGACCTGGCAGGGCTGGGTCTATGTGGCGTTCGTCATCGACGTGTTCAGCCGGCGGATCGTCGGCTGGCGGCAGAGCAGTTCGATGCACACCGAGTTCGTGCTCGACGCGCTGGAGCAGGCGCTGTATGACCGCAAGCCGAGCGAGGGCGGCGGCCTGGTGCACCACTCCGACAGAGGGTCGCAATACCTGTCGATTCGCTACAGCGAGCGGCTGGCTGAGGCCGGCATCGAGCCCTCAGTGGGCTCCAAGGGTGACAGCTACGACAACGCACTGGCCGAGACCATCAACGGCCTGTACAAGGCCGAGGTCATTCACCGGCGCGGGCCGTGGAAGACCAAGCAAGCGGTGGAACTCGCGACGCTGGAATGGGTGGCCTGGTTCAACCATCATCGGCTGATGGGACCGCTGGGCTATGTCCCGCCTGCGGAGTTCGAAGCCAATTACCATCAGCAACGCGCTGGTCAGGCCGTGACCGTCTGACTTAAACCAACGGGCCTCCGCGGAACCCGGCGCGATTCACCATGAATGAGCAAACATCGAATCCCAATGCGACGAACAAAGAAATAAACGAACAGGCCGCGGTAAGCAGCCTTCCTGTCAGTCCACAGGCCAAGCCTGAAGTCGTCACGGAGGTACAGCCTGAGGTTCAGAAGGAAACGGACTCGCAGGCGGCAGACAAACGTAAACAAGTCCTCGATGAGGCCGTCTCGGCCTTGGCGCTGACCAAATCAGCGCTGGCCGCACTTGACGGCAAGGACGCTGCACGCGCATTGGCAACGCTGGCCGAAGTGACGGGAAAGCTGGAGCTGATCGTCGCGCGCGAACCCACGCTCGCCCTGGCCCCCGTTGATGTGCGCACCATCGTGCACGACTTGTTCGCCAACACGGAAACCATTGAGGCGATGACCGACGAGGCGCTGGATGCCCTCAAACATGGCGAGGTGCAACAGGCACGTCACGTGCTGGCTTTGCTGGCCAGTGAAATCGTGATCGCGGTCACCAACATCCCTCTGGCGTCCTATCCCGCAGCCGTGAAGTCAGTCGTGCCGCTGATCGATCAGGGCAAGATTGAAGAAGCCAAAGCCGCGCTGCAGGCAGCGCTCAGCACGCTGGTCGAGACGCGCAGCGTGCATCCGCTGCCCGCCCTGCGCGCCAGGCTGCTCCTGAAGCGCGCCGAGACCTTGGTAGAAGATGGTCAGCGGAGCGAAGCGTCCAATGAGCGCCTGGAGACATTATTGAAAGAAGCGCGGCAGCAGTTGGAAATGGCAGAACTGCTGGGCTATGGAAAGAAGAAGGACTTTGAGCCCCTATATGCTGAACTCAAGAAAGTCAAGCAAAAGACGGCTGGGGGAGGCGGCGGAAAAGGCTGGCTCGATGAAATCAAGGCAAAGCTGTCCAAGTTGTTCTGAAACCGCTGGATAGGGCGTAAGAGGGGCGCGTCGCGCCCCTCTCTTGGCTCAGGAGTGTTTGCTTTTTCACCCCATTAGATCTTTAGGAGATATAGCATGAATACAGACACCATCACCGATTCCAGTGCGGATGATCCCACCAAAACACTGTGTTCATTGACCGAAAATTGGTGGATTTTTGCGTTGCGCGGTGTCTTGGCATTGATTTTCGCAGCCCTTGCGTTCTGGATGCCACAATCGGCTCTGTTGGCCATGACCTTAGTGTTCGGCGCATTTTCCTTGGTCAATGGCGCTTTCAACTTGGTTGCAGCGGTGCGCCATATCCAGAAAAAAGAGCGCTGGGGCTGGCTGCTGTTCAGCGGCATTGTCGGCATACTTACGGGCGTCGTCGTCCTGGTTGCTCCTTGGGTCGCCACGATAGTCTTGGCTTCTTTTTTATGGGCTAGCGTGGGCTTCTGGGCGATTTTCACCGGTGTGCTGGAGATATCCGCCGCCGTTCGGCTGCGTCAAGAAATCAAGGGTGAAATTTGGCTTGCCTTCAGTGGACTGCTCTCGATTGTCCTTGGCGCTATCGTCTTGTGGATATTTTTTTCCCGTCCGGTCGAGTCATTCCTGGCCGCAGGCTGGCTGTTGGGCTTCTATGCGGCAGTCTATGGTGTCACGCTTTTGTTCTTGAGTTGGCGTCTTCGCAAAACGCGCCAGGGATAAGAGCGGGTCAAACTAAATTCTATGGATATGAGCATCCTCGATTCATACCTCCATAGAAATGACATCGAAGGAGTCATACATGCAGATGCAATATAGCTATCGAGCTATCGACAAAGAGTTTCATGAACCTTGGCAGAGAGCTTTGGGAAATGTGATCGAGCACGCCCTCAAGCCATTGCTCGACAAACACACTAAAGATTCAGCGCAACTTCAAATCGTCCTTGATCGCGACAAGATCAAGCGGCAATTTCTGGCCAGTGGCTATATGCACCTGCCCGGCAAAAAGATTGTCAGCGTTACTGCATCACATGACGAGCTGACGCCCCTCGCGCAGATGCTCGCACAGTCGTTGTTCCGTCAGGCCAAGAAGCATTTTGACCGACTGCATGCTCAGGATCAAATCAAGCGCAAAGCACGACGCGAGCGCTTGCGCGAGCTCAAGGTGCGGATTGCCGCAAAACCCGCGTCAGCCGCCCATGAGGCCAAAGTGACCCGAATGCCTCTACTGTCGAAACTTGAAGCTGTCGCAAGGCGTGAGCTGGCTTATCTGCGTGCCGTCGGCGATTTACCGCGCGATTATCCGACGCTGCGCGACGTGGTGGATGAAGCGATTGTCCAAGCTGAGGTGGAATGGCAATCCGTGCCGGAAGAAAAAGCGACTTACTTCGGTCTTCTGAAGCATCTGTTCGCCGTCCTGGATCACGAAGTGGCAAACAGCCGGCAATTTGGCGAATTCGTTTCTCTGGACGCGCCGGTCGAAGCGGATGCCCAGGACGTCGCCGAGGCCATGGTGGAAGAGGAAGTCTTCGAATTTTATCAGCCCGATGACACACTCAGGCTGGCCGATATCATCGCTGACAGTCAGCATCCCGATGTCGCAACGATCGCGGAACAGGAGGAGCTAGTTGATTGGTCGAGCGAGTTCGCTTTTGTATTCGACCTGCTGAAGGACATGCCGCGTTTGTGGCGGCGCATTTTTCTGCTTATCCGTGTGGACGGGCTGGATGCCAGCAGCGTCTCTGAAATCCTGCTGATTCCTAGTAAGGAAGATACTGTCCAAAGGTGGCTCATGCAGGCCGAAGCGTTCATCGCTGCTCATTTGGAAGAGGCCGGAGTAAGCAAAGACGGGAACGATCGGCTCCAAGGCGTTGATTGGTCGGCATTGTCTGTGACCCGAAGCGCGGCAGCCTCACTGTGGTCCAAGGAGGCGAACCATGAAGAATGATCTTCACCTCGTCTGTCCGCACTGCCAGTCCATCAACCGCGTGCCGGCCGCCAAGCTCGCGGATCGTCCCAACTGCGGCCGCTGCCAGCAGCCCTTGTTCACGGGCGAGCCCATCGAGTTGACCACGGCGACGTTCTCGCGCCACGTGGAGCGCAGCGATCTGCCGCTGCTGGTCGATTTCTGGGCGCCATGGTGCGGGCCGTGCAAGATGATGGCCCTGCAGTTCCAGCAAGCGGCGCACCAGCTCGAACCCAGGATCAGGCTGGCAAAGGTGAATACCGAGGCTGAGCCCCACCTGGCCGCGCAGTTCGGTATCCGCAGCATCCCGACACTGGCCCTGTTCCAGGGGGGACGTGAGATCGCCCGTCAGGCCGGCGCCATGGGCGTGCAGGACATCGTGCGCTGGGTATCGGCACAGCTTGGGCGCTGACCGATGCAGGGCCTGCTGGGCGTTACGCTGAGTCTGCTGGCGGCGTGCAGTCTGGCGGCTGTGGTGACGGCTGCGCTCAGAGTGCCCGCCTTGCTGGGTTACCTCGCCGCCGGCGCCTTACTGGGCCCCTCAGTCACCGGCGTGATCGCGCCGGGAGAAGCGCTTGATTTTCTGTCCGAGCTGGGAGTGGCGCTACTGCTGTTCATGGTCGGACTGGAATTCTCCCTCGGGCACTTTTGGCTCACTCGCAAGACCGTACTGGTGGCTGGCAGTTTGCAGATGGTCGTTGTGGCCGCACCTCTGACCCTGATGCTGATGGGGTTGGGGCAGCCAGCTCAGAGCGCTGCGCTGCTCGGCGCTGCGGCGGCCATGTCTTCCACGGCGCTGGTCAGCCGGCAGTTGGCCGACCAGGGTGAACTCACCACACGCCATGGCCGCAGCGCCATCGCCGTGCTGGTCTTTCAGGATCTGGCCAGCGTGCCCCTGTTGGCCTTGCTGGCGATCTGGGCGCGCGGCGAGTCGCCGAAGGTCGAGAGCATGCTGCTCGAAGTGTTGGGCGTGCTGGTGTTGTTCGCAGCAGCGGCGGTTGCTTCGCGCCGTCTGTTGCATGGCCTGCTGGGCTGGGTGGCTCGCCAAGGTCATGAGGAAGCGTTCATGCTCGCCTCCTTGTGTGTGGTCGTGGCCGCGGCCGCCGCTGCGCACGCCGTCGGCGTATCCGCCGCCCTGGGCGCGTTTCTGGCCGGGATGGTGCTGGGCGAGAGCGACGTCCGGCACCACATGGAAAACCACCTCAAACCGTTTCGCGATGTGTTGTCGGGGGTGTTCTTCGTGACTGTCGGCCTGCAGCTGGACGGAGCACAGATTCTTTCGGCACCGCTGACGGTGTTGGCGTGGCTGGCAGTGCTGGTACCGGTCAAGATCGGGCTCAACACCCTGGCCTTGCGGGCGACGCGCTTGTCCGCCCTCGATGCCTGGCGCACGGGCATAGCGTTGGGGCATGGCGGCGAGTTCGCCCTGCTGTTGTTGGGCATGGTCTTGCAGCAGCATCTGATCCCCGCGACCGTCGTACAACCCATGCTAGTTGCGCTGGTGCTCAGCATGGCCCTGGCACCGCTACTGATCCGCCATCACGATGTACTTGCCCGGTTCTTGAGCCGCACCGGCGGCGTCATTCAGCCACCCCAGGCTGAAGAAGTCGAGATCGCCGCGCAGACGGCGCGATATCGAGACCATGTCATCGTTTGCGGCGCGGGCGAGCTTGGCCTGACAGTCAGCGAGATTCTTCGCCACGCCGGCGTGGCGCATCTGCTGCTGGAGGCGGACGCGCAGAAGGTCGAGGCCGCGCGTGCCGCCGGCGCGCCGGTGTTCCATGGCGATGCCAGTCGGCCCGATACCTTGCTGGCTGCCGGCTTGACGCATGCGCACATGGTGGTGCTGACGTTCGCCCATGCCCAGCAAGCGTTGCGCATCGCCCAGGCGATTGCCGAGCGCCGTCCGGCGCTGACCTTGTGGGTGTCATGCAGAAGTACGACCGCGGCCGATGCATTTCGCGCCATGCCCAACGTGCGCGTGTACCAGCAATCCTTTGCCGCAGCTATTGGGCTGGCGGAACAGGTGATGTCGACGCTTGGCATGTCGACCGAGCTGATTGAAGGACACATCAGCGCAATGCGCCGCCGTCTCGACAGCAGCCGTTTTCCAGGGAGTTCATCGTCATGAAATCAACACGCCTTAACCCACTTCAGGTCTTGCGCGACCAATTGGCCATCATGAGTTTTTACGAGCGCTTCGAGCAGGTCGTCGCGCTCGTGCTGTCGGCGGTGATTGCCGTCATCATCGTGGTGTCGCTGTTCCAGCTCATCTCCATCGTCTTCACGCTGCTGGTTCTCGATGCCTTCAATCCCCTGGATCACAAGGTATTCCAGAGTGTGTTCGGCATGATCATGACGCTCTTGATCGCGATGGAGTTCAAGCATTCCATCGTGCGCGTGGCGCTGCGTCGGGACAGCATCATCCAGGTCAAGACCGTGATCCTCATCGGCCTGATCGCGCTGGCGCGCAAGTTCGTGATCCTCGACCCCGAGGCGAGCCCTGGCAAGATCGCCGCGCTTGCAGGCGCCACGCTGGCGCTTGGTGCCACTTACTGGCTGCTGCGCGAGCGCGACGACCGCGCCGCCGAGACATCTGAGCATGACCCGTCATCATCCCAGTGACCCGCGCGCGGCGTTGTTGCAACACCGCTGGCTCAACCGCCTGCAGACCGGGCTGTTGGTCCTGACCCTGGTCGGGATCGCAGCCGCCGCAGGAAGCCTGCTGTTCGGGGAAAGCGACCTGTGGCTCGCGCTGTTTGCCGTTGCAGGCACGCTGCTGCTGGAACCGGCAGCCGCATCCGCCTTGACCTTGCGCCTATACCGCGCCCGGGCGCTGCACCCACACGAAGCCCCGGAAATTTGGGCCCTGTTGCACGAGCTGTCCGTCCGTGCCGGTTTGCCCGCAACGCCGGTGCCGCACTACGTGCCCAGTGCCGTCGTCAACGCCTTCGCCACCGGATCGAAGCAGGAGGCATCGATCGCCCTCACCGATGGCCTGCTGCGCCGCCTGAGCCCACGCGAGCTGGCGGGTGTGCTCGCGCACGAGATCGCGCACATCGCCAGTGAGGATCTGCGCGTCATGGGGCTGGCGGATTCCGTCAGTCGCTTCACGAGCCTACTGGCCCTTATGGGACAGATCGCGATCCTGCTGAGCCTGCCCGCGCTGCTGGTTGGCGCGGCGGAGGTCTATTGGCCTGGTTTATTGTTATTGGCCGCATCGCCCCAGCTGGCCCTGCTCGCACAGCTCGGCTTGTCTCGCGTGCGTGAGTTCGACGCTGACCGCCTCGCTGCGGAACTGACTGGCGACCCGCAGGGGCTTGCGTCCGCGCTGGCGAAAATCGAGCGGGTCAGCCGCTCCTGGCGCGCCTGGTTGTGGCCGGGATGGGGCAATCCCGAACCCTCCTGGTTGCGCACACATCCGGCCACGCAAGAACGCATCTCACGCCTACTGACGTTGGCGCCTGGGCCAGCATCAGCGTTGCCACTCCACGCGCCCCATTTCTTGCCGGAATCCGCTTTGACGCCGCGCCCACCGCGCTGGCGCCCGAGCGGGCTGTGGCGCTGATTGCCTATCAACAGGAGACTTCTCATGGCCTACCCCGACCCGTACCAACGTCCCGCGCCGGACCACTTCGTCCGGCGCTGGCTCTTCATCACCGCCTGTATTGCCGCGCTCATGCTGCTGTGGCAGTTCCTGCCCGCCATCGAGGCCTGGTTCAGTCCGCGCGAGGCGGCAGAACGCACTGTGACGGCGCGTGGCGATCTGGCGGCGGACGAGAAAGCCACCATCGAACTGTTCGAGAAATCGCGCGCCTCGGTGGTCTACATCACTACCGCACAATTGGTACGCGATGTCTGGACGCGCAACGTCTTCTCCGTGCCGCGCGGCACTGGCTCGGGCTTCATCTGGGACGACGCCGGCCACGTCGTCACTAACTTCCACGTCATCCAGGGCGCGTCCGAAGCCACCGTCAAACTGGCCGACGGCCGCGACTACCAGGCCGCACTGGTGGGGACGAGCCCCGCGCACGACATCGCTGTGCTCAAGATCGGCGTCGGTTTCAAGCGCCCGCCGGCCGTGCCGGTCGGCACCAGTGCCGACCTCAAGGTGGGTCAGAAGGTGTTCGCTATCGGCAACCCCTTCGGCCTGGACTGGACGCTCACCACCGGCATCGTCTCCGCGCTCGACCGCTCGTTACCCGGAGAAGCGGGCGGCCCGGCCATCGATCACCTGATCCAGACCGACGCCGCCATCAACCCTGGCAACTCCGGTGGGCCGCTGCTCGATTCGGCAGGAAGGCTCATCGGCATCAACACGGCGATCTATAGCCCCTCCGGCGCCTCGGCCGGGATTGGTTTCGCCGTGCCGGTGGACACCGTCATGCGCGTAGTCCCGCAACTCATCAAGACCGGTAAGTACATCCGTCCGGCGCTGGGCATTGAGGTGGACGAACAGCTCAATCAGCGCCTGCTGGCGCTGACTGGAAGCAAGGGCGTGTTCGTGTTGCGTGTTACCCCTGGTTCGGCAGCGCACAAGGCCGGCCTCGCGGGTGTCGAAGTCACGCCGCAAGGCATCGTGCCGGGCGACCGCATCATCGATGT